>NZ_CP108006.1:0-644642 GCF_036127095.1 Streptomyces sp. NBC_00335
GTACCTGAGCGCTGCGCGCTCAGGACCGAACGGCCTCGCTGCGCTCGGCCGAGGCGCCTTCGGCGCCTGGCTCTGCGCTTCGCTCCGAGCTGTGGCCGGCCCTTCGGGCCGGGGCCCTGCGCTTCGCTTCGACTAGCTCTGGCTGCGCTGCGCTCCACCAGAGCCGGGCTCGCTGCGCAGACCCCCTAGGGTCCCGCGCTTCGCGCGGGAGATGACCCCGTTTCACGGGGTCCGGGCCTTCGGCCCGTTGGGTGGGTCCGCTTCGCTCCCCCACCCCAGGTCCTTCCGGCTCCGCCTCCAGGACAACAGCCCGCTCCGCGGACCGAGCCGGCAGCAGTACGGACTGTCCTCCGGCTCTGTGCTCCTCCCGCCCGCCTGCAAAGGGCCTCGGGCGTTGCATTCGCTGATCGATCGGCTACCGTCCCGGGCGATGTGACTCGTCGGGGTGCCTGCTTCGCTCCCACCCACGTCACACCACCGTTGACGAGGTACGCATGGCGCCCCATCAGAAACGGGAACAGAACCGTCCCGCCTCACCCACAAAAGATTCCAGTGCCTCTCGGGCCACTTCAGCAATCCGGTTCAACTCGTCCACATCAGCAGCCTCCTCAATGGTGATACTGACTTCGAACACAGCCTTCCCCTGCTGCACCAAGCCCTCAGGAAGACCGGCAAGCTGTAAACGGAGCAGACATCCCCGACTGGCCGCACGAGCCTGGAAACAGGCATCCTTCGACTCACGGTAATCATCACTGTCACGACCCCGGTCGCGCCTCGTGCTCCACCTCCAGATCTGCCGGCGCCTTAGTTCAGCAATCGACTCCACGAAGCTGCAGACGACATCCAGCTGCCTCTGCTGTCTGTGATGCTCCCTATCCCTCGCCAAAGCCCGTTCAGCGTGGAAACGCTGCATCACACCAGTCGCAATAGAGCCCGCCAAAGTGCCCAGAACAGCAATGAGTGCTACCCATACGGCCTGCATGCCCCCAGTCCACCACCCACACGAATACCGCGGTAGAGGGCCTCACCCAGAGAAAGAGGCGAGCCCAACAACGTGCTGGGGCGCAGGGGATCCAGCCCGAAACCCCCGCCGCAGGAACAGCTGGAGCGACCTCATGACCGAAACTCCAACATCCCACTTCTGTGATTCATTCTTAGACCCTGGCTAGACACTGGAAAGCCCTGCTGCTCCCCCACCCAAAATCTCACCGGCTGTCGGTGTCGTGGATCAGTGAAACTGCGCAGGTTCACGGCCACTCACAGGAAGTCCCCAGGGGGGCCGACGACCACGAAGGACGCGAGCATCAGCACGCCGGTGGCCACCAGACCGGCGCGCCGCCAAGCAGGGACCGTGCAGACGGCGACAAGCACCGCAACAAGCGCCAGCACGGTCAAAGTTGCGGCGGAGGGCTGTGGCACGTCATCCCCGAGGAAGGGAAGGAGGAGAAGCGCGTACATCTGCAGCGCCACACAGGCTGGCACCGTCACCTTCAGAGGTCGCACGCCCAACAGGCCCAACGCGACCGCGAACATGAGCACAGCCAGGAACGCCCACAGCCCGATGCCAATGAACGGGAAGGCGGTGAAGCAGATCGACGTGCTTTCCTCACAGGCTCGCGCATCGGCGGCATCGGCCCACTGCCACAGAGCCAGCCCCATCCACCCGGTCACCGCACCCGTTAACGCGCTGCCAAGAACGCTATAACCCTTAGACATGGACAGCAGCCTTTCAAGGGAACCGGGCAAGGTCCTGAGTACGGATACTCAGACCCCGCCACACTGGCTACTTCCCCTCTACCTCTGGGCGGGATACAGCGACGTCGCGGCGCTCGCGCACTCGCAGCCCCTCACCGCACAGCCGCGCCGATGGGCGGAGCCGCGGCCTCAGCCGGAGCCGGCTGCCCCAAGGCATAGCCTTCGCGGACCGTGGCGTCGTCAGGGCATGTACCAATCTCCACCAAACTGACCAGGCAAAACGGCAAAGACGTCACCGCGAAATCGGCACCAACCGTCAGTACCAAAACCCAGCCCACGCACCCACCGACCAGCAGCAATCCCCCGAAGACCCACTGACACATCAACGCCGAAAAATCACTGACAAATCAATGCACATCATCACTCACCGAACACGCCACCACCGTCCACATCCGCCTACCCCACTGACCCCCCACCGGCGAATCAGCCCGGCGTACCCCTCCGAACACCCGCCGCACGCCCCGACGACCGGGGCGTGCGGCGCACCCAGAAGCAGGGCGTAGCTCGTGCTCGGCGAGGCGGCATGATGATGGGCATGATGGAGATACCCGGGTACGAAGGCCGCCCCCTCGTCCACCGGCCAGGGCTGCTGGACGAACCCCTCTTCTGGCCCGGCCACCTGTACTCGTGCGCCCATGACGAGGACACCGAAGAGCTCCTCTTCGGCGCGGACTACGACGCGGCCGAGGAGTTCCACCGGGAGCTCATCGAGCAGGCGCAGTGGCCCGTCTTCACGATCCCGCTGACTGGCGGGCATCTCCTGCACGTGGTCTACCGCGCGTGGAAAGACGATCCAGGAGTCGACTACGTCCTGCACCACTCCAGCTGGGAGCGGGCGCTGTTGCTGGCCACAGACGACGGACACTTCATGGGTCCCGCCCTGTCTTGGACCGAGTTGCTCTACGCCGCCGACAACCAGTTGCCGGGAGGCAGCAGCGCCGATCCGGACAGCCGACTCCTGCTACTGCTGCCGGCACTTGGAGACGACCGCACTCCAGAGAGCGCGGCACCCCGCCTCGCGGCAGCCCTCACCGCCCTGACGGTCGTTGAGGACCCAGAGGCACTCGCTACCGCTCTAGCCGACGGCCAGGGCGCAGCAGGACCCTCCCGCTGGAAAAGTAAGAACGGCGTCCGCGGGGACAACGGCGCGCACTCCTACCGCAACCCATCCAACGCGTTCGCCCTGCCACCAGAAGACCTGGCGCGTATCTCCAGCGCCTTCCACACCTGAGTGTCACCTAGCCCGGCATGTGCGCAGGGACGTATTGCCGAAGGAGTTCAGCTCTGATGACGCGGGCGCCTGGGAAAATGGGGAGGCGGTAGGGGTGGAGGATGCCGGAGACTTCGCAAGGTGATCGTGATGCAGCCTGTCGTGGAAATAGTCGCCCCCGATGCCTTTGGCCTCTGGTCTGTCGCCGAGGTCGAGCGCTTCAGCTTCCAGCCCCTCAGCGGTGACCTTTCACCTACCGAGGTCGGGACGGCGATGATGGGCATCGCCGCCTGCAATGATGCTGACATCGACTCGGACAGCCCGCCAAGGCCGGCCGACCCGCTGGGCTCCTTCCTCCACGGACTACTGACGCTCGACCCGCTCATCGTGTCCGGCGGCCTTCGGGTCACAGACACCTCGACAGGCATCACCTTCCTGCCCGGCTGCTGCGACGGGCTGGAGGACTGGCGGGACTGGGACCGGTTCATCGACGACGGCAGCCCGCTCTGGTTCGGCCACGACCCCGTCTCACCGGTCGCCGAGCGCTTCGGTGACACCGTCCGCCTCACCGTCGATGCAAACCAGAGCGACAGTCCGGTGATCGAACTGCCCCTCACCGAGCTCCGCGCCCTGCTCGTCGCCGCCGAACGCGACCTGGCCGACTTCCTCGCGCTGGCGACCGACTGGGCTTCCAGGCACCTGGCCCACTACGCCCACCCCGTCACCGTGGCACTTACGCGACTCTTCGGCCTTCACGGAACGGGCGTGCCCCCGAAAGGGTAGGACGACAGCTCGTCATTTCGGCCATACACGACACCCCCCCTGCCCCATCGAGAGCATGCAACTGGCTGGGCACTTTGACGTGTACGCCGACGATCTGAGCCGCAGACCGAACCCCACGACGGCGCACGGCACCCCATGTCAGTCACGAACACCCGCTCCCACCTGGGAAAACAACACCCAGGGCACTGCCAAGAACCTGCCGAAACCCACCGACAAAACCACGCAGATCATCAAAAACCCCCGGCAGACGCCGGGGGCCTTCGTCGTGCTGCCCGAAGGAGATCCCGCGGTGCCCACCTACGAGACCCTCACCCCCTTCACCGCCGACCTGGAGCGCCTCACCACCGCCCAGCGCCGGCGGTTCCTGCGCGTCGTGAAGGAGGCCTTCGTCCCGGACCTGCGCACCGGGTGCTTCCGCCCCGGATTACAGGTGAAGGGCGTACGGGTGGCTCCCGGCGTCTACGAACTGACCTGGGCGCCCGACGGCCGCGCGACCTGGACGTACGGCCGCCAGCGCCACCACGGCCGCCACATCATCTGGCACCGCGTCGGCACCCACGACATCCTGCACCGGCCCTGAACCCGTACCGCTACGGCCCCGGCCCGGTGGTCCGCCGTCACTTGGACCGGCCTGAGGCCTTGGCCGGGGCGGCCTGCTGCCGGTGTGCGGGCACGGCAAGGCTCTGCGGGCGCGGTTGGCCGGGCGCGGCGCCGGTCGGGGTGGTGGTGGAGCGGGAGCGGGCTGCGGTGGCGGAGGCGCGGGGGCCGTCGGGGACCGGGGCGCCAGCCGGGGCGGTCAGGGCGCGCAGGGTCGCGCCGACCATGGGGGCGCGACGTCGACGGCAAGAACGGCGCCAGCGAGGGCTTCGACTGCTCGTCCCTGGTGCAGTACGCGTACTGGCCCAGCACCCGGCTCCCCCGCACCGCCGCCGCACAGTACGCGGCCACCTCCCACCGGCCCATCGCCCGCGACCAGCTGCGCCCCGGCGATCTGCTGTTCTGGTCCCGCCGCGGCGGCGACATCTACCACGTCGGCCTCTACGCCGGCGACGGCCAGGTCCTCCACGCACCCCGAACCGGCCGCAACGTCGAAGTACAGTCCCTCACCGAGGCGATGCCCGCCCGGGACTTCCTCGGGGCTACGCGCGCGTGAGCCAGCAGGAGCCGTTCACAGCCCCCTGTTGTTCGGCCCCAATTTCCTAATGATCTCTTCCCACGATTCACCCTCGGGTGCCTTATTGATCGCCTCCACGTCGTCATCCTCCTGAGAAATTCTGGACTTTCGACCGTCAGCGGGCATCAGGACAGTTGCACTCCACCCTTGGTGACGCCGATCGTAAGCATGAGGGCTGAAGGTGGCAAGGATCACCTGAAATGTCCAGTGAGAGCGCTCAAACAGGTCCAGAACCTCCAGCTCCATAACGGGATGCATGAAGTCGAACGGCTCGTCGAGAACTAGAATTGTCGGCTCCGAACGAGCCTGCAACTCGGCAAAAGCGGCGAGCACATAGAACTTAAATACGTGACGCCGGTCCGCTGCTCGCCATGCCCGCACAGAACTGATGTCGACGGACCCCTTGTCGCTCACGGTCACACCAGATATCAAGTCGGGCAGCAGATCAGGGAGGCTGCGAACAACAGTCCGCGCTGCCCATGGGTCGATATCCAAGAAATCAGCTATACCGCCGATCGTAGACAAATCCACCGCAAAGCCCTGATTCCGTGTGCCGAAGGACCAGACCCGGTAGGGACGGGGAGGGAGCGGGACCCTCCTGGCGTCAACGTGGTACTCCAGCGCTTCGCCGCGCACCTCCACAGTCGCACGCCGCAGCGCCGGGTCGAACCAGGTGATCTCACACGTAAGATCGGCCGGATGATTGGGAAATGCCGCATCCATAAGCAGCTGGGGAGAGGTCATGCACGTCAGCAGATGGAACAGGCGGGTCTTCCCCGAGCCATTCATACCGAACAGCAGGTTGAGTTTCGAAAGCCGAATGACACCCGGCATAAAAAGGTAATGGCTCGTCACTTCAAGCGACTGCACCCACCCAAAGGGCTGAACATGCCCTCCCTGTTCAAGCCGCGTCCGATTCTCGTGCAGGTCCTTCCAGCTCCGAAGCAAGGACGCCGAATACATCTTTCCCGCGTTCACATCGACCAGGCGACCACAATTCGCGCACATCCAAATTCCATTGGATATTGTGGAGCGTTCCTCATCCGAAAGGCCGCCGGTTCCCCGTGGGCCACCTGCCGCTGCGGCAAAGATATGGGAAGCCGTGCCGGTGTCCGAGACGCCCTCAGGTCCAGCCCCCGGGCCGATCGTCAATGCCCCACACTGAGGATTGGAGCAACGAAATCCGGCGCGCTGGGCGAGCTTCAAACGAGTCTCTTTGCTGAAGTCTGCCCTCGTCCCGCGGCTACGGCCTGGTGACGGCACCTGCTGTCCCCCCTCAACTCCCGATGCTAAGAAGCCCATCCGGCAACTGTACGTACGAGCGCTGACACCCACCGATGCGAGCCTCGGGCCCGCCTCTGCGGTGAGATCACATCTCTGTCCTTTAGGCCCAGACGCCATCTACAACACCCAGACACTTTCCCAACCAACCCGCAACAACCCCAGGTCAAGCCGCCTCTGACACCGCAAAACCGTTCTCACACAAACCTGCAACACCCCAGCTCACCGACCCACCGACACCCCAACCACCCTCCCCCTCAATGACATCACCCGGCCCGTCCCGTGCAGACACGTGATGCCCCCGCCCGGTGGGCGGGGGCATCCCCGGTGCAGCGGGTGTGTCAGTGCCCGGCGGGGGCGGGCTGGGCCCCGGCTTCGGCGTGGGCGGTGGGTTCGGCGGTGCGGCGCTTGACGATCAGGACGACCTGGAGGGCGATCGGCAGGATCATGCCGGGGTACGCCTTAGGGTCGGCGCCGACGCCGTTGGAAATGAGACTGAAGTCCCACAGCCCGTGGACCAGCATCGGCAGCAGGAGCACCCCGCCGACGCGCAGGCAGAGGTAGAAGAAGTAACCGGAGGTGGAGACGATCACGGCCTGGAAGACGGCAGCGCCGCCTTCACCGAAGGCGTTGCTGACGTGGACGATGCCGAAGACCACCGAGGACCAGAGGGCGACCTTGCCCTCGCTGAGGCCGGCGCGCTTGAAAACCTGGACGCCGATCCCGCGGAACATCAGCTCCTCGCCGATGCCGACCAGCGCGGTCATCGCGGCCAGGGCGAGCACCATGGAGGCCGGCTGGTCGGCGAGGTTGGGGTAGTTCACCGCCAAGACGGCGACCACCAGCATCGAGATCGGGACGAACCGCACCCAGCGGCGCACCGGCACCCGGTAGTTGAGGACGCTGCCCCACCAGCCGAGCCAGGTCACCACGGCGGCGCCGAACAGCACCGACAGGCCGATCGGGATCACGCCGTTTCGGACGATTGATTCGGTGGTGGGGAACTGGCTGTCGCTGCTGCCCCGGTCGACGCCTATGAGCGCGCCGAGCCCCTGGATGATCGCCAGGTAGACGACGACCACGGCCAGGTCAGCCTGCGCCCGGCCGGGAGGGGGGACGGTTGTGCGGACACGGGACGACTCCTCAGGGGTGGGGGCAAGGCGCCCGAGCAGTCGGGCGAACAAATGATCCCATAAATGAGAAAAATCCTTAAAGAATACGCAAGGCCTTCGAAACGGACACAGATCGGTGAAGGAAGCCGGGAACGGAGACGCCCGGGCCGCCGTCGGCCTGCAGCGGGCTGGGCCGCCACACACCCGCGCGGTCATGATCAAGCGCGGCGGGTTGCGGTCATCTTCGATCTTCACCAGCGGCCGGTCTGATGGAATGATCGGCGACCAATGCCCATCCCGCACCACCGCCGCCCAGCCCGTGGGCACCCTGACCACCTTCGAGCCGGACGGTCGCTTCCACACGGCCGGGTTCACCGCCCACACGCTGACCGGTGACGACCGCCCCCTCATCCAGCCCCCGCTCCACCCCGTCCCCGACGTCATCCCCCAACGCCACCGGAAGCAGCAGCTCTGTCGGAGGAACCGGATCCTGGCGGGTCATGCTCGACCGCAGCCAGCGGCAAGGGCCCCGGGTACCCGCACCAGCATCCCAGGACGAGCGGGATCCGACTGGGCGAGGCGGAGGGGTTCCCGCCGGGAGTCAGGCCTTCCGGCAGTGGCGGCAAGTCACCGGGCGGCCGGTGCGCAGCAGGACCCGCAGGCCTGCGGCCGCTTGGTCCGTCATACACATTGGGACAGTGCCGTCCGCTCCGGGGCGGGCGGCGCGCACGACCGACGAGATTTCACGACGCCGGACGGGGTATCCGTCAGCTGGCCCGGTCGAAGGCCAGCACCGCGTTCGGGCAGCCGGCCGCGTATCGCAGCAGCGCCTCACGCTCGGCCTGGTCCACGGACAGCGCCCACCGGTGCTTGGTCGCCACCCATTCCCCGATGTACCGGCAGTGCACCGCCGGGGCCGGCATCCAGCTCTGCGGGTCCTGGTCAGACTTTTGCCTGTTGGAGCGCTCGGTGACACCGACGAGGGTGACGTCGCTGCTGATGTCGTTGGCGTACCGGCGGCGCAGCTCCGTCGTCCAGCCGTAACCTCCGGAGTCGTGGAGTTCCGCGAGCGGGATCATGTGGTCGATGTCGACCCCGGCCGGCCCCGACGGTCGGGGGCCTCGATCGCCTCGGCGATCAACACGTCGTTCCTGGCCGAGCAGCCGTTCTTGTCATCGTCCTTCCAATGCGGGTACAGCTCACGGCGGTAGCCGTCGCGGACCTCCGCGGCAACCGACAGGGAGGTGATGGCGTCGGTGAGGGTGTACTCGTCGGCGTGCGCAGGGGCGGCCGGAGCGAGGGCGGCGAAGGCCAGGGCAGCGGCAGCGAGGCCGCGGGAAAGGTTCTTGATCACGCCCCGGTGATAGCGCCCCGGCCCGCGCCAACGAGGCCCTTACAGAGGGACTCTCACCCTACTGGGGGAAGTGATTCACCGAAGGAACGATGCGCCCGGACGTGATCTCGCGCGGGTGACCCGTTGGCCACCTTGACCATGTCGTGCCGACGTCCTACGCGGGGCCTCGCAGGCCGCTTCGCGCCCGCCTCTCAGGCGCTGCGCGGCTTGCGGCCCGCCGTCTTCTTCGCGGGCTGCTTCTTGGCCGCGGCCGTCTTCTTCGCGGGCAGGTCGTGGACGGTGGCGTCGGGGCCGCCGGTCCGCGCGGCCTTCGCCTCGCTGACGGAGCGTTCCAGCATGGCCATGAGGTCGACGACCTGCGCGGAGGGGGGCTCGGTTGCCTCGGCGGGTTCGGGGCGGGTGCCGGCTGCCTTGGCCTGGATCAGCTTCTCCAGCGCGTCGCGGTACTCGTCGCGCAGCTCGCTCATGTCCGTCCCGGAGAGGGTCTCGGCGAGCTTGATGGCGGCGTCGACCTCCTCCTCGGACACCCCGACGTCCGGGACGTCGACCTGGGAGGCGGACCTGATCTCGTCCGGCCACCGAAGGCCGTGCAAACGATCACTGCCCATCCAAGTCGCCCGGTGGTGATGTCTCCAGTCCTCGCACCGCGGACCAGGCGAGGCGGCGAGCGCGGCATCGGACAGAGCCCGGGACACGGGCGCGGGCTGCGCGGATGGTGGCGTCGCCAGGGCATGCAGGGTGGCGTCCAAGAGGCGGCCCGCCGCGGTAGCGGACGGCTGTTCCTTCCAGGGGGTTGGTGAGGCAGCCAGGTGCTCGTCGAGGAGGCCGTAGCCCGCATGGTCGCGGATTTGGCCCCTACGGTGGGGGCGGCGATCCCGTCGTCTGGGACGGCTATCCCGGTACACGCAAGGAGGTGATCTGTATCCAGTCCGGGGCGAAGGTTCCCTCGGGCAGAGCCACCCAGTCGTCAAAGTCGTTGTCGCCGTCGACGGTCCCGATTAGTCCACGCCCAGACGCCCCGTAGTACAGGATGCGACCGTCACCGAATGCGGTGATCTGCTTCCAGTCCGGAGCAAAGGGGCCTTCGGGGAAGACGGGCCCGTCGTGGAAGATGTTATTACTGCCGAGGGTACAAACAACTCCGCGCCCACCTGCCCCACAGAACAGGAAACGATTCCCGCCGAGCCAGGTGATTTGCCTCCAGTCCGGAGCGAATTCCCCAGGGTTATAGACACTGATTGTGTCCGGAGTGTTGTCGTCAGGAATTCTGACGAGATAAGAGTGCCCGTTCAAGTCCGCATAGAACAAGACGAGATCACCCCTGAGCGTGGCAACCTCCCTAAAGCCCAGACTGAAAGGACCCACGGGAGCCTCGGGGAAGGTGACCACGTCCTGGAGGACATTTTCGGCGTCGATTGAACCGATGCACGCACGCCCCGACGCGCCCGCGTAGTGCAGGATGCAGTTGTTGCTGAGAGCGGTGATGAGTGTCCAATCCGGGGCGAAGGCCCCTTCGGGCAAAACCTCCACGTCGTCAAGGACATTGTTGGCGTCGATGGTACCGATGCATCCCCGCCCGGACGCCCCGTAGTACAGGATGCGCTCCGACATCACGTTGCCTTTCCGGCCTCACCTCGGCTGCTCACTGCCAGACGGCACAAGTTGGCTGGAGCTGAAAAATTTTGGCTGACGTCCCGAATACTGGCAATGTGCGACACAACGTCACATTGCCGTGGGAGGGCGTGCAACCGTATAGCCGGAGAGGCTGGAAAAACCCAACCGGATCACCGGGCAGAACATCTCACTTCTCCGCCGGAAATCCGAACCCCTCGGCCTGTTCCGACAACCACAGCCTGCGCGACGGTCACTGGTCGCGAGTTCGGAGGGGGGAAGCACCTCGGTACCGGTGGCCGGCATCAGACTCTCCTTCAAGTATGGGCACGACACCCCGCAGTGTGCTAGTCGGGGCACCCGCCGTCCTTGCCCTCCCCGGGCATGGACGGCTTCGCGTCGCTGCCAGCCGTCCCCCCGGACTGCAGCCCGCGAGCGCGCCGACTAGGTCGACTACCGGGGCTACGCAAGCCTCCAGCAGGGCGCCACCGGCACCCACAAGGGCAGCTACAGCTACTGCTTACAAGGCATGCCACAGGCCGAGGCCCGCACCCACACGTTCCAAGGGACGCTCGACGACAACGGGCAGGCAACCGACACCACGGACGCCGACGCCCTGGTCTTCGCCCCCTGCGGCGAACAGTCCAACTTCAATATCAACACCGAACTGCTCACCGAGGTCGGGATCTCAGACCCGGCCACCACCAGCTACATGACGCTCGACTCCACCGACGACAGCGTCTACCACTTCACCTGGAAAGAGTGCGCAGCACCCTGATCCGGCAACCGCACAGCCCCCGGCTAGAAGGCGTCGCGACGCTGCGCACGGTTTGGGCGTGAGCCTGCGGAAAGGCGTAAGGGGCCGGCGCCATAGGCGCCGGCCCCTTACGTGCGGGCCGCGCGTCAACACGCTTCCGCTGGAAGCTGAGGACAGAGCCGCCAACACCCCGCTGGTTCGCGGGCAGATGCTCACGGCGGCCGGCCACGATGGGCGGGGACCTGGCAGTTGCTAGAGATGGGGGACTTCGGCGGCGCCACCTGCCCTGACGGCGCCGATGACCCGTTCGTGGAAGGCTGCGAGACCGCCGGTTGGGAGGGGGGCCGGGCTGCCGGTGAGGGTGTAGGACTCCTCCGCGCCGGTGTACTGGATCCGGACGTCCACGGTGCCGTCCGGGCCCGCCGTGGTGGTGACGCTGACGTCGCCGGTGATGACGCCGACCTCGTCCGTCATCACGCCGCCGGGACCCGCCTTCACGTGGTCGGTCAACGGGACCACCCCTTCCGGGGTGCCGCCGCGGTCGGGATCCGGGGCGTTGTCGGGCTGGTGGCCGGTCATGAGCAGGTCTCCAGCATCTCGGTCAACTTCTTCTTCTCCGCCTCGGTCACCGTCAGCTGATAGGTGGCCTTCACGTTCGTCCACGCCGTCGCGTACGTGCACCAGTACGCTTTCGCGGGTGGCTGCCACTCGTCGGGGCCCTGGTCGCCCTTGGACCGGTTCATCGCCGCGGACACCGCGAGGAGCTGGGGGCGGGTCAGGTCGTTCGCGAACTCCTTACGCCGCTCCGTAGTCCACGACCCGGCGCCCGACCGCCAGGCGTTGGCGAGTGGGACCAAGTCGTCGATGTCGAGCTTCCCGGCGTCGGTGACGGTGATCCCGTCGTAGACCGACACCCAAGTCCCGGAGACCGCCTTGCACTCGCTGCCGCGTTTCACCTCCTTCCCGGAGCGCTCCAGGACCACCTCGCGGGTGTCGCAGGCGTCGACCCTGGCCGGTCCAGTGCGTGGACTTCGCCCGGCTGTACCCCGTCATCGCCTGCTGGTTCGCGACCTTGAGTCCGGTGAGCTGGCCCCGGGCCACCGCCGTCGTCGACAAGCCCGGAAGCGCTGGTGCTCCCGGCGCACCCTGCCCACCGCCCTTCCCCTCACCGGACAGGGACGGCTTCACGTCACCTTCGGCGGCCACCCCCGGATTGCAGCCCGCGAGCACGCCGACGAACAGAACCGCCGCCACCACACGGCCATCCAACCGCATCTGACGATGCATAAATACCCCAAAACATCTTGAAAAGTACCTCCGCGACCCTACCCACCGCGCCTACCCACGATGACCACCCCGGCACGCACCGAACGAAGCCCACTACGCCCGCCGCTTTGACGCCGCCAGCACCAGCTACGGGCCTCAACCCATCGAAGGACTTCACCCGCAGCCGCCCCCGGCTCAGCTCAGAAGCCGGTGAGCTTGTCGGCCTTCGGGACCGCAGTCGTCCTGCGCGCGTGCGCCCTCGCAGCCGCTCGTCCGGCCGCCCGCTGGCGGGTGAGGGGGCATCCGACCTCTGGGCGCGGCCGCCACCATGATCAATCTCACCGGTTAAGCGCCGTACGGCTACTACTCGCCCCCGGGCGATTCGCATGCGGTCGGACAGAGGTGGGAATAGCCCAGGTACTCATGTCCGCAGCATGAGCAATCCTCGGGGGGAATCATGACGGATGACCGTCTCGGTGCGGCCAGCCCAGCTCGCCGCACCCGGCGCCAGAAGATGACGGCTTGGTTTAGCCTCCATCCGATAGGGATCGTCCTATGGGGCTTTTTGCTGCTGGTGGTGGTGCTCGGCGTGATTGTCGCGAACACCTACCACGGCACGGGCGAGCCGTGCCAGGGCAACGTCGGGGCCTGCCATCCCATGCCTCGTTGATCTTGCCGAACTGGCCAAACTCAGACCGGGATCCCGCCAGCTAGACCCGGCCCACAGCAACGCCCGCTATGCGCAGGGCCACATCGGCTGTCGCCTGTGCCAGCTCTGCGGTCGACCGGCTTGGATCGCCGCGGCGCGTCAGGACTGCCCCTTCGACGAGGGTGAATAGGAGATCCCTGCGCATCCTGAGCGAGGCTTCGTTTGCTCCGAGTTCGCGGCCAGCTGCGGTGTCGTTCAACAGCTCAAGGTAGGCGTCGCGTAGAAGGTTTCGCAGGGCATGAAAGCGCGCGTAGCTGGGGGATGTACTCGACTGGTCGCGGCGTAGCTCGCTGATCGAGGCGCGGCGGGAGCTGGTGCGGTTGATGTCCGGAGTGGTGCACGGGCAGGGCTGATCCGGACTCCTTTCCATGACTTGGGTGGGGTATGCCGGTCTCCGTTTGGCCGGATGCGTCGGTCGGCGTGCTGCGTCATCCCTACTGGGAAACGAGGTGCCGGAGCGAGGCCGCAGGAAGAGAATCACGGGCATGGCCCGCTCCTTCTTCGAGTACCCCCGTCACCGATCGCGAATACGTTCAGTGGGTGCGCCGGCATCCGCCGAGCTCGCTGCTGCCATTGATCGCGGATGTCAGCTCTCAGCGGCCGACGAAGACCGCGTGGGCGTAGGACCGCACTGGCCGGTACCGCCCGTGGGGTCTCGCTGACGCGGCGTGGATGTCGCTGGTTCGCGGCAACGAGCACCGGCAGAGGAAGGCGACCGGTGCCGACCTGACCGAGATCCTGGCCCAGTACACGGCTCTGCAGCCCCAGGGTGTCGAAGGCAGGCTCAGGACGGCGACCGCGGTCTCGGTGGCGTACCCCTTGCCCTGGTGGGCGGGGTGGAAGAGGTAGCCGATCTCGCCTGGCGGCGTTGCGTGCTGAGCAGGACCAGTTCGACCTGCCCGATGACAGTTCCCGTGCCCGGCTCGACGACCGCCAGGCTGAGACAGTCCCCGTCCCAAGCCAGTTCGGCCTCCCGAGCCATCTGCTCCACCACCCCCGGACGTCCTCCGCCCGCGCGGCTCCCACCGCATGAACCGGGCGACGTCGGGCCGACGCTGGTAGTCGTAGACGTACTCGGTGCCCTCGGGCCGGAACGGGCGGAGTATCAGCCGGGCGGTGGAGATGTGGGATTCGATGCGGAGCATCGGGCGATGCTCCCCGGGCCGCTCCGGTCCGCCCGATCCGCAAGATTCCAAAAAAGATTCGGATCCGAGGTCACGCAGCAAGCCCCTCACAGGCACTCACCCTTCGACAGCGTGCCGCAGACGATCGATCGGAGCCCCAGCGATGGCGGAGTACGAAATTGCAGCCCTCACCGTCGGGGCCGGATACCTCGTGAGTGTGCTGCGGACCTGGATCCGCGTACGCGGCCACACCACCATGGCTCGCACGCGCAGCAGTCACCGCAGCGAGATGGTCCGGGGCCTGCCGAGCGGCAGTCGCGTCACGGATGAACACGACAAGATCACCGTTGAGGTCGGGAATCCGCAAACGGTCGAGAAGCAGGGGGGAAACAGTGTCACCGTGGGTGTCTGACTGGTCGGGGCAGGCGTCCTGCCGGACCACCGACCCGGACGAGCTGTTTGTGGCATCCCAAGCAGACAACCGGTCGAAGGCGGTATGTACGGGCTGCCCCGTGCGGACGGAATGCCTCGCCGACGCACTCGACAACCGGGTCGAGTACGGCGTGTGGGGCGGTATGACCGAACGGGAACGGCACGCCTTGCTTCTCCGACGCCCTTCGGTCGCGTCGTGGCGCAGGCTGCTGATGACCGCGCGCACCGAGTACGAGCTGAGTACCGGGACCCTGGTCCTGGAAAAGGGACAGCCAGGGCCGTCACAGGACCAACAGGGATTGTCCGAGGAACAGGAGCAGCGGTACGAGACCCTCTTCCGGGCCCGTTTCACGCCGACCGTCGCGTTCCTGATCGCCGCCGGCGCGGGAAGGCACGACGCCGAGGACGCTGTCCAAAGCGCTTTCGTGCAACTGGCCCAGGCGTGGACATCGGTGACGCACCCCCAGGCCTGGCTACGAAAGACGGCGTGGCGGATGTGGCTGAAGGCCAAGGGGAAGGAAAAGACCTGGGCATCGGACCCCGCCGACCTTCCCGACACGGCTGTTGCGGACCGGAGCGGCGACATAGCAGAACAAATCGACCTGGTGCAGCTGCTGCGGCAGCTCCCCGTTCTCCAGCGGACCGTCATGGCCTTCGAAATCGACGGATCCACACCGACGGAGACTGCGGAGGCCTTGGGAATGCCGGCGCCGAACGTCCGTCAGAATCTGGTCCGCGCACGTCGCAGCCTCGATCGCATGCTTCAAGAAGAGGACGCAGGAGGCGCACTATGAGCAATTCGCCCAGGCGGAGCGCCGCCCGACCCCTGGATGAAACGCTGGCCTTGGCCATGCAGCGTCTGACCAACGCCCTGACTCCGACCACGGATGTCGACAGCAGGCTGGCAGCCGCGCGCTACGCAGCCACGCTTCCCCCCGCACCCCACATCAAGACCAGCGTCGACAAGCTCCTTGAGCAGGGCCGACGGGAACTGCACGCGACGCTTGAAGCCACTACGGACGTCGAAAGCCGCTTGATCTTGGCTCTGAGTGAAATCGACCTGACCCCGCAGGACGACAGAACCAGCGAATAGGGAATCGGGGATAGGGCAGGCAGGCACATCGACAGTCCGGCACGGGGAGGAAGTGCCTACCGCCCCCGCCATACCCACTGTGCGGATCGCCCTCGCCAGCAGCAGGCAAGGCGTTCCGCCGACAGCTGGCCCAGCTCACGCGCACACCCGCGGCCGCCAACAGCGAAGGGCGACCCCCGTCGGGGCACCGCAGGCCCCTGGGGGCCGAGGAGCCTCATGGGTACCGTGCTCCTCGACTCCGGCCGGCCGACCGACATCCAAGTCGATCTCCTCCCCGCGCCAGACCCAATCCGCTGATCACGGGCCGAGGCCGAGAACTCCGACGGCTGCGCCCGTCCAGCGGACCGGCGCAGCCGTCACGCCGATGGCCCCTCCATGCACGCCGCGGCGCAGCCGAGCGCCTGGCCGCCCTGCCCAGATGATCCGAACGAGACGGCCTAGGTTCTGCCTCTTTGGTCAGCGTCAGGTCCAGATGAGGATGCCCGCGAGGTGGAGTGCGCGCCTGGTAGGCGATGGCGATCTGGTCGGACGGCTGCGGGATGACCGCCCGGATTCCCCGGCGCCGGAGCGGCAGCCCGCCGCGGGAGCATCCGAGGTTGTGCCCTGGGAGGGTTGCCCAGGGTGCGGCCGGTGTAGACGGAGTCGGCGTAGGCGGCGGCCGCGATGCGCCGTTCGGTCAGCCTGAGCGTGAGCCTTACGTGGCTTTCCGCTCCCGAGTCTTAGCGTGGTCCCATGACGAGGAGTCAAGACCTGGCGCAGCGAGCAGCCGTGGTGCTCTGAGTGACAGCGGCGCTAATGGCACCGGGAAACCTGGCCGGCGCATCCGTCGGGACGACGGCAGTCGGGCTGTCCCCGCGGCCTGATGCCCTCGTTTACATCGCCAACCTCCACTCCGACACGGTGTCGGTCGTCGACACCGGAACCGGCATGGTCGTGGACAGCGTTCCCGTCGGGGACGGACCGGACAGCGTGGCCGTCAGCCCGGACGGCTCCCGCGTCTATATCACCAATTCCGCGTCGGACACCGTATCGGTGATCGACGCCCGTACCAGGACGGTCATCGCCACCGTCGCTGTCGGTGACGAACCGAGCAGAGTGACGGTCTCTCCCGACAACCGGAACGTCTACGTCGCCAACGTCGGGTCGGACAACGTGTCGGTGATCAGCACCCGCACCCGTGCCGTGACGGACACCATCGCGGTGGGCGATGCCCCGCTGGGCGTGGCGGTGACACCCGACGGATGCACCCTGTACGTCGCCAACGCCGCGTCCGGCACCGTCTCAGTGGTCCGCACCGCCACCCGAACGGTCACCGGCACCATCCCTGTCGGCAGCGGACCGACCGCTCTGGTACTCACCCCCGATGGCCGCCGCCTGTACGTCTCCAACCTGACCTCGGACGACGTGTCGGTGGTCGACGTCCATGACGGCGCGGAAACGGACCGCATCCCGGTCGGGGACCAGCCTGCGGGAATCGGGGTGCGACCGGACGGGCGACAGGTATACGTCGCCAACATCGGGTCCGACACCGTGTCCGTGATCAGCACCCGCGGCCGCGCCGTCACGGAAACCGTCGCCGTGGGAGACGGCCCCAACGGCCTCGCCGTCGGCCCGGACGGCTCCCTCGTCTAACGTCAGCAACTTCGACTCGAACACCCTGTCGGTCATCGACACCTCGACAGCCCGCGTAACGAACACGGTGACCGTGGGTGGCGGGCCGACCGGCGTGGCAGCGGTACAGGGAAAGCGGGCACGGCCCGAGGTCCGAACACCGATCCGGTGCAGCTCGCCTGAGCAAGGCACCGCTAGGCCGTTTCGTTTGGATCATCGGACTGACCACAGGAAGATGAGAAGCGGCCGCTCAGCGCCCTAGCGTGCACCTGCCCGTCCGCACCGAACACCCCCTCACCCGTGCTCGGGACCTCGACGGCGAACTCGCCTTCACGCGCCCTGTATCGGAGCGGAAAGATCAAGATCGCCTGGTGCTCTGGAAGGCGGCCATTGTTGCCGAGGTCCGGCAACGACTTTGAACCGTCCCTATGCCAAGCTGCAGGCCATGGGGTGGACATTCAAATGGCACGGCGGAATCGCGACCGTGCTCGGGGCCGTGCTGTTGGTGCTGGCCGCGCTCACCTGGCTTCCTGGATCCTTGCCGCTGAGCGGGTTGAGGTGGCTGGTGCCAGTGATTTTCGTGCTGTTGTTCCCAATCTTCATGTCTGCCTTGGTGCGTGGGATCGTGACGCGCGCGGACCGGCACTCGCTGTGGCTGGCAGTCCGGTGCCTGTCCGGCAGGGTGCAGCTGACGCTTGGGGCATTGGCCTTGGCGGGCGTCGCGATGACCATCATCAGTTTCGCCGCAGAGAGGAACTTGCAGTCGGCCGAGGTAAAGGACGGCCGCTACTTCGCCTTCGACACGACGCCGTATGCGCGGGGCACGGTCGAGATCACCCAGAGCCGGTACGAGGCAGTCCTGGAGAGTGATCAGCGCATCATGTTCGCGATCCCAGGCGTGCTCTTCGTCGGCGCCGCAACGTCCGTCCTGGCATCCGGAGAGATTCGGCGAGCAGACCGTGGATCTGTGCCGACGCGGCCGTGATGGCCGCTTGGTTCCAGCCCGCCCGATACGGGTTTCCTGCTGCTGGACGATGGCGGACCACCAGGATCGGCCCCCGGCAGCCGGTACTCACACCGCCGACATGACACAAGCCGGCTGTCGGCGCGGCTCGTCAGTACTCGGTACCTGCGTCTGAGTAAAGGATTCCGAGCATGTCGTTGCTAGCGGTTCAGAATGAGGCGTCTCCGGACGTGTTCCTGTTGATCTGGGGGATCCTGGCCGTTGCGCTGGGAGGGGTGTTCGCGTCGCGGCGCGGGTCTGCCCGGATACGCGCGCTGGTGGTGGAAGGCCTTGAGCGGAGCCCACGGCAGCAGAGCCAGACTCGATCAGTACCGCCGCAGCGATTCGTGCGGATTGTGGGTGCGCTCTTCGTGGTTTGCGGCCTCGTCGCTGTGCCAGTGTCGCTGGTGATGATGACCCGTGGGTGACGCAGCGCGAGGCTGGCAACGGCGTGTGGCGGCCATCGCCTGGCTTGTCATCGCGGTGGTACTGCTTGGGACGGCAGGCTTCTCTGCGGTGACGGCCGCCGTGCAACTCGGCCTGATCGGGAAGGAAGATCACCTGGTGTTGACCGCTTGCGAAAGGGTGGTCGGCGGGCGCGGGGGAAGCTATATCGAATGTGCAGGGCACCTGGCGAGCGAGCGTACCGGGGGCGTCCACAAAGTGCGTGTGGTAGCCGATCACAAGCCTGGAGAGACCCTCGCCGTGGCTCGGACGCCTTGGGGCTCATATGTTCCGACGAATCCCGACTTCACGACTGCTGCCACAGCTGTGATTGTCCCCCTGTTCCCTCTGGCCGGTGGCATTGTCTGCGGGTGGCTGGGACTAAGAGGTCGTATCAGTTGGTGCAGAAGTCACATGCCGCGGGCTGGACCGTACGCCTCGCGTGCGGGTTGCCGTTGCCGCGCTGGCCGTGTATGTCTGCCTCGGGTGCGGGACTCCGCCGCGCACGCACCCCGTCCCGGGCAGGTCGTGTTCGACGGCGCCCGATGCGCTCAGCCGAAGCGTTTGATCTTGGGGAACTTCGCGGTGGTGTCGACGTAGTACTTGCGGATCAGCGGGCCGAAGCCGCCCTCCTGGTCGCCGAGGATCATCGACTTGACGACCCGCAGGCTCTTCGCCGCGGTGAACTCCTCCGGCTTCGTCTCGGGCTCCCCCTCGACCAGCGTCTTCCACGCCGCCCGGGACTCCGTCGTGGCGCTGACGTCCGGGTCGAGGCCCAGGTAGTAGACGCGGTCGTCGGCCTCCTTCCCGACAGCCAGGAAGACGATCACGTGGAATCCGCTGGTGAACTTGCTCTTGGCCCCGCCCACGTGCTCGGCCGGACCGTTGACGTACACGGCGCGCTCGGCCTTCAGGGCCGTGTCGATGCCCGTCCACGCAACCGAGGCACTGAGGACCGACCCGAGGTCTGCGGGCGTGAAGAGCCCCTCCTTCCCGGGGCTCAGCAGAGCGCCTACCTCCTTGGCGCGCCCTTGGCAGTTGACGTCCATCATCTTCCCGAAGGCGGAATCGACCGGCATCTGCAGCCAGCACGCGAGGCGCTTGAGGCCGGTGCTGCCCTCCGTCTCGTCCACCGCCTTCGCGATCCGGTCCCTGATGTCCTTGAGCGCCGGCGTGGGCTTGTCGCCGGCCTGAACGTACGCCTGCTCGATCACGAAGCATCCCCCGAGTCCGGGCTCCACTTGGACCCCACCATGACGCACGGAGCGTACCCATGAAGGAGCGGAGCGTGAAGACCGCGGGGCCAACGCCGTGCCGCAGCAGTGCCGTTGGGGGGATCCTCAACATCGGACGCGCTGCGGCCCGGGTCACGTCACGGGGTGACGGCAACTCCCCCGGCAGCGGATCGCCCAGCCGCGCGCCCCGACAGCGGGTCTGGAAGGCGGTCACGGCGGAATCGGCGAACAGTCATCCGTGTGGCCGAGCTGCCCGAGCAGTTCGAGCGCTGTCCCGAGCTGCATCCGCTCCATCTCATCGGCCACCCAAGCGTGGCGGTGGCCGTGCGGGCCCTCGCACCGCAGGCGGAACTCATGATGGCCGCTCGGACCTCGCCATCGTCGCCACCATCCGCTCCAGGCGGGCCAGCCGGGTCTTCTCGGTGCGGGCGGTGACCAAGCTGAGGTACAGGGCAAACTGGTCGGATTTGCCGAGCGTCTCGTAGAACGCCCGGGCCGCCGGGTTCGCGTCGAGCGCCTCGACGAGATCCGGCGGTGCGGTGGCGTTCTTCTGCGAGGCGTATGCCGTCGCCCAGCGACCGTCCGCCCGCGCTGCCTCGACCTCGGCGAGGCCGCGGGGGCGCATCCGTCCCTCGGCGATCAGGGCCTGGGCCTTGTCGACGTTCACCTGCGACCAGGGCGAGCGGGGGCGGCGGGGTGTCGTGCGCTGCAGGAAGTACGTGTCGTCGAAGCCGCGCCGCAGACCATCGATCCAGCCGAAGCAGAGCACCGTGTCGACCATCTCTTCCCAGGTGAGCGACGGGATGCCGGAATGCTTCTTGGCGATCTTCACCCAGAGCGCGGTCCGCTCCCCGTGATGCTCGTCGAGCCACGCCTCCAGCTCGGCCGGGCTCGCGGGGACAAGAATCTCGACGCCGTCCTCGTATTTCTGCATAAACCGCAGGCTAGAGGCTATGTAGGACAGATTCTGACCTCTTCACAGCCGGCTCCGACGTCGGCAGCCTGCGGGTCTCTCTGCCTCTGGGTCACCTAGAACTCGACCCGCTGGTTCTCCTGCGGGTTCCTCAACCCCGCGCCCACGATCGCGCTGAAGCCGTGCTCCGGGCGCGCGCGTACGCGAGCGGCGGCCCCGGGAGGGTGTCGCCGGGGCCGGCGTCTTGGTGTGCAGCATGGCCTCGCGGGCGTGCGTGCCGTCTATGCGGTCTTCCTTCGCAGCGTCTGCCAGGTGACCGTGACCCCGGCCGCGATCGCCGCCAGCATGGTGCCGATGACTGCCCAGGTGATGGCTCCGGTGTTCAGGGTCAGGTCCACGTCGGAGGAGGTGGCCTGCGAGAGGCCGGAGGCCATGCCTGCCAGCGGGGGCAGCGTCACCAGGATGCCGAGGGCGGCGCCGACGGTGACGACCATCGCGGTCTCGCCGACCGACAGGAGGAGCAGTTGGCGGACGGTGCCGCCGGCGGACTTCATGACGGCGAAGTCTCGGCGCCGGCCGTGGGCTGCCATGGCCATGCTGTTGGCGACGGCGATCACGCTGTAGCCGACCGCGATGAAGATGAGCATGTCGGCCAGGCTGTCGGTGAGCTGGGAGTCGGTGTTGTAGTCCGCGAGGGCGTACTCCGTGGCGTCGTGCAGGGTGGTGCCGGGGACGGCGTCGGACGCCTCGGCTCCGGCCGGGACGAAGATGTCGTCGGTGAGCGCGGCCGGGTCGTGGGCCCGTACCAGGTCACGGGCGACCACGAAGTCGCCCCGGGCCGGGTCGTCGGGCAGTACCGCGCCGACCTTCAGGGTGACGGTTGTGCCGTCGGCGAACCGGACCGGGACGTTGCCGCCCTGCTTCAGGCCCAGCTCCTTGGCGGTCCGCTCGCCGAGGACGGCCTGGCCCGGCTTGTTCCACCGCTGGTCGCGGGTGCCCAGGACGTCCAGGACGGCTCGCGCGTCGGCGGCCGCGGAGACGAAGGCGCGGGTCGGCAGGGCGGCCTTGCCCACCGGGTTGGCGGCGACGACCTCGTCGGTGTTGCCGGGGGTGCCGGCCGGGGTGACGATCGTCTGGCCCGAGACCTTGAGGGCCTCGCCCGCCGGGTAGGCCACCCGCATCGTCTCCACGATGCCGCTGAGCAGGACCGCGAACCCGACGGCGGCGATCACGGGGGCCACCAGGGAGGCGACGCGGCGGGAGTTGGCTACGAGTTCGGCCCGGATCAGGACCGGAGCGGCCGATCCCCCGCGCTGGAACGGCGCGGTCAGGGCGCGGCCGATCGGGCCCACGAAGACGGGGGTGAGCAGGGCCGCCGCGACGATGAGCGTCATGGTGGCGAAGATCGCCATGTTGATCCGGTTGTCGGCAGCGGTGGTGGCGGTGCCGATGGCGAGGACCACACCGGTGCCCAGGACTGCCAGACCGGCGATCCAGCGCCCGCGTCCCATGGTGTTGTTGGCGGACCGGCTGTCGAGCAGGGCCTCGATCGGGGCCACCTTCGCGGCCTTGCGGCCGGCCGCCCAGGCCCCGATGACGCTGACGCCGACACCGATCACGGTGGCGGTGAGCAGCGGCCAGGCGGAGACGGTGATCCCCATGTTCGGCGGGGCCACGTCGAGGTCGATCAGGATGCCCCGCAGCAGTGGCGTGGCGGCGACGCCGGCCAGGCATCCCGCGATCGAACCGAGTGCGCCGACCACGGCGGCTTCACCGAGGATCATGCGGCGGACCTGATCGGGTCCGGCGCCGATGGTCCGCAGCAGGCCGATCTCCCGGCGGCGCATGCCGGTCGCCAGGACCAGCATGGAGGCGACGACGAAGACCGTGGTGAACAGGCCGAGGATCGCCATGGCGCTGATGAGCTGGACGCCGAGGAAGCGCTTGTGCTCGATGTACGCGGGCTGGAGTTCGGAGCGGCCGTCTCCGGAGACCACGGTGCCCTGACCGTCGAGGACCTTTCGGGCTCCGGCGGCGATCGCGGAGGCGGAGGCGCCCTCGTCGGCGATCAGGGCGATGGCGCGGACGCCGGGCTGCTGCTCGGCGGCGAACGCCTCGCTGAAGTAGTAGCCGGGGCCGTCCACGGTGCCGACGACGGTGAACCGCTCGCGGCCCTTGGCGATGTTGACGGTGAGCTCGCTGCCGACGGCCGCGTCCAGGGCCCGGTCGACCACGACCTCGCGGTCGCCGAACGGGGCCCGGCCGGAGAACAGCTCGTAGGGCGCCATCCGGGCGCTGTCCCAGCCGTGACCGGATTCCAGGGCTCCCTCGTCGGTGACGGGCTCGTCGCCGACGATCGCCTGGGCGTAGAAGGAGCGGTCCACCACGACGGAGGCCACTCCCGGAACCGCATCGAGTCCGGTCAGGAGGGGCGCGGCCTCGTCCTTGCTCCAGGGGATCCGGTCCTCGGGGCTGCCGTCCGCGTCGAGGGCCTGCTCGGGCAGGGCCAGGGCGGCGGTGCCGGCGTACCGGGGCTGGACGGTGGGGCGGGAGGAGTCGTAGATGACCAGGGTGGTGGTGATGAGGGCAACGCCGACCAGGACGGCGATGAAGGCACCGAGGAATCCGGACCAGCGTTCGCGGACGTTCGCGAGGATCAGCATCACGCCTCCAGTCCGGCCATGTGGGCGGCGATCGCGGCGGCGTTGGCGCTGCCCGGGTCCCGGCTCAGCGGTACGCGGTCGGCGATGCGGCCGTCCTTGAGGAAGACGACGACGTCGGCCTCGGCCGCCGCGACCGGGTCGTGGGTGACCATCAGGGTGGTCTGGCCCTGCTGATCGACCAGCATCCGCATCATCTGCAGCACCTCTTTGGAAGTGACGGTGTCCAGGGCGCCGGTGGGCTCGTCCGCGAAGAGCACGTCGGGCCGGGTGACCAGGGCGCGGGCCAGGGCGACGCGCTGCTGCTGGCCGCCGGAGAGCTCGCTGGGGCGGTGGCCGGCGCGGTCGGCGAGAGCGACCGCGGCGAGCGCGTTCGCGACCTGCTCGCGGCCGACCCTGCGGCCGGCGAACCGGGACGGCAGCTCCACGTTCTGGGCCGCCGTCAGCGACTCGACGAGGTTGAAGGCCTGGAAGACGAAGCCGATGTGGTCGCGGCGGAGCTTGGTGCGCTCCTTCTCGTTCTGCCGGCCGATGTCCACACCCGCGAGCACGATCCGCCCGTCGGTCGGCTGCTCCAGTCCCGCCGCGCATTGCAGCAGGGTGGACTTCCCGGAGCCGGAAGGGCCCATGATCGCGGTGAAGGTGCCGCGCGGGAAGCCGATGGAGACGCCGTCCAGGGCGGTCACGGAGCGATCGCCGGCGCCGTGGACCTTTCGTACTCCGTGGAGCTCGACCGCGTCCTGTACGGGGGTTCGCCTCGTTGTCGTCATGGGTCGATTCCACTGCACGAGGGGTGCGCGGGGCACTGACCCACCCTCTACTTCCGAGGTAGAGACAGCTCTACCCCTCGGGCTTCAAGGGCCGGGTTACGGTGAACCCATGCGTCCTACAACGGCCTGGCAGGCCATGGCTCAGCGTCCTTTGAGCTTCCTGACCTCGAGCTGGCCTTGGCGGTCCCTGGCCTATCTGACCGGGGGCGTCGTGGTCGGCGCGGCGGCCGTCCTGGTCTTCGCCGCCGGTCTGGCGGCGGGGCTGGCGCTGCTGGTGGTGCTGGTCGGCGTCGCGCCCCTGGTGGGGCTGGTACTGGCCTCCACCGTGGTGGCCTCGGTGGAGCGCCGCAGGCTGCGGCTGGTGGACCTCGATCACCTGCCCGATCCGCACCGCCGGCCGGACGGGCCGGGACCGAAGGACTGGGTGGCCACCCGGCTCAAGGAGCAGGTGACCTGGCGCGAGTTGGTGTTCACGCTGGTCTCGGCGGCCGCGCTGTGGTGGCTGGACCTGCTGGTGCTGGGCTTCTCCTTCGGGGTACCCGCCGTGACCATCGCCTCGGTGGACGGCGAGACCTGGCCCTGGACGGTCTTCGGCGGGATCGTGCTGCTCGCCTCGCCCTACACCGTGACCTCGTGGGCGGGGGCGCGGGCCGCCATGGCGCGTACCTTCCTGGCGCCGCGCGACCGGGAGCTCGGCGAGGAGCTGCGCGAGGTGCGTGCTTCGCAGTCCCGCCTGCTGGACTCCTTCGACGCCGAGCGGGTGCGGATCGAGCGCGATCTGCACGACGGGGCGCAGCAGCGGCTGGTCTCCCTGGGGATGACCCTCGCGATGCTGCGGCTGGACACCCCGGACGGCTCTCCCCAGGCCGAGTTGCTCACCAAGGCGGAGGGCCAGCTCTCCACCGCCCACCAGGAGTTGCGGGCCCTGGTGCGGGGGCTCAACCCGCCGGTGCTGGCCGATCACGGGCTGGTCGCGGCGATCGAGGACTACGCCGGCCGCTTCCCGATTCCGGTCACGGTGGACCTGCGGCTGCCCGAGCGGCTGCCCAGGAAGCTGGAGACGACCATGTACTACCTGATCAACGAGGCCATGACGAACATCGCCAAACACAGCGGGGCCAGTGGCGCGCAAGTGCGGGGCCGCTACCATTCCGACTTGTTGATCTTCGACATCACGGACGACGGCCGCGGCGGCGTCGATCCGGAGGCGGGCAGCGGCGTGACCGGGCTCGCCGACCGGGTCGCGGCGCTCGACGGCCGGATGCGGGTGTCGAGCCCGGTCGGTGGTCCCACCCTGCTGCATGTGGAGGTTCCGTGTCGCATCGCCTGATCGTGGCGGAAGACGCCGTCCTGTTGCGCGAGGGCCTGGTCGGGCTGTTGCAACGGGTCGGGCACGAGGTGGTGGCCGCGGTCGGCGACGCCGACGCCCTGGTCTCGGCCGTGCGCGCGGAGCGGCCGGACCTGATCGTCACCGACGTGCGGATGCCGCCGTCGATGGGCGACGACGGCCTGCGGGCGGCGGTGGGGCTGCGCGAGGAGTTCCCCGGGCTGCCCGTGCTCGTCCTCAGCCAGTACGTGGAACGCTCCTACGCGTTGGGCCTGTTGGACTCGGGCGGCGGGGCCGGGGTGGGCTACCTGCTCAAGGAGCGGGTGAGCGCGGTGGCCGATTTCACGGCGGCGATCGATCGGGTCGCCGCCGGCGGGACGGTGGTGGACCCCGAGGTGATCCACCAGCTAGTGAGGCTGCAGAAGGACCCCCTGGAACGGCTCAGCCCGCGTGAACGCGAGGTGCTCGGGCTGGTCGCGGAGGGCCGGACCAACGCCAGTCTCGCCGCGCACCTGTTCATCAGTGAGGCGGCCGTGAACAAGCACATCGGCAACATCTTCGCCAAGCTGGACCTGCCGGTGGACACCGATGGCCACCGAAGGGTGCTGGCGGTCCTCGCCTTCCTGCGGGCATGACGGGACCCCCGTCCTTCCCGGGGGTCCGGCGGGACGGGGATCCGGCGGGACGGGGGGACGGGGGTCCGGTCCACGTGGTCAGTCGATGCCTTCGATGATGCGGAAGTCGCGCTCGACGCCGTCGGGGAGGGCCACCCGCGCCTTCTGGTACGCCTCGCTCTCGTATGCCGCGACGGCCTGTTCGAAGCTGTCGAACTCGACCAGGACGACGCGTTGCGTGATTCCGGCCTCGTGGGCGACCACTCGACCGCCACTGGACGGGATCCGGGACAGGAGGCGCCCGCCCGCGGCCTGGACAGCCGGACCGGCCAGCTCGTCGTAGGCAGTCAGCCCCTCAGGGTCGGAAATCGCGGGGTAGACACTGACCCAGTAGCCCTTGGCCATGGAAGCCTCCTGTGTTCGGCCGGACACGTCCGACTTCGAATTGACACTCAGATCGACCGGTCCCGGCGACGGGTTCTGCGGTCAGTCGCATCGTCGTATGCGCAGGTTAGGGCTTGATCTGCCGTCTAGGGAAAGACCGGTACGGGATAGGCTCAGAACGGATCGTTATCAATCGGCGGGGAGGGCACGTGGCGCCGGACACGGTGAGCCTGCGGTACTTCCTGGTGCTGGCGCAGGAGTTGAACTTCACGCGCGCGGCCGCACGGATCGGTATCGCACAGCCCGCACTCAGCGCCCGGATGCGCCGGTTGGAGGCGGAACTCGGTACGGCCCTGCTGGTCCGCAACACCCGAAGCGTCGTGTTGACCACGGCCGGTGCGGCTTTGGCGGAGTCCGCGCCGCCCGCGCTGGCGGCACTGGACCGGGCCTGGGACACCGCCCGGAGCACGGCGGCCGGTGAACTGGGCACGCTGCGCATCGGATACAGCCTCAGCGCCGGGGCCGAGACGGTACCGGCCCTGGTGGACAGACTGATGCGCGGCAACAGCGGACTCCAGGTCCGCGCGGACCCGATGGCGACACCGGAGATCTCCCCCGCGGTCGCCGACGGCCGCATCGATGCCGGGATCACCCGCGGTGAACAGCCGGGCCCTGGCGTGCGCCGGGTCCTGCTGCGGCGGGCGCGCATCGGAGTCCAGCTGGCGCAGCACCATCCGCTGGCCGAACACCCGGAGATCGAGATCGCCGACGCGGCCGCGTACCCGCTGCGACTCCCGGACCGTGCGGCCAACCCCGTGATCCACGATCAGCTGTCCGCACTGTTCCGAGACATCCGACCACGCCCCCGATTCCACACGCCCGCAGTCTCTTTCGACATGTCTCAGCGCGACCTGCGCGACGGGGCCACCCTCGCCCCGGCCGGCGAAGCCGCGGCCACGGTACAACCGGCCGGTCTCACCTGGCGACCACTGCGGGGCGCGCCCAGCCTGACGATCCATCTGGTCCTCCCGCGCGAGCAGTCGCCACTGCACCGCCGCATCCGTGCCGTCGCCAAGACCCTGGCGCACGAGCTGAACTGGCTGCCGGGCTGACGCGCAAGAGGTCAAGCGAGACGGACGCCCGCGGTGGCGAGGCCGAAGAGCTTGCGCCCGGCGGACTTCGCGGTGATGACGACGGCGGGGGTATTGCTGAATGGGCGTCACGCGGCCTCACCGCGAACGATCCCGGGGTCTCTCGGATCCGGTCAGGCGTCAGGTGTTGCGGTAGAACATCGTGCACACCAGTACCGAGTTGTCGGTCATCAGCCAGGCGCGGTAGTCGGTGGAGTCATTCTGGTTGCGGCGGCAGTTCGCGGCGCTCGCGTCGGCCGGGGCGCGGTAGACGCCGGTGATGTGCAGGACGTAGTCGTAGTCGGCGGGGATCCTGGTGGCCTTGCAGTCCACGAGGGTGAAGGTGCCGAGCTGGAGGCTGTTACTCGGCCCCTTCCCGAGGACGCAGTAGCCGACGTGGAAGATGCGCGTCAGGCAGAGGTTGGTGGTCTTGTAGCGCCAGTTCGTCCGGCCGTTGCCGCTGGGGCAGTCCCCGTTGACGACGGAGCTGATCTGGACGTGGGCCTGCTCGGTGTCGCAGCGGACGGGGCCGGGCGGGACGTCCACGTTCCACTTGCCCGGGTACCCGGTGGCGTAGAGCAGCAGGCAGGAACCCTGCCGGACGGCACGGAAGGCCTCCTCAGTTCGGTCACGAGTGGGAGTGGGGGTCGGGGTGGGAGTGGGAGTGGGGCGGACCGTGTCGCTCGTGCTCGAGCCCGTCTTCGCCTCCGGCGTCGGGGTGGGCGCGGGGGTACGCGTCGGCGTGGGCCTCTCGGACGGAAAGGGGAGTCCCCTGGGGGTGGAGGCGGGTGTGGTGGCCACGGAAGGGGTGCTCCGCGCGTCGGCGGACGCCCCCTGCGTGAGCGTCCACGGCTGCCAGACGAGCAGCGCGATGGCCAGGAGCACGGCGACGGCCCAGCCGGCCGTGCCGCTGCTCCCTCCGGTACCTCCTGTACCGCCCTCACCACCAGCACCGGCGTTCCGAGCCAGCCTGCGCAGTTCGGCTTCGCGGCGACGGCGGACCTCCTCGGCCCGGCGCTGCCGCTCCTGGCGGACGGCCGCCTCCCCGGGGTCGGTGAGTACGGGGATGCGCGGCGGCGCGTGCCCTGCGACGGCTCCACCCGCCGCGGAGCCGGTCGCGGTGCGGTCCGCGTCGAGGGCGCGCCCGTGGGCCTCGTACGCCGTGATCGTCGCCGTCCACTCCACCGGCAGCCAGCGCCGCCCGCGCCTGGGCGCGGAAACGGCGGTCGCCAGGACAGTGGCGAGGTCGGGACGCCGGCGCGGCTCGAACGCCAGGCACGGCTCGATCAACGGGGCCAGGCTGGTGGGCAGGCCGGTCAAGTCGAGCCTTCCGCCCTGGACATGAGCCAGCAGCACCATCGAGGACTCCACCTCCCGGTACGGCGGGCGCCCCACGGCGAGGTGGAAGAGGGTGGCCCCCAGGGAGAAGACGTCCGACGCCTCGGTCGACGCCTCGCCGCGCGCCTGCTCCGGAGAGGTGAAGGCGACGGTGCCCAGGGTGAGCGACGTACGCGTGCGTTCGACGGCGTGCGAAATGCCGAAGTCGATCAGGAGCGGGCCGGTCAGCGGCAGCAGGGTGTTCTGCGGTTTGACGTCCCGGTGGACGACCCCGCTGCCGTGCAGGGACATCAGTGCCTGCACCATTCCCGCGGCGACGGACGGCACGGCCCAGGCGGCCAGCGGCCCCTGCTCGCGTACGAGATCGGCAAGGGACGGGGCGGGTACGTACTGGATGGCCATCCAGGGCCGAGGGGCTCCGGGGTCGGCGTCGAGTACGCGGGCGGTGTACGCGGCGTCGACGCGCCGGGCCAGGTCCACCTCCCGTGCGAACCGCTCCCGGTCGAGGCGCTCCACGGGGCCGTGGGCGAGCAGAGTCTTGACCGCGACGAGCGGGCCCCCCGCCGCCGGGCGCGCCAGATAGATCCGGCCCATGCCGCCGGAGGCGAGCCGCCACAGCAGGCGGTAGCCGCCGAGGCGTCGGGGATCTTCGGCGCCGAGACTCTGTACTGCGATACCGGTCATGATCGCCTCCGCTTCGGTCAGCGCCCGCAGGCGGAAACGATGATCAGTAAGGAGAGGCCGAGGACGGCCGCGGTCGTGCAGCCCACACAGCCCGTGCCTTCCCCGGCGGGGGCTTTGGCGGCGGTCTCCACCTGGCCGCCCAGGCGGAGTCCGGGGTGCCGGATGGCGTAGTGGTCCGTGTGCCCCCGTTCGGCCTCGGACTCGGTGCCCCAGGGGGTCTTGAATCCGCATTCGCCGCACCAGAACCGGTAGGTCATCACTCTTCTCCTCGGGTCTGCGGAGGGCGGCCGGTGGTGGTGGGGCGGGTGGCCGCCGGAGGACTCCTCCTGCTCCGAGCGTGGTGTCCGCGCAGGTCGGGGTACAGGTCATGGCACCGGTCACGTATGACCGGTCGCCGCCCGCTACGCTCGCCTGCGATCCGGGCCGGTCCTGCGGCCCCGGTAGGGGAGGGATCGCCGCGTGCCGTCCGATCGACTCGTGCGACTGGCCTCGTTGTTGAAGCTCATGCGGCAGCGGTCGGGGCTGACGCAGGAGGAGTTGGCCGCGAAGTCGGGGGTGAGCGAGAGCACCATCCGGCGGCTGGAGAGCGGCAGGGCCCCGAACCCGACGCTGCTCTCGTTGGAGAAGCTGCAGGAGGCGCTGGCGGCCGGGCCCGAGGACCGCAGGGAGCTGGCCGAGCTGCTCGCGAGCGGGCGCGGCGTTCCGGCTCACCCGGACGGGGTGGTGGGAGAGCTGGGCGGGGCGCATGGGGAAGGCACCGCGGATGAGCCTGGCGAGGTGCAGCCCGGGCGGCTGCGGTCCCCCGCGGCCCCTTCCGCGGCGCTGGTCCGGGACGAGGTGCTGTCCGCGGCCCGTGACGTGGCGCTGGAGATCCGGCGCCGCTGGCGGCTGGAGGAGGAACGGCGCCGGGTCCACGACCCCTTCCCGCTGCCGGTGCGGTGGCGGCGTACCGACCCCGCCCTCAGCGATCACGAGGCAAACGTCGAACGTCTCCCGCCGGGCGCCGCGGCGCCCGACCGCGACGACCTGGGCGGCGACCTGCCCATGGTGGCCGATTTCTACCGGCGCAGGCACTCCGGGCGCCTGGTGGTCCTCGGCCGGGCGGGCTCGGGAAAGTCCGTGCTCACGATCCGGTTCGTGCAGGACTTCCTGGAGACCCGCACCGCCCTGGACCGCGTACCCGTGATCTTCAGCATCGGCTCGTGGGACCCGACGGCCAGGACCCTGCGCGCGTGGATGACCGAACGGCTCGTACGGGACCACCCGCACCTGGCGGTTCGCGCGGCGGGCACATCGATGGCCGGCGCCCTGATCGAGGCCGATCTCGTCCTGCCGGTCCTGGACGGGTTCGACGAGATGGCGGAGGGGCTGCGGGGCAGGGCCCTGGAGCGGCTCAACGAGTTCTCCTCGCCGCTCCTCCTGACCAGCCGGCGCGAGGAGTTCGCCGAGGCGGTGGACACGGCGGGCACGCCGCTGATCTGGGCCACCGTCATCGAGCTCGCGGACCTCACCGTCGACGACGTCGCCGCCTACCTGCCGCGAACCGCCCGGCGGAGCGGGGGCCGGGGCGGCGGTCACGGCCGGGGCGTGTGGGACGCGGTGACGGAGCGGCTGCGCGAGCGGTCCGAAGAGGGCGATGGCAACGATGGCAGTGGCAGTGGCAGTGGCGCAGGGGAGCCCCTGACCGGAGCCCTGCGCACCCCCCTGATGACCGCCCTGGCCCGGACCCTCTACAGCGAACGGACCGGGGCCGACCCGGCCGAGCTGCTGGACGCGGAGACGTTCCCCGACGAGAGCTCCATCGAGGAGCACCTGCTCGCCGGCTTCGTCCCGGCGGTCTACCGGCGCCGTGCCCCGGGGGCGGAGCATGCGCGGAACTGGGATCCGGACCGGGCCGAGCAGTGGCTCGGCTACCTCGCTCACCATCTGGCACACCCCGACCGGGAACGCCAGGACCTCGCCTGGTGGGAGATCGGCGACTTCCTGCCGCGCCGGCAGCGCGTACTGAGCGTGGCGCTGACCGCCACCCTCTGCGCCGCCCTCAGCACCTGGGTGATCGGCCTCCTGATCGGCCCGCTCTCCGCGTGGCGAACCCTGTTGGAGGGGGCGCTGATGGGCCCCGCGGCGGGGCTCGCCTTCGCGGCCGTGTACGGGGGCATGATCGCCCGGGGCGACGGCACCTTCGAGCCCACCCGTGTACGCCTGCGCCTGCCGGGCGGCGGTCCGGGGCCGGATCCCGTACGGGGCGCCGTGGCGCGGGGTCCGGGCGTACGGGGTCCGGCGCGCGCACCGCTGCGGGTGTTCACGGCGCGGTTCGGCGCGGTCATGGCGGGCGGGTTCGTGATGGGCGTGGGCTGCGCCTGCGCCCTGGCGGTCGAGCGGCAACTGGCGTACGGGGCCCTGGTGCTGAACCTCGAGGTCCTGGAGGGGGTGGCCGTGAACATGCTCGTCTTCGGCCTGATCTTCGGTGCGGGGGCCGGGCTGGTCTTCGGGCTGCTGGCGGCTTTCGAGGCGCCGCTGGACGTCGCCTCCGTAGCGGACCCGATCAGCCTGCTCGCCGCCAACCGGGCCACCGTCCGCCGACAGGTCGTGGCGCTCGTCCCGCTGCTCGCCCTTTCGGTCGCCTTCGGCGGCGGACTGATCGTGACACTGCTGGACGGCTTCCTCGGGGACCTGAACTGGGAGGCGTGGGACGGGCTCTTCATAGGGACGGTCGTCGGTCTCGGGGGCGGGGTCTCGTACGCGCTGTCGTTCACCGCGTGGGGGCGCTGGGTGGTGCGGGCCAGGCTGTGGCTGCCGATGACGGGCAAACTGCCGTGGGACACGGCCGCGTTCCTGGACGATGCCTACCGGCGCGGGGTGCTGCGCCAAGCGGGCGCGGTGTACCAGTTCCGCCACGTACGCCTCCAGCACCACCTGGGCCGCACGTACCGGCGCCGCCAGGCCCAAAGGTCGCAGCGGTGGGCGTCGGTGGGAGCGGGGCGCGGGCCGACCGCATCGCCGAGGGGCGCGAGGCGGACGAGGCGGTGACGGGCCCCCGGCCCCGGCCCACTGGCGGCCGGTGATCAGACGCGGAAGACCGATCCCACGAACTCCGCCAGGAGGCGTTCCTTCAACGGCCCCGGCAGTGCGTCCAGCAGCATGAGGACGGGAGCCGTCCGGGCGGGCAGCTTCCCGTCGCCGCCGAGGCCCGCGAAGGCCAGGACGCCGGCGATCTCGTCGGGTCCGAGGGTCTCCGGGTCGAGGCCGACGGCCAGCTCGACGAGACCCGGGTCCACGGTCACCGGCGGGAGCGCGCGGGCCGCGGCGAGGGCGGCAGCGAGGTCCGTGACCAGGGCGTCCACCTGGCCGACGGTGGCCGGGGTCAGGGTGAGGTGCAGGTTGGGCGGCAGGCCGTCGAAGGAGAGCTGGGGCTGCAGGTACCAGCCGCGCTCCCGCATCTCGTCGGCGAGGTGCAGCAGGAGGCTGAGGTCGGGTGCCGCCTCGTACGCCGGTCCGTCATCCTGTGTACCGCCACCCTCGGCGGCGTCGCCCCGGGGGGCCCCGGCTGTGAACGCCACCAGCCCGGCGGCCGGTTCGCCCAGGACGCGCAGGCCGTCGATCCCGCGCAGCCCCGAGAGCAGCCGGTCCGACGCCTCGGCCACCCTTGCGGCCAACGCGGTGTAGCCGTCCTCACCGACGTACTGGAGCACCGCCCATGCCTGGGCCAGCAGGCCGCCGGACTTCGTGCCCTGGACCGTCGGGTTGACCACCGGGTAGCCGGGCCAGCCCGCGTGGGCGAAGTACTGGTACCGGCGCAGTTCGGCGTCCCGGTACAGGACGACGGAGGCGCCCTTGTCCGCGTACCCGTACTTGTGCAGGTCCACGGAGAGCGAGGTGACTCCGGGCACGGACAGGTCGAAGGGCGGGACCTCGCGTCCGGCCCGCCTCAGGTGGGGCAGGAGCCAGCCGCCGATGCAGGCGTCGACGTGGCAGAGCACGCCGCGCCGCGCGGCGGCCGCTGCGATCTCGGGCACCGGGTCGATCACCCCGTGGGCGTACGAGGGCGTCGAGGCGACCACGAGCGCCGTGCGGTCGGTGAGGGCGGCGGCCATGGCGTCGGCGTCGGCGCGGAAGGTGACCGGATCGACGGGGACGACGACGGTCTCCAGCCCCAGGTAGTGGGCGGCCTTGTGGAAGGCGGCGTGCGCGGTGGACGGGAGCACGAGCTGCGGCGCGGTGATCCCCCGCACGGCCCGCGCGTGGTCCCGTGCGGTCTTCACCGCGAGCAGGATGCTCTCCGTCCCGCCGCTGGTGAAGGTGCCCTGGGCGCCGGGTGCGCCGAGGACCGCCGCGACGGCGCCCACTAGGTCGTTCTCCAGCCGGGCCACGCTCGGGAAGACGGTCGGGTCGAGCCCGTTGACGGTGGCGTACGCGGTGTAAGCGGCGGCGGCCAACTCGTCGAGGCCGTCGAGGCCGGCGTCGTAGACGTAGGCGAAGGTCCGGCCACCCCGGGTGGGCGCGTCGCCCTCCCGCAGGGAGCGCAGTTCGGCGAGCACGTCGTCCGGGGTGCGGCCGCCCGGCAGGGCGCGGGTGGGTTCAGTCGACACGGGTGTTGTTCTCTTCCTGCCGGGGCGGTTCGGACGGTACGGGTACGGGGTCGTGCGCGCCGACCCCGGCGGGGTCCTCGCGGTAGCGGTGCAGCAGCCACAGACTGGCGGCGGTGAGGACGGCGGGGAGGACGCTCATGCCCGCCGTGATGCCGGTGAGGGCCGCCTCGGGCTGAGCCACCCGGTGGTCTGCGTCGGAAGAGCGGAACCCGGTCACCGCGAGGACCAGGGCGAAGACTCCCGCGCCGAGCGCGAACGCCAGGGTTTCGGCGGCTGTCCACAGCCCGGTGAACGTCGCGGCGCGGCGCTTGCCGGTGCGGGCCGCGTCCGCGGCGAGGGTGTCCGCCAGCATGGTCAGCGGGAGCAACTGCAGTCCGGCGTACGCCACTCCGACGACCGCGACCGCCGCGTAGCCGAGACCTGCCCCGGCCGTCGGGGTGAGGGCGAGCAGCAGGGCGCCGACGAGGAACAGCAGCGAGGCGGCCCACTGCGCGTTCTTCACGCCCCACCGCCGGGACAGCCCGCTCCACAGCGGCATGACGAGGACGAGGGGGCCGATCAGGCACGCGAAGAGCGGGGTGACGGCGGTCGGCGAACCGAGGGTGTACGTGGCGAAGTACTGCACGCCGGCGAGCATCACGCCGACGGCGAGGGCCTGCAGCGTCCACATACCGGCGAGATGGAGGAACGGCCGGTGGGACCGGGCGGTCGCCAACTGGGCGCGCAGCGACGGCTCGGACTCGCTGCGGGCGGCCCGCGGTGCCCATCGGGTGGTGAACCAGGCGCCGAACATGCCGAGGGCCAGCAGCACGGCGACGGCGGCCCCCATCAGCCGGTAGCTCGCCGGACTGCCCCCGTCGGCCTGCGCGAGGGCCGGAGCGAGTGCTCCGGAAAGCAGGATCGCGACGCCCAGAAAGCCCACCCGCCAGCCGAGGATCCGGCCGCGTTCGGCGGGGTCCTCGGTCATCTCGGCGGGCATGGTCACGTACGGCACCTGGAAGACGGCGTACGCGGTGGCGGCCAGCAGGAAGACCACGGCCACGTATCCGGCGGCGGCGGCGCCGCGCAGCGGGGGCGCCGCGAACAGGAGGGCGAACAGCGGGGGCAGGGTGCACGCGCCGGCGAGCAGGAAGGGCCGGCGGGGGCCGCCGCGCAGTCGGCTGCGGTCGGACACCACACCGACCAGCGGGTTGATCAGGACGTCCCACGCCTTGGGCAGGAAGACCGCCGCCCCGGCGACGGCCGCCGGGACCGCGAGGATGTTGGTCAGGTAGTAGAGCAGGATCAGCCCCGGCACGGTGGCGAACGTGCCGGTGCAGAGCGAGCCGAGGCCGTACCCGATCCGCACGCGACGCGGCAGGGGCGGAGCCGGCGCGCGGTGGGCACGGAGGTCTGCTGGCATGCGCAGATCATCAGCGAACGGACGAGGGGGTGACAAGGGGTGAGTATGACGGCGGCATGAACTCCACCTGTGGACCCGACCGCCTTGGCCGGCGGATGCCATGCATCCGGTCCCCGGTCGCCCTCGGCGCGGTTCAGCGAAGGTACGCCCGGCCCTGGCTGCTTGCGATACCCCTCCAGGTGCCACTGTGCGTCGAGTACGCGGCACTGACCGGTCTTGGGCAAGACCCCTGAGCAGGGCAAAGCCGTGAGAAGACGGTCCCGCGGTGCCGTAGAGTGGGTTTCAGCGACGCGGGGTGGAGCAGTTCGGTAGCTCGCTGGGCTCATAATCCAGAGGTCGCAGGTTCAAATCCTGTCCCCGCTACTGAACAGAAGGGCCCGGATCCACAAGGATCCGGGCCCTTCTGCCGTACCCGGGAATGCGGCGGACGTCGCGGCACCCTGCCACGTGGCCCTCCCCCGCCGGTGTACAGCGGCTCGCCACCAAACCGGTGCATCCGAAGGGCTGCCGCGAGGCGAAGGGTGAGCGGGCGGCTCGCGGGCGCTCCCCCGCTGCGGGGGACGTCGGCCGGGCTCGGGTGATCCGCTGGACTTGGATGGGGAGGCGGGCTGTCATGGCCGGAGCGGGGATCGTGCAGGATCCGTACGGAGAACTCGGTCATGCTCTGCCGCTGGACCGGGAGGTGCACTTCCGGCTCGCGGCCCAGGTTCTTGCCTGGAATTCCGAGACGGCTCCCCCGCCGGCAGACATCGACCTGGCCGCACTCGAACTGACGGGCCACGCCAGGGTCGTCCTGGACGAGCTGGAAGCCCGGCTCGCCGGTCTGCCGGGCGGCTCCGTACTCCGGGAACTGACGGCACACGCCCTCGCGGATGCGGGACGGCGCCTGGCGGTGACGTCCTCCGGGCTCGGCACCCTGGCCTACGCGCAGGCCAGGGCCCGCCTCGTCAGGGGCCTCCACGGCTCCCTCGACCGCCTGGAGCCGACTCCCCGGATGTAGCAGGCGGGCGATGCGGGAGCGTGGCAGCGCAGTCGGCGGGGAGCGGCCACGCCTACTGGTAGGAGGGGTTGTCCCAGGGGCCGATGCTGCGGGAGCGGACCGGTTCCACGAAGCGCGGCGGGACGCTGTGCGGGTGGTCGGGGCCCCAGTTGGTGGCATCGCCCTCCATGACGACGCGGGCGTCGGAGGTGTACCAGTCCACGAGATCGCTGTCGGAGCGCACGATCCACGTACAGCCCAGCCGCTCGTCGGCGGTGAAGTCGCCGTGCCGGATGAGGGCGGGGCGCCAGAAGTAGGTTCCGGGCCACATCTTGCCGTAGTTGTAGTCGAAGGCGCCGTCGAGGCAGTAGGCCTCTTCCGTGCACGGGTGGTGGGCCAGCGGCTCCTCGCGCCAGCCCGGCTTGGCCTTGATCAGTCGGCTGTAGAAGCCTGACTTCGCGTCGCGGGCCAGCATTTTGATGTAGAGGCCGGGGACCGGTGTGCCGCCGAGATCGAAGCGCATGGGGCTGCCGTCGCGCACGTCGATCCAGGGCATGTCGGAGGTCTGCAGGACGATCAGCTTCTGGTCGGGGCGCAGGCCGGCCCGGTCGGCGTCCGCGAGGTCGAAGCGCCAGTCGCCGTACTCGCGGAACAGCAGGATCTCGGTGCCGGCCTCGGCGGTGACACGAGGGGTGTGGACTCCGGCCGGAGCCATCCAGAATCCCTCGGGGCCGAGCACCGTCTCCCCGACGGTCACGCGGCCCGAGAGGACGTACCACTCGGTGGCCGCGTGGTGGACTCCGGCCGGGCGCGACCAGTCGGTGGTGAAGCGGACCTTCAGCGAGGCCGAGCCGTCCTCCTCGTCGTAGCTGAGGTTGCGCTGGCGGGCAGCGCCCTCCGCGTGTTCGAACTCGCCTGCGTGCCAGATCAGATCTCGCTCGTCCACCAGTTCCACGTGCGGTCGCATGAGGGCTCCTCCCCACTCCGATTTCCGGTACGGAATGTAGCGTTAAATAAAAGCCGATACAAGATGTACCGTTAACCAGGTGACCCAACCCGGCCGTCCCGCGGGACCGACCTCCGAGACCGCGACCGTGGTCCTGACAGCCGCTCTGGAGCTGCTGCTCACCGAGGGCGCGGCAGCACTCTCCGCGCAACGGCTGCACTCCGTGACGGGCGTCTCGCGCTCGACGATCTACCGGCACTGGCCCACGCCGCACGCCGTGCTCGCGGCGCTGATCGAGGTCGCACCGCGCCCTGCCGTCTCCCTCACGGGAGAGGCCCGCGCCGACCTGCACGCCGAGGTGGACGCACTGTGCGACCGGCTTCGTGACCGGCCGGTCGGCGGCTTCCTCCACGCCATCGTCGCGGCGGCGGCCTGGGACTCCACGATGGCCGAGTTGCGGCGCCGGTACGTGGAAGACCTTCTGTCGCCCTTCCATGCGGCCGCTTCCTCCGCCGGTCTGACCGGTGGAGCACGCGAGGACGCGGTCTCCGCGATCGTTTCGCCGCTCTTGCTCGACGCTCTGCTCCTGGACCGGCCTGCGGCGCGCGAGCGCGCGCACCGGACGGTCGACGCGCTCCTGACCCGAATCCCCTCGTAGGCCGGAGCCGCGCTCTGGGCGCTGCGGGCCGTTCGCCGGCGGAGAACTCCTCACCGCCAGCGCCTCCACCTGGACAGATGTCGTAGCCGGCCCGGCTCCCACCTCGGATACCGTGTTCCCCTACGGGGTGCCATAACGGATGTGACGCCCCCACCCGGAGGTAGTCAGCGTATGAGTTCCAAGCGCAGCAAGAATCCAGCCCTGCCCGTACTTGACGACGCATTCCGACTCGCGTCGGTCAAGGACGCCGAAGAGTCGGCCCGTGACTTGGCCGCGCGGCTGGCCACCACCGAGCTGCGTCGCGCCTCCCACCCGGGCCGGGTCACCTGGGACCCCACCGACCAGGCCGAGCCCGTACCGGTCCCGCCGACCGTGGTCGACGGTGACGGGGACCTGTGGCTGCGGGACCGGGGCACCGGCACCTGGACCATGCCCGAGTTCAACCCGAAGGACTTCCCGGACCGCTGTGGCGAGGTTCTGACGTGGACCCAGCTTGCCCGCGAGTTCGGCCCGCTGACCGCACTGGCCGACGACCGCCGCATCGGCGGCGGCCGGCGCTGACCGCGCAGCCTTCTGCGCGACCGCGCCCCTGAAGCGCCCGTTACGGGTGGCTGGGAGCTCCAGCTCACCGCCGAGCTCGACGACGGCGGCGAGCAGGTGAGCTTGGTGGTGGCGTGCGACGGCCTCGAGCAGCGTGGTGCGGGCCTGGCGCCACCCGATGTCCTCGGCGAGGACGTCTTCGTCCGGGTCCTCGAGGGCCTCACGCCGCGGAGCGGCCGCAGCGTCGAAAGCGGCCAGGGCGGCGTGCAGCTCGGCGTCGAGAGCGGCGGCCGAACGCAACGGGGCGCTGATGAGGATGCGTGAAAATGGCTGGGCCCGCGCTTCCGTGACGGCTACGCCGATCCAGCGCGACGGGGCGGTTGGACCTCCCGGTGGCACGTCCACACGTGCCACCGGGAGGGGCTCACCTTCGGGTGACAGCCACCAGCAGCCCGGTGACGGTGGTCATGAGCACCATCACGGCGAGGGCTCCGGTGACCGCAACGGACCAGGCGGGGCGGTGACGGAGCAGGACCAGGGCGGGCTGTGGTTGTGCAGCGCAGTTGGCCCTTGGCCTCGCAGTGGGCTACTGAGCGTTCCGGCTTGTCCCGCAGCCGTGCGTGGTACCTGGGCGGTCCGCTGTCGGTGGTTCCCCGTACGGTCTGCTCATGGTCGATCAGCAGTGGAATGGTGTCCGTCAGCGTGTGGTCGCGTTGGGTGAACTGTCGCCGAGCGGCGAGGTGTTCGGCTCGCACGGGCACCGGTGGGTCCTGGAAGACCCGCTGACCGATGACGGGCTCGCCGACCTCGAAGCGCAGGTAGGTGTGCGGTTGCCGGATGACTACCGGAGCTTCCTCACCTGCGTGGGCGCCGGCGGCGCGGGTCCGGCATACGGCCTTTTCCCCGTTCGGCGCGTGCAGGGCCGCTGGCGCTGGGAAGGGGACGGCGCCGAGCTGGCCGACTTGGCCATGCTCGACCGGCCGTTTCCTGAACACGGCCCGGACCCCGAAGCCCTCGACGCGCTTCTCGCCGTCCGTCCAGAAGAGGAGGACTTCGAGGTCGAGGACTTCGACGACGCCATCGAGGCGTGGGACGAACGCTGGGAATCTCTGATGTTCGCCCCCGAGCGCACCGCCGGCGCCATCGTGATCTCTCACCTCGGCTGCGCCCAGCGGGAGTGGCTGATCATCAGCGGCGCCCACCGCGGCACCGTCTGGTCCGACCTCCGGGCAGACGACGTAGACCTCGTCCCGCTCCTCGACCGGGCCGGGAAGCCGGTCACCTTCGCTCGCTGGTACACCGACTGGCTGCAGGAGGCGGAGCTCACCGCACACCAACCGGCTCCGAACGCCTGACGCAGAATGGCGGGCAGGACACTTCAACGTCGACACGATGAGTGCTGTAGCTGGCCTTGAGCGCCGTGGTTGGCCCGACGTATGCACGTACCGTTCGGTCATGCTCAGTGGCCTGCCCGCGGCACGTGGGACCTGTGCGTTCTGATGTCAGCGGCCCCGCGTACGGTCTGCGCATGGTTGATCAGAGGCTCTCCACTGCATCGATAGGCGACTTCGCGACCTGGGAGCCGGTGCTGCGGCTCCTTCTGGCCGAACAAGCGCGGGGGCAGGTTGCCAGGCCCGTTCGAGTGGCCGGGCGCATAGGGCGAGGGGGCTGGAGTCTGGCTCTGACGCGACGGATGCCGCCGCCCGGCCGGGCCGCTCAGGTAGAGGACATGCGGGAGGAACTCGACGCGGTGGAGCGGGTGCAGGACGCGCTTGCGGCCGCTGGAGTCGACGACGTCTCGTTCACGGCGGAGATACACCCGACCGGGAAGACCGTGCTCCGCCTGCTGGGTCCCAGCCCCGCCGTCGAACCCGGCATAGGTACCCCGCACCCGGGGGCGCTCATCCTGGTCGATGGCGCTCTCCCCGAGCCCTGGCGCCGCCTCCCCGAACCGGCTCCCGGGGCAGCGCCGGCCCCTTCGGCGGACCTGGAGTTGCTGGAGCGGACACTGCGTGAACGCTTGCCGCACGCCATCGGCGCGACGGAGGAAGAGATCTCCGCCGCCGAATCGCGCCTGGGCGTCACGCTCCCCGACGAGCTCAAGGCCCTCTACCGGGTGACGCGGGCACGGTGGGAGGACCTGGGTGACGACTACGAAGCAGCGATGAGGGAGTGCGAAGCGGTCGGATGCGAACTGTTCGATCTCGACGGCTTGTACGTCGCCGACGCGGCGTCGCGTGACTGTCGCTGGGAGTTCGCGGCGACGAAGGCCGTCGTCACTCGGCCCGACGCCATGGTGCAGGGCCTCGTCGGCTCACCCGGCTGGATCGCCTTCGGCGACAACGGGGGCGGAGACCGGCTGGCCGTCGATCTGACGCCCGGCCCCCGCGGACACACGGGCCAGGTCATCATGCTCTCCCACGAGGAAAGCATCGGCGCCGAACTCGTTGCCCACTCCCTCACCGACCTGGTGCTGGGCAGACTCGGCGCGGAGCCCAGACCCCGAGAGGAGCGGCCACCTGCCGTTGCCAGGGTCAACATCGCAAGCCTGACCAGCATCCAGGCCGCCGCGCACCCCGGCCTGGAGGCCCTGTCCATAGGCGTGTGGGACGGTGCGCCGCTCAGTCTCGCCCTCGTCGCCCGGCTACCCCGCCTGCGCACCCTGACCGCTTACCCCGGCACCCTGGCCGACCCGTTGGAGATCGCCGAGCTCACGGAGCTGGAGTTCCTGGAGCTCGGCCCGGAGGAGTGGAGGGTTCTCTTGGACGCCGGAGCAGTACCGCGCAGCCTGTCGGCCGCAGCCATCGAGGTGCACGGCGACCGGGACCCCCTGCCGATCGTGGCCATCGCCAACGAGATCCTGGCCCTTTGGGACCGGCCCCAGATCATCCAGACCGTCCTCGAAGGAGATCTCGGACCGCTGGCGTAGCCAGGAGGGCGAGCGACCGGTCGCGAGGACGTACCGCCTCGGTTCGGTCAGGCCAGCCACTTGTTCCCCGTAGGTCCGGCGCCGGTACTGGCTCTGATCGCAGCAGACAGCCGGACGTCGGTTGCACCGGGCCGCTGCTGCCCCGTGTGTGATGCGTCGCCTGTTCGCCGGTCGGCGGCTTTCGCCCGCACGGGCCAACCCGAGTCGGTGCCCGCCCCCGGTCGGTGCTGGGGGCGGGCACCGGCGGGAGGGGCTCAGGATCCGCTGAGGGTCTGGATGGCGCCGGCCGTGCGAAGGGATTCGTAGCGGCTGCCGCCGGGGCGGTGGGTGGCGGTGACCGTGCCGGTCACGTCGTCGGTGGCCCAGGTGGTGGCGAACTCCTGCAGTACGGCGACGTTGGCGTCCTGGGGAGTTCCGTTGAGCACGGTGCAGAGCGCGTCGGTGCTGGCACCCTCGGCGTCGCAGTGCGAGCCGGTGGTGAGTCTGATGCCGAGGAAGTCCCGGTGGACGTCGGTGGTCAGCTCGACGGTGCCGGAGGCCTGGCCGTTCGCGGTGTACGGCGGCGAGGAGATGGCGTGGATGGGCAGGCTCGTGGTGTTCAGGCCGTTGAAGGCCCTGGCCATGTTGAGCCCGACGAAGGAGTTGACGGGGTCGAGGAGTACGAGTCCGGAGAGGCGGGCGAACGCCGTGGGGTACTCGGTGCGGAGGCGGTTGGCGACGTAGCTGACGGCTTCTCCCCCGGCGGAGTGGCCGGAGAAGAGGAACTTGGCCGGCATCTGGAGGCCGGGACGCCCCGCCTTCGCCGCGGCGTCGGCGAAGCTGCGGCCGAACTTGTCGTTCGGGTCGGCGGCCTTTCCGAAGAGGTCGGCCACGTTGTTGAGGAAGTCGGTGTTGTTTCCGATGTTGGAGACGGTGCAGCCGAAGGTGTCGGCGGAGGGGAGGTTCGGGGCGAAGACCACGAAGCCGGCGGCGGCGTAGCGGCGGGCCGCGTCTTCGAGGTGGCCCTTGTTGCGGCTGAAGCCGTGTTGCAGCCAGACGGTCCCCTTGGGGGCGCCGGCGGGGAAGTACCAGTCGCCGGCGCGCTTGTAGACCAGGAAGGCGCAGCGGACGTCGACGGTGTTGGAGACCTTCACGACTCCGGCGGGCGCCTGCTCGGCGGCGGGGGCGGGCGAGACCGCGGCCAGGGTCGCGGCGGTGGCCAGGGCCGCGGCGAGAAGGGGTCGGGGGAAGAGGGGGCGGGGGAAGTGCGTTCGTCTGCGCGAGGTGTCTGCCATGGGGACTCCCAGTGAGGGGTGCCGCGTGGGGTCGCGGCTTCGCCTGCCGACCCGGACGGGATCGGCATGTTTCCTCTGACGGAACTTTGTTTCTCCAGCGGCCCCTATTGGGCCCCAGCGCGGACACCACGTCAAGCAGTGCGGCGCGGATTCTTCAGCACCCCGAATCCCTCCCGGGAACATGCCGGAAGCCCCCGCCACGCGGAGCGTGGTGACGGGGGTCGGGGTGCGGATCGGCGCAGATCAGCGGGTTGCGCGCGGGGGGCGGAAGCCGGCGAGCACGGGGTGCACGAGCCTCTCGATCGCACGTCGGCGGGCGGCTCGGGGCCCCCTGCTCGGCGCGACGGGCCCGGCGCCGGCGGGGAAGAAGGGGGCGAGGGCGGTGTACGGCAGGAGCAGGAGCAGGAGGGTGAGGAGGGCGTCGACGTCGGCGTCGGATCGCAGCTCCCCGGCGGCTACGGCTTCTTCGACGAGAGGGCGTAGTCCGGCGAGGTAGAGGTGCTGGACGGGTTCGAGTACGGCCTGGCGTACGGCGGGGTCGATCTCCATGTTGGTCGCCGCCGTCACGCCGCGCTCCAGGGGGTGGGTCTCGAAGTAGGCGACCCAGGCCTCCATGGCGTCGACGAGGTACGTGGGGAAGTCCGGGGCGGCGCCGGAGCCGTCGGCTCGGTAGCCGTCGAGCCAGGGCCGCATCGCTTCGAAGATGCGCAGCGAGGTCTGTTCGGCGATGTAGGTGAACAGGTCGAGCTTTCCGGCGAAGTACTGGAAGAGCGATCCCTTGGCGACCCCCGCCTGGCGCGCGATGACGTTGAGGCTGCCCGTCGAGTAGCCGTGGGTGCCGAACTCGTCCATGGCGGCGACCAGGATCCGTTCGCGCCGTTCGGGCGTGAGGTGGGTCCAGGTGGTGGTGGGCATGCACGCTCCCGACGATGACCGGGCGGTCAGGTGACCGCCCGGTCATAGCGTCGGGGGCGTGGAGCCGTGCTGTCAACGCAAGGGGCCTGCCTCGCACTTCGCTCAGCGGGCGAGGTAGCGGCCGGCCGGTGCCCCGGTGACGGCTCCGTCGCGGTATGCGATGCGGCCTCCGACGACGGTGACGGTGGGCCAGCCGCGCAGTTCCCGCCCTTCGAAGGGGCAGTGGTCCTGCCCGGACAGCAGGAGATCGGTCGTGACCGTGCGTACGGAGTCCAGGTCGGTGACGACCAGGTCCGCGTCGGAGCCCACCATCAACGAACCTTTTCCGGTGAGGCCGTAGGCGTCGGCCGGGTTGGCGGAGAGCAGTTCCGCTACGCGGCGCAGTGGCAGGCCGCGCTTGTGGTGGCCCTCGGAGAGCAGGATCGGGTAGAGGAGGGCGGTGCCGCCGAAGCCGGGCAGGGCGGGCCACAGGGCGTCGCCCTTGGATTCCTCCATGCAGCAGGCGTGGTCGGAGGCGATCCAGTCCACGGTTCCGTCGAGGACGCCTTCCCACAGCGCGTCGTTGTCGGCGCGGGTACGGATCGGCGGGTTGACCTTGGCTCCGAGGCCGCGGCCGGCCGCGTCGAGGCTTTCGTGGTCCAGGCACAGGTGGTGCAGGGTCACCTCGGTTCGCAGGTCCAGGCCGGGTGAGGCGGCGCGTGCGGCGCGGGCTCCGGCGAGGGCGGCGGCGCTGGAGAGGTGCAGGAGGTTCACGGGGCAGCCGGTGGCGCGGGCCAGGGCGGCGGCCTCGCCGATCGCGACCTCCTCGGTCAGGGGCGGGCGCCCCTCGTGGTAGGCGCGCAGGGTCTGGGGGTCGCCGGACCGGCGGACCCGGTCGATGAACAGCCGCATCAGCTCGGACTGTTCGCAGTGGAGGGAGAGCGAGACCCGGCCGCGGGGGCGGGCGGCCCCGGCGGCGGCGACCGCTTCCATGAGCTGGTAGAGGTGGCCGAGGTCGTACTCCTCCCCCTCCCCCGTCATGCGGAAGCCCTTGGCGTCACGGGAGTCGGCGGACAGGTTGAACCCCTTGTAGAACATGTAGTACTTGAAGGAGCTGACCCCGTGTTTCGCGACGAGGTCGGGTATTTCGCGTACCTGGGCGGTGTCCATCGGGGCGAGGTGGAATCCGTAGTCGGTGTGGCTGCGGCCGCCGACCGCCGCGAGGACCTCCGGGAAGATGTCGCCGTAGGAGCCGGTGCGGTTGAGGTAGTGCTCGCCCGTGCGGAAGTAGGACAGGACGCTCGTCGCGCCGCCGACCAGGGAGGAACGGGTTTCCTCCGCGGCGTCCTGCTCCAGGGAACGGTAGATGCCCAGATGGAAGTGGGCGTCGACGGCGCCCGGGAAGACCGTCCGTCCCGTGGCGTCGATGACCTCGGTCGCCTCCGAGGCGTCCATGCGGTCGGCCAGGGCCGCGATCTTGCCGTCGCGCACCGCGAGGTCCGCGGTGATCTCGCCGAGGTGGGGCTGGACGAGGGTGCCGTTCTTGATGAGCAGGTCGTATCGGGACATGACAGGCCGGGCAGCCGCAGCCGGCACCGCCCGTACCTCCCTTCAGCATTCGTGGGCTCGGGGGAAACGCCGTTTCTCTTCTGCGTGACGGAGGGTCATGCTAGCTTTCCGAAACAGCGTTCCACAAGGAGAAACAGCGACCCGTGAAGGTGCGTGAGCCCGATGGAACCTCCCCTCCCCCACCTCGGCCCCCCTGCCGCTCCCGGGCCCCTGCACGGAGTGACCGTCCTGGACTGCGCCACCCTGTTCGCGGGGCCCCTGGCCGCCACGATCCTGGGCGACTACGGCGCCGACGTCGTCAAGGTCGAACACCCTGTCCGGCCGGACCCGTCGCGCACCCACGGTCCGTCCAAGGACGGCGAGGGCCTGTGGTGGAAGATGCTCGGCCGGAACAAGCACACGGTCACCCTGGACCTGAGCCGGTCCGCCGGAGCCGCGCTCCTGCTCCGGCTCGCCGCCCAGGCCGATGTCCTGATCGAGAACTTCCGGCCCGGAACCCTGGAGAAGTGGGGCCTGGGACCGGCGGACCTGCACCGCGCCAACCCCAGGCTCGTCGTCGCCCGCGTCACCGGATTCGGCCAGTACGGGCCCTACGCCCGCAGGCCCGGCTTCGGCACCCTCGCGGAGTCCATGAGCGGCTTCGCCGCGCTGACGGGCGAGCCCGGCGGCCCGCCCACCCTGCCGCCCTTCGGGCTGGCCGACGGCGTGGCCGCGCTGGTCGCCGCCTCGGCCGTGCAGACCGCGCTCTACCACCGCGACGTGCACGGCGGTCCCGGGCAGGTCGTCGACCTCGCGATCATCGAGCCGCTGCTGACCCTGCTGGGCCCGCAGCCCACCGCCTACGACCAGCTCGGCACGGTCCCGCCGCGCACGGGAAACCGGTCGGTGAACAACGCCCCGCGCAACATCTACCCGACCCGGGACGGCTCCTGGGTGGCCGTCAGCACCTCGGCGCAGTCCGTAGCCGAGCGGGTCATGAAACTCGTAGGGCACCCGGAGGTCACCGACGAGCCCTGGTTCGCCGGGGGTGCCGGTCGCGCCGCGCACGCGGATCTGCTCGACGCCCAGGTCGGGGAATGGATCGCGGCCCGCGACCGGGACACCGTGATCTCCGCCTTCGAGGAGGCCGAGGCCGCGATCTCCCCCGTGTACGGCATCGCCGACATCTTCGCGGATCCGCAGTACCAGGCCCTGGACTCGCTGACGACCGTGGACGACCCGGTGCTGGGGCCGCTCCGCATGCAGAACGTCCTCTTCCGGCTCTCCGCCACGCCCGGCGCCATCCGCTGGACCGGCCGCGCGCACGGCAGCGACACCCGGGCGCTCTTCGGCGCGCGGCTCGGCCTGTCGCCGGCGGAGCTCGACGAACTCGCCGCAGACCGCACGATCTGACCCCCTCTTGGAGACACCATGAACAGCGTCCACGGATACCGGGGAAGTCCGGTGTCCCTCGCCGGCGCTCCCGTGATCGACCTGGCCCAGCCGATGCGCCGGGGCATGCCCCAGTCGCCCAACCATCCGCCCTTCCGCATGCTCCTGGAACGCCGCCACGGCGATCACGTGCGCGGAGACGGAGGCTCCGCCGCCAACGAACTCATCGTCACCGGCGGCCACGTGGGCACCCACGTCGACGCTCTCGCACACGTCTCGCAGGACGGTCTGCTGCACGGGGGCGTCCCGGCCGAATCCGCGCAGAGCCACGAGGGCTTCTCCCGGCACGGCATCGAGGAGTTCCCGCCCTATGTGGGACGGGCCGTGTTCCTGGACATCGCCGCCGTACACGGCGTCCCGGTCCTTCCCGCCGGATACGAGATCACGGTCGCCGACCTGGAAAGGGCCCGGGACGCCGCCGGGGTGGACATCGAGGCGGGTGGCGCGTTGCTGCTGGGGACGGGCTGGTCCGGGCACTGGGAGGACCCGCGGGTCTTCACCGGACAGGAGGGCGGAGCGCCGGGGCCCGGCCCCGCGGCCGGGGCATGGATCGCGGAGCGGGGAGTACGGGTGACCGGCGGCGAGACGATCGCCTTCGAGCACATTCCACCGGGGCGGGGCCACGCCGAACTGCCCGTCCACCGAACGCTGCTGGTCGAGGCGGGCATCCACATCGTCGAAACGATGCGGCTCACCGGGCTCGCCGCGGCGCGACGGGCGGAGTTCCTGCTGATGCTCGCGCCCCTGCCGATCGTAGGGGCCACCGGATCCCCCGTACGTCCGCTCGCCGTCCTGTACGACGCCGACGGGGCGGGCCCGGCATGAGCGACGAAGGGTACGCGGCGCGCCTGGCCGCCTTCGCGGCGACAGCCGCAGCGGACGGGGTACCTCAGGAGATCGCGGAGGACGCGGCCGCGCGCACGCTGGACTGCCTCGGCAACAGCCTGGGGGCGCTCGGCGCGCACACCGGCGAGATCTCCGGCGCCTCGCCCCAGTCGGCGGCGCTGGCCATGGCCCGCGCGGCGGGCGGAGTCGCGGAGGCCACCGCCGTGGGCAGCGGCCGCCGGATGCCGGCCGACCGGGCCGCCCTCGTCAACGGCACGCTCGCGCACGCCCTCGACTTCGACGACACCCACCTCCCGTCCGTTCTGCATCCCACGGCCGCCGTCCTGCCCGCCGCGCTGGCCGTCGCCGAAGCCACGGGCGCCACGGGGGCATCGCTGCTGACCGCGCTCGCGGTCGGCGGCGAGGTCTGCGTCCGCCTGGGCATGGCCTCCTACGATCCGGCCCTGCGGAACTCGGTGTTCTTCGAGAAGGGTCTGCACGCCACCTCCATCTGCGGCACCGTCGGCGCCGCCGTCGCCGCAGGGCTGCTGTACGGGCTGAGCGCGGCCGAGCTGGCGCACGCCATCGGCATCGCCTGCTCCATGGGCGCCGGGGTCATCGAGGCGAACCGCACCGGCGGCAGTGTCAAGCGGCTGCATTGCGGATGGGCCGCCCACTCCGGTGTGTGCGCGGCCCAGTTCGCGGCGGGCGGGGTCACCGGACCGCCGACGGTGCTGGAAGGACGCTTCGGCTTCCTGACGGCATTCCTGGACGAGCGGTGGACCGCGGAGCCCCTGGTGGCCGGCCTGGAGGAGATGAGTACGGTCGCGAACTGGCAATACGCGCGCTCCGTGTTCAAGCCGTACCCCTCCAACCACTTCACCCACCCGGGGATCGACTGCGCGCTGGCCCTTCGCCGCGCCGGGCTCCGGGCCGAGGACGTGGTGAGCGCCGAGCTGGGGGTGGCCGCCGCGCCCCGGCGCACCATCGGCGAGCCGCACGCCGAGAAGGTGCACCCCCGTACGCCCTACCACGCCAAGTTCTCGGGGCCCTACACGGTGGCGGCAGCGCTGCTGTCCGACGCGGAAGGCGACGGGCCCGGGCTGCGGCACGCGGACTTCTCCGCGGGTGCGTTCACCGATCCGCGCCGCATCGCCTTGGCGGAGCGGATCCAGGTCGTGGTCGACGCCCGGTGCGACGCGGAGTTCCCGCAGGCTTTCAGCGCGGTGCTGCGGGTGACGACGCGCGGTGGGCGGGTCGTGCAGTCACGGGTCGGCAGTTCTCTGGGCGGGCCGGGTGCGCCGTTGTCCCAGGCCCAGCTGGCCGGCAAGTTCCGGCTGAACGCGGAGCCGGTCCTGGGACGGGACCGTGCGGACCGGGTGGTCCAGGCGGTCCGCGCCCTTCCCGCGGCGCCGCCCGGCGCCGCTGCCGCGCTGCTGGGTCTGACCCGTATCGACTGAGGGAAGGGCCGGGGATCCGGCTCAGCGGCGCGCGGCGAGCACCCGGCGGGCGGCCCGGACGACGGCCTCGTCCACCATCCGGCCGTCGGGTCCGGTGATGACGCCCGAACCGTCCCGCGCCGCCTCGTCGAAGTGCTCCAGCAAGGTCCGCGCGGCGGCGAGTTCTTCAGTGCTGGGAGTGAAGACCTCGTGCACGGTGGCCAGTTGGCGCGGGTGGATGCAGGCCCGGGAGCGGTAGCCGAGCCGGCGCAGGGCGCGGGTGGTCCGGGCGAGGGCGTCCAGGTCGGTGAAGTCGGTGCTGACGGGTCCGACCGGCGGCAGCAGGCCGGCGGCGGCCGAGGCGAGGAGGACGTCCGTGCGGATGGAGACGAGGGCCGCGGCGGCCGGGTCCGCCGGGTCCGCCGGGTCCGCCGGATCGGTTGCCTCGATGCCCAGTTCGGCGCACAGGTCGGCCTCGCCCAGCTGCAGGTGGCGTACCCGGGGCGCTTGCGCGATCAGCCGTACGTCGAGCACGGCCGAGGCGGTCTCCAGCAACGGCGCCAGGGCGAAGGCGCCCGGGGCGAGCCCCTGGCGCTCCTCCGCCGCGGTCAGGAGGGAGTGCTGCGCCTCGATCTCCTCGGCGCCCGAGCATTTGGCGAGGCAGAAGCCGGTCACCGCGGGCGTGGCGAGGCGTGCGGTTTCCTCGCGCCCCCGCTCGCCTGGGTTGACACGAATCCACATCTGCGTCCTCGCGTCCGGGCCGTGCGGCGCCGCTTCCAGGGCAGCGGCTTCCGCCTCGTCGAGCCAGTGCCGCACCAGTGTCAGCGCCCGCTCCTTCCCCGCCGCGGGAACGGCGTCCTCCAGGTCGACGATCAGTGCGTCGGCGCCTCGGGTGAGGGCCTTGGCGAGCATCTCGGGACGGTCACCCGGAACGTAGAGGAAGGAGCGGGGTGCTGCCGGGAGGGGGTTCGCGGTCATGGTGCGACGCTCCGATCGGCGGGGGAATCAGCTTTGGGACAAGGGAGTTGGGGGCTTGCTCACCCTAGGAGTGGGACCATCCACGGTCAATGGATCGGTTTCGCTGTGGGATCCGACGTTTCACGAACGGTGCAACGGATCGGAAACGCACCTTTTACCGGGGTGCGCGTCCGGACCCTTGACACGCCGAGTGGGCGACGGGCTGTATATGGGGACGCAAGCGAAACAAAGTTCCGTACAGGGAAACCCATCGGATCCCTTCGAGAGGAACCCACGGCTCATGCACCCTCAACTCGCAAGATCGACCCGGACCCGGACCCGGGGCGGTGCGACGCTCGCCGCACTCGTGGTCGCGGCGTCCGGCTCGCTGGTCCTCGCCGGTTCACCCGCCCACGCGGGCAGCGCGCCCGTGACGTACGACTGCGTCTTCAGTTCCTCCCATTCGCTCTTCACCACCACCGCCACCCTCACCGCCCCGGCCACCGCGGCGGCGGGTGAGAGCGTGGACGTCAAACTCAGCCTCGCCGACAAGGGCCCGGCCAACGGTCCCGTCGCGCTGCCCGCCAACAGCGTCGTCCCCTCGGCCAAGATCCTCGTCTCCGGGCAGGCACCGCTCACGCTCACCGCTCCGGCCTCGAACCCGGCGATCCCGGCCAAGGGCGAGATCCCCATACCCGATCTGACCGGCAAACTCACCGTCGCACAACCCGGCACGGTGACGCTGACACCCGACCAGCTGACGCTCGACATCCCGAGCTACGGCCTGTCCCTCGCCTGCACCCTGCAGGGCACCGCAACCGCCCTGCACACGCTGACCGTCACCCCGGCCGCGGGCAGCACCAACGCGGCCGTGACCGGCATCTCGGGCCGCCCGGCGTCGGACACCACCGGCGCCCGCCCCGGTGACGTCCTCACCATGGCCGGCGCGGGCTGGGATCCCGCGGCGCCGATCGGCACGGTCGAACTGTGCACCCTGGCCGGTACCGGATGCTCCGGCGCCGACCTCACGCCCGACCTGCGCGTCGGCTCCGACGGAAAACTGGCCGGCACGGTGACGGTCGGCGCCACGGCCGCCCCCGGGCCGCACCGCCTGAAGATCAGTCAGGGGTCGGCCTCCGCCTCCCTCGTCATCGGCGTCCTGGGCGCCCGTACGCTCCAGGTCACGCCCGGCGGCGGCGGACCGGGTACGAGTGCCACGGTCAACGGGGCCAGCTTCGACCCGGGCGACGAGGTCAGCGTCGTCACCCTGGACAAGGACGGCCGGCCGGTCGGCGGGGCGGGCCTCACCGCCCCCGTCGACGCGCGGGGCAACTTCACCGCCACGCTCGTACCGGCCGTGGGAGCCGTGAAGATCGTGGCGACGGAGAAGGACGGCGGCGACACCACCGAGACCGCGTGGGCGGGCAGTTCCAACGGGGGCGGCTCCGACCAGACGCTGAAGGTGGTCGTCAGCGGCGGCGCGCTCACCATGTCGGCCGAGCCCGGCGAAGTGATCCTCTCCCCGGTCACCGTGGACGGCACCGCCCACGACTCCACGGGAAGTGTGCGGGCCCTGGAGGTCAAGGACTTCCGGGGCACCACCGAAGGCTGGTCCCTCGTCGGAACGGTCACCGACTTCCGCAACTCCGCCGGAGCCGCGATTCCCGCCTCGCAGCTGTCCTGGACCCCGCAGTGCGCGGTCCACCCCGGGTCCGCCGCCGCCTCCGCCGTCGTCCCGGGCAGCGCCGGGCCGCTCAGCTCGACGACCGCGGCACCGCTGTGCAGCCAGGCGGCCGGCGCCGATCCCACCTCTGTCACGGGCGGGCACTTCGACGCGGGCGCGGGCCTCAGCCTGCGCGTCCCGGGGATCGTCCAGAGAGGCGAGTACGCGGCCGTACTGCGCCTGACCCTGTCCTGACCCTGTCCCGCACGTCGCGCACGTCCTGCACGTCCCGCACGTCCCGCACGTCCTGACCCTCCTTCGAGCAACGTCCCAGGTGGCGAGCTCCCGGCTCGCCACCTGGGACCGGCAAGAGCGGAACATGACAACACTACGCAGTGACCGACCGGCCGACCGGGCTCGCCGAGCAGCCGCCCGGGCCCTCGTCATCACGGCCTTCCGTGCCGTAGCGGCCTGCCTGGCCGCCCTGTCCGCCCTCGCGGTGGCAGGCGCGTCGCCCGCCACCGCCTCGGAAGCGGGGAGCTCCGGCACGGGGTCCTGGTCGGTGCAACCGGCGGGAACGGCCGGCCGGCCCGCGTTCGTCATGGACTCCGCGCCCGGCTCCGTAGTCAAGGACGCCGTCCGCGTCAGCAACCTGTCCGACGCCCCCCTCTCCTTCCAGGTGTACGGCTCGGACGCCTACAACACGCCCCGCGACGGCGCCCTCGCCTACCGCCAGGCCGGCGAGGCCCAGAGCGGCATCGGCGCCTGGATCACCCTCGGTACCAACGCACTCGTCATTCCGCCGGGCCGTGCCGCGGACATCCCCTTCACCGTGAACGTCCCGGGTGACGTCACCCCCGGCAGTCACATCGGCGGGATCGTCGCCCTCAACAACGCCGTCGAGGAAGCCGGCGGCGCGTCCGGCGTCGACGTGGGCATCCAGCGGGCCATAGCCGTCCGCATCCAGCTGACGGTCGAGGGACCGGTGACACCCGGACTCGCCGTCCGGTCGGTCCGGGTACACCACCACCCGTCGGGCGTCCCCTTCGCCGATGCGCGCACCACCCTCACCTACAAGGTCGTCAACACCGGCAATACGGCGCTGCGCCCCACCGTCTCGCCACGGCTCCAGGGACTCTTCGGTCTGCGGCACAGCTCCTTCGCCGAACGCACGCTCCCTCTGCTGCTGCCGGGGCAGAGTGCCGAGCTCAGCACCGACTGGCCGGGCGCCCCCGGCCTCGACTACCTGACCGCCACCGTGCGCGTCAGCGCGCCCGGCATGCCCGCGACGTCCGCGCAGAGCGGCCGGGTCGCGTTGTCCTGGCCCACGCTCGGGTCCGTCGGCGCCCTTCTCGCCGTCCTCGCGGTCGCCTTGGGCTGGATCCGCCGCGCGAAGCCCGGCCTCACCGGGAGGCCTCTATGACCCCCCGTCCGGCGTGGGCCTTGCGCTGCACACTGGCCGGCGTCCTCCTCCTGCTCGTGGCAGCGGTCCTGCCGGTCGTGGGGGGCGCCCCCGCGACTGCCGTGTCCGGGCCGAGCATCACCGTGGAAGCCGTCCAGGTCTCCCCCGGCCGGCCGGTCCGAGCCGTCGGCTCGGGCTGGCAGCCGGGCACGACCGTCCAGGTGGAGATCTGCGGAGGCGGGGCGCTGCGCGGCAGTGCCGACTGCGACACCCTGCGGGCGGCGGTTTCCCTGGTGGCCGCCGACGGCACCTTCCGCCTGACCCTCATCGCGGGCGTGCCTCCCCGCGCGTGTCCCTGTCTGCTGCGGGCGATGGCCGGCCAGGGCGGAGCGCGCGCCCAGACCCCGATCGGCGTTTCCGGCGCCCCCGAAGGGGCGCCGCCCGGCGCGCCCGCCCCAGCCGTCCGGGTCGATGTCGTCGAGGCCGCACTGTCCGGTGGGCCCCGGTTCGCCGAGCTCTTCGGCGCACCGGCCCACCGGACCTTGACGGTTACCCTGCGCAACCCCGGTGACCAGCCGCTGGGACGAGCGCCGCTGATCATCGCCTGGGGGCCCGGTGGCACCGCTGACCTCCCGGTGGGCACACCGCTGACGGCGGAGATTCCGGCGCGCGCGGAGCGGAGCTACCGGATCCCCGTCCGGCTTCCGGCCGCCGCGTTCGGGCGCTACTCCGTCGGCGGGCGCTACGCCTCGGCGGAGTTCTCCGTCGCCACCGACGTGTACCCCTGGGGGCTGCTCGGCCTCGCCTTCCTCGCAGTCCTGCTGACCGTGTTCACGGCTGCCGTAGCCGTCCGCCGCGGCGTCGAGCGCCGCCGGACCCGGCGGCCGGTGCCGGCGCCCGCGGTGCCGCTTCCCGCCTTCGTCCCGGTGGACAGCCTCTCCGGTGTACTCGCTGACGGCGCGGGCGATGGTGAACACCCCGGGCTGGTGAACACCCGTGCGCTGGTCCGCGAGGTGGCCGGGGAGCCCGCACTCGTGAACTTTCCCGCGCTGCGGGCGCTCGCCGCCGCGCTGCGGCCCTCACCTCCAGGAGGAGAGCGATGATGGGCTTCCCCACCGTCACCCGCCCGCGCCCGGACCTGTACGCGGGAGCCGCCGCCGGGCTCGCCCTCGGCGTGTACGTCACGTCGGCGCCGCTGCTGGGAGGGCCCGTCGGGATGCCCGGCGAGGCCGTCCGCTACCTCCTCTTCACGGGCACGCTGCTCGCCGCCGGGACGGGCGCGGTGTTCCGGCGCCGGGGCCGCGCACGTCCGTACGGTGCCAGGTGGTCCGCGCGGTGGGCGGTGGCGGCCTGTGTCCTGGCCGCCGCCGCCCCACTGACCGGCTCGCCCATGGTGTTCGCGTCCTTGCTGGTCGTGGCCGCCGGTCTCGCTGGCGGGGCCCTGGGCCTCTACCGCCCGAACCACGCATGGCACGCGGCCTGTCTGGCGGGCGCCGGGGCAGCAGGTGCCGGGGCGGCTCGCTCGGCGCAGAGCCCGCACGTGGCCTGTGCCCTGATGTGCGCGCTCGCCGCGCTGCTGCTGATTCCGGCCTGCCGGCCGGCCGCGCCGGACGACGCCGGACAGTCTCCCCCGCTTCGTGGACCCGCCGGCGCCGTGGGGGCGGCCGTGTTCGGTTCCCTGTTCGCCGTGTCGAGCCTCGTGGTCTTCCGGTGGGAACTGCTGGGCGCCGCGGGCGTCCGGCCGCTCGCCCACGCGGCGCTGCTCGCGGCGGCGCTGACGTCCGCCCTCGCGGTGGCGGGCCGACGTGGACCGGCCGGCGGAACCGCCCTTCGTACGCTGCTGTTACCGGCGGGACTGACGGCAGCCGTCACGGCGTGCGCGAGCGCGGCCCGGCCCGGGCAGCTCACCCTCGCGCTGGCGGCGGTGCTCACCTGCGGGGCCGCCGCGGCCGTCGGCGGTCGAGCACCGGTGACGCGGTCCGCGGGCCTTCCCATCGCCTCGCTGCTCGGCGGGGCTGCCGCGATGACCGCAATCGCCTTTTCCGGCCGGCTCCTGGGTGGCCCGGACACACTGACCGCCATCGGCATGGCGCCGGTCATGGCGGCTCTGCTGCCGTGGGTCCGCCGTGGGCGCCGACGAGGGGCCGCGCCGGACGAGGACGACCGCAGGAGCGAGCGCCATGCCCTCACCGCACGCGGCCTCGTCGTACGCGGGGCCGGAAGGGCGCCGGTACGAGGTCTCGACCTGGCCCTGCCTCCGGGCGCAATCACGTACCTGACCGACGCCCTCCCCGGCCGACGGGCGGGCTCCGTACTGGCGGTGCTGGCCGGCGTGCGCAAGGCCGACGGCGGGACCTGGCGGCTCCGCGGCCATGACGTCTCCCGGGTCGGTCCCGAGGCCCGGTGGGACTTGGGGCTCTCCGCGTTCGTCGACCCGGCCGATGCCACCCGGCCGGGCGCACTGCCTCCAGGGCACCCCGCGGGCTCCGTGACGGACGCGGTGGCGGCCGCCACCGGTCGTCTGGGCCACGAGCGGGCGGCGGAGCTGACGGCGGCGGCGCACGCGGCCTTCCCGTTCCTCTTGGCCAAGGGACCGGCCTCCTGCGCGAGCCTCGGCACCGACGAGCGGTGTCTGCTCGGGCTCGCCCAGACGTTCATGACCCAGCCGGCCGTGCTCCTCCTGGACCTGACCGGGGCCGGCTGCGAACAGCTCGCCACCGATCCCGCGGTCACGGCCGTACTGGGCCACATCACCGACCGGGGAACAGCGGTCCTGGTCGCCGCCCCTGCCTCACAGCCCGTCCCCGGGCAGCGGACCATCGTGCTCCGTGTGCCCGCCGGCTCCGGAACGACCTTCTTGCGACGGAACAGAAAGGCCAGCCCGTGAAGACCTCGACGAAGAGCCGGAACCGCCGGGTGGCCCTCGCGGCAACCGCGGCGCTCACCCTTCCCGGATGGAGCCCTGCCGCGGCCACGGCAGCCGCAGCCGATGCCGATCCGGTCGCGACGGTACGGGTCTCCGCCGCGACCGGACTGACCGAGGGCCGGCAGATCACCGTCGAAGGCACGGGGTTTCGCGCCGGACTGACCTCGGTCGCCGTCGGGCTGTGCAAGAAGGGCTACACCGGCAACAAGGACTGTGACCTGGGCGGCGGAGCACAGCTGGTGACCATCGGACCCGACGGTTCGCTGCCGCGGGTCACCCTCACCGTGCACACCCGGGTCGCGGGTGTCGACTGCCGCACCACACCCTGTGTGGTCGGCGTCGCGCCGCTGCCTTCCGGAACCCCGCCCGCGCTGATCGCGGCCAACAGCGTCCAGATCGCTGTGGGTTTCGAGGGCGGGACCGTCCAGGGCGAGCCCTCCGCCACGGGTCGGGCCGCGCCCGCGGCGTCCGCCGCCTCCCCCGGCGGCACACACGTCGACGCCTGGAGCGGGCCGTCGGCCCCGGTGTGGTCGCTGTCCCTCGGCCTGGCCGTCGTCAGCCTCGTACTCGGTGCGCTCTCCCTCGTCCAGGGCCGCCGGGGGGCGGCTCCTGGTGAACCCCCGCAACCCCCGTCCACTGCAGGAGGAAACGAATGACATCACTACGGAGCATCCGCCGCGCGGGCACGCTGGCCGCGGTCACGGCCCTGGTCGCCATGTCGGCGGGGCCGGCCGCCGCTGCCGGAACGCTGACGGTCGGCAAGTCGTCCGGGCTCGCCGTGGGAGACAAGGTCACGGTGTCGGCCAAGGGGCTGAGCCCGAACCAGGGCTTCGCGCCGATCGGTCTGTGCAAGCCGAAGCCGGCGGGTCCAACGGACTGCGAGACCTCGCCCGATTCCTCGGTCATCGGAAAGACCGACGCGTCCGGGGTGTGGCACAGCGCGGCGAACGGCGCGGACAGCGTCCAGATCACGGTCAAGGCAACGGCCGGTGGGGCGAATTGCGCGGCCAAGGCGGGCAACTGCGTCATCGCGGTGTCCATCTCCGCGACGAAGGAACTGGTCGAAGTTCCCCTGACCCTCTCGGCCGGTGGTTCCGGCCCGAGCAGCCCGGCGCCCTCGAGCCCGGCGCCCACCGCGGCTGGTGGAACCACCACGGGCGGTGGAACCTCCACGGCGTCCGGGGGTGGCACGGCGGGTTCGCTGCCGCAGACCGGATCCACCGACGGCCTGCCGGTGGCCGCCCTGCTGGGCGGCACGCTGTTCCTGTTCGGCGGCTGCGCACTGGTGTTGTTGCGTCGCGGCAGACGCGTCTGACCAGCGGCCGCGAAAGCCGGGCCCGGACCGAAGCGACTCGCTGTCCGCGACCGGGCCGGGCCCGACGGCCGTCAGGGCCTTCCGGGCCGCTGGTGGACCGGGTCACCCAGGCGCCGGCAGGCCGACACCACGTCGACCACGTCGGCGTACTTGGAGTCGAGGTCGAAGAGATTGCTCTCGTGGGGGCCGGGGTCGCGGTCGGCCACCGCGTCGCGGACGACGATGGGGCGCAGCCCGTGCTGGAGCGCGTCCAGGGCCGTGGCCCGTACGCAGCCGCTGGTGGAGAAGCCGCCGATGACGACGGTGTCCACGCCGAGGACCTTCAGGACGTCGGACAGCCTGGTGCCGAAGAAGGCACTCGGGTAGTGCTTGTGGATCACCACCTCGCCCGGTTCGGGGGCGCAGTGCGGCGTGAAGGCCGCGTGCGGACTGCCCGCGCGGAAGGCGTCGAGGCTGGGCACCTTGCGGGCGAAGTGCGGTGCGTCGGCGCCCGGTTCGGCGTCGTAGTGGACAGCGGTGAAGACGACGGGGAACTGTGATCGGCGGGCGGCCCGGGCGAGGTGCGCCATGGCGTGCAGGGCCCGCTGCGCCGTGTCCAGGTAGAGGCGGCTGCCGGGGTCCGCGTAGGCCTGGACCGGGTCGACGAGGAGGACGGCCGGGTGTTCGCCCCAGCCGATGCGGCAGCCGAAGCCGGCGGCCTCGTAGTCATCGGCGAGGGGCCTGCCGGCCATGTCAGATCACTCCGTCCGCGGCGAGCTTGTCGCGTTCCGCAGCGGTCAGACCGAGGAGTTCGCCGTAGATGTCGTCGTTGTGGGCGCCGAGTTCCGGGCCCACCCAGCGGATGCTGCCGGGGGTGGCGGAGAGCTTCGGGACGACGTTCTGCATGGGGATCTCGCCGAAGTCGGGGTGCGGGAGGCGGACGATGGCGTTGCGGGCGGCGAAGTGCGGGTCGGTGAGCATGTCGGAGGCGGTGAAGGTCTTGCCCGCCGGCACTCCCGCCGCGTGGAGGGCGCCGAGCAGGGTGTGCGCGTCGTGGCCCGCGGTCCAGGTGGTGATGAGGTCGTCGAGCTCGCCCTGGTGCGCTCCGCGCGCGGTGTGGGTGGCGTACTTGGGGTCTTCCGCGAGGTCGGTGCGGTCCATCACTTCGGTGAGGCGACGGAAGACGGTGTCCTGGTTGGCGGCGATGAGGACGGCGGCTCCGTCGGCGGTGGGATAGACGTTGCTGGGGGCGACGTTGGGGAGGACGGGGCCGGTGCGTTCGCGCTGGTAGCCGCCGACCTCCCATTCGGGGAGGAGGGACTCCATGAAGGCGAGGACGGCTTCGTAGAGGGCGGAGTCGACGATCTGCCCGCTTCCGGTGCGCGTCCGGGCGTGCAGCGCCATGACCGCGCCGTAGGCGGCCATGGTGCCGGCGAGGGCGTCTCCGAGCGAAATGCCTGCGCGGGACGGGGGGCGGTCCGGTTCACCGGTGATGTGGCGGATGCCGCCCATCGCTTCACCGATGGAACCGAAGCCGGCCCGGGGCGCGTAGGGGCCGTTCTGTCCGTAGCCGGTGACGCGGACCATGACCAGGCCGGGGTTGATGGCGCTGAGCTCGTCGAAGCCGAGGCCCCACCGTTCGAGGGTTCCGGGGCGGAAGTTCTCGACGAGTACGTCGGCGTGGGCCACGAGTCGGCGGACGAGGTCCTGCCCCTCCTCCCGGCGGAGGTTGCAGGTGACGGACTTCTTGTTGCGTGCGACGACGGGCCACCAGAGGGACTTGCCGTAGGGGCGCTCGCGTCCCCATTGACGCATGGGGTCGCCTCGACCGGGGTCTTCGAGCTTGATGATCTCGGCGCCGTGGTCGCCGAGGAGTTGGCCGCAGAAGGGACCGGCAAGCAGGGTGCCGGTCTCGATGACACGGATGTCGGAGAGGGGTCCAGTCATGCCGCGAGTGTAAGTTTGGGAAACACTGTTTCGCTAGAGGAATCGACGCGGCAGAATGCGTTTCATGGACAACCCCTTGGCGGCAGTGCCGCTCACCGGACCCGGCGTGGTGGAAGTCGCCCCGCGTGACGGGCTGCAGAACGAGGCGCGCGCCTTGTCCCCGGCGCAGCGCGTGGCCCTGATCGAGCGGGCCGTCGCCGCCGGCGCGCGGCGGGTGGAGGCCGTGGCCTTCGTACACCCGGACCGGGTACCGCAGATGGCGGGGGCGGAGGAGGTGATGAGCCTGCTGCGGCGCCCTGACGGTGTGCGCTACAGCGGCCTGGTGCTCAACGCACGCGGTATGGACCGGGCCTGCGCGAGCGGCGTGGACGAGGTCAACTACGTGGTGGTGGCGAGTGATTCCTTCTCACGGCGCAACCAAGGCGTGGGAACGCGCGAGGCGTTGGCCGCGTGGGAGGGCATCGCCTCCCGCGCCCACACGGAGGGGATCGGCCGCTCGCTGACCATCGCGGCCGCCTTCGGCTGCCCCTTCGAGGGAGAGACCCCGCAGGCCACGGTGGCCGAACTGGCCCGGATCGGCGTGGAGACGGGAGCCGAGGAGATCGTCCTCGCCGACACCATCGGCGTGGGTGCCCCCGACGCCGTGACCCGGCTTCTCGACGCGGTGCGCGAGCAGAACCCCGGAGTGGCCCTGCGCTGCCACTTCCACAACACGCGCAATACCGGCTACGCGAACGCGGTCGCCGCCGCCGCGGCCGGCGCGGCCTGGCTCGATTCCTCGCTCGGCGGGATCGGCGGCTGCCCGTTCGCGCCCGCCGCCACCGGAAACATCGCGACCGAGGACCTAGTCTACCTGCTGCGCCGGATGGGCCTGGAACCAGGCATCGACCTGGAGTCGGCCGCGGCGACGGGCACCTGGCTGGGGACCGTCCTCGGCATCGAAGTACCGGCTCTCCTGGGCCGGGCCGGGCCGTTCCCCGCGTCAGGGCGTACGGGCGACCGGGGGGAGGAGTAGCCATGGGAGCGCATGCGCACGGATGGTGGATCCTGCTGCACATCGTGCTGTTCGTCTTCTGGGTGGGCGGGGACCTCGGCGTCTACGTGTCCAGCCGGTACGTCCTGAAGCCCGGCCTGCCCTTCGCCGCCCGGTCGACCGCGCTTTCGATCATGAGCGTGCTGGATCTCGGGCCGAAGATCTGCCTGGTGCTGATCCTGCCGAGCGGCATCACCCTCATGGCGATGGAGCCCCACGGGGCAGAGGGTCTGCTCAACGGCTGGACCGCCACGGCGACCTGGGTGTTCGCCGCCCTCTGGCTGTGGCTGACGGTGCGCGACCATCATCATCCGGGCCGCCACCCCCGGATACGCCAGGCGGACTGGTCGGTACGCATCCTCCTCACCGCCTCGCTGTGGGCCGTCGGGCTCTACACCGCGCTGGCGGCCGAGCCGTTCGGAGTGGACACCAACCCCCGCTGGCTGGGGGCCAAGGTGCTGCTGTACGCGACGGCGATCGCCTGCGGGCTGGGCATCCGGCTGACGCTGCGCCCGTTCGGGGCTGCCTTCTCGGCGCTGGCCGGTGCCGGCAGCACCGAGGAGGTGGAGCGGGCACTGCGCCGGGCGGTCAACGGATGCGTCCCGTACGTGGCAGGGATCTGGACGTGCGTCCTGGCCGCCGCGGCGCTGGGCGTGTTCAAGCCCGGGGCGCACCTCTGAGCCGGGTCAGCTGACGCCGGGACGGTATCCGAACTCTGCCGAGAGGCGCTCCACGCTGGCCATCAGGAGCGGAGCGCACTCGGTCAGGCGCGACTTGAAGCGCGACTGCGGGCCGGCCAGGCTGACCACCGCGATGACGTGACCGTCGTGGCCGAAGACGGGTGCGGCGAGCGAGGCGGAACCGCTCTGCCGCTCCCCCACGGACATGGCGTAGCCGCGCCGCTTGATGGAGGACAGTTCCTTGCGCATGCGCTCGGGATCGGTGATGGTCCGGTCGGTGATCGCGTCGAGGGCGTGGCGCTCGAGGTAGGTGTCGACCTCGCTGTCGGGCAGGAAGGCGAGGAAGGCCTTGGAGGAGCTGCCCGCGTGCAGGGGCAGCGGGATCCCGAGGGCGACCTCCATGCGCAGTTCCTGTTCCGGGACGACCTGGTCGACGTAGAGCCTGGTGTCGCCGCGGCGGATGGAAAGGGTGGCGGTCTCGCCGCACTGGGCGGCGAGACGGCGCAGTTCGGGCGCCGCGAGGACCCGCAGGTCCGTACGGGCCAGGTAGGCGCGTCCGAGGGAGATGGCGGCGGGGCCGAGAGCGTAGCGACGCGTGACGGGATCCGTGATGATCAGCTCGCGGGAGCGCAGAGCCGTGAGGATGCGGTGGACGGCGGCCTTGGTGATGTCGAGTTCCTGGGCGATCTCGGTGACGCCGAGGTCGGGGCGGCCGCTGCGGCCGAACATCAGCAGCACGTCCATGGCTCGCTCGACGGCGGCGATGGACCTGCTGCTGCTCGTCTCCTCAGTCACGGGTGTCCTTCTGCGCGTTGGGTTCGGGGCGCGGCCTGGCCGTTCCACGACGTGGCGAAAGCATAACGCCGATTTCCCCATGGGAAACAGTGGGTTCGCGAGCGCCGATTTCGTTGACACCCCGAAGGAGCCGTCGTTACGCTGATGGAGACAGTGTTCCACTAAGGGAAACAATGACATGCGGGGGTGCGATGGCCGTCGTCATCGATGAGACGACCTTCCGTCAAGTACTGTCCCGGTGGCCCAGCGGCGTGGGGATCGTGACCACGGCCGGCGAAGACGGCTGGCACGGCATGACGGCGAGCTCGTTCAGCAGCGTCAGCCTCGCACCGCCTCTCGTCCTGGTCTGCCTGGACCAGAGGATTCGCTCCCACGATCTCCTCCTGCGCAACGGCGTGTTCGCCGTCAACGTCCTCGGCCGGGACCACCTCGCCCTGGGCCGCAGGTTCGCGGGCATGGAGCCAGGCGTCACCGACCGCTTCGCGTCGGGAGACTGGCTCCCCGGCGCCACCGGCAGCCCCGTGCTCACGGACTCGGCCGCATGGGTCGACTGCCGCGTGCTGCACCGCTACCCCGGCGGCGACCACACCATCTTCCTCGGCGAGGTGGTGGCGGCGGGAGTACCGCGCATCACCTCTCCGCTGCTGTTCCACTCGCGCTCCTGGGGCCAGCTCGCCGATCCGCTTCCCGACCGGGTCGATCTGGCCGACTCCGGGCTGACCGACTCCGGGCTGACCGGCTCCGGGCTGGCCGGTGCGGCCGCGGGGCCCCGGGACGCCCGCCTGACCCAGGTACTGCGACGGGCAGGCATCAGGGTGCGCCTCGGGCACCTCGGCGGCGAACGCGGACAAGGTGCCGCGGCCGAGGGCGGGGGCGACGGCCTCGGCTGCACCTCGGTCCACGTCGCCGACGCCGCGGCGGCCGTCCGCGCGGCCGCAGCCGGCTCGCCCGCGGTCGAGCTCACCATCACGGCGGACGGCCACGGCACCGCCGCCGCCGACACGGTCCGGGCGATACGCGGGGCCGGGCATCCGGACACCCTTGTCGTGGCCCGGGTACGCGATGCGCTGCAGCCGGGGCTGGCCCGGGCCTGCCTGCTGACGGTGCAGCGGCTGGCCGCCGCCGGCTGCGGTGAGATCGTCCTCGAAGAGCCGGCCGAGGGCTGCCACGACACGGACGGCGCCTCGCCCCTGGAGCTGCGCCGGCTGCTCCAGGACGCGATCCCCGAGGCGGGCCCGGTCCCCCTGCGCCTCGCGTTGCGCGACCACCACGGCCTCGGCCTGGTCAACGCCCTGACCGGGATGAAGAGCGGGGTCCGCTGCTTCGACACCCACTTCGGCGGCCACGGCGGCCTGTTGTCCACCGAACGGCTGGTGCTGCTCTGCTCCCGCATGAACGTGGCCGCCCCACTCGACATCGCGGCCCTGCGCGCCCTGCGCGGCGGACCGGGCGTCCTGCGCAGGCAGCAGCGCCCGGCACCCGTGCCCCACTCCCCTGCCCAGACGGTCTCCTCCCGTGTCCCGGAATCCCAGTAAGGAGTCACCGCCGATGACCACGCACCAGCTCACGGGCGCGCAGCTCGTCGACCGTATGACGGCCGCCGAGCGGGCCCGCGCCGAGCGCGTCGAATCCGTGCTGCCCGCCCTTCGCGAGGCGGCCGAGGAGGCCGACGCGAAGGCCGCCTTCCCGGCGGGCCACACCGCGCTGCTGAGGGAGGCGGGGCTGCTCGGCCTCGTCGTACCCGAGGAGTTCGGCGGTCTCGGCGGAGGTCTGCGCGACCTCGCGGCGGCCACCTTCGCCATGGGGACGGCCTGCCCGTCCACGGCGCTCGCCTTCTTCTTCCACAACACCAGCGCCTCGCGCGGTCTCCTGCCCCTGGAGGCCATCCGCGCGGGCCTGTTCACCAAGGAGGAGATCCCGGTCGTCACGGCCTTCGCCGAGCGCGTGCTGACGACGATGGCGGGGGGCTCCTGGCTCGCCAACTTCGCCAGCGAGTCCGTCAAGAGCTCGGCGGCGAACATCTCCATCGCGACCACCGCCACGCGCGGCGAGGGCGGCTGGGTCCTGTCCGGTGAGAAGTCCTTCGGCTGCGCCACCGGAGTCGCCGACCTCTATCTGGTCACCGCCCGGCTCGACAAGACGACGACCGCGGACGGGCTGGCCATGTTCCTCGTCCCGCGGGACGAGGCCGGGGTCTCCTCCCGCCCGCCGTGGAACGGGCTCGGCATGCGCGGCAGTGCCAACCACGGCATCCGGCTCGACGAGGTCTTCGTGGCCGACCGGGACGCGCTGACCGTGCCGGGGGCCTTCACCCGCATGCTGCAGGTGAGCCGCGGCAGCTTCGTCGGCAACCAGCTCGCCATCGCCGCCGTCTACACCGGCGCGGCGCAGGCCGCGTACGACTACACGCTCGGCCAGTTGACGCGCAAGACCTTCGCCGACACGGGCAGGCCCATCGCCTCCTCGCCCATGCACCAGGTCCTCATCGGCGAGATGACGCAGAACCTGGCGACCGCCTACCAGTGGCTGCGGCGCCAGCTGGAACTGGAGACCTCCGAGCCGCCCATCAGACCCAAGTCCGAGGTCTTCAGCCAGTGGCGGCTGGGCAAGGGTGCGGTCACCGAAGCCTGCTTCGCCGTCGCTCTCGGCGCCCTGAAGGCATCGGGTACCTCCGAAGCACGCCTGGACGGAGTCATCGGCCGGACCCTGCGCGACCTGGCCATGGGACTGGTCATGACCTTCCCCGCGGAGCGCGGTCGGCTGGAGGCGGCGAAGATCGCCACCGAGGCCCAGGAGAACGCGCTGTTCGCGACCTTGGGGGAAACCCAGTGACCTCCCCGAGCCGTCTTCCCGAGGCTGCCGGCCACGACGTCCCGCTGCCGGTCACGAGCGACTTCGTCAACGGCGTGTGGCGGCCGTGCACGGTGCGCCTCGGCTTCGATCTGGAGAACCCCGACACGGGCGAGCAGGTCCGCCCGGCATTCGGCAGCGCCGCCGACCGCATCGACGCGGCGCTGACGGCGGCGGCCGCACTGCACCGTTCGGGTGCGTGGGCCGGTCTCCCGGACGAGGAGCGAGCCGACGCGCTGGAGGCCGCGGCCGCGGCCGTCGAGCAGGCCGCGGAGCGCATCGTGACGGTGGAGGCCTTCGGCACCGGCGTGCCGCTCACCCAGACCGCCGGGCTGGGCGTCATCCTCTCCGGGGCCTTCCGGATCGCGGCCGCCCAGTTGCGCGGCGGACTGCTGGAACGCACGGCCACCGCCCCGGGCGGCCGCCCCGTGCGCGTACGGCGCGCCGCGCTCGGACCGGCCCTGTGCGTGCTCCCCTACAACGCCCCGGCGCCCATGGCGGCCCACAAGGCGGCCAGCGCGCTCGCCGCGGGCTGCCCGGTCGTCATCAAGGCGCCCGAACTCGTGCCGTACGGAACCCAGTTGCTGGTGGAGGCCGCCGCGCGGGGGCTGGCGGCGGCGGGAGCACCCCCAGCCGTCCTGCAACTGCTGCACGGGGACGCCGGGACGGGGGCCCTCCTCGTGTCCGACGAGCGCATCCGGGTCGTCTCCTTCACCGGCGGCACCGAGGCCGGCCGGAAGATCGGCGCCGCCTGCGGCCTGGCGCTCAAGCCCGCCCAACTGGAACTGGGCGGCAACAATCCGCTCCTCGTGCTGCCGGGCGCCGACCCCGAGGTCGCCGGGCGGATGGCCGCCGAACTGCTCACCACCCTCAACGGTCAGTGGTGCCGGGCGATGGGCAGGCTCGTCCTGCCCGCGGAGCTGGCACAGGACGTCCTGGATGCCACCGGCCGCGAACTCGCCGCGCTGCGGGCGGGCGACCCGCTGCTCGCCGGCACCGGCTACGGACCACTGGCGCACTCCCGCCACCACGCCGCACTGAGCGCGGGTGTGAAGGCCCTGACCTCGGCCGGCGCCACGGCACACGCCTGGACCGGGATACCGGAGCGCGGCAGCTTCTTCACCCCGCTGCTGATCACCGGGGCCGCCGAGGAGTCCACCCGTCGCGAGCTGTTCGGCCCCGTGGCCGCCGTACACACCTACGACCGGGAGGAAGAAGCCCTCTACCTGGCCAATTCCACCGGCTACGGGCTCGAGGGGTACGTGTGCGCCGCCGACCCCGATGACGGGTTGCGCGTGGCCGCCGGCATCTCCGCCGGGGAGGTCAAGGTGAACGGCTCCTCGGTGATGAGCCTGCATCTGGACACGCCCCGTCCGGCCTGGGGCCTGTCGGGTCTGGTGGACGAGGGAGGGGCCGAGACGCTGCTGCACTTCACCGGTACCCGGGTGACGGGCGTGGAGGCGGGCTTCGCCCTGCACACGGCACGCGGGCACGGGGAGCAGCGGTGACGGCCTCCCCGAAGGCACCTCCCGCCGACCGGGTGCTGGTGGTGGGGGCGGGCCCGGTCGGCCTGACGGCCGCGCTGGTTCTGGCGCGGCAAGGAGTGCCCGTCACCGTCCTCGAGGCGGGGTCGGAGCTCGCGGCCGAGTCGCGTGCCTCCACGTTCCATCCGCCCACGCTGGAGATGCTCACCGCACTGGGTGTGGGGGACGCACTGCTCGCGCGCGGTCTGGTGGCGGACTCCTTCCAGTTCCGTGACCGGCACGAGGGGGCCCTGGCGACGCTGGACCTGTCGCTCCTGGCCGCGGACACCCGTTTTCCGTTCCGGCTCCAGTGCGAGCAGAACAAGCTGACGCCCCTCCTCCTGGACGCGCTGGAACGCTTCCCGGGCACCGAGGTGCGCTTCGGGGCGCGCGTGGCCGGAGTGGAGCGGACCTCCCGGGGCATCTACGCGGTGCTCGGCGACGGGAGCCGGGTTCAGGGGTCCTGGCTCGTGGGCGCCGACGGGGCGCACTCCGCCGTACGGCAGTCGGTCGGCGCCGAGTTCCACGGGATGACCTACCCGGAGCGGTTCCTCGTCGCCTCGCTGGACGAGGATCCGGGGACCGTGCTGCACGATCTGGCTCCCATCGCCTACGTGCTGGATCCCGACGAGTGGATGGTGCTGCTGCGGACCCCCGACCACTGGCGGGTCCTGCTGCCCACCCCGGAGGGCACGTCCGATGCGGCCGAGCTGCTGCGGCTGCCCCGCAGGCTGCTCGACATCACGAGGGACGTACGGGGGCCGGCCATCGCCCATGCCAGCCTCTACCGCGTCCACCAGAGGGTGGCCGGCACCTTCCGCAGCGGACGGGTCCTGCTGTGCGGCGACGCCGCACACGTCAACAATCCGCTGGGCGGCATGGGCATGAACAGCGGCATCCACGACGCGGTCCTGATCGGCCGCGCTCTGGCGGACCTCCTGACGGGCGAGGGGTCCGAGGACGAGCTCACCGACTGCGCCGAGGCACGCCGCGCCTGCGCACTGCGCTACGTCGGGGCGGAAACGCACGCGAACTGGACGCGGCTGCGCACCCGGGATCCGGCGGAGCGGGCCCGGCTCGTGGCGGAGCTGCGGGCCACGGCGGCGGATCCCGTGGCGGCCCGGCGGTCGCTGCTGCGCAGCTCGATGATCGATTCGCTGCGCGGTGTCCGGTGGTAGCGGCGCCGCGGGCGGACGGGAGCGGGCCGGACATCACCGTGGCCGATCCGGCCTTCACCTCCCGCACCGTGGGAAGCGTCCGGTCCCACACGGCGGCGGAGGTGGACTCCGCTGTGGCGGCCGCGTCCACCGCGGCGCCCGGCTGGTCCGGTACGTCCGCGGTGGCCAGGGCCGCGGCGCTGGCCAGGATCGCCGACGGCCTCGAAGCCGCGGCGGCGGAGCTCTCGGAGCTGCTCGCGCGGGAGTCCGGAAAGCCGCTCGCGGACTGCCGGGGAGAGGTGGGGTACGCGTGTGCGGTGCTGCGCTGGTACGCCGCCGAGGCCCCGCGGCTGCTGGCGCCGCACGTGGTCGATGACACCCGGGGCCGGCTGGAGCGGCGGTACCGGCCGTTCGGGGTGGTGGCCGCGCTGACCCCGTGGAACGCCCCCGTGATCCTGACCGCCGTGAAGCTCGCCCCCGCCCTCGCCGCGGGCAACACCGTGGTCGTCAAACCTTCGCCGTTGGCCCCTCTGGCCGTCTCCGCCTTCCTGGAAGGCGCGGCCCGGGAGCTCCCCGAGGGTGTGGTCCGGGTGTGCCACGGACACGCCGAGGTCGCGTTGCGGCTGGCGGGTCACGGGGAGGTGGGCAAGCTCTCGTTCACCGGCGGGGCAGTGGCCGGCCGCGCGGTCGGCGCGGCGGCCGCCGCGGCGCTGACGCCGACCACGATGGAGCTCGGCGGCAACGATGCCGCGGTGCTGCTGGACGACGCCCCGCTGACCGAGGCGGACATGGACCGGCTGGTCATGGCGAGCTTCGCCACGGCCGGTCAGGTGTGCATGGCCGCCAAGCGGGTCTATGTGCCGCGGGCCCGGCTGGGGCAGTTCGTGGAGCGCTATGTGGCGGCGGCCGCCCGGGTGCTGCGGCTCGGCGACCCCCTGGCCCCGGGTACCACGGTGGGGCCGGTGATCTCCGCACGGGCCGCGGTCCGCGTCCGCGGCCTGATCCGCGACGCCCGGAAGCGCGGCGGCAGCGCCGTCGAGCTGGGGACCGTACAGCCCGGCCTGGATGTGGAGGGTGGGCATTTCGTGCGACCGACGCTGCTGCTGGGGCTGCGGGAGGATGCCCCTCTGGTGTGCGAGGAGCAGTTCGGACCGGCGCTTCCGGTGCTGGCGTACGAGGGCGTCGACGAGCTCGTGGAGCGCGTCAACGCGGGGCCGTACGGTCTGGCGGCATCCGTGTGGAGCGCCGACGAGACACGGGCCTTCGAGCTGGCGGCGCGGCTGGACGCCGGCTTCCGCTTCGTCAACACCCACAACCGGACGGGGATGGCGCTGCGGGCCGCTTTCGGCGGGGTCAAGGGCAGTGGGCACGGCCGCGAGTACGGGGCCGAGGGCTTGATGGAGTACGTGCAACCGGTGCTCTCTCACGCACCCGCCGCCTTCCGGGCGGGGGGCGCGGGCATGGCTCCGGGCGCCTATCCGGGCGGTGGTCCGGGGACCTGAGGCCTCAGGGCTCCAGGTGGTCGACCACGGCACGGTCGGCGAGCAACGGGCCCAGCCACGAGGCCAGTCGACGGTGTTCGGGGTGGCTCTGGTAGGCGACGAGTTCCCCGGCGTCCGCGTGGCGGGTCGTGAGGACGAGGTCGTACGAGAGGTCCGAGCCGGTGACGTCGAGGCCGACGCTCAGGGACCGGATCTGCGGCACGGAGCCGTCCAGACGCCGCAACCGTTCGGCTGCCTCGGGGGCATGGGCGGGATCGGTGAACCGCATGAGAACTACGTGCACCAGCACGGCATTTGCTCCTTCCGGTCGACGACTTCTCCCCCTGTCGCGGGAGGGCTCGGCGAGTGTATGTTCGGGAAACACTGTTCCGCTAGAGGAACCAATGGAGTTCGCCATGGACGAAGCGCGCACGTTCCGTGTCGCGGCTGCCCAGTTCGAAGTGGGCCGGGACCGCAAGGCCAATCTGGCCGCCTGTGTCAGGGCGATCGACGCCGCAGCGGAGCAGGGCGCGATTCTCGTGGTCCTGCCGGAGTTCTGCAATCACCTTTCCTGGTACGACGACCGCGAGCAGGCCCTCACGGCCGCGTGCCGGCCGGAGGACGACTTCCTGGCGCCTGTGGCGGAACGCGCCGCGCACCACGGCATCTACGTCAAACTGCACGTCACCCTGGCCTCCGGGGTTCCGGGAGCCGAGCGCATCACGGCCGCGAGCCTGCTCTACGGGCCGGACGGCGTGCTGGCCGGGGCGGCGGACAAGCAGGTCCTGATGGGCAGCGAGAACGACCACCTGGACCCCGCCGCCGATGTCGGCCCCGTCATCGACACCGCTCTGGGTCCGGTGGGCCTGTACTCCTGCATGGAGGGGGTCATCCACGAGGTGTGCCGCGGACTCGCCCTGCGCGGCGCCCACGTACTGCTCAACAGCCTCAACTCCTTCGCCCTGGACGAGGCCGCGCTGCACATCCCGGTGCGCGCCGCGGAGAACAAGGTGTGGGTGATCGCGGCCAACAAGGTGGGCCCGCTGCTCCCGGCGGACCGGATCGGCACGATCAGTGCCGCCATGGGGGTGCCGCCCGAGGCCCTCGACGGTGCGGGCGAAAGTCAGATCGTCGCCCCCGACGGAAGGGTCGTCGCCAAGGGGCCTCGGCGGGGGGAGGCCCTGGTGGTCGCCGACATCCGGCCGGCCGACGCCGCCGACAAGCGTCGCCGGGACGGCACCGACGCGTTCGCGGTGCGCCGGCCCGCGCTCTACTTGCCGATCGCCTCCCCGCCCACCCCCGCCCCCGCCTTCGCCGGGTCCCGCGCCGAAGAGGTCGTGGCCGCGGTCGTCCGGCCCGCCGGCAGCGGCCGCCCGGCCGTCGAGGACGCCGCGCGGCTGGTCCGTCTGGCCGCGGGACAGGGGGCGCGCCTGATCGTGCTGCCCGAACTCTTCTGGCACGCGGGTGGCGTCCTGCCCGATCGGCAGCGCCCGGACCCGCAGGACGCCCAGGACGTTCTCGGGACCCTGCGCACCTCCCTGGAGGGCAGCGGCGCACACCTCGCCTTCACCCTCCCCCTGCCTACGGGCCACGCCGGCGTGCTGCTCGACCGGCACGGCCCGGTGCTGACGCAGCACCAGCTGCATGACGGCGTCCGCCACCGGGGCTGGGCCCGGGCGGGCACGGCACCGGCGCTGCTCACCCACGACACACCATGGGGTCGCGTCGCGGTCGTCCTGGGCGACGACTCCGTCCACCCGGAAATCCTGCGCCTCGCCGCGCTCCGGGGAGTCGACACCGTGGCCGTCTGCCTCGGTGCGACCGAGCCCTGGGAGCCGGCCCTCGGCCTGCCCGAACGGGCGGCGGAGAACCGGATGAATCTCGTGGCCGCGGGCCACGGCTGCGGCGCCCTGCACGCGCTGCCGGTGGAGTTCGGCCTGTGGCGCTCCCGCGACGCCGCCTTCGACGGCACCATCAGCACGCCCGCCAGCACCCCGGCGGGCCCCGGCCTGACCCTCGCTCCCGTCCGCCCCCGCCAGGCCGAGAAGCGCCTGGTCTCGCGCGGGACGGACCTGGTCGACGGCCGCCCCTGGAAGCTGCTGGGCGCCCTGGTGGCGCCCCGGCCCTCCGCCCCCGTAGCGCACCCCCGCCCCGGTCAGTGAAGGAGTGACGTGTCAGAGACACTCAAGGCCGTACAGGACATGACGGACGAGGCTCCCGTCACCGATGTGACCGAGACCTTCGTCCAGTGGCAGGACCTGCTGAACGAGCTCAAGGCGAAGATCGCCGCCCGCTTCGAGCTGAACCCCGATCCGTCCACCGGGGAGTTGGAATCCTTCGGTGCGGACGACGGCCCACGGGGTTCACTGGCCGGTTTCAGCGGCCCCGAGGTCGACTGGATGATCCACTCCTGGGTCGGGGACCCCGAGCACGGCTTCGTCAACCTCCACCTCACCGTCTGGCTGGGACCGCAGGTCCGCGTCCCCCACCTGGGCCTCGCCCTGCTGTGCTGGCCGGGCGGCTGGTTCTACCTCGACTCCGTGCCCCGTACCAGCCTGGTGGCCGACGGAGACTACTACGACCGCTACTACGCCCCCGCGGAGGAGGAGTGGCTCGCGGTGCGCGAGGAGTACGAGGACCTTTCGTGGTTCACCAGCCGCAGCGGCTTCATCCGGGGCAGCCTCTCCCCCACCGCGTACTGCTACTCGATGCCCCGCGACGAGCGGCACGTCGAGTTGGTGCGGCGCCTGATGCACCAGCAGGTCGACCGCTGGCTGACCTGGGTGGACGCTGCGGAGCCGGTACCGGCTGACGAGCGGGATGCGCTGGCCGCCGCCGACCTGGCGATCCGCCGCAACATCGTGGAGCGCGACCCGGCGAACGTGATGGCCGTCCGGTACTTCGGCCATCAGGTCACCGACCGGCTGGTGCGTGCGCTGTGGGGCGGCGACCGCGTCCTGCCGAGGCCCTCGTGAAGCAGGTCCGCTCCCTGTGGTGGGCCTGCCGGGTCCCCGGCCTCGAGGAGCCCTTCGACACCGCGCACCTGAGGGTCTTCCATCCGGCCCGGGCCACCGGCTCCGCCGCCGAGCGGCTCACCGGCGTGGTGGCGGCCGATGCCGAGTACGGCCCGTTCCCGGTCGTGCTCCTGCTGCCCGGGATCAACGTGCCCGCCGACTCCTACCGGTGGCTCGCGGTACTGCTGGCGGCCCGGGGCTTCGTCGCGGTGACGCCCGAGCTGGTCGGAGAGCTGTTCGGCGGGAGCCACGGGGTGACGCCGGGCATCGATCTGGAGGCCTGCGGTCCGGGCACCTACGGCACCCGTGCGACGACTCCGCTGATCGGCGCGGTGCTCACCGCCCTGGCCGAACTCGCCCCGGGCTCTCCCTTGGCGGGGCTCCTGGACACGGAGCGGGTGGTCGTGGGCGGCCACTCGGCCGGCGGCACCGTGGCCCTGCAATCCGCCGCCCACGTGCCGGGCCTGCGCGGTGTCTTCACCTACGGCGCCCACACGCTGGTGGCCTCGGCCCTCGGCCATCCGCCGGGCACCGTCCTGCCGATCGGGGGTGACGTGCCCGTCCTGCTGATGTCCGGCGAGGACGACGGTGTGATCGCCGCGAGTGCGGACCGCTACGCGGCCACGGCGGATGCGGGCAGGGGCGCCGGCCCCGCGGACGCGAGCACCGACCCCGTCGCCCGCACCTTCCACGACGCCCTGGGCGACCGCGGCGGCGCGCACGCCTGGGTCAAGGTCGCCGGGGCCGGCCATTTCACGCTCTGCGACCCCGTGGACCCGACGAGCGCCCGGGGCTTCCTGGAGACGCCGGGAGCGGGTGAAGGCGACGCGCGCGCCCTCATCGGGCTCCTCGTCGCGGCCTTCTGCGCGGCGGCCCTGCCGGAGCGGCGGCCCCCGGCGGACACCCGGGCGTACGGGGCGCTGCTGTCGCCGCCGCACCCGGGGCTGGTCTCCGTACTGCGCCGCTGATCTCCGCCCCTTCTTGCCGAACCGTCATGAACCGCGAGGTGCCCCACCGATGCTGAAGAACTTCTGGTACGCGGTCGAGTTCTCCGACCGTGTCGTCCGCAAGCCCCTGAAGGCCGTCTGTCTCGGCCAGTCCCTCGTCCTGTACCGCACCGCGGCCGGCCTGCCGGTCGCGCTCTCCGACCTGTGCGCGCACCGCGGGGCCGCCCTGTCCGCCGGCACCCTCAAGGACGACTGCGTGGTGTGTCCCTACCACGGCTGGCGCTTCGACCCCGAGGGCACGTGCACCACCATTCCCGCCAACCAGCCCGGCCGGGGCATCCCTAGGAAGGCGCGGGTGGACTCGTACCCCGTCCAGGAGCGGTACGGCTTCGTCTGGGTGTTCCTGGGCGATCTTCCCGAGGAGGAGAGGCCGCCGATCCCCCTCTGGCCGGAGTTCGACGACCTGGTCCAGGACGGCGGCCGGTTCAAGGCGGTGACCGGCGAGTACCTCTGGCACTCCAACTACGAGCGGATCCTGGAGAACGGCTGCGACATCGCGCACACCCCCTTCGTGCACGCGGGAGCCTTCGGCAACCCGGACCGGCCGGAGGTGGAGGAATACACGGTCGAGCAGCCGGACGAGTGGTCCGCCTTCGCCACCGTGGCTCTCAACCCGCCGGCCGCCAGGGGCTTGTGGAGCAAGCTGTACACGGACCGCCGCTCGCAGGGCAAGGACCGGCCGCCGGTGGTGACCACCGCCGGCTGGATGCTGCCCAACCTGATCAAACTGCACGTACGGCTGCCCCTCGGCAACATGATCATCTACGACACCAACATTCCCGTCGACGAGACCACCACCCTGGTGAAGTGGGTGGCGCTGCGCGACTTCTTCACCGGTGACTGGGCCGACGGCAACGCCCGCAAGCGGGTCCTGGGGATCTTCGACCAGGACGCCCCGGTCGTGGACGGAACCCGTCCCGAACTGCTGCCGGCCGACCTCGGCGCCGAGCTGCACCTGCGCTCGGACATGATCTCCGTCGCCTACCGACGGCGCCGCCAGGAGCTCGCCGCGAAGGGATGGGCGGTGAGCGACGCCGATCGCATCATCGGCGATGTCCCGGCGCGCAGCGCCACCGTGATCGCCTCCCCGGGCCGGCGCGCCGTACCCGAGCTGGCACGCGCCTGGGAACAGAAGGCCCAGGGGTTCCACCCGACCGTCGAAGGGGCGCAGTCCCCGGCCAGTGAGAAGGAGTAGGCACGTGACATCCTCCGCATCCCCACCCGACGACTCCAGCGGCAGCACGACTCCCGCCGCCCGCTTGTCCCGGACGATCCTGGACGCCCTGCTCGCCGGTACGGCGCTCGAAGAGCGGCCCACGCCCTGGGCCGTGCTGACCACCCCCGCCACCCCCGATCCGGTGGGCTCCGTACGCTACTTCCGCGGCGCGGGACACCACGGCGTCGACGCCGTCGTCACCATCTCCCTGGTGGTGCCGGCCTTCGGCCTCGACAGCCACATGGTGTTCGCGTTCGGCGCCGCGGACTCGCCGCTGCCGCACTTCACCCTCGACTCCGTCCAGGCCGGCGGCGGGTACGCCTTCCACCTGGACCTGGTCCAGCGCGTCGACCTCGCCGTGAACCCTGCCTACGCGGACCTCGTGTACGGGCCGCTGACGCAGGCGTTCGCCCGGGCCTCGGAGATACCGGGTCTGACACCGGCGGCCATCAGCCCCCGACAGCGTTCCCTGATGTCACCGTGGATGCTCGTACACCGCGCCGACGAGAGCGCGTTGCACGCCATCACTCCGATCGCGGAGGGATACCTGCGGCACTGGCTGGAGCTGACCCGGGCGTTTCCGGCCGACGCCGCCGGCGAGGCCAAGGAGGCGGACGCCCCTCTGCGCGACCGGCGGCTGCGCCAGGCCCTGTTCAGCCGGGAGATCGACCCCGTCTGGGCCCAGGTGGACCGACTGCTGGGCACGGCCGTCACCGACGGCCTGCGCGGACTGCTGACCACCGGCAGACTGCCCGACGGGGAGGCCGCGTCATGAGCGACGCCTCCGCGCCCGGGCCGAGCGAGTGGCAGCAGCGCATCGCGGGCGAATGGCACGGCCGTCCTTCGCTGTTCGACGCGCAGGGAACCTGGTGCGGATACGAGGACATCCGCCGCTCCTCGGAGTTCACCGACGGGGGGACGGTGTACCGGATGGACGGCGGCCTGCGCCAGGGCGGCCCGCTCGCCGGCCGGTTCCAGCTCGCAGCGCCGTTCGCCTTCGCGGTCACCGACGCCGACGACAACCGCCTCTACACGGGCCCGGACTTCCACGGCAGCGGGCAGCCCTACGGCGCCTTCGTCGACGCCCACTACTACGGACCGGGCTGGCAGGTCGCGCTGAACACCTGGAACCACGTCCTGCCCGACGGGGCCACCCAGGTCTACTCCTCGGTGCTGCACCAGGGCTGGACCGTGATCGGCTGCTTCAACGGCGTGTACGTGCGCACCACCGACCACGACGTCAACGAGGGCACCCGCGACCGCGTCGCACGGCACCTGGCGGCCGAGACGGACGCCGGCCCCGTGCCGTGGATCCTGCCCACCAAGCAGAACGGCAGCTTCACGGGTTCGTGCGAGCTGTGGAGCGCCGAGCAGAAGCACCTGGGCGATGTGGAGGTGGAGATCGCCGTCCGTCCGGTGGACCTGTTGCGCACCCGCCACCACGTCACCTGGCGGGGGGCCGGCCTGGACCGGTCCTTCTCGGTGGAGCGGCGGCGCGACGGCGCCCGCGAGTTCTGGGAGGGACCGGACGCGTGGGGCAACGCGCAGGCCTTCGGCCGGGCCAATTTCCCCCTGTGGCACTTCACCGGCGGAGACGTGCACCGCGTGCGCGGGCGGGAGTTCGTGCTCGACGCACGTCCCGCGATGGCGGCGGGCGGCCGCCTGGCCGTGACGTACGAGTTGTTCGGCGGGAACGCACTGGCGGCGGTCCTGCACGGCGTACTCGACTGGGAGGCCGCGTCATGACCCCGACCGTGGTGGTCACCGGCGGCACCCGGGGCATCGGGTTCGGCCTGGCCCGCGCGTTCCTCGACCGCGGCTGCCGGGTTGCCGTCTGCGGGCGGGACGCGGCGGGCGTCGAGGCCGCCCTCACGCGTCTCGGCGGTGGGCCGCAGGCCATCGGCCACGTGGCGGACGTGACGGACCGGCAGCAGGTGGCCGCGCTGTGGACGGCGGCCGAGGAGGCCTTCGGGCCGGCGGACATCTGGATCAACAACGCCGGGGCGACCACGGCCCGCAAGCCGCTGTGGAGCCTGGACGCACGACAGGCCGACGCCGTGACGGAGGTCAATCTGCGCGGAGTCGTCAACGGCAGCGCCGTCGCGGCGGAGCACTTCCTGCGTCTGGGCCGCGGCCGGCTGTGGAACATGGAGGGCTTCGGTTCCGACGGCCGGATCATGCCCGGGCTGAGCGTCTACGGCGCGAGCAAACGAGCCGTCACCTACCTCACCCAGGCTCTGGCCGCCGACCTGCGCAAGGAGCAGGACACCCGGACCCACGACGTCAGGGCGCAGCTCCTGTCGCCCGGGATCGTCGTCACGGACCTGCTGCTGCACGACTACACCCCCGCCGAGTACGCGAAGGCGCGGGCCGTGCTCAACATCCTGGCCGACCGGGTGGAAACCGTCACCCCGTGGCTGGCGGACCGGGTCCTGGCCGACCGTACGGCCAACGGCGGCCGGGTCGCATGGCTGACGCGCCGCAAGGCGGCCGCCCGGTTCGCGACGGCCGCGCTGCGCAAGCGGTCCGTGCTCCCGGAGACCCTGCCCGGTGCCCCCGAGCGGGAGGGTGCCTCATGAGCGCGGCCTTGGACTATCCGTTGTCGCTCGCGGTCGAGGACTTCGTCCCCGTCCTCCTGACGGGCGCGGGCGCGGCCCTGCTGATCGGGCCGCTGCGCACCCTGCGTCCGCGCACCGGCCGCACCGCGGCGGCAGGCACGGCGCTGATCCTCCTCGGCGGCCTCTCCAAGGCCGTCTGGAAGCTGCTGGTGGCCCTGGACGGCCCCGACGTACAGGCCATGAACAAGGCGCTCTTCCCGTGCCTGTCCTTCGGCTTCCTCCTCCTGGCCCACGCGCTCCTCACGCTCCCGTCGAACGGGCCGGGCGATCCGGCACGGCGTACGCCTCCGCCGCTGTGGGGGTTCGCCGCGCTGTGGTCGGCCACCGGGGCCGCGGGGCTGGCCCTGAGGTCGACGGCGCCCCACATGGTGCTGACCATCGTGGCCGTCACCGTGTGCGGTGTCCGCCTCATCCTGCTCGCCCGCGCACACGGCGACACCGCGGCCGCCGCCGCCGGTGGACTGTGGCTCACCGGCATGTACGTACTGGGGCCGCTGGCGGCCCGCCCCGACCAGAGCGTGGCACTGCAATGGGTGGAGCAGTCGGCCAACACCCTCACACAAGGCGCCTTCGTCCTGCTCGCCTGGAGGCTGGAGAAGCGCCTGCGCGCCGCTTCCTCCCTCTCTTCCTCCCCCACCTCCGACCGATCGGCGGCGTGAATGACGGACAGTCTCGGCTGGAGGCGCAAGTTCGGTGTCATCGCCCCCAGCACCAACACCATCGTGGAACCCGACTTCTACCGGATGGCCGTACCCGGTGTGACGGCGCACTTCTCCCGCATCCACATCCGCGATCAGAACATGGCCCACGACGCCGGCATGGAACGGCTTCTGGAGCAGATCCGCGACGAGATCGGCGCTGCCTGCGAGCGGGTGCTGACCTGCGAGCCGGACTACATGGTCATGGGCATGAGCGCGGAGACGTTCTGGGGCGGCGTCGAAGGCAACCGGGCCTTCGTCCGGCAGATCCACGACATCACGGGACTGCGGGTGGCCACCGGCGCCGAGGCCTGCGAGCGGGCCCTGCACCTGTTCGGGGCCCGGCGCATCGCCGTGGTGACCCCGTACCAGCCGGTCGGCGATGCCAACGTCGACCGGTTCTTCACCGAGCTCGGGTTCGAGGTGGCCGGCATCAGGGGCCTGCGCTGTCCGACGGCCGTTTCGATCGCGCACGTACCGGAGGCCGAACTGCGCTCCGCGCTGGTCGAGCTGGCGGCGCTGCCGGGGGTGGAGGCCATCGTGCAGTGCGGGACGAACCTGTCGATGGTCTCCCTCGCGGACGAGGCGGAGCGGTGGCTCGGGCTACCGGTGATCGCCATCAACGCCGCCACCTGGTGGATGGCCCTGCGGGACAACGGCCTGCATGAGCCGCTGTACGGCCACGGCACCCTGCTGCGCGAGCACTGACTCCACCACGACACGGCATGTCTACCAACAGAGGGGGTACCTCGTGCCTGCACTGATCCGTCCGGCCCTGGCCGTGCTCATGGCCCTGTCGCCCCTGGCGGCGGCTCCTCCCGCGGGGGCTCCGCCCACGGCTCCCCCGCCCGCCTCCTTCTCGCCGCACACGGTCGACCCGGACCTGCCCGGCGCTGCCTTCGCCGTGACGGGCAACGTCGTGGGCGACGTCCGGCAGGAGATCGTGGCCACGGGCTTCGGCCGCTTCACGACCGTTCCGGGCGGCCCGCCGATTCCCCCGTCGGCCGGCCAGCTCGCCGTCTACCGGCAGAGCGGGCACGGTCTCGACACCTGGTCGAAGCAGCTGGTCTTCGACACCGACGCCGCGATTCCCTTTCCGAACGAACCGGCCGTGTCCGACGTCGACCGCGACGGCGACCGCGACATCGTGGTGCCGGGGGGCTTCTTCCGCTGCGCGACCGCGTGCGGATCCCTCACCTGGTGGGAGCAGCGCAGGGGATCCTGGAAGCGTCATGACATCGTGCCGCCGGGCAGTTCGCCGTTGTTCTACCACCGGGCCCTCCTGGTCGACTTCGACCGCGACGGCCGGCGCGATCTGGTGACGGTCGGCGAGTCCTCCCAGCCCGTCACCCGGATCGCGGGCCGGCCGGCGGCCAACGCCTGGATCCAGGTCTTCCGCGGCACGGCCGGACCCGAGCGCTTCAGCAGCGAACCGGTCGACGTCGCGGCCGGCGGTGGCGCCCTCCCCGTCGTGGAGGACGTCGACTCCGACGGGGACCTGGACCTCGCTTCCCCGCAGTACTTCGAGCCCGGAGCCGGATACGTCTGGCTGGAACGCACCGCGGCGCCGAGCCGGGAGCACCCGATGGGCCGGTTCGCGCGGCATGTGGTCGACACCACGCAGGGCAAGGCCATCGCCCTGCGGCCGGTACGCAACCTCTACGGCGACGGCCGAACGACATGGGTGGGCTCCAACCACACCAATACGGCCTTCCCTCCGGGCTCGACCGACCCGACCTCGCAGGTGGTCGTCTTCTCGGTGCCCGCGGACCCGCGCTCCGCTTGGACCGCGACCGCCGTTTCGAACGGCATCACCTCGCGCGGGCGGGCCGGCCAGGCCGCGCCCGGGGTGTTCGGCAGCGGCGACCTGGACGGGGACCGTGACGTCGATCTCCTGGTGTCCGGCGACGGTGACGACCGGCTGTTCTGGCTGGAGCAGAAGGCCGATCACACGTTCGCGACGCACGTCCTGGCGAGCGGTGCGGGTCAGGCCGGAGGCGCCGTGGTGACCGATCTCGATCGCACCCGGCCCCGGCGCAACGAGGCCGTGTTCACCGTCTTCGAGTCCAACAGCGTCATGTTCTGGACCCGCGACTGAGTCGTCGCGGGGACGTTCTCCCTCGCATACGAAACGGCATCCTCCCGGCCGCGTGCCGGGAGGATGCCGTTCTGTTGGACAGGTCCTGGCCTCAGTAGGACTGCTGGACCGTGACCGCGGAGTCGGCGGAGTCTCCCCAGTAGCGGACGTAGGACCGGGCGAAGGAATCGCCGAGCGAGGCCTTCAGGAAGAGGGCCGACCATCGGGCGGAGGTACGTATGCCGTCGACCTGGCCGGTGGTCTGGGCCGAGGGGTCGGGGGCCGCGCCGGCGGGGTTCTGGACGTTGGTGATGCCGTAGTGGTTGACCCCGGCCACGGTCACGAGGGCCTTCGGCTTGAGCTGGAGTGCCTCGTACGTGGCGTGGGCGGCTGCCGGGGCGGCGACGCCGTCGGCGGCTCCCTGGATCAGCGCGACGGGCACCGTGTTGGCGATCGGGGCGACGGGGCCGCCGCCGGGCGGGGCGTTGTTGGTGCCGAAGAAGGCGGCCGCCTTCAGTTCCGCGGGCTTGACGGCGCCCGGCGGGAGGCCGAAGCAGAAGGGCGGTGCGCACTGGCCCTGGACGGTCGCGACGCCGGCGGCGCCGCCGAAGGAGTGACCGAGGAGAGCGAAGGAGGCGGGGTCCAGCCGGCCGGCGAGGGGGCTGTCGGCCCTGGTGTTCTCGGCCTTCGACCAGGCGACGGTGGTCAGGCTCTGGTCGGCGGAGGCCCACAGACCGGGGATGCCGAACACCGCGCGGAGGTGGTTGGGCACCACGACGACGAAGCCGAACGCGGCCACGGTGCGGGCGTATCCCTCGTAGTGGCTCTTGTCGACGTTGGCGCCCTGCTGGAGCAGGACGACCGGAAGCCGGCCGCCCGTTTCGGGGTAGTAGACGTCGGCGGCGTCCGGCCCGACGGTTGCCGTGTAGACGAGGGTGGGGAAGGTGGTGGGGCTCTCGGGGGTCTCGGCCGCGGCCGCCGTGCCGGCGGTGGAAGCGGCGGTCAGGAGGGCGAATCCGAGCAGGCCCGCCGCGATGCCGCGGCTGGTGCGGCTGGTGCGGCGCCGTGCGTGGTGCGTGGTGTGTGCCATCAAGCAGTCCGTTCTTCTTGGCCGTCTTCGGCGAGTACTGGCTTGTCTGTACTGGCTTGTCTTGCGGGAACGTCCTTGCCCGGAGCGCGAGTCGACCGCGTCGGGGTGTGGCTCGGGTCAGACCGACCGGCGGGCTGCCTCGGCCGCGTCGGCCTCGTAGGAGCCCCGGCCGCTCAGGACGACCGCGGATCCGACGAGGAGGGGGAGGAGGACCACGAGGAAGGCGGTGCGCAGCGATCCCGTGGCATCGGAGGCGAGGCCGATGAGCCAGGGGCCGAGGGATCCGCCGAGCGTGACGAGCAGTTGGAGGACGGCGAAGCCGAGGCCCCGGCGTTCGGCCGCGACGACGTCGGCGTTCGCGGCGGTGAGGTTGGCGAGCGCGGCGGCGAAGCCGAAGTTGGCAAGGGTGAAGCACAGGGCCTGGGGAATGAGGACCTGCAGGGTGACGGCTCCGGCCAGGGCAAGGGTGCCGAGGAGGAGTCCGGCGCCGCCGATGGCGATACGGCGGCCCTTGCGCGGGCCGCGGTCCCGGTCTCCGAGCCAGCTGCCCGTCACGATTCCCGCGACGATGCCGACCAGCCCGCTCCCGCCCGCCACCGCGGCCGCCTCCGCCTCGCCGAGGCCGAAGAAGCGGTCGTAGTAGGAGGGCATCCAGTAGAAGAGGCCTCCCAGGCCGAAGAAGAGGATGCTCAGGCCGGTGACGACCTTGCGCAGGGTGCGGATGCGCAGGAGTTCGCGCAGCTGGGTGAGCAGCGGGGGCGGTACGGGACGGCCGCCGCTCGGTGCGGGGACCGGATCCGGGGTGCCGGGTTCGGTGGTGGGCTCGGTGGCGGGGTCGGGGTCGCCGCCCTCGCGCCGGTACCACAGGGTGAGGCGGTCGCCGGTGCCCCGGACCGGTTCGCGCAGGGTGAGGACGAGGAGGGCTACGAGGAGGCCGGGTACGGCGACCAGGAAGAATCCCGTGCGCCAGCCGACGCTCTCCGCGAGGGCCCCGCCCGCGATGACGCCGATGGGCAGGCCGCCGAAGTAGGCCATGCGTTCGTAGCCGAAGGCCCGGGTACGTCCGGGGCCGGGGTAGCAGTCGGCGAGGAGGCTGGAGGCGGGTGGGTTGTAGAGCTGCCCGGCGGCCCCGAGGAAGACGCGGACGGTGAAGAGGGCGAGGTAGCTGCCGACCAGCCCGGTGCCGACGGTGAGGAGCGACCAGACCGCGACGACGGCGGCCACGGTCCAGTTGCGGCGGGCGGTGTCGGCGAGACGGCCGGCGGGGAGCAGCAGGATCACGGCGGCGAGCGATCCGGCGGTGGCGATGGCGCCGCCGGCGGCGTCTCCGAATCCGAACTCCTCCTGGATCTTGGGCAGGGCGCCTGCGAGGAGGTTGTACTCGATGCGGTCGATCGCCGCGACGAGGGCGATGCATACGGCCGGCCACCATCCGAACGGGGCGGGTGCGCCCCGCCGGACGGTGACCGGGGGCCGCCCGGGGAACACGGTGAACGCGCGCCGCTCACGATCGGGGTCGAGGTGGGGAACGGGTGCGCTCACGGTGCTCCTCCGGGCTCCCCCGGGATCCTCCGGGCAGGGATCGGCACCGAAGCCGATCAGCGGGGCGGGGTCAGGGCTTGGCGGTGTACACGACGCCCGGCAGGGTCTGGGCGGCCGCGCCCCACACCTGGTCGCGCAGGGAGGCGTCGAGGCCGAGGGTGTGGAGCAGGTAGGTCGTGGTGACCGAGCGGGTGAGGCGCTGCTGTTCGGCGCGGGTGACCGATCCGCTGTCGCAGCCGAAGCCGTTGCTGTCGGTGAAGCCGCAGTGGAAGCCGCCGGTGATGACGCGGAGCTGGGTGGGGGCGGGCTTCGCGTCGTACATCTTGCGCTGGTTGCCCTCGACGCCGGCGATGGTGTCCTTGCTGCCGCCGACGTACTGGGCCGGGACGGTGAGGGCGGCGGAGGCGGTGACCGCGGAGGGGTTGGTCTCGGCGGCGGCGAGGGTGGTGACGGTCTTGACGGCCGGGTTGCGGGACGCGGCGAGCAGGGCCGCGCCGCCGCCCATGGAGTGGCCGGACACGGCGTAGCGGCCGGTGTCGACGGTGCCCGCGAAGCGGGATCCGGTGGTGGAGTTCTGGGTGGTCAGCCAGGTGAGGCCGGCGTTGAGGTCGTCCGCGAAGCCGGTGTGGCTGGGTGCCAGGCCGCCCTGGGATTTGGGAGTGACCGTGATGAAGCCCCACGAGGCGTAGTGGCGCAGGGTGCTCTCGTACTTGGAGATGTCCTGGAAGAAGCCGTGGCCGAAGGCGAGGCCGGGGTGGAGGCCCTGGGCGACGGGTGCGTTGGCGCCGGCGGTCGTGCCGGGGTACCAGACGCGGGCGCTGTAGGAGCGGCCGGCGGCGGAGACGCTGACGTCCGTGTAGGCGACGGGGTAGGCCCCGGGCGAGGCGGGGTCGGCCGCCGCCGCGGCGGCGGTGTGGGGGGTGGCCGCCAGGGCGGTGGGGGCGGACAGCGTCGCGGCGACGGCCAGCATGATGGCTGGGACGGCGCGCTTGAGGGTGCGTAGCACGGTGGTGCCCTCCTGTGGGGGTATCGGAGAGGGAAACGCTGTGTGCTACTTCAGCATATTGACGCGCACACGCCAATAGTCCGGGTGTTTCTTTCTACGAAACACTGTTGACCCTGAGGGAACGTCTCAGGCGTGCAGGGCAGGCCGTGCCTGGTCACGCCGCACAGCGGCGAGCAGACCCGCCAGCATCATGGCCTCCCCCAGGTTCCCCAGCGGCGGCGCCGCGAAGGCCGCGGCCGAGGCCGCGAACACGGCGAAGGCGCCGAGGGCGATCGCGGGTGTCCCTCCGCGGATCCATGCGGCAGCCCCGATCAACAGGAGCAGCACGATCGCCAGGACGGCGGCCACCGGGAAGCCTCCCGGCTCGGCGTCCGCGTAGCGCAGGGTGTCCGCCCAGTGGCGGGGCAGCAGATGCAGGCCCGGCAGGGTGGTGACCGTACCGAGCACGGCCAGCGCGCCGGCGGCGGCCCACGCGGCGCCGAGGGCGTTGCGGCCGGCGCGCAGGGCGAGGGCGGCGCACGGCACGACGAGCGGGGTGCCCAGGGCGTGGACGACGAAGCGGCCGGCGCTCAGTGCCTCCAGCAGCCGACCCTCACCCAGCAGGGAGCCTGCTGCCACGACGGCGGAGTCGTAGGCGAGGGCGCAGCCGAGGAGGCCGGTGAGCCGGCCGGCCGGGCCCGTACGCCATGCGGCGGCGGCGAGCAGGATCTGGAGGGTGGCCAGCAGGGCCAGCCCGGCGGAGATCACCGGGCTGCCTCACCGCGCCGGTAGAGCGCCTCGATCCGTTCGGCGTACCGGGCGGTGACCGCGGCGCGCCGGACCTTGAGCGTCACGGTGAGCTCGGGTCCGCCGGGCGTCCACGGCTCCGCGATCACCTCGTGGACACGGATCCGTTCGGGCCGTGAGAGGCGGGTGTTGGCGTCGGCCACGGCTCGTGCGACGGCTTCCGCGAGGGCGGCGGCGAGTTCGGGGTGCACGTCGAAGGGCTCGGCGGGGGTGATGCCCTCGCGGCGGGCCCAGGCGGCGACCGCTTCCGGGTCGGGGACGAGGAGGGCGACGTTGAAGGGCCTCGCGTCGCCGATGACGACGGCGTGGGCGATCAGGGGCGAGGATTCCTTCAGGACCCCTTCGATGCGGGCGGGGGCCATGTTCTTGCCGCCGGTGCTGATGATGAGGTCCTTCTTGCGGTCGACGATGCGGACGTCTCCGTCGGCGTCGAGGGCGGCGATGTCCCCGGTGTGCAGCCAGCCCTCCGCGTCGATGGTCCGCGCGGTGAGCTCGGGCTCTCCGCGGTAGCCGCGCATCAGGAAGGGGGCCCGTACGAGGAGCTCGCCGTCGGCGGCGATCTTGACCTCGGCACCGGGGACGGGTCGGCCGACCGTTCCGGGCCGCTGTCCGCCGGGGGGTGCGATCAGGGCGATGCCGCTGAGCTCGGACATGCCCCAGGCGTCGGTGAGGGGCAGTCCGAGCGCCTGGAAGAACTCCTGGAGCCCCTCGGGCGCGGGCGCGGCTCCGGTGATGCAGATCCGGGCACGATCGAGTCCGATGCGCCGGCGCAGTGCGCCGAGGACGCCGTCGGCCTCCTCCAGTTCCTTGTGCTCCGGCGCGGTCATGGTGCCGGCGGACCGGCGGTGGGCGAGGCGGCGGCCGGTGGCGAGTGCGTTCTCCACGAGTTCGCGAAGTGCCGGGTCGGTGTCCGCGAGCGCGCTCTCCAGGGCGGCGCGCGTGCGCTGCCAGACGGCCGGGACGGCCCCGAAGAGGGTGGGCCGCACGAAGGTGAGGGCCTCGGGCAGCCGGGACATGTCGTCCAGACAGGTCAGACGGGTTCCGCAGAGGAGGTGGGTGTAGTGCGAGCCCCACCGGTCGGCGATGTGCGCGGCGGGCAGGAAGGAAATGTGACTGTCCCGGCTGCTGACCTCCAGCACCTGCTGGGTGCCGGCGAGTTGGCTCATCATGGCGCGGTGGGTGATCTCGACGGCCTTCGGGCGGCCTGTGGTGCCCGAGGTGTGGATCAGGGTCACGAGGTCGTCGGGCCCTACGTCGCCGAGGGCCGAGGCGAGTTCGAACGGGCCGGGCGCGCTCGCCTCGACGTCGCCCAGCACGAGCACGTCGTCCTGCTCGGGGTGTCCATCGCCGTCGACGGTGACCAGGTACATGACGGCCGTGCCGGTGACGGCGACGCGCAGCACGGGCAGGAAGCGGCGTTCGGTGACGACCACACGGGCAGCGGTACCGGCCAGCAGGTCGTGTATCTGGTCCGCGGGCAGGCTGTTGTAGAGGGAGAACGGCACGGCACCCAGGTGGAGGGCCGCGCAGTCGGTGACGTGGAATTCGGGCCGGTTGGTGAGCATGAGGGCGACCGGTTCGCCCCGCCGGACGTCGAGGTGGCGCAGCGCGGCGGCGACGGAGGCGACGCGGTCGGCGTACTGGGCCCAGGTCAACGCGGTGCCGGTGAGGGTGAGCAGGGCGGGTTCCTGCGGCTGGGCTGCCACGGTCCGCTGGAAGGCCTCGCAGAGGGTGGCGGGCGGATCGGTCGCGGGCGTCATGAGGGCTCCTCGGGAGGGGAAGAAGGGCCGCCGGGGCCCTCGTAGGGGTCTCAGGCCTTGGGGGTTGACGTTTCCCGGGCGGCGCTGCCGAAGGTGAGGCCGAAGTCGTGCAGGGTCAGGCTGAACAGTGGCGGCCCGTCGACCGGGAGCCTGAGCGTGCCGCGGGGCGGGATCCGCCAGGTGGCCCGGGCCAGGCCGACAGCGCTGCGGCTGCGCACGCGGCTGGTCTTCAGGCGTCCGTCGAGTTGCTGGGCGAGGCGGTAGGACACCGGCCAGCGTCCCGGCAGCCTGGTTGCGGGCCGGAAGGACGCGGAGCACAGGGTGGCGCCCCCGGTCCGGGCCGTGGCCTCGATGCCCCCGCGGCCCTCGCCGCGGATGAGGTCGAAGTCGGCCAACTCCTTCGGGATACCCCAGAGTTCACGGCCTCCGGCCATGGACGGCGGGCTGTCCACCCAGATGTCGGTGATGGTGACCCGGGGCCGCAGGCCGTCGCGGACCAGCACGGCGGAGAGGAGCTCGTTGTAGTGCAGGACGCTGTCGTTCTCGTAGACGACCCAGGCCGCGCCCATGAGGGCCCGGCCCGCGAGGGTCACGGGCCGGACACCGTACGGCAGCGGTGGCAGCGACCGGCGCGGTACGAGCCACAGGGAGAGGTGCATCTGCCCCGCGAGGTGCCAGGGCTCAGGCGGGTACGTCGGCATCGGGGTCCTGCCCTTCGGGCGATCGGGGCCCGAACCGCAGCGCGGCGGGGGCGTGTGCGGGGACGGCGGGGCGGCGCGGCGGTACGGGATCCACCCCGCGGTAGGGCGCGCCGGGCCGGGGTCGGGGGTCGGGGTCGCCGCTGTTGGGCCACAGGGCGGTCGCGCGTTCGGCGAGTGCGGTGATGGTCAGGGAGGGGTTGACTCCGAGGTTGGCGGAGATGGTGGAGCCGTCGACGATGTGGAGTCCGGGGTGCCCGTGGACCCGGTGGTAGGGATCGACGACTCCGTGCGCGGGGTCGGCGGCGACGGTGCACCCGCCGATGAGGTGGCCGGTGGTGGGAATGTCGAACAGGTCTCCCCAGGTTCCGCACGCCAGGGCGTCGTTCTGCCGTGCGGCGGTGCGGGCGAGGCGGTGACCGGCCGGTATCCAGGTGGGGTTGGGGGCGCCTTCGCCGGGCTCGCTCGTCAGGCGCGGCCCCAGCAGGCCTCGGCGCAGCCGGGTGGTGAGGGAGTTGTCGGCCGACTGCATGACCAGCAGGACCACCGATTGCTTGGCCCAGTTCCGCGGGCGGTGCAGTGCGAGCAGGCTGCGGGCGTTCGCGGCCATCGCGGCGAGGCCGGCCAGGAGCCGTGGACGGCCGGGGACCGGGTCCGTGAGGATCGCGCCGAGCAGGGCGAGGAGATTGCTGCCGGGCCCGTACCGGACGGGCTCCACGTGGGTGGCGTCGTCGAGGTGCACGGAGGACGTGATGGCCACGCCCTGGGTGAAGTCGGCGCCGGGATCCTTGGAGCGTACGGCGAGGATCGCCTCGGAGTTCGTCCGCGTCAGGTGTCCCAGGCGCGGTGAGAGGCCGGGCAGGGTGCCGGCGGCGCGGAGCCGGTGGAGCAGGCGCTGCGTGCCGAGGGCTCCGGCGGCGAAGACGACGTGCCGCGCGGTGGTGGTGCGCGGGTCGGGGCGCAGGGTGCGTCCGGTGCGGACGGAGGTGACGGTCCAGCCCGCACCGGCGCCGTCGGCGGTGTTCGGGCGGGCATCGGCGTTCGGGCCGGCATCGGTGTTCGGGCGGCCGTCGGTGTTCGGGCGGGCATCGGCGTTCGGGCGGACCTCGGTGACGGTACGGTCGGCGACGACCCTCGCACCGGCCGCTTCGGCCAGTCCGAGATAGTTCTTGGGCAGGGTGTTCTTGGCGTTGTGCCGGCACCCGGTCATGCACGCCCCGCAGTGCAGGCAGCCGGCACGGGCGGGACCGGCGCCACCGAAGTAGGGGTCGGGAAAGGTCGTTCCGGATGCGGTGCCGGGCTTCCCGAAGTGCACGCCCACGGGGGTGGGCCGGAAGGTGTCCTCGCGGCCCATCTCCCGGGCGGCCTCCTTCAGCACCCGGTCGGACGGGGTGAAGCGGGGGTTCGGCGTGACCCCGAGCATGCGCCGGGCCTGGTCGTAATAGGGGGCCAGCTCGGTGCGCCAGTCGGTGAGGGATGCCCAGTGGGTGCCCTCGTAGAACGGCGGGGGTGGATCGTAGAGGGTGTTCGCATAGCCGAGGGATCCCCCGCCGACGCCCGCACCGGTCAGTACGAGCACCCTGCCCAGGAGGGTCATCCGCAGGATTCCACGGCAGCCGAGGCGCGGGGCGAAGAGGTAGTCGCGCACCCGCCAGGAGGTCCGGGGGAAGTCCTCGTCGGCGAAGCGACGGCCGGCTTCGAGGACGGCGACGCGGTATCCCTTCTCGGTCAGGCGCAGGGCGGTGACGCTGCCCCCGAAGCCGGACCCGATGACGAGCACGTCGACGTCGTCGGGTGGCAGGGACCCTTGGGCAGCAGCCCCCGGTGGAACGTCCTGGGGTGGCGAAGAGGTTGGCATCACGGCTCCCGCACGGCGACAGACCGGACGGTCACACCTGGCTGGCGGGCATCGACCCGCGGCGTGACCGGGCGGTCATGTGACCGCCCGGTCATAGTGAGTGGCACCTGGACCCGTGTCAATGAATCCGGCAGCACCAGCGGCGGCGAATCCATTCGCCAACTGAGCTCTCGTGCAAGCTGGTTGACAATGCGCGGACCGGCCAGCAGCCTGTGACCACCCGGTCACATGACCGGGTGGTCACAGCGGGTGGTCGCAGCGGAGGTCCGATGGAACGTGTCTGTGTGATCGGGGCCGGCTCGTCCGGCATAGCCGCCTGCCAGGTGCTCACCGAGCGGGGCATCCCCTACGACTGCTACGAGAGCGGCTCCGAGGTCGGCGGCAACTGGCGTTACCAGAACGACAACGGCATGTCCTCGGCCTACCGGTCCCTGCACATCAACACGTCCCGCCAGGTGATGGAGTACGCCTGCTTCCCCATGTCGGACGCCTATCCGGTCTACCCGAGCCACTTCCACATCGCCCGCTACTTCGACGCGTTCGTCGACCACTTCGGCCTGCGGCCTTCGATCGCGTTCCGCACCGAGGTGACGGACGTCGCCGGGACCCCCGACGGCCGGTGGGCCGTCACGGCCCGCGGACGCGATGACGGCGTCACCACCAGCCGCGTCTACGATGCCGTCCTCGTCGCCAACGGCCACCACTGGAAGCCCCGCATGCCGCGACCGGAGCTGCCCGGAACGGGCACCTTCACCGGCACCCAGACCCACTCGCACCACTACCGCACGCCCGAACCCTTCGCCGGCGCACGGGTCCTGGTCCTGGGCATCGGCAATTCGGCGTGCGACATCGCCGTCGAGACCTCCCGCGCCTCCGCCCGCACCTTCCTGGCGATGCGCCGCGGCGCGCACATCCTGCCCAAGTACCTCTTCGGAACCCCTACGGACCACCTCACCGGGTCGTGGCTCGCCCGGGCGCCCCTGGCAGTTCAAGCCCGCGGCCTGGATCTGCTCCTGCGGCTCAGCCGCGGCCGGCTGTCCGACTACGGCTTGCCCGAGCCGCGCCACGGGGTACTCGGCGCCCACCCCACCATCTCCGACGACCTCCTCTCGCGCCTGGGTCACGGCGACATCACCGTCACGCCGATGGTCGAAGCGCTCGACGAGGGGCACGCCGTCTTCGAGGACGGCAGCCGGGAGGAGATCGACGCCATCGTCTACTGCACGGGCTACGACATCGAGTTCCCCTTCCTGCCGAAGGAGCTGATCGACCCGGCCGACAACGCGGTGAACCTCTACCGCCGGGTCGTCTCCCCCGACCACCGCGGCCTGTACTTCATCGGCCTCGTCCAGCCGCTCGGCGCGATCATGCCCCTGGCGGAAGCACAGTCCCACTGGGTGGCCGACCTGCTCCAAGGCCGCTGCGTCCTGCCCTCGTACGGCCTGATGCATCGCGAGATCACCGACTACCACGCCCGCACGGCACGGCGGTACGTCACGTCCAGCCGCCACACCATCCAGGTCGACGCCCAGAGATACCTCAAGGAATTGCGCGACGAGCGGGTCCGCTCGACGCCCCGCGCAGCCAGAACCCGGCGACGCCTGGCAGCGGTTGACGGTCGGGTGACGCCGCTCTAGGTTTGCGGAACACTGTTTCACAGAACGGAACGAGCCTGCGGACTGGAGTATCCGAATGACCAACGCCGTGGGACCACGGGCCGTATTCGGGGTCATCGTGCCGAGTACGAACACCGTGGTGGAGCACGACTACTGGGGCGCACGGGTCCCCGGCATCGCCTTCCGGGCCGGGTCCATGCACATCCCGCACCCGGCCATGGACAACGACCGCGACTTCGAGGCCCTCCTCCTCCAGATCAGAGCCTCCATCGACGTCGCGGTTCGCGACGTCCTGACCGCGGAGCCGGACCGGATGGTCATGGGGATGTCCGCGGAAACGTTCTGGGGCGGGGTCGCCGGCAATGCCGATTTCGAACGCCGCCTGCGCGAACGCACCGGCCTGCCGGTCACGACCGGCGCCACTTCCTGCCGCGCCGCCCTTCGTACGCTGGGATGCCGGCGCATCGCGGTGTTCTCCCCCTACCAGCCGATCGCCGACCGCGAGGTGCACCGCTTCTTCACGGAAGCCGGTTTCGACGTGGCGGCCGTATCGGGACTGCGCTGCTCGACCGCCATGGACATCGCCCGGGTGGGACCGCAACGCATCTTGGAGATGGTCAGCGAACTGGACGACCCCTCCGTCGAGGCGATCGTGCAGGTCGGAACGAACCTCTCTTTCGTCTCCCAGGCCGACACCCTCGAATCCGAGCTAGGCAAACCCGTCGTCGCCATCAACGCGGCGACGCTTTGGCACGCACTGCGCGAGCACGGTTTCGACGACCGGATCACGGGCGCGGGTCGCCTGCTGAGGGAACACTGACGGGCACGGCAGACCTGATTCCCCGTCCCCAGGCTGGGGCAGTACCGGCCGCTCACCTCGTCCGGGCGCCACCCGATGCCCGGGCCTTGGCGTACAGGGCCGGCTAGGACTTGTCCGGCCGATCACGGCGCCGACTGTTGAGGCATGGCGGGGGGCTGCAGCTCGTCGAGGGCATGGAGCCGTGGAAGACCGTCTGTGAACGCTCCACCGGCGTCCGTGAGCATCAGCATGCCGCCGGCGCCCGCACCGTCCCCCTTCGGCCCCGGAATCAAAGGGGGCCGCAAGGATGGAACACCAGGCCGAGACGCCGTGGCAGAGTCCCGTCGCCCGCCTGGGGAGGTGGTGCCGGAGGTGAGGGTCTGGGCCGCTCGCGGGGCGGGTTCACCGGCAAGCTCCACCTGAGGGCGGACGGCCGCTGCCGTCCGCTGTCTCTGGTCGTCACTCCAGGTCAGTGAGCGAACTGCACCCAGTTCAAGGCGGTCCCGGATAAGACCCGAATGCCCAGACCGGGCCTGGGACGACCACGCAAGAAGCCAGACAGCCTTGCGGCCGACAGGGCCTACGGCAACGGCCGCGTCCGCGTCCGCGAGTACCTGCGGCGGCGGGCAATCCGCCACACGATCCCGGGGAAGACCGACAGTCAGGTAGCCCACCTGCGCAAAGGCTCACGCGGTGGACGGCCGCCCGGCTTCGGCGAGGACCGCTATAAGCAGCGCAACACCTTCGAGCGGGCGATCAACCGCCTGACACAGTCCCGAGCGGTCGCGACTCGATACGACAAGCGCGGCTACGTCTTCCTCGCCACCGCCGCGGCCATCGCGATCCGGCTCCGAACGCGCGCTCCTACGCGACCCAGCAGTAGACGCTGTGGTTCTGGCGCCTGGCGCTGCTGACGAGAGCAGCCAGATCACCCACGATCGCGTCGGCGATCTCAGCGTCGATCACCTCGCCGTCCTCCGCACGCAGCTGAGTCCACGAGGCGGCGACGTCACTCAACCGGGAGTGCGTGGCGTCCGCGAGCGCAGTGGACAGACGAGGCGAGATGGCGAAGACGACGCATCCGCCGGTGTCCTGGCCGGCCACGATGCGAGGCTCACCAGCCTCGACGAGTTCTTCGAAGCTGCCGCCGGCCAGAAGGCACTCCCACTCGACGACGGCCTCTTCGGAATCGAAGTTACCGAAGGAGAGCGACTCGAATGCCCGCCCCGGCCCGGTCTGGAGGGCCAGGCTCGCTGACGTGTCGTCCGGCGCGGCGAAGAACTTCACGATGATGCTCACCTGGGCATCATGCCAGCCGGTCCGCGTCCATGATCGCCCGGACAAGTTCGGCATTGAGTCCACACTTCGTGCTCGACGGAGTTCACTCAGCCGATGCGGAGAGACTTCGGATTGTTCCAGACCGAGGTCAAAGCGTGCGACGCGGCGGCGGCCGGGCACGACCTCGACGAGACCTTCCACGTCTTCCCCCGGAGTTTGCCTCAGCCTGCGCTGGGTCTACGTGTTGATGATCCAGGAGTACGCCCCGGGAGGACGCTGACCGTTGATGGTGCTCGTGACAAAAAGCTGCCGGAGTAAAGCCGAGATGATCTGGCACCCCGCCCGACCGCGAGGAAAACCCGTTGGCTATCGGTGTTCCCTGCTGGAACGATCCTGAGATGACCGACCACCGTGACGCCGTCATCTGCCTGTGGGGTCGCCAGCTCTACGAGCGCCAGGGCGAGCCGCTCGCCTGGGCGGAGGCGGTCCTGGAGGCCACCGGTCGCCCGCCGACCGCCGTCACCGCGGCGATGTCCGGCCGATTCGACGCCCTCGCTGATTCCCCATCGGACCGCGCATGGCTGCTGTTCCGTACGGTCGCCAAGCTGGCCGCGAACCTGCGGGGCGACGGCCACTACGACGCGGACGTCGGCACCCGAATCGGCCCGTTGGCCCTGTGGTTGGGCGAGCTCGAACCGCCGCTCGCCGGCCCGCTCGGGGACGCACTCGGCCACCCACCGGACGGGCCGACATCCCTCGTCACCGTCCACGCCGCCGACTTGAGCAGGAACCGCACGATCCGGCTGCGGGCGATCGACGCCCTGCTGGAGTGGGCCGAGCTCGACCATCCGCAGGCCCGGGCGACCCTGTCCGAGGTCGCCTCCGACCACCGGACGCAGGATGTCACCGTCTGGACCAAGGCACTCAACCGGATCGCCCTGTTCGGCGACGCGAGCGTCGAACCGGGCCTTCTGCGCGCGCTCGCCGACACCGGGCACCGCGGGGTGCGGTGGTCGGCGCTCGCCTGTGCCGAACTCGGCTTCCGCCGGGCCGTTCCGCTGATCACAGCCCTGCTGGAGCATCCCGATCCGATGGTCCGCGAGGGTGCCTGCGAGGCGCTCGGCCTCCTTGAGGAACACACCGCCGTACCCGCCCTGACAGCCCGCCTGAACGACGAGACCCGCTGGGTACGCAGCAGGGCCGCCCTGGCGCTCGGCCAAATCGGCGGCGACCGGGCACTCGCTGCGCTCTGGCAGGCCATGATGGAACGCCGGAACCCGAAGGCCAGTCATCTCGCCTCAGCGATCGCTGCCTTCGGCCCGCCAGTGGTGCACGACCTGATCGCCCTCACCGCCGATCCCGACCCGGACCTCCGAGCACTGGCCTGCCGCGCTCTCGGCTCCACCGCCGACGACCGGGCCCTGCCGGCACTGGAGCACCTCGCCGCCCACGACCTCGCCAGAACCACCCTCGGCGGCCTCGTGGCAACCGCCGCCAAGCAGGGACTGCGGACCGCGCACCGCATTCGCGCGCGCACCGCGTCTGACGTGTGATTTGGGGACGACTCCGACAGCTTCACCCCGGCCGGTATCCCCACCGCGCCCCTCTCACCGGCCTTGTACCCCGCCGCTTCCTTCGGGGAGGAGGTGACCGACACGATAGGGGCCTCCGCCTTGTCGGACGGGGACGAGGTCGGCAAGGGCACCGGCTTGTTGGCGTTGACGGAGAAGGTGGCGGCCGGCGGCGACGGATATGGCTGATATGGCGCAAGCCTTGCGCATGCGGAACCTCCTTGCGTGACCCGGCATCTGCCGCGGCCCACTTGGCATGAGCGCTATCCTGCACAGTCGATTTCGATCCCGACTCCCGAGAATTCCCGCGGCCCCCGGCATGCCGGAAAAGACCTTGCCCCTCCGAACGGGATTCTCGGGAAATCCAAGAGTTGATAGGTGCGCGTATTTCAGAGACCCGCGCACCGGCATTCATTCATTCCGTCGGGCTACGGAAGCGCGTGGACGCGGAAGGCGATCATGGCCGTGTCGTCGCGGTGGTCGGAGACCTCTTGGAGCCGGCGCAGCAGTGCGGCCAGTGGTTCGTCGCGGTGCCGGGAGGCCGCGTGGGCGAGCCGGTTCTGGCCGTCGGTGAGGGGGGCGGTGGGGGTTTCGACGAGGCCGTCGGTGTACAGCAGGAGGGTGTCGCCCGGGGTCAGGTCGTGGGTGTGGGTGGTGCGGGGGACCTTTGGGTCGACGCACAGGGGCGGGTCTTCGCCGGTGCCGGTGAGGAAGGCGGGGTCTCCGTGGGCGGGGATCAGCAACGGGGGCGGGTGGCCGGCGTTGGACCAGGTCATCGACCACTGTCCTCCGGGGCGGCGGCGCAGGTGGGCGTGGATGGCGGTGGTGAGGGGGGCGGCTTCGAGGCCTTCGGCGACCTCGTCGAGGCGGGCCAGGACGTGCGCGGGGCCGTGGTCCGCTGCCTGTGTGTAGGCCAGGGCGCGGAGCATGCTGCGCATCTGGCCCATGGCGGTGGCCGCGTCGATGTCGTGGCCGGCGACGTCGCCGACGTCCAGGACAAGGGTGTCGTCGGGGAGGGTGAAGGCGTCATACCAGTCCCCGCCGATCTCGTTCACGCAGCTGGCCGGCTGGTAGCAAGCCGCGAGATCCGCGCCGCGCACCGGCGGCGGCTCGGTGAGGTGGGCGCGCTGGAGGCTCAGGGCGGTGCGGCGGGCACGCTGGAGGTCGAGGGCCTTTCGGATGGGCCGGTGGGCGTGGTGGAGGAGTTCGCGCAGCAGGTCGGTCTCGGCGGGGCCGGGCACGGGGGTGTCGCCGTTGCTGCTGGTGGCGGCGTAACCGAGGACGATGTCGTCGACGATCAGGGGGATGAGGGTCAGGCTGGTCGCGCCGGCCGCGGCGAGCCATCGCTCGGTGACCGCCGGAACCAGGCCCGCCGGAATGGGGCCGCCGGCGGGGAAGCGGAGGGTGCGGGGGGTGCGCTGATCGAGGACTTCGCGGATGGCCGGGGAGACCACGACCTGCTGGTTGCGCAGGGCAGGCGGCGCGGGCAGTCCCGGACGGGTCGCGGAAGCCACCCGGCGGGCGGTGACGCGGGCGTGGTCGGGCAGCGGCCACTGGTCGTGGGACAGCAGCAGGATCAGGCAGGCATCGGCCAGTTCGGGGACGACGACGTTGACGACCTCGGCGAACGCCTCGTCGAGGCTGGCTCCCGAGACGGCTGCCACCTGCGCGAGGAGGCGTTCGCGCAGCCGGGCACCCCAGGTGGCCTCGATGTCGGCGGTCGCCGCGATCCACTCGGCGACCCGCCCCTCGCGCATGACGGGGACGCCCCGCGTGCTCATGTGCCGGTAGGAGCCGTCGGCTGTCCGTACGCGGAAGGAGGCCTGGAAGACGCTCGGGGTTCCCTCCTCGGCGGCGCTCTGCCAAGCGCGGAGCAGGCCTTCGCGGTCGCGGGGGTGGATGCGCTCGTACCAGCTCTCGTCAGCACGGGGGTGCCACGGTGTGCCGGTCAGTTGCTCCCAGCCGGAGACGATCTCGTCCATGGCGCCGTCCGGATGCATCACCCACACCATCTGCGTGACGGCCGACACCAGCGCCTCGTAGCGCTGCAGGGCGCGGGTCTCGGCGGTGGTGTCCATCGTGACGACGAGGATCCCCGGACCTGCGGGAGTGGTGACGGGGCTGCAGGAGTAGACGAAGTGCCGGGCCTGGTCGGGGGCCCCGGGGTCGGGCTCGCGGGAGTCGGTGAGCTGACGGGGGCGCCCGGTGGCGCGGACCTCGTCCAGGACGGTGAGGAAATGGGCCGCGTCCGGCTCGGCGAACGCCTCCCGGGCCGGCGCACCCAGACGCCGGGCACCGAGCATCCTGGTGCAGGCGGCGTTGGTGTACAGGAGCTGGTGATGGGGGCCCGCCAGCAGGGCGACCGCCGCGACGGTGTCGTCGAACATCCTCGGGTCCAGGCCCCGCGAGGCACCGCTCACCGAGAGGACATCCAGAGCCGGGCTCGGAGCGGGAACCGTCGCATGGCGCCATCTTCTCGACTGGCACGGCGAGTGCGCGGTAGGCGCGCTTGTCAGGCGCGGCGGCTGCCGAGGGGAGGAGGTATTGGCACCGGAACCTTGGGCCAGGCCGTTGCGGATCACAGCGGCGCCCCTGCCAAGAGTGCCGTCCCCGCAGCCGGGGCGCGCAGACCACGGAAGTCCGCGGGAGTCAGGACCAGGCGGCCCTGTTCGGTGGCCGCTGCTCCGCTCTTGAGAGGTCGGTGCCCCACGTGCCTGCCGTAGGCCGTGCGGACGGTCCTGGCCACGCGCCCCCGGGACCGACGCGGCTCATCGTCGCGGCCAGGTGTACGGGCCTGGAGGAGACATGATCCGGTGACAGCGGCGGCATTCACCATGGCCACGGGGCGAATGAGTCGTCGGCGGGTGGGCGGGGTGTGGTGCGAATTCAACGGGGGTCCTTGCTGTCCGCGACGCCCGGGGGAACGAAAGGCAGGGCGCCGGTGGTGGGCGTGAGAAGGCGGGCTGAGCCCGACACCGGTCAGTTCCGGCCGGCGCGCACCTCGGCCATACGGCCGGTGCCACGGGGTGTCCGCCCACCGTCGGGGTGGTGGAGGCGGGGGTGGTGAAGGCGGGAGTGGCCTGGGGGCCGGGAACCCTGACCAGGGTGGCGCGAAAGCATGGGGACGCCTGCGGCCCTCGTGCCACCAGCACAGATCACCTCGATGGAGTGCGAGGCCGCATCCCGCTGATGCGCGGCGGCCGCCGGCTTGACCGCGGAAGCCGGCGGGGCGACCCCTCCCACCGCGGTGACGCAGAGGACTGCGACGGTGCTGGTGGCGGTCACGGACATGCAGCGCACGGACACGACGGCTCCCTCCAGGTGTGCTGCCCATCGGCGCACCCCGAGGCCACCGCATGGCAATTCAACCCAAAAAGCAGACAAGTACCTCATTTGGGCCTTACGTCCCAACCGTACGGGCCGTCCGCCTCCCGCAGAGAGCCCCTGGGTCACAGCCTGTCCATGGAACGCAGCCCGCAGGACACTCTGCGCACCAGGTGGAACGGCAACATCATTACCGTCAGTCACCGACCACGCGGAGTAGCGGACCCAGCCTCGTCGGGCCCTGCCTCGTCAGGTCCTGCCTCGCCACCCGGCGGCAGGCGCGTACCACCCGCACGTACACCCGCCTGCCGGGTGCCCTTGCTCGCCCGCGCATGCGCCCGCAGGATCGGATCAGCTGAACCCCACCGGCCGGCGCCCGGCGGCAACCGAGCAGCGAGGACCAGCAACCGTGCATCCGTACAACCTGCCCGCCGGCCCACCCGCGGCCGATGCCGACGCAGGCCCGCCCTCCCCCCGGCACCTGACGGCGGACGGGCCCGATCAGGCCGAGGATCTGATGCACCAGGTCTTCGGTCACCAGAACATGACCCTGCGATTCGAACGGCACGAACCGGTCCACATCGACGTCCGCGAACTGGACACCGGCCCGGGACACCTCGCCCGCGTCGAGATGTCATGCGACCTGAACCTCGGCACCTCAGCACTCGGCCTCTACTACACCGGCATCGCCCACCAGGGCATGCTCTCCCTGCACCAGCACGGACAAGAGGCCATCGCCGCCCCCTGCCACGACAGCCCGTACCTGCTACGCCCCCACGCGCACACCACCATCCACCACGCCCCCGGCACGACCTTCTGCGTCCTGGGCATCGACCCGGCCGCCCTCGAAAGCACCCTGGCCGGCCTCTTGGAACACCCCGTCAAACCCCTGCGTACCGACAACACCGCCAACGCCGGGGCCGGCCGAGGCCTGGTCCCCGAACACCTGATGACCCTCCTGGAGGCCGAACTCACCGGCCCCACCGGACTCCTGCACCCAGGCCCCGTCGCCGACCGCCTCTGGGACGCCATCGTCACGGCCCTGCTGTACGGAGCACGCCACCAGTACAGCGAGGAACTACACGCCCCCACCGCCCGGCTCAGCCCCCGCACCCTGACCCGGGCCATCACCGCGATGGAGGCCGATCCCGCGCACCCGTTCACCATCGCCGAGCTCGCCGCCATCGCCGGAGTCGGCCCCCGAGCCCTGCAGAACGCTTTCCGTGAACACCGCGGCACCACACCACTCGCCTACCTGCGCCATCTCCGCCTCAAAGCGGCCCACGCGGAGCTCCTGAACACCGAACCGCCCGCCACCGTCACCGAAGTCGCCACCCACTGGGGCTTCACCCATCCCGGACGCTTCGCCACGCTCTACAAGCAGCACTACGCCCAGACGCCCTCGCAGACCCTGCGCCAACGCCCCAACAACCTCACCCAGCACTGAACCACCGAAGAGGGGCGGAGAGCCGCCGCGGATACGTCCGCCGGTGCGGGCTTCACGGACCGGACCGGGCTACGCGCAGGGCCCGTAGCGATGCCCGACCACTCCCCTGGATGGTTTGGGGTGTATCGGGCAGACGGTGCGGCGATACCAGAAGGGGAAACGATTCACTTCCTGCTGGACAGCATCGTGGCAGGACGGATTCCCGCCCCTGGGCCCCGCCCCGACACGTGCCCTCCCTCGCCGCTCCCCGCTACCAGCCGCACACCGGGCCGGCGGCGCGGCGGGCCGCAGCCCGTCCGCACAGATCCGGCACGGAACGCGGTACATCCCCGCGGCCCACGCCCGGTGGCGTTCTGGACCCTGTGAAAGACGGTGAACTGTGACCCAGCGCTGCACCGGGTTCATCCAGCACTACAACCGCCAGGCCGGCTACGGCTTCCTCATCCCCCTGGGCCACAAGGAACCGCTCTACTTCGAGGAAGCCGACCTCGAAGGCGGGTACAGGGGCCTCTCCGTCGACCAGCAGGTCACCTTCGTCTTCGCGCTCGGAGAAGGACGCTTCGTCGCCAAGGAAATCCGCACCTGACAGCCGGCCGGCGTCCCGGGCCCACCGGGCACCCTGCGGGCCCGGTCCAGCCGGCCGGTAGTCACCCACGATGGGCGCACCGGGCGCCCGTCTCGTGGCCCGATGGGTCGAACAACGGGACCGGGCGGCTCCGCGTCAGACGCCGGAGCTCACTCCGAGCCGCTTGGCGACCTTGGCCACCGAGAAGCCCGCCTGGCCGGACTCGGCGAGGACCTCGAAAGTGGCCTCGATCAGTGCCGCCCGCAGGTCCCCGTGGTGATACGGACGTCTGGCCTCGGGGGGTCTGCGACCGCGGCTCCATGATGATCTCCGGGGACACGGTTCCGCCCGTGGGAACCGGCCTGTTGCGCCTCCTGGCTTCCGCTGTCGGGCGTCACCCTGCCGCACCCGGCCCGTAATGCGACTCTGGAAGGGCCAACCGGGCCTGTTCGACCCCGCGGCGGCCCGGCCGATCAGGGATACCGCCATGCCCCAGCGCGCCTTCCTTGGGTCCCATGCCGTGTCGGCGGTGGTCACCAGCGCCGCCCTCGCCCTCCTCCTGACGACGCCCGGCACGCCCGCGGCGGCGACCGGGCCGGCCGCGGTGCCACTCCCGCAGTCGGCCGTACTGTCGATTCCGGCCATCGGTGTGTCCGGGCTGCCCGTCGTGCCGTACCGCGGAAGCCCCGACGACTCGCCGGGCACTCGAATCCAGGACCGGGGCATGGCCGCCAGCCCGCACGGTCCCGCCGGTGGCGTCGGCCCCGGCGATGTGGGCAACTACATCGTCACTGGACACCGCATCGTGGCGGGCGGGCCGCTGCGGGCGCTGCCGTCCCTGCCGACGGGCGCGTCCGTCGTCGTGACCTCCGGCGGCGTCACGTACGAGTACACGATCACCACGACCCGGACGACCTCCTTCCGCTCCCAGTCCTCCATGGCCGCACAGCGCGCCGCCGTCCCCGGCTTCCCCGGCGCCGCCCCTACCCGCGCGATGATCACCGTGACCACCTGTCTCACGCCCGAGGACGATGCTGCAGGCAATCACTGGCGGGACGCGCAGAACAACCCCGAACACCGCATCGACAAGATCGGCGTCCTCACGGCAACCACGTCCTGACCACCGTCACCACGTCCTGCCCCGTCCACACCGCGCCCCGCTCCGCTCCGCCCCGCCCCGCCCCGCCCCGCCCCGCCCCGTCCCCGGGAGGGCGAAGGTCACAGGGCCAGCCCTTATGAACCTCTTGCTCCGTATGCCACTCTGGCGGGCAAACCGGCTCGCGCCCCTGCCCCGACGACCGCGCCGACCCTGCCGGCCCCGCCGACCAGTACGGAAACGCCCATGCCCCTGCAGTTCCCGTCCCGAGCCGCATCCGCCGCGGCGGCCGGCGCCATGGTCGTCCTGCTGGCGGCCTGCAGCACCACTCAGGCTGCCGCCGGCGCGGCGGCTCCCGCACCGCCGACGACGGTAGCGGCACCCGCTTCGGCACCCGCTTCGGCGCCGGCCGCCGCCACCGCCGCGCGGCCCTCCGCGCCGCCGGTTGCCTCCGTGCAGACCTTGGCCTCCGTCCTGTCCATACCCTCGGTGGGCATCATCGGCCTGCGCGTGATGCCGTACGAGGGCACCACCGACGATGCGCCCGGCACCCGTATCCAGGACAAGGGTCTGGCGGCCAGCCCGTACGGGAAGCGTGGCGGAGTCGGGCCCGGCCAGGCGGGCAACTTCCTGGTCACCGCGCACCGCCTGTCGGCGGGCGGCCCGCTGCGCGCCCTGCCCGCCGTGGCGAAGGGCGACTCGGTGCTCGTGACCGTCGGCGATGTGGTGTACACGTACGAGATCATCGCGAGCCGCAAGACGTCCTTCCGGTCCGAACGCTCGCTCAGCGAGCAGCGCGCCGCGGTCCCCGGAATGCCGGGTGTGGCCCCGACCCAGGCCATGATCACGATCTCGACCTGCGCCACCCCGGAAGACCATGCCGAAGGCAACTTCTGGAGCGACGCCCAGGGCAATCCCGAGCACCGCATCGACAAGATAGGCGTTCTCCGCAAGACGACCGCAGCGCCGCCTGCGGGATAGCCGGATAGCGCCGCCCAACTCTCGCCGGGGCGCGGGCGGGTCCCTGCGCGTGCCCGGGGGGCGTTTTTCACCGGCCGCGCGACCGTGCCCGTACGCCGTCGGGAACTGCGCGGCCTGCGCAGACGCCGACATCACGCAGCAACGTGTCCAAGAGCTCGAAGAGCAGCCGGTCGACAACGGCCATCGTCAGACGGTGTTCGGGCACCTTGGCCAGGCGGAAGGCGTTGTGGACGCCAGTGGGGCTCTTGCCGACCGGCTCGGCCAGCTCCCGGATGCTGTCACTGTGGCTCTGCGACTGGGGTGTGGCATCTGCCAAGCGACCGGTATCGACCGGTATCGAGAAGACCCTCCGTCGGTCGAACGGCTTTGGCACCAGGCCGAGACAAGGCCGATCCGGACATGGCAGCGACCCCGTACGCCCTCAACCACGGGGAGATCGTGGTCGACCGCACCCACGGTTCCCTCCAGTGGGGACACCACCCGTGCGAAGACGATCACTAGCACGGGCGGCCTTCCGGGAGGCTCGTCCCAGAAGGCCGCCTGCCTGCGCGGGCACCCCACGGGTGCTCGCGAGGAGGCGCCGAGCATCGCGAAGAAGGGGTCTCGACCAGTCCGACGTCTCATAGGCAACCGGCCCGACGAGCGCTATCAGAGGCGCGCCAGGACTCGGTGCAGATCGTCTCGGTCGAAGGCATGGCCGGAGGCCAGCAGAGTTCGGGTGTAGGCGTCCAGAGCAGAGATGAGACCTTCCGAAAATCCTGCTACCGCGGGGAGATCCCAGGCACCGGTGAGCAGGTCGTCCAGGCGACTGGGGTCCGCCGGCAGGTGGATGTAGATCTCCCATGCCGGGACACCCTTGAGTCTGGCCCGCTCGGAGCGCGGGAACATCCGGTTTCCCGCTCGCTCCAGCGCCCGCAGCACTGCCAGTTCCGGTGCAGCCGTCGCGTCCAGTGCTGTCGCCATCGCAGTCCGGTCCCTTCGTCCGAGTGCAGCCTCAGCAGCGCCATCCCTCAAGCACTGCCGACCTGGTTGATCCAGGCCTGACGCTAGGCCGCGGGCCGAGGCGGACGGGTGGGTTGCATCGGATTTTGACTCGATCGAGTGGAGGTACGACTCCCCCGGGCCACGCACCCTCGGGCCCCTCCGCGTCCCCACGGGGGAAGCACGGATGAGTGTGCCACCCCGATCTGCGTGACCGTCCCGCAGCCCGCCCTCAAGCCAGGCCGGCCCCTCATCACGGACCTCGCCCGCACGGCATTCTGCGGCTCCAGCGGCATCAGCGCACCGATCGCCGCCCGCCCACGTACGGGACGCCCGGGCCGATCGCGAGTGGGCGGCGGCCACCCCGCTGGCTGACCAACCGGGGCCCGTCCGGCGGATCAGCGCTCAGAGCAGGATGATCAACTCCCTTGCATCAAGCGGTACATGCCGATCGAGTCATGCCCAGCGGTATCGGCAAAGCCGAACTTCTCATAGAGGAAGCGCGCGGGCCCGTCCGCAATCAGCGAGACATAGGCGGTGGCGGGTGCCCGACGCTCCAACTCCTCGGTGAGCGCGGTCATGATGCGCTTGCCGAGGCCGCGTCCCTGGTGGGCGGGGTTCACGCAGATGTCGACGATCTGGAACGCGGTACCGCCGTCACCGATGATTCGCCCCATGCCGATGGGCTCGCCCTCGTGGTGGAGGACGACGCCGTACCACGTGTTGGGCAGGCCGAGGGCGACCGCCTCGGGGGCTTTGTCCGACAGACCGGCATCGGCACGCAGACGGCGGAAGACATCGACGGAGGGCACACCTTCACGCAAGCAGTAAGGGTCATTCACTTGATTCATGGATTACATCCTACGGAGTGCACGCCCAGTCCGGCCATACACGGCTTCACCGGCACATCCCGCAAGCGTTGCGCAGAGCCGTGCCACAGGCCTGTTCAAGCCTTTTACCTGCTGGTAACTTACAGCGCTGTTACCACTGGTAACGCACGCCTGGCCCGGTGATCCACGAGACGAATCCGAGGGAACCATGCACCGCATCGCCATGGGGAAGCTGGCAGCCGCAGTTGCCACCGCTCTGGCCGTCACCGCTGTTCCGGCGGCCGCGGCCGCTCCGTCCGACTCGTCGACGGTCGCAGCGGGCGACTCCTTCTACACCTACGACGGCAGCACGCCCTTGTCCTCGTACGCACCGGGCGCCGTGCTCAAAACGCGGACGCTGAAGTACCACGTCCTCGGCATCCCGACTCCGGTCACGGCGATCCAGCTGCTGTTCCGCACCGTCGACGCGCAGGGCCGCCCGTCCGCCGGGGTCACGTCGATCGTGCGCAGCCCCAACGGAGACGGCAGCAAGGCCGTTTCGTACCAGTCGTTCTACGACTCCCTCAACCCCGCGGACTCCCCCTCCCGGGCCATCGCGGGCGACGTCTCGCTCGGCGGCCTGATCGCGAACGGCGAGTCCCTCCTTCTGGTGCCGCTCCTGCTCTCGGGCTACAACGTGATCATCCCGGACAGTGAGGGCCAGAACGCCGACTTCGCGGCCGGCCCGGAGTACGGAACGAACACGCTGGACTCGATCCGGGCCGCGAGCCAGTCCCCGCAGACGGGCCTGAACTCCAACACCCGCATCGGTCTGGCCGGCTACTCGGGCGGAGCCATCGCCACCCACTGGGCGGCCGCACTCGCGCCGGGCTACGCGCCGGACGTGGACAGAAGGCTGGTCGGATACGCGGAAGGCGGTCTGCTCGTCGATCCGGCGCACAACCTCAAGTACGTCAGCGGCAGTTCCATCTGGGCCGGCGTCGCACCCATGGCCGTCATCGGGGCCGCGCGTTCCTACGACATCGACTTCGCGCCCTACCTCAACGACTACGGTCGACGGGTGTTCAAGGAGCTCGAACACGGGTCGATCATCAACGCGCTGGGCCAGTACCCGGGACTGACCTGGAAGAAGATGGTGAAGCCGGAGTACGCGAACCCGAACTCGGTTCCTCCCTTCGTCGAGGCGGTCAACAAGCTCAACCTCGGCTCGGCCGCCACACCCAGCGCTCCCGGGTTCATCGTCCAGGGCAACGGAGGCTTCCTGGAGGGCACCCTGAGCAACCTCCCGGGCATCGGAACGGGTGACGGGGTCATGGTTGCCGGAGACGTGCGCGCGCTGGTCCGGCAGTACTGCGACAAGGGCAACACCGCGATCAAGTACCAGCAGTACGAGCTGCTCAGCCATGTCGGCGCCGCCGTTCCGTGGGCACCCGCCGCCCTGAGCTGGCTGGGCGACAGGTTCGCGGGCAAGACGCCCCCGTCCGACTGCGGCCGGATCCCCGCGGGCAACTCACTCGCACCGGAAGTACCGACGACAAGGCCCTGACACCAGAGGGCGCAGCCACGGACCCACCTGCCGGAACCCGGTCACTCTCACAGATCACGAGGGTGACCGGCCGGCCGGACCGCTCCGAACAGATGCCGCTCACGCGGTGAGGGCGATCCGTCCCCCGCTGCTGCAGCCTGATCTACCGCGCGGCCTGCAACGCCGCCGCGATCTGGACGACGTCCAGGTCGATGACGACCTCCTCGCCGTCCCACACGCCGCGCGAGGAGATCGCCAGGCCGATGAAAGCCAGCTCGGCGGCATCGTCACGCAGTTCGTACTCTTCGCGGCTCTCCTCGCCGATCCGACCCGGTTCCTCGCGATCCCAGGCAGCGACTGCCGACTCAGCCACGGACCGAGGCAACCGCACGCTGACCCGACTGACCTGGGGATCAAGATGAGCCCCGATCGATGCCAGCACGGTCCGATCCTGCTGATACCTCACATACTGCTCGCCACGTTCCACGAGCCGAGAGTACTCAGGCCCAACCGAGCCCCCGACACCATAGCCGGTGAACGTCTGCGGTCACAGCACTAGGGCCTGCCCGGCGGATCTTTGGCCAGGTCACGGCAGATGTGAGTCGTGTGCTACGTGGTGGGGTCAGCGTTTTCGGGGCACAAGGTGGCATTCACTGTGGGCCGGGTACCGGGGCCCGGCCTCGTGCGCGGGGTTGCCCCACCGGAGTCGTGGCGCTCGGCGAGCAGCTGCTTGCGATGGCGGCGGCGGCGGAAGGCGGTGACGAGGGCGATGACCGCGCCGATGGTGATTCCGAGGATGGGGAGGGAGACGGCCAGTATCAGCCAGCCCGCAAGCGCGAAAAGGCCTCCGGAGTCCCCGATGGCGTACGTGGAGGACGCGTGGGACGAACAGGTGATCTGATAGTCGCCCGTTCGTGGCACGTCGATGGCGTACAGCGGATTCCAGGTCTCCTCCCGGGAGAGGAACACGTCGACTCCCGGATAGGTGAGACTGGGTTCGTCCGGCCCTGTGATGCTGCACTTCGGGTTGGCGGACGGGCCGAGTTCCTCGTCCCTGATCCAGATGGTCGTCTCACTCCCCGGATCGAGCCGGAGGGTGACGATGTCGCCGTTGGCGAACCGATGGTCGGTGTCCACCGCATCGATCGCGTTGTTGAACCGGAAGACACCGATGGCCACGCCCATCACGATCAGCACGAAGGCGACCGCGCCCGCTGTGGCGTACCAGCGACGGCTGGGCCGGAGTTCGTTCGGCGGCATCTGTACTGGTGGGAAGGGCTTCACGGGCACACCCTAGATCGTCATGTCCCGCCGACGAGCCGCCGGGTCCTGCCCGGCCGATCATGTGACTGACTCACCCCTGGCTCGTTGGTCTGGGTATGGGGCGGGATCAGCGTGGTGACTTGTCGGATGCCGAGCGGGAAACGGCTCTGACCGTTCCTGCCGATGGGTCATGGTCGTTGTGGCCGGAGGTGGTGCAGCAAGTGAGGGACTGGGCCGCTCGCGGGGGCGGCTTCACCAGCAAAATCCACCTAAGCGCCGACGGTCGCTGCCGCCCGCTGTCCCTGCTCATCACCGCCGGCCAGCGGAGTGACAGCCCCCAGTTCCGACCGGTGCTGGAGAAGATCCGCGTTCCCCGTCTCGGGCCGGGCAGGCCCCGCAACAAGCCGGACAGCGTCGCCGCTGACAAGGCCTACAGCAACCGGCCGTGCAGGGAGTACCTGCGACGCCGGGGCATCTCGCACACGATGCCGGAGAAGGCCGACAGCCGGGCCGCCCGCCTGCGAAGAGGCGCACAGGGCGGCCGACCACCGGGATTCGACGAGGACCGCTACAAGAAGCGCAACAGCGTCGAACGGGCCATCAACAAGCCGGCCAGCCGCGTCGATCCGCAGTCGAAGGGGGCGGCGCGGGCGAAAGGGTCTGTCACGAGGTCCGACGTCGACGATGATCACCTCATGACGACCAGAAAAGGGCCATGTCGTCTAGGCGCCCCGCTCGCGCGCCGCCGCCCGCCGCTCATCGCAGCGCCCGATGGCCGTGACCGCCCGCCCAGGAGAGGCCGCCCGTGCAGAAGACCGCCCTCACTCCCTACGCTCATCTCCCCCGAGCGCACCACGACCGCCACGTCCTGACCAGTAACGTCGACGTATTCGGTGTCGCCCACTGGCTGCTCGCCGAACACGCTCCGCAACCCGGCGGCGATGTCCTGCCCTTCGATGCCCTGGTCGTGTCCGTTGATCCGGGCGGCGACGTCGAACTCACCGAGCTGAGCGCGGTGCGGGCCCGCTGGCCGCGCCTGGACCGCCTGCCCGACGGCGGATTCCTCGTCGCTGCCTCTCGCGCCCGTCGGTACGAGGACGGGAACCAGGTCCAGGTCTTCGACGCGCTGGGCCGGGAGACCTCGTCCTTCTCCGTCGGAGACGCAATCGAGCACCTGCTCGTGGACGAGGCCGGCCTCATCTGGGTCGGGCACTTCGATGAGAACCCGTCCGGCATCCACCGCTGGAGCACTACGGGCCACCCCATTTGGACGTCGGATGGTGCCGACATCCCCGGTCTCTTCGACTGCTATGCCCTGAACGTGTCGGGGACCACCGCCTGGGCGTGCACCTACACGGACTTCCCGCTCGCTGAGATACGCACCAACCGACCCGAACAGCCTGTGAGGGTCTGGACGAACCAGGTGCGGGGCGCCAAGGCAGTGGCTGTTCACAGAGATCAGGTGGCCTTCTACGGCGGCTACGGCGAGGAGCAGGACCGACTCGCTCACGGCAAACTCACCGAAACATCGGTCGAGCCAACAGACGTCGGCCTGCTCACCCTGCCCGATGGCACCGCCCCGGGCCGCCGACGGGCCCTCGGCCGAGGAAGCAGGATCTACGTCCAGGCCGAGCCGTTCACCGCGTGGGGCATGCTCGACCTCAGCAGCTGATACCCGGCGCTGGCGGGGCGCACCAGCGAGGGTCAGACAGTCTTCGACCGGTTGATCGAAATCTCCGACGGGCAGGCACCCGGTGCTCCTCTGCTGCGCTAAGTCCTTGACGCCGCAGCGGGGCCCACGGTCGAGGCACCGTTCCACTGCTCGACACGAGCAAGCGGGCCAGCTTGCGCTCGGCGTCACCGTCGGGCCGAATCTGTGCATCGGAGTTGTCCATCCGGGCCAACTACAGTGCTAACCCACACGCGTGGCGATTGCCCTGTGTCATCGAACATTGAGCGCTTGTCATCGAACCTTGATGCCGGCAGGTGGTGTCATCGGGGAACGCGCCAGCCGGACCGGTGCCGCCCTTCGGGGCCCGACTGGCCGTGACAAGAGGGCCCGGCCGATCCGCACGTCGTCGATCTGGGATGATGCCCGGATGGAAATTGGTTTCCCCTGGGGGTCCAAGCCGACCGTAGACCTCCGCATGTGGCGTCCCGACGCGATCGTGCTGTTCGACTGGCTGATGAGCACCGACCTCAATGCCGTACCGATCACGCACCCGGCTCAGAAGCAGGCCCTCGTAGACCTGCTGGCGCGCTTGGAGGATGTGGACGTCATGGAGTCCACCGAGGAAGAGATCGCCGCTGCCCAGGACGAGGTCATGGGCTTGTAGAAGATCAAAGTTCGGTGAGACGGAACAGTGACCGGGCGCTTCAGTTGGCGGATGAGCTTGCTACCTGGCGGGCAGTGCGGCGTAGATGGCGGACGACTGGTCGCAGGCCAGTGCCGCTACAAAGCGCGCGGAGGGAGCCGGGCCCTCGGCCGCAGGCCGCTCCCCCAGCCAGAGGCCAGGCTTGTCGATGTTGAGCCCGGTGAAGTGCTCGCTGTACCCGTCGTGCTCGTCGTCGATCACGCACTCGGCTCTGGGTCTGATCCTTGAAGGGGCTCTCTAGAGCGCTGTACGAGGACGCGGCGCACGTGCTTCACCGTCACCGCCGCCGGGAGACCGCCCAGGAGGAGCGACAGCCCCACCGGGAGCACCCCGGCCCACACCGTTGGTGAGACGTACGCGGTGCCGGACGTACCGTCCACCAGCCACGCACGGACCGGTTGCGAATCGAGGTCGCCGTCGACGGGGACGACGAACGACGAGCCGCCGTCGTCCGGGGTGAAGGCACCCGAGCAGAACCTCGACGTACCCGCACTGGCCACGGTGTTGTCGTACGTCCGGCAGTCGGTTGCGGTCACGGTCCCGGGCTCGCCCCACAACGCCGTCCGCAACTCCCCGGTGAAGTTCGTCAGCACGACGTAGGCCAGAATCAACCCGCCCAGACAGGCCAGCGCCAGCCACGGCGCGGGTCCGACCTGCTCCGACTGCCCGTCCAGAACGTCCCCACCCTCGCTCATCCCCACCCCTCGGATCGCCGACGGACCTCCATGGTGACCGCTCCGAAGCACCCTCGGAAGCCCTCCATGGCGTGCTGGTGGGCTCGCACGATCGTCGAGTCGACGGACACCAGCCAGTCGACTCGACGTCGCCGGCCGTGTCCTTCTCCGCCCGGACCCCCGCGGTATCCGCGAGAACGCTGTCGGGACGTTTCGGCAACGCGGCGAGGCGCCGCGCCAGACGTCGCGGCCCCGGCCATGATCCGCCGCCGGGCAGGTCCTAGGTCGCCGTCCTCCCGGCCCGTACCCACGCGGCGAACTCCTCGATGCCGTCGATGAGCGCCTCGAAACGGAAGGAGTGGAAGAGGTCGAAGGCGTGGTGGCCGCCCGGGAGTTCGACGTACACGACCGGTGAGGTGGAGACGGAGCGCAGGGCCGTGACGAGGGCCTTGGGGTTCTCGGTCTCCACCAGCTCGTCCAGGTCGCCGTGCGCGATGAGGAACGGTGGCGCGTCCGCCCGGGCGAGGTTCACCGGTGAGGTCGCCGGATCCCCGTCGAAGTACGTCCCGAGATAGCCGTTGAAAACGATGGCGGCGGTCACCGAGGTGTCCGCCTCTTCGAACCCGGGCTGATAGGCGGGTTGGTTGGGGCTGAGGGCGGCGAGCGCCGCCATGTGCCCACCCGCGGAACTTCCCGACACGAACACGCCCGCCGCGGGGTCCGCGCCGTACGTCTTGGCGTGCTCGCGGGCCCAGGCGATGACCTTCTTCGAGTCGATCAGATGGTCCGGGTGGGAGAAGGCCGGCCTCAGACGGTAGTTGGCGCTGATGCAGACCCAGCCCTGGCTCGCGAGCCGGTAGAGCAGGGGCAGTGACTGGGTGTTCTTACGGCCTTGGTCGTAGTGGCCGCCATGGAAGTGGATCAGTACGGGGCCGCCCTCGGGGCGCGAGCGGTGATGGTAGACGTCGAGGAGGTTGCGGCGGCCCGCGTCCCCGTAAACGAGGTTGCCCACCCGCTTGACGTCGCCGCGGCGGCGGAACACGGGCCTGAGCAAGATGCGCGCCAGGGGCGGCCTGCGGCGCGTGGCGGTTCCGGCGCCGAGCGCCTCGTCCAGGGCCCGCCTGACCACCGGCGCCGTCCGTATCCCGCGGCGGGCGACCACCACGAGACCGACGGCCGCAAGGGCAGCCAGAGCCACCGCCGCCCAGTCGGCAACCGTGGCAATGTCGCCCTCCACGAAGGCCAGCACCGTCGAGGCCGTCAGCGCGTAGAGGACGATGTGCGGTATCTCGCTGAAGACCAGACCGAGCCGGTAGCTGAAGAAGAAGAGCGGCTTCGGCCCGCGGATGCGCACCAGGCAGAACACCGTGATCAGCGCGGCCAGCACCGCGGTTGACGCATAGCCGACAGCCATCGGAACCACTCCCCCTTGACGCCTCTGCCGAAGTACCCCATCTGTAGTTCCACGGATGGGGTACCAACGAAACCGCCTGGCGCCAAGACCGAAAGGCTGCCGGGTTCGCCGTCTCGATGACGCAGTCCTCGTCCTCAATGCCCATGCGGAACAGGTGTGTTCCTTCCACCAACTTCGACAGCGGCGTCGTCTTCCTCTCTGTCGTGGCGGCAGCGGGTCCGGCGCGAGTGTCCGGTGCGTGGCCGGTTGGCCGGGATCGGGTCGCGAGGGCCCGGTCACGGGCCGGTGTGGGCCCTCACCGGTTCGGGTGGTTCTCCGTACCGGGCGATTGTTCACGGCACCCCCTCTCACCGGCTCTTATGCCCGTCGGGCAGGTCCGGGGCGTCAATCCGCGCGTTTGCTCCTGTTGTTGCCGAATGCGAGAAAAGGGCCGCAGGTGCGATTGCCTGGGGCAACGAGGGGAGCAGTACGTGGGCGGTATCACTCTGGTGACGGACGAGCAGGCCGCCCCGCGGCCGGGTCCGGTCCACTTCGAGAAGAGGAGCCGTCCCGAGCCGGCCGGCCGGGACGTCGCGAGCGGGCCGCCGCCGCGCACCGCCGAAGTAGGTCCGGTACCAGTGGAGTTCAGCCCACGCCGTGTCCGGCTGGTGTTCTTCGGGCTGATGCTGGCGCTGCTGCTCGCCGCGCTGGAACAGATGATCGTCGCCACGGCGCTGCCGAAGATCGTCGGGGAACTCCATGGCCTGGACCGGATGTCGTGGGCCATCACGGCCTATCTGCTCACCTCCACCATCGGCCTGCCGCTCTACGGCAAGCTGGGCGACCTCTTCGGCCGCAAGAGCGTCTTCCAGTTCGCCATCGTGGTCTTCATCATCGGTTCCGCGCTGGCCGGCTGGTCGCGCACCATGAACGAGCTCATCGCTTTCCGCGCGGTCCAGGGCATCGGCGCCGGCGGGCTCATGATCGGTGTGCAGGCGATCATTGCGGACATCGTGCCGCCCCGGCAGCGCGGCCGCTTCATGGGGCTGATCGGCGCAGCCTTCGGCCTCGCGTCCGTCGCCGGACCATTGCTCGGCGGGTTCTTCACCGACCACGCTTCGTGGCGCTGGTGCTTCTACATCAACGTCCCGTTCGGGCTGATCACCATGGCCGTCATCGCCGTCGTGCTGAAGCTCCCCAAGCCCACGGTCCGGCCCCGGCTCGACGTGATCGGCGCCGTACTCCTCGCTGCGGCCTCGACCTGCCTGGTACTGCTGACCAGCTGGGGCGGCACCGAGTACGCATGGGGCTCGCGGATGATCCTGGGGCTCGCCGTCGGCGCTGCCGGAACGTCCCTGCTCTTCGTGGTCGCCGAGCACCGCGCGGCCGAACCCATCATCCCGCTGAGGCTGTTCCGCGACCCGGTCTTCACGGTCACCGCCCTGGTCGGGGCTGTCGTCGGCATCGCGCTGTTCGGCGCCGCCAGTTATCTGCCGACCTACCTCCAGATGGTCGAGGGCGCCACCGCCACCGAGTCCGGGCTGCTGATGCTGCCGATGATGGGCGGGGTCGTCGTCGCTTCCATCGTCTCCGGCCAGCTGATCACCAGGACCGGCCGCTACAAGGTCTACCCGGTCCTCGGCGGGGCGCTGTCCACCTTCGGCATGTGGCTGCTGTCCCGGCTGGAGACCGGCACCACCCAGCTCGCGTACAGCATGTGGATGGCCGTCCTCGGCGTCGGCATCGGGCTGGTGCTGCCGGTGCTGGTCCTCGCCGTACAGAACTCGGTGCGGCCCACCGACCTCGGCACCGCCACCAGCGCCAACAACTACTTCCGGCAGATGGGCGGCAGCATCGGCGCCGCCGTCTTCGGCACCGTCTTCGCCGGCCGGCTGTCCGACGCCCTCTCCGACCGGCTGCCCGTCGGCACCGGGCTCCCGGCCTCCTCTTCCATCACCCCGCAGCTGGTGCACTCCCTGCCTCCGGCCGTCAGGGACGCGTACATCGCGGCCTACGCCGAGGCGATGCCGCGGATCTTCCTCTACCTCGTGCCGGTGCTCGCCCTCGGCCTGCTCATCGCATGCTTCCTCAAGGAGAAACCGCTGGTGTCCCACAACGCCCCCGCAGCCGACTCGGTCTCCGAGGCCCTCCCGCAGTCGCTCCCCGGCGAGGTCCCCGCCGCCCGGAACTCGACCGACGCCTCCCGGCCGGGCGAACTGCCGGTCTGCGGAACCGTCCAGCACCCCGACGGCAGCACGGTCCCCAGCGCTGCCCTGACCCTGATCGACGTGAGCGGCCATCAAGTCGGCCGGGGCGCCAGCGGAGCCGACGGACGCTACGCGCTGAGCGTGCGCGGCCCCGGTTCGTACGTCCTGATCGCGGCGGCCGGCGGTCATCAACCGCAGGCAGTCAGTGTGACCGTGGGAGAGCAGCCGGTCGAGCTGGACGTGGTGCTCGGCGGCGCCGGGCGGCTGGCCGGTACGGTCGTCACGGCCGACGGCACCCCGGTCCCCGACGCGGCCGTCACCCTCACCGACGTCCGGGGCGAGGTGGTCTCCTCCACCCGGACCGGCCGGGAGGGCACGTACGTCATGTCCAAGCTGGTGGCGGGCGAGTACACCCTCGCCGCGAGCGCCCCGGCGTTCCGGCCGGCCGCACTGCCGGTAAGCGTGCAGGCCTCCCGCGAGACCCGCCAGGACGTGGAGCTCGCAGGCGGCGCGGTCCTGCGCGGCACGGTGCGCGCCGGCTCAGGAAGGCCGGTCGAGGATGCCCGGGTGACCCTGCTCGACGCGGCCGGCAACGTGGTGGACACCCTGACCACCGGTTCGGACGGGACCTTCCGGTTCATCGACCTGCCGTCGGGCGAGTACACGGTCATCGGGGCCGGCTATCCGCCGGTGGCGACGGTCCTGCAGGTCGCGGGCGCCGGGCGCACCGAGCGGGACGTACGGCTCCGGCACGAAGACTGACGAACAGACACGAAACGGTGGGGCTGCTCCCTTGGGGGCAGCCCACCCGTCTCCGCTCCAGGGTCACGGCTCACCGGGTACGGGTACGGGTATTGGTACGGGTGCGGGCGCGGGTACGAGTATGTGGCTGTACCCGAACTGCCCGGTGCTCCACGCCTCCGAGCCTGGGCGGACAGGGCTCCGGAGGCGTCGGCGTCCCCGCCGTGGCCCTGCTGAAGCTCAGGACGCCTCGCGACCCGACATCGCCCCTCACGATCACCCGTTCCATCGCGTAGATCCTCCCGACATCGACCCGAGCTGCACCCGGAATGGGAACCTGCCCGTGTGAACCGGCCCGTGGGTCCTGCGGCTACGGCACCTGGAAAGTACGATCAAGCAATGTCTGACATGACCGAAACCACGCCCGGCTGGCTGACCACGGATGAGCTTGAAGTGGCCAGAACCCAGATGCCGATCCTGTACGTGACAGCGGTTCCAGTGCGGGTGGACGATAGCGGCGAAGTCACCGGTATCGGGCTGCTGCTGCGCATGGGTCCGGACGGAACGGTCAGCCGGACCCTTGTGTCCGGACGCGTCCTGCACCACGAGCGGGTCCGTGACGCGCTGTTGCGCCATTTGGAGAAGGACCTCGGGCCGGTGGCTCTGCCCCGTGTCCCCGCATCCCTCCAGCCCTTCACCGTCGCCGAGTACTTCCCCACCGCCGGCATCACCGCCTATCACGACCCCCGCCAGCACGCGGTGTCGCTGGCCTACGTCGTGCCAGTGGCCGGTGACTGCCGGCCCCGGCAGGACGCGCTGAACCTGGTCTGGTTCAGTCCCCAGGAGGCCGCCGACCTGGCCGTGCACGACGAGATGCCCGGCGGCCACGGCGTACTGCTGAAGCAGGCTCTCGCACACACAGGACACACCTACTGAGAGCCCCGCAACGTGCGCGAAGGCACGCCGGGGTCTGCGGCAGAGCCGTGAGGGTGGGATCTTGTCGGGGCACCGGAATTCGGGTCCTCAAGATCCCTCCGATGTCGGGTGCCGAGGGTCACTGAAGCAGGATCATCTTGCTTAGGAGCTCGGACCCGGACCGCCCGTAGAGCTGCCTCTTGATCTTCTTGATGCGGTGTGCGGCGCCTTCGACACTGCCGGAACTCCGGTCCAAAGTGAGGTCGGCCAATCAGAGCAGGGCTCGGATGGCGTCGCGCTGCTCTGGCAGGCCGGCTTCCCTGAGCCAGCGGATTTTGTTGCCCATGTTTCCCCAGCAGTTGTCATTGGCGGTGAGGGCCTGCAGGAGCTCTCGTTGCGCGGCTGACAGTTGCAGGCCAGGGCTGTGGCCGACGGGGAAGGCTTTGACCAGCAGCGGACCCCAGTCGCGGTCGACGGAGTAGTCGCTGGCGAGCGGTATCAGGGCCATGGCCGCCGGGGCTAGGTCCTCGAAGGCCTCGACGCGGTCAAGGGCGGCCTGCAGGAGGGTGAAGCGGAGCCAGCCGTCGATCTGAGGGAGGGGGTCGGGGAACCAGTGATCTGCCTCGGCCGGGTTGTGCAGGGCTTCGAGCAGGACGGCGGTGGCGCGGGGCATGCGCGCGCATCCGGTGGCCAGAGCGGCACAGGCACGTACGGCTGGGTCAGGATCATCGAGAAGGCCAGCGGTGTCCTGGCCCCAGGCACCCATGGCCAGAACGGCGGAGGAGCGTTCTCGGCGGCTGCCGTCTGATGCAAGAACGCGACGCAGGCGGTGGGCGGCGCGGGGGACGAACTCGGCGAGTTCGGGTGCCTTCAGAAGGTGCGTGACCGTTCCGAGGGCTGCCTCTCGGGTGGCCGGATGCGGATCCTCGAGGAACGGTTCGACCGCGTCGTAGAGCTCGGATCGGATGTTCCGGCATGCGCGGATCGCTTCGAGCTCGTCTTCGTCCTCGCCGTCGCACTCACCCCCGTACTCGCCATCGCTGCCGGGGCCCTCGCCGTAGGAGGCCGAGTCGGCGATCTGACCGAGCCAGTCGAGAAGTGCGGCCCGCAGGGGCCGGTTCCGGTCGTCCCAGGGGAAGAAGCTCTCGTGCTCGGCCATAGTGTGGGGGTGGGGCAGGATCCGTGCGACGAAGAGTGCGGCGGGCGGGGTGGAGCTGTACAGGGAGCCCTGGTGCAGCACTGACATATCGAGCATTCCCAGCGCCTCGGCCTGCACCTCGGGATCCTCGTTCAGGAGCCGGCACAGGTACGGCGGGGTGTCCTCAGCGCTCCCGTATGCATGCTGAAGGGTGCCCCATGCGGTTGCCACGAGCAGTTCTCTGGCCATCGGAGGCAGTCCGGACCATTTGGAGGCGTCGCGGTCCTCGTGTCGATTCGTCACATGCACAGCCTGCCGAACAGCACTGACAACCGGTTGCGGCAGGCCAAAAATCCGTTCTCGGTCACTCGATCACACTGTTACGCTCCGCTCGCGTCCTCGACCGCGAAAAGGGAGGTGGGAACCGTGAGCCAGCTGACTCTCGTGTGCTCCCACCCCGTTCCGAGGACGCCGGGGATCTGAAGGGGAGCGCGTCGCTACCCGGAAGGACCCCTCACGTGACCGATCTGGTCATCCGCGCCCTCGCCACAGGCGAGGAAGCACTTTTCGAATCCCTGCCCGATCCCGGTCTGGTCGGCTTCGCCGCCTTCGGCGACACCTACAGCGGGCTGGCCGCCGCCGGTGAGTACCGCCCCGAGTGGACCTGGGTGGCCCTGCGTGACGGTGTGGTCGTGGCGCGAGCGGCTTGGTGGGCAGGGCCAAAGGACGACAAGCCGCTCGCTCTGGACTGGTTCGACTTCACGGACGCCGGTGCCGCCGTACAACTACTCCGCGCTTCGCCGCTGCACGCCGAGTACTCACTCAAGCTGCCGCCCGGCTGGCGCGACGTCCCTGCGGTCCGGGAGCAGGCCCAGGCCCGGATCGACGCGGCCATCGCCGCAGGCATGGCTCCTCTGGTCGAGCGCTTCCGGTACCGCTGGACGCCGGACTGCGGTGTGCCCGCGCGCCCGGGCCGCCTCGAATTCCGTCCCGAGCCCGACGACGCGGCGATCCTCGACGTCTTCCGCCGTATCCACCAGGGCAGTCTCGACGCCCATGTGCGCCGCACCGTCGCCGCATCCGGGCTGGAGGCGGCCGCCCAGGAACAACTGGACTATCTGCGCTGGCTGCCGAGCCCGCGCGAGTGGTGGCGCCTTGCCTACAACCCTGCCGGGGAACTCGTCGGCCTGAGCGTCCCCGCCCGCCACTACGGAGACCCTCTCATCGGCTACATCGGCGTGGTGCCCGAGCACCGTGGCCACGGATACGCCTATGACCTGCTCGTCGAGGCCACGCACAAGCTCGCCGACGAGGGCGTGGACCGCATCGTGGCCGGGACTGACCAGACCAACGTTCCGATGGCCGCCCACTTCGCGAGGGCCGGCTACCCCATCGCCCAGGAACGCATCGACCTGATCTAGCCCAGAGACAGGAAACGGTGTGGGACTCGGGGTGTGACAGCCGAGCCCCCCGCACCCGCTCCTGCGACTCCTGAGCCACCAGTAACCACATCCGTCGGAGCAGAAGCGTTCGCGGCGCCGTTCGTCCGCGACCGCGAGTACCGGGACCAGGAGCCGGAACGCCCTGCGGCGTTCGTCGACCGGGATGAGGTCGGCGAGCGTCCGATGGCTTTCGGGGCGTGGTCACGGTCAGAGCCTGACGGGCTTGGCTCCACTCTCGTCCTACGCCACAGGCCCCGATACCGCGGGCTCCCGATGAAGATCTGATGGTAGGTTCGCGGCCGCAGATGCCGACGGGGGGAAGATCATGACGCCGACCACACTGCCGGAACCGTCCGGCCAGCCCTCGCACGGGCAGCGCAGGGCACGCCGCATCGTGGTTCGTACGGGTACCGGGGTCCTCCTGCTCCTGCTGCTCGGCACCCTTCTCGCCGGCCAGCCGTGGAACGCGCCCTGGTGGCCCGGCAGGACCGAGGTCACCGGCGTCCCCGACCCTTGTGAGGTCATCTCCGAACCGACCCGCAGGCTGCTGCCCGGAGTCGTCCCCGTGCGGGACCCGTGGGAGCGGGTGCTGGTGAAGCAGGAAGTGTGCGAGGCCAAGAACGACACGGGGTCCCTCAGGCTCGGCTATGAGCAGTGGCAGTGGAGACACCTCAAGTCCCCCCAAGCCGGAGAGGCGGCGGCCCACGACCGGCTCCAGAGCCTCATGGACCGCGGCCATGGCCGGAGCTGGGACCCGGTGCCGGGTCTCGGCGCCGAGGCGTACCGGGATGGTTCGACCGTGCTGGTACGCAAGGCCAATGTCATCGTCCGTGTCTCGTACAGCGAAACGCGGACGGAGTCGGCCAGCAGGGTGGCCGAAGCCGAGCACCTCGCCCGCTCAGCAGTGGCCGCACTCCGTCGCTAGGGAGCGTCCGGCGGGCGTGAAATTGCGTGGGCTCAACGGATCGGTGCGGAGCTGGCATACCCCCTCCCCCTCGATTTACCCGCCCCGCCCTCGGCGCCGAGGGCGGGTCTATTACCGGGTCGATCAGGAAGTGCTCGTGGCGCTCTGGCCTCCTGGGATTACCCGTTCGCGGCTGGGGGCTGCTCCGTGAACGGCCAACGGTGCGTCGCTGAGCACCGGGTTGCCCGGAGCATCCGCGGAGAGCCAAGTGCAGTCTTCGATCGGGGCTGTTACAACAGGACGGCTCCCGCTACGGTCGTCACCGCGCCGAGGAGCAGGCCCTGGATGACAAAGACGATGTCCCGGATGGCGGAGCGGCGGGAGGCGGCAACGTCCAGGGTGAAGATCTCGGGGGCGTCGGGCACGTAGTGGACTGTCATTTCCTGGCCGTACGCGGTGGCCGGGTCCTTCGGCGGGGTGGGGAGGCGGGCAGTGACGGTCGTTCCCTCACGGGTCGTGAAGGCGATGATCGAGGCGTAGCTGGTCCAGGTCCCCTCGTTGTCGTCATGGATGGACTTGGTGACAGCGATCAGACGGCCCTGGACGCAGGTGGCTTCGGCCAGCCGCTCCGATTCCTGGCGCGCCAGACCAAGGTCGTGGCGCAGGACGAACAGCATGGCGACGGTCAGCGGGCCGCCGGCGCCGAGCAGTGCCCAGGGGTAGCCGTGGCGGATCGCGGTGTCGGTGACCAGCCCGGCATAGAGCAGAAAGACCGCGAAGTTCGGCCAGCCCCGCCCGCTCAGGCCGTCCTGGAGTGTGTAGGCGACCTCGAACCGCTGCGGGTTGCCCGGCGGGTGGAGCACCGCGACCTCGCGGCCGACCCAGACCGTGTCCAGTTGGATTCCGCGCTCGGCCTCGTACCGCAGGGTGTACTCGTGCCCTGTGGCGGTGTCGGTGTCGGTGTCGGGAAAGGCAATGACCACGGGTACTCCGGCCGTGCCGGGGGCGCCGTGTGCGGGAGCCTGCACCTCGACGATCCGCCCGGTCACCCGAACTGCACGCTGTCCACGAGTGGCCCCGGCTAGCGCCCATCCGTACCCCAGCAGCGCCCATAGTCCACATACCGCGCAGGCCAGCAGCCGCGTCACCTGCCAGTCCATGCCCGGGCCCCCTGTTCGCCCCCTGTTCGTCGCCGAGCGCCAGATCTACCACGCCCGGGCGGCAGCGGTAAGTGGTGCGGCCAACTGTCCATGCAGGCGGAGTCGGCTCTGGCGCGCACCCTCCTGAGAGGAGCTCGGTGGCCACCGGCCGTCTCGTGGGTTGTGATTCCGTGCGCATGCCTGGCCATTTCGTCGCGGCCGTGTGCCTGGCGTTCCTCGACACCCAGCCTCACCTTGAAACTCCGATTCCAGTTCTGTAATTCGTATGGGGTCATTCGTGGTGTCACGGGTGTGCCGTGCACCCCGTAGGGAATTTTCTGATGCGGGCCGGCGTCCAGAACGAGGCAGGAATGACCGTTATGGGAACCCAGACGTTCACCATCCCCCCAGTGCGGACCAGCTTTCGCTGGCGCATCAACCCGCACCACTCCACCGAGATGGACGCGGATGCGAACGCGTGGGCGTTCGGCCTGTTCAGCGATGACCCGCGCGTGCCGGCGCCGGTTCATGCCGACAACTACACGACGTGGGCAGCGTTGTGTTTCCCTGACGTGGATGCCGACCTGCTGAGGCGTTGGTGCCGATTCAACGCGCTGTACACGGTCATTGAGAACAAGCAGGAGGCCCTGTACGAGACGAGCGGCGCCGGCAGCGCTGAACGGCTATGGGAACGTACGGTCACGCTGCTGTTCCGGCAGTCGCATGCTGACGACGTGTTCGTGGCATGCGACTGGGGCGAGGGACTGCCCTGGTACAACCTGACTGCGGCCATGGCGATCGCCGAGAGGCTCCCGGAGGCGCTGGCCAGGTACTTCCTGCGGCGCATCGCGTACATGGCGCAAGCGCAGTACCAGGAAGACCTCGTGATCCGCTCGCCCCGGATGGGGTGGGGCGAGTACCTGGAGTACCGCCACATCAACTTCGGTGTCCCGCTGTTCACCGCGACCATTCCCGCACTGCTGGAGCGGAGCCTTTCCGCGGACGAGTGGGAGTCGACCGAGCGGGCGCAACTCGATCGACTGACGGCGCAGCACTGCTGCCTCGTCAATGATCTGTATTCGTTCCGGAAGGAGTGGAACGACAGGCACGGTAAGAAGCGGCACGTGCAGGCCGTCTCGGTGCTGCAGCACATCTACGGCCCGGGTGTTCAGGAGGCCCTGACCAGGCTCGTCGAGACGATAGAGGAGACGGAACGCCAGTTTGTGGCGCTCCGTTCACGTTGGGCCCTCACACCAGAAGCTGATGAGTACTGCGATCGCCTGGAGGACATCAGCGCGGGGAACCTCCGCTACCACCAGACTTCGCCACGATTCCATGGGAGCGGTTTTGAGGGCGTGTTCGCTGGTGGGCAGCTGCAGATGAACGGGGCGACCGGAGGCGAGTCCTCAACGCCCGCCCATGTACCTCCGCCAGGCAGGGGTTACGGCGCCTCAGGCCATCCCGCCTGATGCCACGTCAGCCGCATGTCGCGGACCGCGGCCGGTGGGCCGCCCGCTGATCAGCCGCGGCGGGTCTTGCGCCAGCCGAAGGGGCCGGGCAGGTCGATCGAGGTGGTGCGGCGGCCGGTGCTGCTGTGGGTGCGGCGGGGGCCGCGCTTGCCGCCGCCGGTGGTGATCGACCACGACTTGCGGTTGATGTTGAGCCGGACACCCGGCAGGATCCTGAAGCTCTTGCGGAATGTCAGAGGCATGTCGTCTCACTTCCTCGGTGGGCGTACGGTCGGGCAGCCGAACTGTGCGTGCATTCAGGCTGCTTGGCGTGCCGTTCGTATGTCCCGCGGTCCCCGTTCCATGCGCCGCTGTCCCCTCAGGCCGCAACGGAAGCCGAGTCCGCGAGACTGGGTCGGCGTTCTGACGGCAGCTCAGAGTCTTTTTTCAGGTGCGTGTTTGCCCGACCGGAAGCGGGTCAGACGCATGGAAGGCGGAGCACGCAGCCCGGACTGCAGCGAGGCTTCGCCGGCCGGAGACGTGTGGGAGAACGATGCCCACACGGCTCCGGCGGCCGGCACCACGACTGCCGCACGGGATCCGCGCGGCACCGGGACCTCCTACTCCCCCGACCATCTCCCCCGGTCGCGGCAGCGGAGCGGCTTCCCGGCAGCCCCCGACGACGGCGCTCAGACCACCGTCCCCGGGCCTCGGACCCCGGCGGCAGTCGCTCTCCCCGCGCAGGCCGTGGGCGAGGGTGCTTCGGGAGAACCCGACCGGGCGCGACCCCGAGCCCCGTTGGCTCCGTCACCTTGAGCCGACGCCCTATCGGCTGAAGTGGGCGTGGTGTTCGCGCAAGAAGGCATCGAGGGTACGGGGCGGGCGGCCGAGGATGTCGACGACGGTGGTGGTGGGGGTTTCGGGTCGGGTGACGGCGAGTTGCTGGATCTCCGTCACGTGGTCGGCGAGCCAGGTGGGCATGCGGGCGTTGTGGATGAGGTTGTCGCGCAGTTCGTCGGGGGTGAGGTCGACGTAGCGGATCTGATGGCCGGTCAGGGTGGTCAGTCGTGAGGCGAGTTCGGGGTAGGAGACGGCTTCGGATCCGGTCAAGGTGTAGGTGCCGCCGGCGATGTCGCGCCTGGTGAGGGCGGCGGCGGCGACGGCACCGATGTCGCGGCAGTCGACGTAGTTGCAAGGCGCGTCGCCCGTCGTGCCGAGGATGACGCCCTGGGCGACGGTGGGGGCAAGGCGCAGGAGGTTCTGCATGAAGGCGTATGGGCGCAGGATCGTGTGGGTGAGGCCGCTGGCGCGGAGGTGTTCCTCGACGGCGCGGTGTCCACGGGATATGGCGACCGGGGAGTCGGGGTCGGCGGCGGGTGCGGAGATCTTGACGATGTGGCCGATGCCGGCGTCGGCGGCGATGTCGACGACGCGGGTTTCGAGTTCGACTTGTGCGGGACCGTTGGCCATCGCGAGGAAGAGCTGGCCGGCGCCCTTGAAGGCCGCGTGCAGGGAGTGGGGATCGGTGGCGTCGGCGTACTGAACCTCGACTGGCGGTTGGTGGGCGCCGGTTATGCCGGGGATCGGCCTGTGCGGGGTGCGGGTCAGTGCGCGGACGGGTGTGCCGAGCGTGAGCAGGCTGTGGAGCAGGGCGTTGCCGGTTGCTCCGGTCGCTCCCATGACAACGATCATCTTGTGCTCATTCCTTGGCGACTTCCCGGCGGCGGGTGCTGCCGGGGTGGGCTCGGTCGGGCTTGGGCTCGTGGGGCGGGTGGACCCGGTGCCGCGGCGGGCTATGTCGGGGATGCCGTGGGAGTGGTGGTGCGCCAGCGCAGGGTGACGATGGTGGTGGCGAGGGCCGCGGAGACGGGCAGGTCGATGCGCAGACGCTCCAACCACGGGGTGGCGGGGACCAGGCTGTGGGCGGGTAGCCATTGGGCGGTGAACCATCCCAGCAGGGCCGCCGCGCCGGCGGCGGTGATGACGAGTGCGGCCGTGAGGGCGACGCGCGGCGTGGTGGTGGTCCACCGGCGGGGCTGCCCGCCGTGCCACAGCCAGGTGCCGACCAGGAACGCCACCACGGCGGAGGTGCCGGCGATGGAGGTGCAGGCGGCCACGGCCAGGTCCCGCTGCCCGGTGAAGACTCCGGCGGTACCGGCCGTCAGCGCGGGGGCGGCGTAGGCGGTCAGCACCTCGCGCCACAGGGTGAACGGCCGGGGTGGCCGGGAGCCCGCCGCCCGGTTTCGGCGCGTTCTGTCCTTTGTTGCGGGCATGCTGGCCTCTTTCTCGTTCGGGTGAGGGAAGCGAAGGGTTGCGGCGGGGGGAGGGTGAGTCCGCCAATGTAATTAGGCGACTAACTATTGCCTCAAAAAAAGGGCCCTCCCCGGAGGGTGGGGCCAACCCAGCCGAGAGCCGGGTCAGTCGGCGGCCAGAGCCGCGCTGCCGCGCACGACGCGGGCGAGCAGGTCCAGGAACACCGCGCGCTCCTCGACGGAAAGCCCGCCCACCATCGCCTCAAGCCGCCCGAAATGCTCGGAGGCCATGTCACGCAGGCGCTGCGCCCCGCGCGCGGTCAGAACGGCCACCGTGCCCCGGCCGTCCTCCATGGACGGGCGGCGGGCGATCAGACCCTCGCGCTCAAGGCCGTCCAGCAGGCCGGTGACCGTGGCCCTGGAGACATCGAGGTCGACGGCAAGGCGCGAGGGGGACTTCTCCCCGCCATGGTCTTCGAGGTCGGCGAGCAGTCGGTAGCGCCCTGTCGACAGGCCGAACCTGGCGAAGTGCGCCTCGGCCGCCCGGCCGACCCTCGCGCCCGCCGAGATCAGCCGCACCGCGACCAGCACCGCCTGCGGATCGACCTCCAGGCCGTAGTGCTCGACCTGCCGCCTGGCCTGGTCCAGCGTGGGCGTCTCACCGTCGATGCCGTCCCTCGTCATGCAAATAATATGGCGGCTAATCACTTTGACTGTCAAGGCCCCCGAAGGGTCCGTCCCGGCCGCCTGGGGCCTACCGGCCGATGGGACCGGCCGGGTGGCCTCCGGCCCGCACCGGCCGCGTACGACAGCGCCCGACCCCCGGGGTCACTTTCCGTCGGTGATGAAGTAGTCGTTCTTCAGGTACTCCAGGGTGTAGCTGCCCAGGTCTTCCTCGGTGAAGGTGGCGGAAGACCTGACCGCTTCGAGCGGCATCTCGATCTTGTCGAGGGTGTGGACGGAGACGCGCTGAGGATCCACCGTCGCGGTCCGGAGGGCCTTCTTCTGCTCGGGTGAGATCATCTGGAACACGATCACGTACGTCGACGTGCACGGACCGAACCCCTGATCCTCTGCCTTCTTCGCACCCGGCCCGGCCACTTCGCAGACCGTGCCGATGTCCTCCCGCCCCAAGCCGTGGAGGTACTGCTCGTACCGCTGGATCGCGCGTTCCTTCGTCCTGGGCGCAGGCTGGTCAGCGCTCACCGTCGCCGACGGCTTCTCGGTTCCGGCGGACGCGGACGGCGTGCCCGACGGTGCTCTCGCCGGTGTGGACGCGGACGGCTGCGAAGGCTTTGCGTCAGGGTTCGCCTTCGACTTCTCCGGACCGCACCCGCACGCCACCACCGCCACGCATGCCGTCACCACCACGCTCACCATCGTCCGCGTTCTCATTCAGATCCCCTCCACCGGCCGGCTGCTGCCCATCAAGAGCTCACGCAGGATCCCACGGAACGGTTCCCGCCCCCGCGGCCTGGAGCCGGTGGCAGCCTCGGCCTTGGCCTTGGTGACCAGAGCATTCGCGGCGTCCGCGGCGGGCCGAGCCTGTTCGACCGGGGCCCGAGATTGAACGAAACTGGGCGGATGCCGTCGACCGAAGCAGCAGCCAGCGAACTACAGGACCGCGCGACGCTCTGGAGCGTGGGCGAGATCCCAGCGAGCGATGTCGTCAGCGCGGCCTGTGACGCGCTCGTCGCCGGCCTGGACAGCCCCGGACTTCGGGTGCTGGCAGCCTGCACACGCGCCGAGGCGGACTACGAGGTGCACGACTTGCTCCCCGAAGCGCTCGGTGAGCTCGGCCTCATCTTCCATCCGGCCGCCACCGAGGCCGGCCGAGAAGCCGCCGTGCGAGCGCTCGCACGACGCACGCTGGCCGGCGAGCTGAAGCCTTGGGAGCTCACCTTCCGGATCAACCAGCGTTACGGGCACGAGGTGCCCCTGACAGCACGGCTCGCCGAACTCGATGACGAGTACGCCTTCCTCGAAGACAGCGGCGACGAAGCAGCTCAGATCGATGCTGAGGTCATGGCCGAAGCCCGCCGCCTCGCCGCAGTCCACCCCCGCGTGATCACGGATGATCGGGCGTCGGGCTGACCACCCGTTCCTGCTCCTCGAAGCCGCAGGTCGGTGTCCCGTCTCAGTTGATCTTGCCGATGGAGCAGCCCGCCTCGGCAGTGCCTTCGCCTGCGCCCGATGCCCCGGTCGTGATCGGTCAGCGCGCGAGGGAGACGGCGAAGGGCTTGAAGCCGTGTCGGCGCAGGATGTGGGGCACGACCAGGATCATGGCCTCGGTGGCGCGGGCCGTGGTGATGCCGCCGAGGTCTTCGATCCGTTCGGGCTGCCAGCCCAGGTCGCCGAGCAGGCCGGCGACGGTCTTCTTCACGTCCTCGTCGTCGCCCGAGAGGTAGGCGGTCGGTGGGGTGGTCAGGGTTTCGGGAGCGGTCATGACCGTGAAGAGCATGGTGTTGAGGGTCTTCACCACATGGGTGTCGGGGAGCGCGCCCTGGAGCTTCTCGGCGAGGCTGCTGCCGGGATAGCAGAGGTCGCCGGGCAGGCCGTCAGCGGCGTCGCGGGTGGCGTTGGAGACGTCGATGAGGATCTTGCCGGCGAGTTCGGTGCGCAGGTCGGTGAGGCGGTCCAGGGAGGTGTCGCCGGGCGTCGCGTTGATCACGATGTCCGCGGTGCGGGCGGTGGTGCGCTGGTCGGCGAAGGAGACGTGCGGGTCGAGACCGGCGGTGCGGGTGGCAGTGTCCTCGGGGTTCTGGCTGCCAAGGATGACGTGGTGTCCGGCTGCGGAGAGCTTGCGGGCGAGGTTGGTGCCGACGCGGCCGGCGCCCAGGATGCCGATGTTGGTCATGGGGTGATGCTCCTTGGGATATCGGGTGGGGACGGGCGGAGACGACTGCGGTCAGGCGATCGGCGCAAGGACCTTGAGGGCGGCGGCGTGGACGCCGGGTGCAGCGGCCAGGAAGTCGCGGCTGGCGGTGTTCCAGGGTTCGCCCGTCAGGTCGGTGACGGCGCCGCCGGCTTCGGAGACGAGCAGGGCGCCGGCGACCAGGCCGGAGCGGACGTCGGAGAACTGCCAGAACGCGTCCATGCGTCCGGCGGCGACGTGGATGAGCTGCATCGTGGCGGGCACGGAGACACGTACGACCAGTCCGTTGATGAGCATCGCGGTGACGGAGTCGCCGATCCGCCGGAAGGTGCGCTCGTCCTCGCCGGGCTTGGCCTGGCCGGTGCCGATGAGCGCGGCGCCCAGGTCGGTCTTGGCGGAAACCTTCAGGGGCCGGTCGTTCAGGCGGGCGCCGCCGCCGGCGGCCGCGGTGTAGGTGTCGCCGGTCAGCGGCAGGTGGACGACGGTGAGTACCGGCTGGTTGTCTCGGACGAGGGTGGCGGTGACGGCCCAGTCGTCCATGCCGTGGACGTGGTTGATGTTGCCCTCGGCGGGGTCGACGACCCACCACTCCCCCGGCGGGAGCGCGCCGCCGGCCAGCTCGTCCTCGGCCCACAGGGACCCCGGCCGGGCCCGCAGCAGTGGTTCCCGCAGCACGTCCAGCACCGCGTCGTCGTTGGCGTGGATCTCGCCGACGACCTCGTCCAGACTCACGCCCCGGGGGTGTGAGGTGTAGCGGTCGCGCAGTGTGACGCCGGCGGTCTTCACGGCGGCGGTCACCTCGGACAGGAGCGGCGTACCGGCGGCGAAAGGCATGGCTGTGCTCATGACGGGCTCCCTGGGTTCGGTCGAAGCGGGGCGGTTGTCTCGCCCCCGCACTTTGAAGGTAGGCCGACCGGTCATTAACAACAAGTGCATGCTTTTCACTCGTAGAGTTACTTGCATGCAACTGGATCTGAACCTGCTCACAGCCCTGGATGCCCTGCTGGAAGAGGGAAGCGTCGGCGGCGCGGCAGCACGCCTCCACGTCACCTCACCGGCGATGAGCCGCTCCCTGGGCCGCATTCGCAAGGCCACAGGTGACCAGATCCTGGTCCGCACCGGCCGCAGCATGGTCCCCACCACCCGCGCGCTGGCGATGCGCGCCGAGGTCCATGCCCTGGTGCAGCAGGCCCACCAGCTTCTGTCCGCGCAGCAGGAACTCGACCTGGCTGCTCTGGACCGGGTGTTCACCGTGCGCTGGCACGACGCCCTGACCGCGTCCTGCGGTACGGCCCTGGTCGCCGCCGTCCACCGTCAGGCCCCCGGCGTCCGCCTGCGCCTGTCCGCCGAGCCCGGAACGGACGACGCCGAGCTGCGTCGGGGCGAGGTGGATCTCGAATCGAGCTCCAGCGCTCCGACGCTCCCCGACATTCGCCACCGCTTGGTCGGCAGCGACCGGCTGGTCGTCGCCGTCCGGCCGGGCCACCCGCTCACCGCCGGCCCGCTGGGCGTCGAGCGCTACGCCGCCGCCGAGCACCTCACCGTTTCGCGCCGCGGAAGCCTACGCGACCCGATCGATGACGCCCTGACCGCACACGGCCTCGAACGACGCGTCGTCGCGGCCGGACCCACAGCCGCCTTCGCACTGCAACTCGCCCTCGACACCGACCTGGTCGTCACCCTCCCCGACGCGGTCACCCGCACGGCCCGGGAACAACTCGGCCTGGCCGCGCTGCCGCTGCCGCTACCACTTCCCGACGTCCCCCTGTACCTGCTGTGGCACCAGCGCTACGACAACGACCGCGCCCACACCTGGCTGCGCGAAACGGCCGCCGAAACCGTCCAGGCACTCTTCACACCCCCGACCACCCCTGAACAGCCCGTCACCAACCGGGCCGGCCGGTGAGGGACGCGCCCGGAAAAGGAAGCGGGAGCGTCCGGCGCCCTTGGCCGGTGCGGCCCGCTCCCCCGGATCGCAGGCATGGCGACTGCTCGGTCGTTCAGCCCACGCAGGCGTGCACCGTCCGCTGCCTGCACTTGAACAGCGTGTAGGTCAGGCCGACTTCCAGCGGCATCGGCTTGCCGGCCTTCCCGCCCACCACGGTCTGGCAGCTGTGGCCGGTCGTGCCGCCCATGGGGACCAGGACCGCCTTCGGAATGGCGCTGCAGCGCACGAGGTCGGGGCCGAAGTACGTGTAGACCTGGTGGGCGGCGCCGTCCCGCGTGAGGATTCCGCGGCTGGGCTCAGCACTCCACTGCACCGGTTTCCCGTGCGTATCGTTCGTCTTTCCCACGATGACCCTCCATTCGACCTCCAGGCCCTCGAACGTACTCACGCACACGCTCGCGGCGCCGTCCTTCAGCACCAGGTCGGCAGGGCACCGGGCGGTGACCTTGCCGTCGGTGCCGGCCATGTCGAGGGTCTTCGCGCGCAAGCCGGCCTCAACCACCTCGTGGAAGACCTCGCCGTCCGACGCCCACGGGATCGACAGGTCCGGCGGCTGCGGCACGGGGTTGACGACCGCATCAGGCAGCTCGGGGAAGGAGTGGTCCTGCGCGCTGTCGCCCTTCGGGTCGGAACCGCAGGCCGTGAGCACCAGGGCAAGGCCCCCTATCGCCGCGATGATCCTGTTCGTGCGCATGCCCCGACCCTATTCGGCCGGCAGGCCCACGGCGCGACCCCTACCGGCGCCCCCGCCCGCGGCTACCAGTCGAGCTCCCACAGCTTCAGGGTGCCGTCCGAGCTCCCCGAGAGCAGGAACCGGTCGTCCGGGGTGAGCGCGATGCCGTAGACGTCGTCGGTGTGGCCGTCCAGGGTTCGCACGCAGCGGCCGGTCGCCGTGTCCCGGATCCGGATCAGGCCGTCGTCCTCGCCCGTGACGGCGAACCGCCCGTCGGAGGTGAACCGGGCCGTCGGGACCTCGGTGGACCGGTCCCCGGGATCCTCGACCGAGCGCGGGTCCCGTGCGTCCTCGAAGGCGCGTACGAGATCACCCGTGGCGGCGTCGAGGAGCCAGAGGGTGCGGTCCCCGAGGTGGCCGGCTGCGAGCACGAGGCGGCCGTCGGCGCTCAGGCCCCGTCGGCCGTCCGGGGACCCCGCGCCCCCCCGGCCGAACGGTCCGGGCCCCATGTGCACGAACCGGGTGACGGCCGGGGGCGGGGTGTCAACGGCGCAGATAGTCCTGGCGGAGGGCCTCCAGGATGTCGGCTCCCTCGGTGAGACCGGCCTGGCGGCAGCGGGCGGCCGCCGTGGTGAGGCGGGCGACGGCCCCCTGGAAGCGGCCGAGGCCCTTGCCCTCGATCAGGGCGGCCATCCGTACCGCTTCGGCGCGCGGCACCTCGCCGTGCTCGCCGCCCTCCTCGTGGGCCGCGATGGCTGCCTCCGCCTCGGGCAGGGCCTCCTCGTAGCGCTCTACCTCCGCCAGGACACAGGCCCGGCGGTAGTGCACGGTTCCGCGCTCGTACCAGGGGGTGAAGTCCTCGGCGTCCTGAGGCACTCCGGCGCGGACCGCGTCCGCCCGCGCGAGGTGCTCCAGGGCCGCGTCGAGGCCTTCGGCCTCCCTGGCCGACACGGTGAGACGGGCGAACTGGCACATCATGTGGATGAGCAGCGAGGGGTTCGGCGCCTCGGCGTGCGAGGCGACCGCGCGCTCGTACGCCGCGGCCGCCGCGGCCCACCGGTCGGCCATCGCCAGCGTCACGGCCGCCTCCGCGGCCACCAGGGTGTGGACCGCGCGGTCGTCTTCCCATGCGGCGACGGTGTCCGCCAGCCGCAGGAACTCCTCCGCCGCGGGCAGGTACTCGCCGAGCTCCCGCAGTCCCCGGGCCAGGGACAGGCGCGCCTGGGCGAAGGCCCGTTCGTTGTCCGGGGTGAGGGCCTCGTCCGCCAGGAGGGATTCGAGGACTGCGACCGCGTCCTCCGGCCGGCCGCCGCGCCCCAGGACGTCCGCGAGCTGGAGGCGTACGTCGGTGGCTTCGGCCTGCTCCCCGGCCTGGTCGAAGAGCGCGGCCGCCTCGGAGAGATGGCGTACGGCGCCACCCAGGTCCCCGAGGTGCGAGGCCGCGTGCCCGAGCAGGGAGTACGTGGGGGCCAGCGCGAAGTCCGTGTCGTCGTAGCGGGCCGCGTCGGCGAGCGCGTGGTGCAGGAGCTCCGCGGCCTCCTCCGGCTCGCCCTTGGAAAGCAGGAACTGCGCGAGCATCGCGCGCAGGCGCGTACCCCGCCAGGGCCGCGCGGAGGCGGCCACGGCGTCGAGGGCCGCGCGCAGCAGTTCCTCGGCCGCGTCCGTGTCACCACCGCGGCCGGACAGGTCCGCGGTGAGCTGCAGCGCGTTGGCCACGTGGTGGGGTACGGACAACCGCTCCGCCTCGGCGCGCAGTGTCCGGGCCCGCTCCTGGAACCGCTCCGCGGCGGGCCCCTCGGTCTCCGGCAGGTCCCGCAGCGCCTCCTGGTAGGCGGCGAACGCATCGGAGTAGCGCACGGTGAGGTACTCCAGCGCGGTCTCCTCCGTCAGCGGGACCTCGGCGACGAGGCGCTCGGCTTCGGCCACGACCTCGTCGAGGTCAGCGCGGGTCGCGTCGTAATCCGCGTCGTCGGAATCGTTCCGCCAGGCCAGGGAACGGGAACGCGCGGACAGCGCGTGCCAGGGCATCCCCAGGCCCTCGTACAGCTCGGCGGCCCGCTTCAGCTCGACGACGCTCTCCTCGTCGCGTTCCTTCTTGGCGAACTTATAAGCCCGTTGGTCGGCGAGCTCGGCCATCAGGAGCTCCTGCGGGCCGAGCTCTTCGCCGGGGGCGGCGCTGCCGTCGGCCAGGCGTTCCTCGACGCGGTCCCAGAGCCGGTTCTCCCCGGGGTGGCCCGCGGCGGCCAGCCGGCGTGCCTCGCGGACCAAGGTGGCGAAGTCCTGGGAAAGGTCCGCTCCGGCGGTGGGCGTCACGGCGTCGGCCGCCGCCGCGGTGGCGGGCGCGGCAGGGCGGGTGACCCGAGCACGCAGACCGAGCGGCAACGGCTGCTCGAGGAGCGGGTGTTGCGCGAGACGAGTCCGGAGCCGGTCCCCTACGGCACTGGTGGCGTTGCGCGCGTCGAACGCGGCGGCGATCCGGCCGGCTTCGGAGCGTACGTGGGCGAGGAGCTCCCCGGCGCTCCAGTCGCGCCCGGGCGGCCCGGCAACGGCGGTGTCGGCGTGCCCGTCCTCGACCAGGCGGGTGAGCAGCACCCCCGCTCCGGTGAGGAAGCCGAGATGGGCCAGGGGCGCGCCGGTGGCCTCGAACAGCGGGCGGTTCTCCGCGAGGATCTCCAGCCCCCGTCCCTCGTTGCGGGAGAGGGCGCAGAACTCCAGGTGGAGGCCGACCTCTTCCTGCGTGCCGGTGTTCCCCCGAACCTGGCGGTAGCCGCTGAGGTGGTGGGAGCGGGCCTCGTCCGCGCGGCCCGAGCGCAGCAGCGGGAGGAGCGAGCGCGACCGGCTCAGCTGCGGCTCCTCGGTGCAGCCGGCCTCCCCGTCGAGGACCGGACCCCAGATCTCCAGCGCCCCGGCGAGGTCACCGGACTCCACCTGGTGCTGGGCGAGGTGCCGTATCTCGCAGGCCTCGCAGTCGCTCAGCTCGGTACGGGGGCGCGTGGCCCACAGGTCGTAGGCGTCGGCGAGGCCGGTGCCCGTGTGGTGCGCGATGTGGTAGCGCATCGCCGCGACCGGCTGCATGCCGTGGTCGGCCGCCTCGTAGCGGCCGCGCATCGTCTCGATCCAGCCGTGGATCGCGGCCAGTGGTACTTCGGGCACCTGCAGCAGGGAGGTCGCCACCCACTTGAAGCGCCAGAAGACCTGCCGGGCCTCCCACTGGCTGAAGGTGCCGGGGACGGTGTCCCACAGCTTGAGGAGCCGGGCGAAGACCACGGGCGACTTGCGGTGCTCGCCGGTGAACTCGTACGAGGTCATCAGCTCCAGCAGGGCCGTGACCAGGGTGTCGGGCTCGTCGAGGAGCTCGGCCGCATCGACGATCTCCTCGGCGGTGACGGTGCGGTGCAGGCCGTGCGGTCGGTCGTGGTTCTCGCGGAGTGCCTCGACCACGGCCTCGGGGGTGTCCAGCATCTACAGTTCCTTCCGGGGCTCGGAGCCGGGTGCCGCCGTTCCGCTGTGGTGCATGGCGTGGGTGAGCAGGCCGATGAAGGCCCGGTTCAGCAAGGCGCTCTCGCTGGCCCGGAGCGGGCGGCGGCTGAGCAACAGCGCCTGGCCGTAGAGGGCTTCGGCGGTCGTGACGGCCAGTCCGCGCTCGGCGATGGTGATCGCCTGGCGCACCAGCGGGTTGAGGTGGTTCAGGACGAGCTGGGCCCGTGGGGTCTCGTTGCGCAGCGAGCCGAGGATGTCGGCCCACACGCCGTCGCTGTCGGCGGCCAGGCTCGACCTGGTCCGCTCGTGGCGGGCCTCGCGGTTGTCGAGGAGCAGGGCGGAAGCGGTGACGGGCTGGAAGTCGCGCAGGACGACGTCGCAGTCGTGGACGCCGACCGTCTCCCGGGCGACGGCGAGGAAGGCCGCCGCGCGCAGCTCGGCCGACGGGTCGACGGCGTCGAGGTGGGCGGTGACGGTGGCCGGGTCGAGGTCGGTGACGGACGTGCCGGGCCGGATCTCCGGCAGGCGCAGCACGAGGTCGCGGTCGTAGGTGTAGCCGCCGTTGACGACGCCCAGACCGGCCGCCGAAGCGATGGGCGCGACCTGGCGGAACTCCTCGACGCTGCGCGTGACCAGGAGGGTCGGGTGGGTGCGCGCGAACTCCTCCAGCGTGACGTTGCCGTCGGTGGTCTCGAAGGGCAGCCACGGCAGCACGATGCGCAGCAGCTCGTCGTCGTAGCGGGCGAGGGCCTTCACGGCGAGGTGGTGCGTTTCGATGAAGCGGTGCAGGAGGGAGGGGTCGCTGGCGGCGAGCCCGGTGAGCCATTCGCGGATCCGGTCGCCCAGGGCGTCCCGTACGGCGGACAGCGTGCCGTCCTCGTACAGGGACTCCCGCGAGGCGGTGGGCCTCAGACTGGTGGTGTCGACGACGCAGCGGACGAAGAACGCCCACTCCGGGAGCAGTTCGGGCGCCTGGTCCGTGAGCAGCATGCCCTTGAGGTGGACACGGTGGCCGGCCCGTTGCGCCGGGCTCATCGCCGTGGGCAGGACGTACGCGACGCCGCGCAGCCCGGCGGCCGGGAGGTCGAGGTCGATGGTGTCGAGCGGGGTGAAATCGAACAGGTTCCGGCAGTACGCGGTCATCGCCTCGCGGCGGGCCAGCGGAGAGCGGTGGCTCTGCTCCCAGGGAGGCGTCTCGTTGACCGTGTGGGTCTCCCCGCGCGGTCCGACGACGGTGACCTCGTGGCGCAGGAGGCCGCCGTAGTGCCGGGCCAGTGAGACGACCTGCTGGGGGCTGGTCCACTCGGCGTTGTCGGCGCGCGGGGTGAGGCGCACGGTGGTGCCCGGCTCCGGCACGGCCGAGGCGGGCAGGGTGCGGATGGTGTAGCGGCCGTCGGAGTGGCCGCGCCATTCGACGGCGGGCGCCGAGGGGTCGGCCGCCGTGCGGCTGAGCACCGTGATCTCGTCGGCGACGACGAAGCAGGCGAGCAGCCCGATGCCGAACTGGCCGATGAAGTCACCGCGCGCGGCGTCGAGTCCCGCACCGTCCAGGGCTCCGTCGGGGGTCCGCTTCGAGCTGCGGCCGATGGTCGCGAGGAACCGGTGCACGTCGGCCTCGGTCAGACCGATGCCGGTGTCCGTGACCGTGAGGGTCTCGCCGGTGCGCACCGTGATGGTGGCCGGGGAGCCGGGTGCGACGGCCTGGCGCGCGGTGATGGCGTCCACGGCGTTCTGCAGCAGCTCGCGCAGGTAGACGCGGGGGCTGGAGTAGAGGTGGTGGGAGAGCAGGTCGACGAGGCCGCGAAGGTCGACCTGGAAGGTGTGGGACGTCTCGGAATCGGGCACCTGGCGGAATCTTTCGGTGGGGCCCCGCCCGCGTCGTGGGCGACGCGGACGGGAAGGGCGGGAAGGGGTGCGTGGCACTGCCGTGCGTGGCACTGCCGGGCGTGGCCGGTCGTCCGGCAGCGGCAGGGCACCGGCAGCGCGCGGGTCGGGACCGGTGGCACGGGCCGTCAGAGCGCGGAGTCGGGCCCCGGAGCGCGGGCCGTCACAGCGCGGGCGTCGCCGCGCGGTGCCGGGAGTGACCGTGCCGGCGTTCGGACGTAGGCCGGTGGCCGCCGGCAGGTGGCCCGGCGGCCCGGCGCGCTCAATGTCCGGTCGAGGACCGGTGCTTCCGATAGGCCACGGCGGGGTCGGAGCCGTTGATGTAGTACCAGGGGAACTCGGTGACCCGACCGTCGGTGGCGCGGAAACACTCCGCTGCCCCCTCGCGGTCCCCCGCGAGCGAGAATGCCATCGCGAAGGTGTTGAGGATCTGCGCCCACCCGGCCCGGCGCACGAAGTCCGGGTGCCGGAAGGAGTGGTCGGCGGCCTCCCGCAAGGACGCCGCGACCTCGGGCCCGCGCATGTACGCCGCGTCCGGGCCGGTGTCGAGGGAGAGCCACTGCTCGATGTGCGCGATGGCGACGAGCTGGCCCAGCTGTGTGCCGGCGGGTGCGCCGAACGCGGCGTCCCGGGCGAAGGCGTGCATCTCCTCGTGCGAGCCGCCCCACTTCTCGCAGGCCTGCTGCAACTGCTGCTGGTGGGCTCCCAGGTGCTGCGGGTCACGGCGTACGGTCGCCTCGAAGCGGCGGCGTGCGACGGTCGACCCGACCTGGAGGCCGCGGCCGGTGACCTGCAGGCCGTACCAGGGCGAGGTCCACCCCGGTTCGCGCTCGGCCACCTCGTACAACCACTGCTCGGCGGTGCGCAGCCGCTCGTGGAACACCTCGAACTGCTTGCTCGAAACCTCCGAGGCACGGGCGCCGGTCCGGGCCTCCCATCCCCAGCTGATGTGACGGATCCCCGCCACCAACCGGGCCAGCGCCGCGTCCTGACCCGCATCCGCTTCGAGGACCGGGACGATCCACCGCTCCACCCCGGCGGTATCGCCGACGGCCCACAGCAGTTCCGTCCGGTCGTCGCTCTCGGAACGTGCTTCGAGCACCTCGCGCACGGCGGTCCAGTCCCCGGCCGCGGCGGCCGCGCGCACGCGCCCCACGTCCGGATCGCCGGAGTCCTCCTGGACCCGCGCGACGGGCTTTCCGGCCCATTTCCCCAGCGTAAGCCCCCATTGACGGAGCAACGCCATGTCCCCACCCCTTGCCGTATCCAAACGGGGAGAGCATGGATCACCCTCCATGAGAGAAGTGACTATCACGCTCGCCCGACAATCGCATATTTGTTTACGCGAAGACCCGGCCCACGGCCGGACACCGATCCTTCAGACCACCCGTTAGCGCGCCATGCCGAAATCCTGGGCCGCCGAGGCAGGGCGGCTCCGGGACAGCCTCACGGCCCGGCCCCGGGCCGCGTCGAACGCCATGACCGGGTTCCCCGCCTTGCGCCAGGGTTCGGCTCCGCACCATGGTCCGATCTCGCGGAACTGCCGCAGAGCGGGCGCGTACATCATCGACTGGAGCATGTAGTGCGCCAGCAGGTGGCGCAGGAGCGGCAGACGCTCGTCGTCGGGCGCGACCCGGTCGAACGACGCGGCGGTCCGCTTCAGCAGGCTCCTCGTCATGGGTGTGACCGGCAGTGCGACGGCGGCGGACCGGTCGGCGAGTTCACTCAGCGCGTGCAGGTAGATCCCGGCGAGCGGGCTGCCGGCCGGGGCCTTGCGGACCGCCTGGCGGGCGAACCGCATCATCCGCCGGTTGCTTCCGTACCACTTGGCGCACCAGTACTGGAGGGCCTGCCCGTGCCCCTCGTAGTGGTGGGGCGCGCGGGCGACGAGTTCCTTCCAGAGCGGCTTGAACTGCGAGCGGCCGTACTGGGCTCCCCGTGCCGCGGTGATCATGACGACCCAGGGGCCCGGGTTCGCGGGGTCGAGCAGCGTGGCCTTGCGGGCCTCATCGATCGCAGCCGGGAGCATCTCCCGGAAGCGCTTCATGTCCTCGTACGGGACCGCGTGGGCGAAGGCGTTGCCCCGGATCTCCCAGGCACGATGGACCATGAGGCTCGCGCGGAGGGTTACCGCGTCACAGTCCCCCGGCTCGGCGGCGAGCCAGGTGTCGAGCCAGGCGCCGTCCTTCTGGGCAACATGCTGGAGGAGCTCCAGCCGGTCCCAGCGCTCGTCCCAGTCCTCTCCGGCGGCCCGGACGTACCGTTCGGCCGCCTTCCAGTCCCCTTGCCAGGCGGCGTCGGCTACGGCCTGCCTCTCCTGCGTGCGGTGGGCCGGCGCCGGCGGACCGGAGCGCCGGTTGTCGAGCGCTTCACGAGGCGCAAGGCCGTAGTCGGCGGCCACGAAGTGCTTTTCGACCCAGCGGTCGGCGGCGCCGGGGGCGAGGGAGAGGAGGAACCCGATGAGAAACACGCCGAGCACAACGGCGAGAAAGATGGTCACGGCGGGGAATCATTCCCGAAGTGATCACGCTCCGCAATAGCTTTGGCCATCGATAAGGCGAGGTCAGAGCGGGCGTAGCGGCACAACACCCCCACACGACACCCAGCGCCACGACGTCGCGGCGCCGATGGGCGACCTCGCCGAAGCGGCAGGGTGCCGAACGCACCCGCGGCTTTCCATACCGTCCGCATCATCCGACCGATTGCCCGAAGGACCCCGAGGAGCGGCCCAGCCAGGAGACCAGAGAGCCGGCGTCGCGGGTCCGGTCCGGTCGGGTCGGGTCGGGTCGGGTCGGGTGTCGTCGCACGTCGGCTTCGGCGGGGCCTTGGCCAGAACGTCCCGCCAGTAGGCGACCTCCCCGGCCACTCCTCGCTTCACGGGATGGACGACCTCGGCGAACGCGAAGCCGTAGTTGTTCGTCCCGGGCCCGGCAGTCAGGTCCCCCGGGCCGACGGCCACCACGTGCTGACGGCCGGCCTCAAGGAGCACCTCCTGCCGGTTCGGGGTGACCGTCAGGGTGTAATGAACCGGGGCCTCGCCGGACTGCACCCGCTGGGTGATCGCCACCGCAGGAGCCCACTCCTCCTTCACCACTGCCAAGACGCGCACAGGCGTTGTCACGAACTTCCCCGCCTCAGCGTTGGAGATCCCCGCCAACGAGACCGGTCCGGCCGGGCTGCCGGAGTGACGTACGTGCTCAGCGGCTGGGACCGTACCGGCCGGGTGCCGCTCGGCGAGCCACGCAACACCTTGCCGGGGTACCGCGTCGGCGTCGGCCGCCTCCGTGTCCCTCAGCGGTCGGCCGAACCCGGTCCTCATTCCCACTCGGTCTCACATGGCATGGCGGATCGCGGTCTGAGCGTCCACGGCCTCGAAAATGACTGGCGTCGGCGAGGCCCGGGCAGAAGGCTCTCAGCGTGACACTTCATGAGAACGAGATCCGTGTGGATGAGGCGGTCGTCCGGTCGCTGCTGCGGGAGCAGAAACCGGAGTGGTCCGCCCTTCCCATCTCACCGGCCGGCGAGGGCACCGACAACAGGATGTACCGGCTCGGCGACCAGCTGCTCATACGGTTGCCGCGTACTCCGGACAACTCGAAGGCCGTACGCAAAGAGCAGACGTGGCTGCCGCGGCTGGCTCCTCACCTTCCCTGTCACATCCCGGAGCCGGTGCACGCCGGCACCCCGAGTTCCGCATTTCCGCTCGCCTGGTCGGTGTACCGCTGGATCGACGGCGATGAAGCCGGCCTGGGATCGGTCACCGATTGGCCCGCCTTCGGGGCCGACCTGGCGGCGATCGTGCAGAGCCTGCACTCCACCCCCCTTATGGGAGCCACTCGTCAGGACGAGCTCAGCTGGTACCGCGGAGGTGGCCTGCAAGCTTGTGACCGGTGGATCAGCGAGTACTTCGACAACTGCCGCATGATCGAGGGCCTCGACCTCGATATCGCACACCTGCGACACCTGTGGCAAGGTGCGCTCGCCTTGCCCGAGCCGTCCGGCCACCAGGTGTGGCTTCACGGAGATCTCAAACCCAGCAACCTCCTCGTACAGCAGGGAAAGCTGCACGCGGTCATCGACTTCGGAGCCCTCTCAGTCGGCTTCCCCGACGCCGAGCACGCACCGCTGTGGGACCTTCCGCCCGGGGCCCGGCAGGCATACTGGGACGCCATAAGCCTCGACAACGAGACCTGGCTGCGTGCCCGGGCGTGGGCCATCGCCGTCGGAGTCAGCGGAGTGTCGTACTACTGGGCCACCTATCCCGCCTTCGTCAACGAATGCCTCTCGCGTCTCCGCGCGATCCTGGAGGCCGCCGGAGAGCGGTGAACCGGTCCCGGATGGGCCCCTCGCCGCGAGCTCCGGTTCCGCCAGGGCCAACTCGGAAGGGGCCAGGACCCAGTTCGGTCTCCGAGCCGGGTCAGGACCGGCCCGACCAAGTCAGCGGGAATCCGTTGCGTCGTCCTCGTCCGGGCCGGGGGCTGCCGTGCTGTCGGCGGCCTGGCCGGCGGCTCGTTCCGCACGGAGTTCTTCGGCGACCTCGTAGGCCCGGCCCGGGTCGTAGACGGTGACCGAAGTGCTGGGGCTGTACATCGCGTGTGCCCGGGGCGTGTACCGATGCCTTTCGACGCTGCGCTGGGCGGCTATGCCGTCGACCTCGCCGACGGGTACCCGCCACAGCGCGGCGGTGTGGGACGGGGTCCACCACTCGTCCGGACGCAGGAAGTCTCGCTTGACCTCCGTCTGACGCTCCACCGCCACCTGGGACCGCCCGAGTTGCTCGGTCAACCAGTCGGTCAGCGCCTGTGCGTCGACCCGAGAGAGCGGTGCGGACCTCGCCGGTTCGCACTTCACCGTCTCGCTGCGGGTATGCAACACCACCTTGATGGACTGTCGCTGTCCCAGACTGAGTCGCTCGATGACGACGACTCGCTGCAGATCAGCCACCGCCATGGTCGACGAACGCAGAAAGCGAGCGATCACGACCTGGGCCGGAGTTTCCAGGGGGCGGAACTCGACCCACCGCACCGTCGTGGCGACCGTGACGGCCGTCATGGCCACGGTCAGTAGGATCACTGCGACGACCGTGAGCGCCAGTAGGACCCACAAGGCGCCCCAGAAGAGTGAGTTCCCCGAGACCACGGCGGCCACCAGAGCGGCCAGCAGCAGTGGGGCTGCGACCATCGGCGGGACCAAGATGCTCCCACCGAGCCCGATGGCCAACTCGCTGGCCCGGCTGGGCACGAACAGCACCCGCCATCCGGCCGGCACGGATGACACAACTTCCGCAAGTGGACCGGAATGCCGAGTTTCCATGCCTCAAAGTTAGGACCCTGCACCGGAGTTCGTAAGCCCACGGCGAGCCGTATCTCCTCAAGGACGGGAACCGCAGCCGACAGCCCGTCAGTCGGCGCGGTGGCTGTAGAGGTCGGCGACGGCTTGGGGGCCGAGGGAGACGCCGCCTGCTCGACGTCAGGCTCGCCTGCCCTGACATGGCTCGGGCCCGCGCCTTCGCCGCGCCTTCGCGGAGATCCTCCGTCACCGGCGGCTGCCTGCAGCACCTTCACAGGCCCCATCACCCCCGCCCGTCGTCGGCTGTGAATGGCTGCCACGCCCCGGACGTGGCAGCTCGGTGTTCGGACCGAACGGAAGGATGAGAAGAGCGTGCCCGCGCAGCCAATCGCACCGGTTCTCCCGTACTTCTTGCCCGACTCTTCATTTCCTCTATAGCGGCGCCCGCCCTGCGGTGGAGGAAGGGCATAGGCACGGAGGCGACGATGTCGCCGCAAGATCGGCCTGTTCCCGGACTGCAAGGGATCCCTGCCCACTGACCTCCTACGGGCTCCTACGGGCTCCTACGCACCGGGATGCCCGACCGCTCCCCCAGTGCACGGACGGCGGGGGCCGCTTCGTCGTCGATGTTCACGGTTCCGGCCGTTGAATCGACTCCACGGTGAGATCGCGCTGGGAACTCCCGTCGGTCGGCCGGCCCGGGCGCCCGGGGTCGCAGGGTCTGACGGTCCAGTGGGCTGGTACTGAACCGGCTTGGAATACACGGCTGTTCGTCCCGGCGGCACGAGATCACTTGAGAGGTGTAGAGGTATGCGAGACAGCCAGCCCGTACGCATCGAACAGGTCAGCCGGTGTTACGCACCCGGGTCGGCGGAGCAGGTGCGCGCCCTCGACGGGGTATCCGTCGCCTTCGGTCAGAGCACATTCACGGCCGTCATGGGCCCCTCGGGCTCGGGCAAGAGCACCCTGTTGCAGTGCGCGGCCGGCCTCGACCGGCCCGACTCGGGCCGGGTAGTCGTGGACGAGGTCGATCTGGGACCGCTCGCCGAGAAGGCCCTCACCGAACTGCGCAGGGACCGGATCGGCTTCATCTTTCAGGCGTTCAACCTGCTCGGCGCCCTCACCGCCGAGCAGAACGTGGGCCTGCCTCTGCGGCTGGCGGGCCGGCGTCCGGACCCCGCCGAGGTCCGGGCCGCGCTCGCCCAAGTCGGACTCGGCGGGCGCGGGCGGCACCTGCCCTCCCAGATGTCCGGTGGTCAGCAGCAGCGCGTCGCCATCGCCCGGGCCCTGATCACCCGTCCGAAGGTGCTCTTCGCCGACGAACCGACCGGGGCCCTCGACAGCAGTTCCAGCAGGACCGTCCTGAAACTGATGCGGTCCCTGGTCGACGCTCAGGGTCAGACCACCATCATGGTCACCCACGATCCGGTGGCCGCCTCGTACGCGGACCGCGTCATCTTCCTCGTGGACGGCAGGCTCACCGACGAGATGCACCGGCCGACCGCTCAGAAGGTCGCCGAGCACATGGCCCAGCTGGAGGCCGAGCCGGCCGGGGAGCCGCTCGGCGCCTACGGGGGCCGATGATGGGGATCTCCCTGCTGGTGCCCGTCGCCGTGGCGACCCTGCGCAGGCGGTGGCTCGGCTTCGCGGGCTCCTTCGTCGCCCTCACCCTGGGCGTCGCCCTGATCTCGGCCACGGGGCTGCTGGTCAGCACGTCGGCGGGGCTCCAGAACAGCGACCCTTCGGCGCCGTCCCTGAAGAAGCTGCTCACCTTCATGGCGGGCATGTCCGGCTTCGTTTCGGTGTTCGTCGTCGCCTCGACGTTCGCCTTCGCGGTCGCCGGGCGCCGCCGCGAGACGGCGCTGCTGCGGGCCGTCGGGGCGACCCCCCGTCAGGTCAGGCTGCTCGTCCTGGGCGAGGCGGTGGTCGTCTCGCTGGCGGCCTCGCTCTGCGGGGCGCTGCTGGGCCTCGCCGTGGCGCCGCTGTTCGCCCGCTGGCTGATCTCGCGCGGCGCGGCCCCCGAGGGCTTCACCGTGGAGTTCAGCGCCGGGCCGCTGCTGATCGCCGTGGCGATCGAGGTCGTGGTGGCGGTGGCCGGCGCCTACACGGCGGCCCGCCGCGCCGGCCGGGTGCGGCCGGTCGAGGCGCTCGGCGACGCGGCCGTCGACGGCCGGGTGATGACGCTCGGCCGCTGGCTGTGGGCGCTCGGCCACCTCGCCGTGTTCGCGGCCGTGCTGACCCTGTTCACCACGATGCCGCCCGGGATGAGCCGGGACCCGCAGCTGCGCGACCCGCAGAACGTGCCGGTCTGGTCGCTCCTGATCGACGGCATAGCGATCATGGCGGTGGCGTTGTTCGCCCCGCTCCTGGTCCCTCCGCTGGTGCGGCTGCTCACCCTGCCGGTGTCGCTGGCGGCCGGTGCGGTGGGCCTGCTGGCCCGGCAGAACGCGCTGGCCTCGGTACGGCGTACGGTCTCCACCGCGACCCCGATGTTCCTGGTGATCGGCCTGACCGGCACCGTGGTCGGCTCGACCCTGACCTTCGGGGACGCCCGGACGATCCAGTCGCGCGAGGCGCTCGCCGCGCAGTACGTCGTCGAACCTGACGGTGGCTCGGCCCTGGCCCCGGGCACCGTGGAGGAACTGCGCCGGCTGGACGGCGTACGCACCACCACGGTCCGCACCACCTGGCTGAACGGCCTCGAGGGTGGCACCGCGGCCGCCGGCTCCTCCCCCGCCACGGGCACCGTCGCAGCGACTGCGGTGGACGGGGACGCCGCCACGACCTGGCGGCTCCCGACCGAGTCCGGCTCCCTGGAGCGGCTCCAGGGACCCTCGGTCGCCGTCTCCGGCGCACTGGCCGCGGCCAACGGCTGGCAGGTCGGGGACACCCTCACCAGCTCGCTGGACGACGGAGCCCCCGTCACCCTGACCGTGGTCGCCCTGGTCGAGACGCCCCTCAGCCTCGCCGAGGTGCTCCTGCCGTACTCCGTCGTGGCCGGCCACCTGGACGGCGACCCGCAGCCCACCGCCGCCTTCCTCTCCACCTCCGCAGGGGCTCCGCCGCCGGTGCTGGACCCCGCCTCCCACGCGAAGGTCACCGCGGCTGCCGCGTGGGGCGGGAAGGACGACCCCCGGTCCCGGTCCGACTGGATCGCGATGATCGCCATCCTGGGCCCGGCACTGCTCTACGCCCTGATCGCGATCGTCAACACGATGATGATGTCGACCGGCGACCGGCTGCGGGACTTCTCCACGCTCCGCCTCACCGGCGGCAACAACCGGCAGGTGCTCTCCATGGTCGGGGTCGAGGCGGCCTTGACCGCGGCGACCGCCACGGTGCTCGCACTGCTGGTCACCACCGGGACCCAGGCCGCCACCCTGCTGCTGATCGGGCAGCGGATTCTGGTTTCCGGCCCGTCCCTTCCCCTGAGCCTGCCTTGGCCGGCGATCGGCGCCGCGGCCGCCGCCGGACTCGGCCTCGCGCTCGTCTCCAGCCTGCTGCCCGCGCGGCTCGCGCTGCGCGCCCGGGCACTGGACCTGGCTTCGGAACGTCAATGAGCACTCTCTCGCCACCATTCGAGCTCGGGGAGGACCACCGATGAGCTCCGCCACGCTCCTTGCCTTCCGCGATACCGGCTCGCCCGCCGACGTGCGCAGACCGGCCGTTCCGCCGACCGAGGAGCCGTCGCTGGCCACCGTCGCGGCGCTGGGCACCGAGGCCGACGTGCGCGGCCGCGACGGGACCCACCGGCACTCGCTGTTCGCGGGGCTCGGCGGGATCTGCTCGCTGGCCGCCCCACGGATGGCCGCCTTCGGCATGACGGTCGTCGCGTACGCCCCTTGCACAGACGGCAAATCGGCCGCGCGGGCCGGGGTACGGCTCCTCCCCCCTCGCCGCCCGCGGGGCGGCATCGTCGACGATCAGGCGCTGTACGAGGCCCTCGCGGAAGGCAGGGACACGCGCGCCGGGCCGGACATCCTCGCCACTGCTCGCGCCGGCGGGCGAAGCGGACCCAGACGCGGTCAACGGCTGACCTGCCCCCACCCACCCCACTCCCCCCTCGAACCACCCCCCGAAGGAGCACGCCATGACTACGCAGACCGTATCCGCCGCGCCGACGACCACGCCCGAGGCCGCCATCGCGAGCCTGAGGAACTCCATCGACCTCATCGACCAGGAGATCCTGCAGTTGCTCGAAGGCCGGCGCCGACTCTCCGAGGACGTCCAACGCTCCCGAATGTCCTCGGGAGGACGGCGGACCGAGTTGGGCCGCGAGAACGTGATCATCAAGCGCTACGCCGACCGCCTCGGACGGCCCGGCGGAACCATCGCCCTGGCCATGCTGGAGTTCTGCCGGGGATCGACGGCGGTGCTCGCAGGCGGCACACCGCGCTGACCGGCCCAAGACCGCTCGCCTGCCTGCCCCCTGCCCCCGTGGGGCCAGGCGGGCGGGCCAACTCGGGCCGGCATCGCCCGTACGTTCCGGAACATACGACTGTTCGCCGGCATGTCCGCCCTGGAGAAAGTGGTGGTCGGCCGGCACACCCGCATCGACCAAGGGGTGCTCACGGCGATCGCGTGGGGCCCCCGCTACCAGCGCGGCGAACGGGAGTCGCGCGCACATCGCACCTGGCCCTGTGAGCTACCGGCCCTGCCCTCCGATAAGCCGCGGATACCCGGCCGGCTTGGCCCTGCTGCCCGTCGGGCGCTGATGATCACTCCACTGTCAGAAGGAGCGAACGGTCGGCTCCGCTCCCCACGTATACACATCCGCTTCCCTGCACGCCGACAGAGCGCATGCAGCACGGCGCGATACCAGATGGGGCCAGCCCTGTCTCACCTATTCAGCGTGGAGAACGCAATGGATCCCGGTCAGGCTTTCCTTCAGCTCGCGAGCCCCCAGGGCGACGCGTTCGTCAGGATCCTGCGTCAACTCCTCGCAGAGCCGCAGCGCGTCGTCGCGGTCACTGGCGTAGACGGCGAATGCATCGCGGACCGCGGTGTGGATCCAATCGCCGTGGTTCGGGCTGGCGACGGCCAGCGCGGACGCGACAATCAGCAGTCCGGCCCTGTCCTGCCGTCGAAGCAGGGCTTCTGCGGTCGCCCGTGTGACGAAGGTGTCTTCGCGGTCGAGCACCAGCTCCAGCAGCGGGTCGGCAGCCTCCCCCATCTCCGCAAAGGTCGCCAGACCGCGACCGGCGTCCGCCCGGTCCCCAGAGTCGCTGCTCCGCCCGAGCTCGACGAGGGCCACGACGGCAGCACGCCGCGGTGCGCTGTTCACCAGTTTGCCGACCCCTCCCCCGAGTTTCGGCAAAACTAGCACCACGGGCCCCACGGGCCCCACGGGACCGAGTGGGCACCCTGTCGGGATCTGGCCGACCGGCCCCGAAGGCGCCGTCCGTTCAGCAACCCCAGTGCCCACCAGGTCAGCTCACCCCACTCAAGGCGGCTGCCATCGTCGTGGAATTCCTTCTCGGCCCAGCGCGCGACCCCACCGGTCGGCGGCGTCGCGGCTCAGCACGGTCGGTGTGTGAACAGTGGTCAGCAGCCCGTCGCCGCCACCGTTGCCCGACGCGGCATTAGGTGGTGGGGAGGAAGTCGCCGACGAGCGCTGCGAATTCTTCGGGGTCGAGGATGCGGATGCCCAGTTCCTCGGCCTTGGTGCGCTTGGAGCCGGCCTTCTCGCCCGCCACCAGGAGCGTGGTGCGCTTGGACACCGACGACGATGCCTTTCCACCCGCCCGCTCGATCAGCTCGTTCATCTCGTTCCGGGACAGCACCGCAAGGGGGCCGGTCATGGAGCCGGTCACCACGACGGCCTGGCCGGCCAGTGGGCCGCCCGTCTTGTCCTCGCCGTCGTCCGCGCCGGTTGCGGGCTGCTGCGGCTCGGTGACCTGCGTGCCGACCTGCTGGGCCTGGAGCTTGTCGAGGAGCGGGGCGAGTTCGACGAGTTCGGCCGCGATGACGCGGGCCTTCTCGCCGCCGATGCCGTCGACCCCGGCCAGCGTGTCCGCGTCGGCGGCCCGGATCGCGGCCATCGAGCCGAAGTGCGCGGCGATCCGGCGGGACATGGTGCGCCCGGTGCCGCGGACACCGAGGGCGCAGAACACGCGGTTCAACGCGGCCCCGCGGGCGGTCTCGATCGCGGCCAGCAGGTTGGTGGCGCTGGTCTCGCCCATCCGCTCCAGACCGAGGAGCTGCTCGCGGGTCAGCGTGAACAGGTCGGCGACGTCCTTGACCAGTCCGGCCTCCACCAACTGGATCGCACGCGTGTCGCCGAGGCCTTCGATGTCGAGCTGGTCGCGGCCGGCCGCGTAGATCACCGAGGCCACGGCCTGACAGCTGCGGCCGCGCACGCACCGCCACCGCTGCTCGGAGGTGTCGATCGCGTCGCCACAGCGGGGGCACGCCTCGGGGAAGACGATCGGGCTCTCGGCGCCGGTGCGCTGGTCGACCAGCGGTGCCTCGATCCGGGGGATCACGTCGCCGGCCCGGTACACGAACACCTGGTCGTCGATCATGAGCCCGCGACGGGTGATATCGGAAGGGTTGTGAAGAGTGGCGTAAGTGACCGTCACCCCGTCGATGACCACGGGCTCCAGGACGGCGCGCGGGGCGATGATCCCGGTCCGGCCGACGTTCCACTCCACCGCCAGCAGGCGCGTCACCTTGTGTTCGGCCGCCAGTTTCCGGGCCACCGCCCATCTCGGGGCGCGCGAGCCGTTGCCGGCCTGCCGCTGGTCCTCGGCCGTATCGGCCTTGACGACGACACCGTCGATCCCGAACGGCAGGTCTCCGCGCAGGCCGGCGATCACGTCGACGCGTTCCTGTACCTGCTCCACGGTCTCGCATCGCAGCGGGGCGGCGGCCGTACCGGCGGCCGTGTTCGCACCGAGCGCCGCCAGGTTCTCCAGCAGGGCGACGTGGCCGAGGTCGGCCAGGCCGATCGCGCTGTAGGCGAAGAAGGTCAACTCGATCCGGTAGGGGCGGTCCTTGGCCCGCAGAGTGCCGGCTGCTCCGCTGCGCGGGTGTGCGAAGGGCGTGGCCTCGTGGGCGAGCCGGATCCGGTTGGCCTCCTCGAACTGCGCGGTCGTCAGCAGTACCTCACCGCGCAGCTCGACGTCGATCGGCTGGGTGAGTACCGCAGGCAGACCGAGGACGGCGTCGGCGGCGTGGGTGATGTCCTCGCCGGCCAGTCCGTCACCGCGGGTGAGGACCTGAACGAGCCTGCCACCGCGGTACCGGGCGGCGACCGCGAGGCCGTCGAGCTTCGGCTCCACACACCACCCGGCCACGGGGTGACCCAGGCGCCGTTCCAGCCCCGCGGCCCACTCGGCGAGCTCATCGGCGTCGAAGACGTTGTCGAGGGAGAGCATGGGAACCGAGTGCGGCACGTCACCCTGGACAGCCCCGCCCGCCACCTTGCCGGTCGGCGACTGGGCAAGCACCTCGTCCGGGTGGGCGTCCTCGTAAGCCGTGATGGCGCGGAGCAGCCCGTCGTATTCGTCGTCACCGAGCGGGGTGGTCCCGTCCCCGTAGTACGCGGCCGACGCCGCCAAGGCGGCCGTCACGGCCTCGGTGTAGGCGACAGGGGAAAGCAGGGCGCTGTTTTCGGTCATGCAGGTCATCATCGTGCCCGGCACTGACAATGCCGCCGGAGCTCGCCTGGCCACAGCCCGCAACCGAGCCGCTCTGCGGCACTCGGGTAACGGCGGTGGCGGTGAGTTAACCTGCCCGCATGGGCGGACACAGGCAGTTCACCGGCTGGCCCGAGCAGGCCATGGACGTGTTGTGGCAGCTCCAGGGCGAACCGACCCACACGACCCGCGAGCGCTGTCGCGCGGACCGCGAACGCCTGGTCCGGCAGCCGATGATCGCCCTGCTCAACGAGGTGGCGGACGCCGACCCGCGATACGAGGACTTCTCCGTCTGGCACTACCGGACCGGCTCCTGGTGGTGGCAGCACCAGAGCGCGGTGATCCGGCTCGAGCGCAAGATCGAGATCGGTCTCCGCTTCGCCTTGGACGGCCTGCGGATCCAGGGCGCCTGGTGGTACCCGGATCCCGGCCAGGTGGACAGGTTCCGCAAGGCCGTGGTCTCCGAGGGGAGCGGCCGCGAACTGTCCGCCATCGTCGAGGACCTGCGGAAGAAGGGCTACGACATCTCCGGGGACATGATGAAACGTCCCCCGCGCGGCTATCCGGCGGACCACTCCCGTGCGGACCTGCTGCGCCACCGTTCCCTGATCGCCGCCCGTCCCCTCGGCTGCGAGGAGTGGCTGCACACCCCCGAGGCGGTCGACCGGGTCCTCTCGGCCGCCGCCGACCTGGACGCCCTGCTGATGTGGCTGGTCCGCCACGTGAAGCCCGCCTCCTGACAACACGAGGGCACCGCGCCGGCGCGGGAGGAACGACACCGACCCGGTCCCGAGTCCCGGCGGACCAGGGCCTTGTGGAGCGTGGCAGAGGCAGCCCGCCCCCGTTGGAGGTCGGCGCAGCCGGCCGTGACGGACTTCGCGCACGGTGAGCCGCCCCGTGGGCGTCCTGCGGACCTAACGGTCCGATATGGGCTTGAATGGGAATAACGTGACATTCCATCACGGCATGCGGTTCCCGACTCTTGGCGAAGGGGGCTTCGTTGGAGGCCGATCAACGTTCCCGCACGGACAGGGTGGTCTTCGGGGTCACCGCGGGTCTGACGCTCGCGTTCGTCCTGTGGGGCGCAGTGGCGACGGACTCGCTGGAGAGCGTGTCGAGCAGCCTGCTCGAAGGGCTCATCCACAACGGCGGCTGGGCCTTCATGCTCGCCGCCAGCGCCTTCGTCGTCTTCGCCCTCTGGTTGGCGATCAGCCGCTACGGCCGGATCCGCCTCGGCCGCGAGGACGAGCCGCCGGAGTTCCGCACCGTCTCCTGGGTCGCCATGATGTTCAGCGCCGGCATGGGCATCGGGCTCATGTTCTACGGCGTGAGCGAACCCCTGGCACACTACGAGAATCCGCCGCCCGGCACCCACCCCGTCGACTCCGCCGAGCGGATGCAGACCTCGATGGCCACCACCCTGTTCCACTGGACGCTCCACCCGTGGGCGATCTACGCGGTCGTCGGCCTCGCCATCGCCTACAGCACGTTCCGTCGCGACCGCCGCCAGACGATCAGCGCGGTGTTCGAGCCGCTGATCGGCGCCCGGCACGCGCACGGCGCCATCGGCCGTGTCATCGACATCGTGGCAATCTTCGCCACCCTCTTCGGCTCCGCGGCCTCGCTGGGCCTCGGGGCCCTCCAGATCGGCAGCGGCTTCCGTGAGCTGGGCTGGATGGATTCGGTCAGCACCGCACTCCTCGTCGCCGTCATCGCCGTCCTGACCGTCGCTTTCGTCGCCTCCGCGGTCTCCGGCGTGGAACGCGGCATCCAGTGGCTGTCGAACATCAACATGGTGCTCGCCCTCCTGCTCGTCGTGTTCGTGTTCATCGCCGGGCCGACCATCATCGTGCTCGACCTCCTGCCCACCTCGCTCGGCGCCTACCTGGGCGACCTCCCCCAGCTCATCGGCCGCACCGAGGCCACCGGCGCCGGCGAGGTCGCCGAATGGCTGGGCAGCTGGACGGTCTTCTACTGGGCCTGGTGGATCTCCTGGACCCCCTTCGTCGGCATGTTCATCGCCCGGATCAGCCGCGGACGCACCATCCGGCAGTTCATCGGCGGCGTCATCCTCGTACCGAGCACGGTCAGCCTGCTGTGGTTCGCCGTCTTCGGCGGCACGGCCATGAAGCTCCGGGAGAGCGGCGGTCTCGACAAGGAGAGCACCCCCGAGGGACAGCTCTTCGGGCTGCTCCAGCAGTTCCCCATCTCCACCGCAATGAGCCTGCTGGTCATGGTCCTCGTCGCCATCTTCTTCGTCTCCGGCGCCGACGCCGCCTCCATCGTGATGGGCACGCTCTCGCAGAAGGGCGTCCTGGAACCGGCCCGGCTGGTGGTCGTCTTCTGGGGCGTGGTCACCGGCGCCGTCGCGGCCGTCATGCTCCTCATCGGCAACGGCAAGGGCGACGCGCTCGCCGGATTGCAGAACCTGACGATCCTCGTGGCGGCGCCGTTCACCCTGGTCATGATCGGCATGTGCGTGGCACTCGTACGGGACCTGCGGCAGGACCCGCTCATCATCCAGGGCGAACAGGGCGAGGAAGCCGTCGCCGTCGCCGTCGCCGCCGGCCACGAGGAGTACGGCGGCGACTTCGAGATCCGCATCGGCCCGGCCGGCGACCCGGAAGCGGACACCGCACAACCGCCCGCGGCACCTTCGACCCCGGACCGGTAGGACATCCGGGAGGTTCTCGGACAAGGGACACGCACTCGGCAGCATCGGCTCGTGACGGGGCATGGCCAGGGACGGCCATGCCCATGGAGCACCGCCCGAGCCGGACCAGGCCGAGGCCGAGGTCGAGGTCGAGGTCGAGGTCGAGGTCGAGGTCGAGGTCGAAAATGTCGACGCGGTCGTGCACCCGGACAACGCTCTGAATGGCGTGTTTTTTCAGCCAAACAATCGGACTCGCATTTACTCGCACTTTGACCACTATGTGCCACCCGTTCCAGGGATCAAGCGGTGGCTCGACGACTCAGACGCCGGGCGGGGAGGAGGGTATTGCGCGCCCCTTGGCGCTGAAACAAACGGAGTTACGACCTCCGCCGAAATCGGGCCACGAGTGCCCGAGGAGCCCGCGAAATTCCGGGCACGGCGATCGAAAGCGACCCTATGTTCGAAAGATCATCGAGGGGGCAGTCCGCTGCCTCACCTCGGAGTTCATCGAATGAAGGGTGTATTGAGTGAGAGCGAATTCGGCGTTCCGGTCCCTCGGGGCTGGGGCGTGTACGGCCGCGCTGCTCCTGTCGGCTGCGGCAGGTGCGGCGGCGCAGCCCTCCGCCGCAGGGCCATCGGCCGGGGGGCCATCGCCCGATGCCGCTCCCTCATGGACGGCCAGGGATGCGCAGGGACTCTTGTCGCCCAAGCGCATGGCGGCGGCTCAGCCTTGGAACCCGCAGGGCGGCACGGAATCCGCGGGCCGCACGCTGGGTGTCCGCTTCCCGACGCAGAACGCGGAAGGCCCGGACACCGGGGTGCTCTTCCGTTTGACGAAGAAGGGGCTGTACTTCTGTGGGGCGGGCGTCACCTCCAGCCCGTACCGCAATCTGATCGCGACGGCCGCCGACTGCCTGACCGGTGACCCGGCCGACAAGCTGGCCTTCGCGCCGCAGATCGCCAAGAACGCCTCCGGCGTCATCGAGGCGCCGAAGGGTGTCTACGCCGTCAAGAGGCAGGGGAATCGCTCTCTCGTATGGGCCGGCTCCGACGCGGCCCCTACCGCCTCCAAGGCCGCCGTCGGCTTCGCCGTGGTCGACAAGGGCATCAACGGCGACCAACTCGAGGACACCGTCCCCGGCCACCGCCTGCTGACTGACGCCGGCCGCACCCACAAGGGTGTTCGGGTCGCCGGTCACGGAGTCTCCGGGACGCGGCCGGCCGAGCCGTGCGTCGGTGACACGTCCGAAGCAGGCGTGCCGGGTAGCCGGACCCGGTACCAGCAGCTCGACTGCGGCCCGGCCGGCGCGGGAATCGCCGATGGCTCGGCCTTCATCGCCGACTACGACACGAAGACACGAGTCGGCAGCCTCATCGGTGTCTCACAGGACGCCGCTGCTCCTCAGACCCCTTCCCTGATCCGCAGCGCGTACTTCGACGACGCCGTCCAGGCCCTCTACGACGAGGCCGTCAGCGGCAGCAAGCCATCTGTGACACCGCCCGTCACCCTGCCCGGCGTCACCCCCCAGCAGCCGGCGCCCCGGCCCACGCCCTCCGGTACTCCCGCTTCCCCCTCCTCACCCCCCAAGTCGTCGGTTCCGGCAGATCCGACGAGCCCTGCGGGCGATGGGCTCAAGGCGACGCTGGCCCAGATCGAGGCCGCCAAGAAGGCCGAGGCGTACTGGACACCCGAACGCATCGCCAAGGCGTCTCCCGTGCACGGCGGCAAGCAGTCCGCCCCGGGAGCCGCGCGCGAGAACAGGATCGCCGCGGCCGCGCCGTCCCACTTCGACAACAACGGGATCGCAACGGTGGGCGTGTTCCTCATCAACGAGGATGACGATCCGCAGTCGGACCCGGGCGGCCGCGACCAGTTCTGCTCGGCGAGTTCCGTGTCCTCGCCCACCAAGTCGCTGGTGCTCACGGCCGCACACTGCCTGAACGACAACGACCGGTGGAAGCAGCTCGCCTTCGCACCCGGCTGGAAGCCGGACCCCAAGGACCCGAGCCGGGGCATAGCCCCCTACGGCATCTTCCCGATGGTGGCGGGAAAGCTCTACATCGACGGCAGGTACCTCACCCAGGGGCCCGCCAAGGCCGACGACCTCGATTTCGCTTTCATGCGGGTCGGCCCCAACTCGAAGGGCCAGTTCCTCGAGAACGCCACCGGCATGGGCAACTCGCTCACCACGCTGTCGTCCCAGCAGCTCAGCCAGAAGAACGTGAGCCTCTTCGGATTCCCCGGAGGATCCAAGGCACCGCTCGTCTGCCCCTCCACGAACACCACCGCCTACTCCGGACGGTTCGTGAAGATTGCCTGCAAGGGCTACGCCGGCGGTGTGTCCGGCGGCCCCTTCCTCCGCAACTTCGACGGCAAGCGCGGAGACGTGATCGGCGTCATCGGCGGATGGAAGACCGGCGGAACCATCGATGACGAGTCCTACTCCTCCCAGTTCGACGCCGACATCATCCGCCTCTACAACCAGGCGGTGAACGACTACGAGCCCGACAAGCCCACCGGCGGGACCATGGGCAACGGAGACCTCTGGAAGCACGCCACCGGCGCCGTTTCCGGCACCTTCCACACCAGCTCCCAGGAGTTCGGAGACTCGGACCTCATCGTCAAGTGGGACGACGGAGAGGTCACGCTGTACCCGGGCGACCAGAACTTCGGCTTCTACGCCGGCTGCAAGCCCGGCGAGCCCTGCGAGACGCAGCTGGCCAAGCCGAACGACATGTGGAAGAACTACGCGGACCTCATCACTGCGGGCGACTACGCGGGTACCAACGCCTACGACCTCATGGTGAAGTGGGTGGACGGCGAAGTCACCATCTACCCGGACGTCAGCCAGAACACCCGGCTTCCCACCGCTCTGGACCAACACCTGCCCAACGAGATCAACGTCGCTGCGGCGGACTCCGTCTTCAAGTACGCCCACGGCTTCGCCACCGGAAAGTACGGCGGCAACCAGTGGCCCGATGACCTGATCGTCCGATGGAGCGACGGCGAGGTCACCAAGTACACCGACATCGACGGCGCCGGACTCCACGCCGAAGAGCAGCTCGCGGCGCCGAACGAAGTCTGGAAGACCGCCAACCTCATCACCGGCGGCGACCTGGACGGCGACAGCACCGGGACCGCCCCCAACCACGACCTGCTCGTCGTATGGGCCGGCGGCAAGGTCAGCGTCTTCCCCGACGTGAACACGGGCCGGTTGCAGAACGAGAGCGTCGTCGCATCGAGCTCCACATGGACCTACGCGCGGGTGATCGCCCTGGGCGAGTACGGCATGAACGACTGGGAGGACGACCTCTTCGTCCGCTGGTCGGACGGCGAGGTGACCGTATACGGGAACACCCAGGCCGACGGCGTCGGCCGCGAATACCAACTCGTGCCACCGGCCGCGGCGGGATTCGCAGCCGCGACGAACGGCGCCGTCCGTACGGACGACCCCTGTGCCAAGGTGTGTGGACCGGAACTGTACCGCCGTAGCCACTGACCGACCCCTGCCCGTGGGGGGGCTTCACCTCGAAGCCCCCCACGGTACGAAACAAGGACACCGACGTGCGCATACCGAAGCTCCTCGGCCTCTTGGCCGTCGCCGCCGCTCTCGCCGGATGCACCGGCCAGGGCGAGGAGCCGGCTCCCCAGAAGGTGTGGGAACCGGACGACGCCCTGCAACGGGCACAAGCAGCCCTGAAGGACCCCTCGGCGCAACGCGTACGGTTCGGGTCCCCCCACGTCGCCTCGGGCATGGACGAGACACTGGAGACGGGCGGCGACAAGCCTTACCGCTTCGATGTCGTCTGCGACAGCTCCGACGTGCGAAAGGTGACCGTCTCCTTCAAGCGAGGGCAGTCGACGAAGCAAACCGACGTGGCCTGCGCGACCACCACGCGCCAGCAACCCGCGCGCGTCAACATCCCCGCCGGCGGACCCGTCACGGTGACGATCGCACCGCAATCCGAAGACCTCACGGGCCTCATCGTCTGGGAACTCAGAACGGTCGACCCCACGAAGGTGCAGGGCTGCGCCGACGACATCTCCGGCTGCTGACGAGGTACTGCCGTGAGGACCTCCGGCTGACCTGGCGCGTCTGACCGAAGGCACCGGGATCCGTGCCTGCCCCGCTGAAGGCCAGGCGCCGATCCCTCACGGCAACGCCCTGGCGGTTCCGCTGGGACTTGTCCGGTCGTCACGAGACTGTCGTATTCAGGCCCGGGTGTCTGCCACCGGCTCTCAGTCTCTGGACCGCTTGCGGCACCGGGACGGTCTCGCGTGAGGCCTGGGTCTTGAGGGCACGTACAACGCGCGACACCCCGGTCGGCATGTGACCGGGGTGTCCGGGGCCTTAGCGGCGGCGCTGGTGGGCGTCGCTGGACGTGGGCGGCGCGAGGTGCATGGCCACGGTGTTGAAGGAAGCACGGTCCTGCCCCGCTTGCAGGCGTGCCTGCTCCTCGATACGCAGTCCCTCAGCCGTCTCCGTCTGCTTTCCGTTCCGACGCAGGAGCGTGACGATCAGCAGCAGAACAAGGCCCCCCATGACGCCGAACAGCACTATGAATGCCATAGTTACCTCCCCGTATTGACGTGATCCAAGTATGCGTGCGGTGGCCGGAGACTGGCTATGGCTGGTGCGGACCGGACGGAGTCGCCTCCCGGGACCCGATGGAGGCCATGAGGGGTGGTGTGCTCACGCCGACGTGGCGGGGAGTGCGGCGAGGAACTCGCGTACGTGGCGGAGCCAGGTCGCCCGGTCTGCCGGGTTCAGGATGTGGGCGGCGCCGGGCAGTTCGATCAGCCGGGCGCCCGGGATGCCGGCCGCCAGACGGTACGAGCTCTCGGGCAGCACCAGTCGGTCGCCGGTCGGTGCCACCACCAGGGTGGGGGCGGACACCTTCGCCAGGTCGGCCCGAACGTCCACGCGGGACACCAGGTCGAAGTGGTCCAGCATGCCCGGCGGCATCGCGGTCAGGGTCTGGGCGACGGATTCGTCGAGGGCGGCCGGTTCGAGGTCCGCCAGGCCCGCCGGGGACATGCAGGACACGAAGGCGAGCCGTGCCACGTCCTCCCACTGACCCGCGGCTGCCAGGGACTTGATCAGCTGCGCGGCGAGCGCCAGGACGGGGTCGGCGGCAGCGAAGCCGGCGGTGAGGACGAGGGCCCGGACACGGTGGGGGTGCCGTGTGGCGATCCGGACGGCCACGGCGCTGCCGAGGGACTCACCGAGGACGGCGAACGAGTCCTGGCCGGCCGCGACGGCGGCCGCGACCAGGCGGTCGGCGAGGTCGTCCAGGTCCAGGGGGTCGATGGCTACGGCGGAGCCACCGGCCCCGGGGTAGTGCGGGCCGACGAGAGTGTGGTCCTGGGCGAGGTCGTCGAGGACGAGGCCGAAGTTTCCCTCGATGCCGCCGCCGGCGCCGTGCGCGAGCAGAAGTGCGGGGCCGCGCCCCTGCACGAGAACGTCGAGGTGAGGGGTGGGAAGCACGTGATGAGTGGTCATGGCACCGACGCTAAACTCCGACATCAGTGTCAGAGTCAAGTCGCATTGTGCGCAGGGCGGGCAGGAGTGAGGCGATCGGCATGCGCATGAAGGAGATGGTGCGGCGTACCGGGGTCCATGAGCGGCTGCTGCGCTACTACGAACAGCAAGGACTCCTGACGCCCCAGAGGCTTCCCAGCGGCTACCGCATCTACGGCGATTCGGACGTCGAGACAGTGCGCCGCATTCGCTGTCTCCTGGCGGCAGGCCTTCCGACCGCTCTGATCGCCCAGGTCCTGCCGTGCATGCGGGCGGACGACGAGCACCTCGTGCCCACCTGTCCGGACCTGCTCGCCCAACTGCGCCGGGAGGGCGAGCGAATGACCCGCGCCATCGAAGATCTACAGGCATCGCGCGCGATCCTCGACACGATCATCACCGCCGCGCCCCCAGGGGGTGCCGAGACGCTGAGGCCGCCTCAGTCTGCCGCTGCCGAGGCAAGCTGACAGGAAGCCGCATGCTCGGAGGTGACGTCGTCAGGCGGGTGGAGAGAGGGCGTCGCAGCTCGTGGTGGCTCTACGGGTAGCGGCTCAAGTAGCAGTTGCAGTAAGTCAGATGGGGCCGAGTTGTTCTCCAGGTGGCCCTGGCAGGAGCACGTTCTGCAGGCCGTGGATGTTCGCGCGCCAAGGACCGCCCTCCGACTCATCCCATAGCTCCATCAGCTCGGACGGCTCGGTCATGACGCGGTCGAGGGCCCGGAGGGCGAGATCAAGCAGACCGGTGAGATCGGGAAGGGGCTCTTCCGGGCCATAAACGGGATCTGCAGGCTCACCTCCCGGGCACTGCGCAGCGACAAGGGCTGCCGCCGCTACGGCTTTGTCGGCTTCGGGTGCTTCGAGACATCCCACGGTGTCGATCACACGCGTGAGAGCGGCGCGGACGATGTCTCCGCGTTCGCCTGCAGCTGCCTCATCGAGGTCGCCGCCAAAGTCCGCTGCCGTGTCGTTGTCGAAGGGGCCGACGTCCCAGGTACCCATGCTCTCTCCTGCATCATTGTGCTGACCGGGGCATCGTGACAGAGGGCACTGACAGCAGCAGCGGAGCCCAGGGATGAGATCGCTTCCTACAGCGTGCGTCTGTGTGCCGCTGCACGGTCGGCGGCCGTTCGCCGTGCCGTCACCTGGAACCCGCATTCTCGCCGGACAGACCGATCCACCTCGCTCCCGGGGATGTCCACTTCATGACCGCACCGCTTGCGCAGCCCGAAGAACTCCCGAACCTGCCTGCACCCGCGCGTTTGGATGAGGTGAAGGGATGGTTCTGGCCGGCCGATCAGATCCTCTTCGACTGGTTCCTGAGCCGCCAGAACGCCGACCCGTCGGGTGGTGGGGACCTCCTGGAACTCGGCGCTTACCTGGGTAAGAGCGCCATCTTCCTCGGCGGGTACCTCAAGGAGGGAGAGGAGTTCACGGTCTGTGACCTCTTCGATTCCCCGGCCGAGGACGACAGCAACGACGGCGAGATGCAGCGCTCGTACGCCACTCTGACGCGCCGGGCCTTCGAGGCCAACTACCGCGCGTTCCATGATGAGTTGCCGACGGTGGTGCAGGCGGTGACGGCGGTTCTCCCCGACCGCGTCCGGCCCGCCTCCTGTCGCTTCGTTCACGTGGACGCCTCGCACCTGTACGCGCACGTGCACACGGACGTGGAGACCTCGCGGCTGCTGGCCGCCCCCGGAGCAGTCGTCGTCTTCGATGACTTCAGGGCGGAGCACTGCCCGGGCGTCGCTGCGGCCGTCTGGGGAGCCGTGGACGCGCGGCGGTTGCATGTCCTGTGCATCACCCAGCACAAGATGTACGCGACGTGGAACGACCCCGAACCGCTGCGCACGGAACTGGCCGCGTTCCTGGCCGGCCGCGAGGATCTGTGGCACGGGGTGGAGGAGGTGGCCGGCGCACCCCTGATCCGGATCACCGGCCGGAAGGCGGTCCCTCCGCCGCACCCCCGCTCCCGCCACGAGACGGCCGCTCCCGGCCCGACCCCGGAGCCGGTGCCTGTCCCCGCGGCAGTACAGGCGCGGCGCACTCCGCCCCGGCGGAGCCCGCTGGCCCGCCGCCTGGCCAAGGACATCCTTCCCCCGGTCGTGACCCGCACGGTGCGCCGCTGGCTGTAGGGAGCGTCCTGCCTCTGGAGGCAGCCGAGCCTGCCGAGGTTCCCACTCTCCCAACCACCCGCCCGCGCCGCCGCGTTGCGTATCGCAGCGCTTTACGAGGCCGCCGCCCGGCGTGATTGACCGGCGGCGGCGACCGCCACAAGGCCCTGTCCCCACGCCTGGACTGCTCCGAGATCGTCCGATCGCTTGAGGTGGACTCGGGCTGATGGAGACCCGAGGAGTACCGGTGTCACAGCTGGGGGACGTACGGGGCGAGGCCGACGATAAGGATGGAGCGTTCGCCCGGCCCCGGCTCGGAGCCCGTGCGGACCGGGCCTACGTAGTGGCTGACTCTGTGGTCGTGGACGGCATAGCCGTCCAGTGGGTCGGTGAGGGTGAAACTGGCGTGGATGTCCGCCCAGGGGTCATCGGGCTGCAGGCCCCCACTGGCCGGTGTGGCGATGACGTTCTGCCCGCCCGTGACGTTGGTACGGCTGATCAGGTGGGCGAAGGTAAACGTGCTGGCCGAACTTCCGTCCTGATGGAGGCAGTTCGGGGAGGAAACGGCATCCTGGCCTGGACCGTCGACGCCGAGCCTGATCAGGTGGACCCCGGCCCACAGCGGCCGTCTGCTCAGGTCCCTCAAGGACAGGACCTGTTCGATGTCCCAGCGCAGGAGCCGCAGCAGCAGGGGGTTGCCGCGCAGCGCCTCGGGGATTTCGGGAAGCACGCGGCGCTTTTGCGGGTGCTCGGGGTCGTCTTCGCCCTGGGAGAAGTTGGTGACCGTACCGTGTACGGGGTCGGGGGTTCCGGGGATCCAGGACAGTTCGTCCTTCCACGGCAGGTACACGGCATGGGAGTAGCGGCGGAACCGGTTCGTTCCCGGAGCGTACGGGTCGGGCGGCAGCGCCTCGAAGACCTCCCTGATCCGGGCCAAGTCCCCTGCTGTGGAACCGCCCGGGGTGATTCCGAGTTGCTCGGCACCGTAGCGGGCAAAGCCACGCTCCCGCAGACCGTCCACGCATGCTGCTCCCGGATCCCCGGCATCAGGGTGCGACCGCCGCTGGGGCTCAGCAATTCCCACGTGTTCCTCCCACAGATCACCACCGCGGCCGGCCATGGCGGCGGCCCGTGCCGACCTTACGCACCCCTCCCCCGCGGCCCCGGCGCGGCCACATGAAGGCGCTCTCAGAACACCTGCCCTTCTGCGTCGACCCCCGTGGATGCCGGACGGTCAGTGTGCCGCGGGGTCGATGTTGCAGCTGGCTCGGCGGCGTCCGATGGCGACCAGGGCATGGTGGAGGGCGTCGAGATCGGCGCGTCGGACCTCGTGGATGGCACCTTGGACCGGTTCGAGTCCCGGACTGATCGCCTCGGCGGCCTCGTGCGGGTCGCGGCGCAGGATAATCCCCGTGGGAGGGTCGAAGGACCGAAGAGCGCGCACGAGGGTGCGACGGTCGCGTTCTCCCTGGGCGTCGGGGCGGTGGAGGGTGACCACGGCGATGTCCGGAAGCAGCACGCGGGCCTGCGCCAGGGCGACGTCGGCGTCGTGCGTGTGGGCAACGATGCGGAAGTGCGGCCCCGTGTGAATGCAGGAACGGAGGGCTTCCAGCTCGACACCGTCCGCCACACCGGTCACCAAAACGGTCATCATTGCCCCTATTCTTCACAAAATCGGCGATTTCGGTAGAGGGGGCGGGGAGCTCGCGCGTGGTTCCCGCACGGTCTGTACCGCGAGCAAGATGTCCTGCGTCCCACTGCTGGTGCCCTACATCCACCATCCAGAGCGCCTCCGCGTGCGCATGCAAAAGCGCCCGGCCGGAGGGGTCCGGCCGAGCGTTTTCGTGTCCCCGCGATCCGCTGGTGGCTTAGTACCAGTGGTGGTTCTGCCAGAAGCTCCAGGCGCCCTCGGGGCTGCCGTAGCGGGAGTTCATGTAGTCCAGGCCCCACTTGATCTGGGTGGCCGGGTTGGTCTTCCAGTCCGAGCCCGCCGAGGACATCTTCGAGGCCGGCAGGGCCTGGACCAGGCCGTAGGCACCCGAGGAAGAGTTCGTGGCGGTGTGGTCCCAGCCGCTCTCACGGGAAACGATGTTGTTGAACGCCGCGAACTGCGCCGGGTCCTTGATCATCTGCTGAGCGATCGCCTTGGCACTCATCGGGGCGGCCTGCGCGGGAACCGCGGCCAGCATGGAACCGGCAACACCCAGGGCGAGGACGGTACCCGTGAGGGTCTTCTTCGAAGCGGCGATGCGGCGGATGACGGCGTTGGACACGGACAGGCCTTTCAACGGGGACAAGGACGGTCGCGGACATACGTGAGCCACTCACGTGAAAGAGAGGGATTCACCGGCGGAAGCGGGAGAACCGGGGGTGAGCCCGGAAATCTCCGACCGCCTTGCGACTCATCCAGTTCTACGGGGGTCGAGCTCGCCTGGCAACGACCCCTCTTACTAGTGGTCCTCGCAGCCGGGGCGCAACGGCCCCCCACCGGCTGGGCAGGCATTACCCCTGGTGGGGAGCGATGCGAGGGGCCCGGTAAGGGACGTTTAAGGACTACTATCCCGCCTCGTATGTGACCAAGGTCCTGTGGGGCGGGTCACCGCCCGGAGCCCCGAATCTCACCCTCCGTGGCCGGCCGTCGTCGTGGCGAGCAGCCCCGGGCCGTCGGCTGCCCAACTTTCACATCCGGGGCCGATGGGGGGTCGGGGTGGCGTCGCCCGGTGGTCCGTGCGGCGTGTCCGTCGGGCGCGACCGCGGAAGCCCGGGACCGCTGCCTAGCGTGGCCCCATGAGCACCCGTACGACACCTCCCACCGCCGGGTACGGCATCCGGTTCGCCCGGTCCTCCGAGTCCGGGGCGGTCGCCGCCCTGCTGGCCCGCGCCTTCTCCGACGACCCGGTCATGGCATGGATGATCCCCGCCCCGGCCGGCCGGGAACGCCGGATCGCCCGCTACTTCGAGCTCGCCCAGCGGCAGCAGCGACCCCGCGCGGGCGGTGTCCGGGTCGCCGCGACCAGCGACGGGCGGTTGCTGGCGGCCGCGCTGTGGTCGGGGCCCGGGCACTGGAGGACCTCTGCGGTGGGAGAGCTGGCGGCGCTCCCCTCCTACGTGCGCGTCTTCGGCCCCCGTGGGCTGTCACGGGCCGGTGAGGTCCAGAACGTCATGCACGGCTCCCATCCCGATACTCCGCACTGGTACCTGCCGTCCGTGGGGACGGAGCCGGGGCTCCAGGGGACGGGAGTCGGTTCGGCGCTGCTGCGCCAGCAGTTGGCGGCCTGCGACAGCCTCGGGCAACCGGCCTACCTGGAGTCGAGCAAGGCCGCCAACGTCCCCTTCTACGAACGGCTGGGTTTCCGCGTCACCTCCGAACTCTGTCTCCCGCAGGGCGGACCCACCCTCTGGCCCATGTGGCGCGAGCCGGTGCGGTGGGGCGCGCGGTCCGCGCATGGGGCGGGCGAGCCCGGGTAGCCGCGCCTCCAGACGTCCTGACGGACGCCCCGCGCCTTCGGGTGCGGGCTGCTGACGACACGGAAGGGGTGCGCATGTCGCACGTCGAGGAGTACGTCGAGGTCAACGTCCCCGTACGGACCGCCTACAACCAGTGGACACAGTTCGAGGACTTCCCCGCCTTCATGGAGGGGGTCGAACGCATCGTGCAGCGCACGGACACGCTCACCCACTGGGTGACGAACGTGAATGGTGTGCAGCGCGAGTTCGACGCGCAGATCACCGAGCAGCTCCCGGACCAGCGTGTCGCGTGGATGACGGTCGACGGGGAGGCCCGCCAGGCCGGGCTCGTCACCTTCCAGCCGCTCGATGCGAGCACCACGAGGGTCGTCCTGCACATGAACTGGGTTCCCGACGGTCTGGCCGAGGCGGCCGCCGACAAGCTCGGCTTCGTCAAGCGTCAGGTCGCGGGTGATCTCAAGCGGTTCAAGCTCTTCATCGAATCGCGCGGGGTCGCGACGGGCTCCTGGCGCGGCGAGATCTGACCGCGATGGGAATCCGGTGGCGCGAGGTCCGCCCCCGGGGTCGGGAGAAGCGCACCGCGTTCCCTGGTCCGGACGCGCGTCAGAGCGGTTCCAGGTCGAGGAAGGCCGCGAGGTTCGGTTCGCCGGTGCCCGGGGCGCCGGGGAGGGCCTGTTCCGCCCAGATGACCTTGCCGTCGGGCGTGTAGCGGGTGCCCCACTGCTCGCTGAGCTGCGCCACCAGGAACAGGCCGCGCCCTCCCTCGTCCGTGGTGGCGGCGTAGCGCGCGTGCGGGGCGCTGTTGCTGCCGTCCCACACCTCGCAGGTCAGGGTGCGGGCGTGCAGCAGCCGTACCCGGACCGGCGCGCTGCCGTGCCGCAGGGCGTTGGTGACCAGTTCGCTGAGGATCAGTTCGGTGGCGAAGCCGAGCTCCGACAGGCCCCATTCGTCGAGCTGCTTCACCGCGACGCTCCGCATGGCGGCAACCGCGCTCGGCTCGAACGGCATGTCCCACTCCGCGACCCGGTCCGGGCCCAGGGTCCGGGTGCGCGCGATGAGCAGCGCCACGTCGTCGGTCGGGCGCGCCGGCAGGAGGAGATCGAGTACGGCCCGGCAGCTCTCCGCGGGGTCCCGGTCCGGATGGCTGAGCGCCGTGCGGAGCAGTTCCAGCCCCTCGCCGATGTCCCGGGTCCGCTCCTCGATCAGTCCGTCCGTGTACAGGACGAGCTGGCTGCCCTCCGCCAGGTGCAGCTCGGCGGTTTCGAACGGAATGCCGCCCAGCCCCAGCGGGGGCCCGGCCGGCAGGTCCACGATGTCCGTCGTGCCGTCGGGGGCGACCACGAGGGGTGGCAGGTGCCCTGCGCGGGCCATGGTGCAGCGCTGGGACACCGGGTCGTAGACGGCGTACAGGCAGGTCGCGCCCAGTACGCCGCCATCCAGGTCGTCGGCGGCCCCGTCGCGGTCGATGCGCTGTACGAGGTCGTCCAGGCGGGCGAGGATCTCGTCGGGCGGCAGGTCGAGGGTGGAGAAGTTGTGCACCGCCGTGCGCAGCCGCCCCATGGTGGCCGCGGCGTGCAGTCCGTGCCCTACGACGTCTCCGACGACCAGCGCGACCCGGCTGCCCGGCAGGGGGATCACGTCGAACCAGTCGCCGCCCACCCCGGACTGGGCGGGCAGGTAGAAGTGCGCCACGTCCACGGCGCTCTGCTCGGGCAGGGCGCGCGGCAGCAGGCTGCGCTGGAGGGTCTCGGCGAGGGCATGTTCACGGGTGTAGCGGCGGGCGTTGTCCATGCTGACCGCCGCCCGGGCGACGAGTTCCTCGGCCAGTGACAGCTCGTCCTCGTCGAAGGGCTCCGGCTTCTGCGACCGCCAGAAGTTGACCACGCCGAGTACGACGCCGCGTGCTCTGAGCGGGGCCACGATGAGCGAGTGGATCCCGTAGTCGACGATGGCCCGGGCTCGCTGCGGGTCCTGGGCGTGCCAGCCCGGCGCGTCGGCCAGGTCGGTCACCAGCTCCGCTTGGCCGGTTCCGTACCCGCGCGCCTGCGGGGTGGACGGAAGGAAGGCGATCAGCCACCCGCGCGGGTAGAGGGGATGGTCGGAGCGGATGCCGCTGACCGCGGTGCGCCGCATGTCGGCGTTGGCGCCGGGTTCGTCTCCGTCGAGCACCGAGTCGGCCAGGTCGACGGTGACGAAGTCCGCGAACCGGGGCACGGCGACGGCGGCGAGTTCCTCGGCCGTCCGCACCACGTCGAGGCTCGTTCCGACGTCGCCTCCCGCGTCGTACAGCAGCTTGAGCCGTCTGCGGGCCGTCTCCGCCCGGCTCGTGAGGATCTGCATCTCGGTGGAGTCCCGGATGGTGACCACGGCGCCCTCCGGCCGGCCTCCGGGGTGGGTGGGCCGCTGGTTGAGCACGAGCAGCCGGTCGCCCACTTCGAGCACCTCGTCGGTGGCCACGCGGCCCGACAGCAGCAGGTCCGCCATCCGGCGGTCCAGGCCGGGCACGTCCCCGACGCTGCGTCCCTCGGCGTCGTCCGGCAGGCCGAGCAGCCGCTTGGCCTCGTCGTTGGCCAGCATGAGCAGCCCGTCGCCGTCAGTGATCAGAACGCCTTCGCGGACGGCGTGGAGCACCGCGTCGTGGTGCTCGTACATGCGGGTCATCTCCTGCGTGCCGAGCCCGTGGGTCTGCCGGCGCAGTCGCCTGCTGATCAGGGCCGTGCCCCCGGTGGCCAGGGCCAGGCCGGTGGCGATGGCCAGCAGGATGACCGGGAGCTGCCGGTCGACGACACCGGTCACGTTCTTCACCGTCAGGCCCGCCGAGACCAGTCCGACGACCCGGCCGTCGGCCGCGGTGACCGGCACCACCGCCTGGATCTCCTTGCCGAGCGGACCCTGCACGCTCTCGGTGTGGACGCGTCCGGCGAGGGAGGGCTCGATCGTGCCGACGAACCGCTTTCCGATGCGGTCCGGCTGGGGATGGCTGTACCGGATGCCGTTGGTGTCCATCACCACGAGGAAGTCCACGCCGGCGACCTTGCGCGTCGTCTCCGCAAGGGGTTGCAGGATGGCGGACGGATCGGACGACTTGAGCGCGTCCTGCAGGCCCAGGGAGTGGGCGAAGGTCTGCGCGACGGAAACCGACCGGTTGCGTGCCTCCCGGTCAATGTCGTGCCGCGACTGGAGCAGCAGCGACAGGAGGGCTCCGGCGGCGAGCAACACCACGATCGCCACCTGGAGGACGAACACCTGGCCGGCGACGCTTCGGAGTCTGTTGCCTAGGGGTGACCGCACCGACACGCCCGGCACGGGTGGCATGGAAGGGTCACGCACCCAGTTGTAGCACCTCCGGGCGTCCGTGGCCCCCCGGCGTGCACGATCGCGCTCGGGCATTCACGCGTGGGCCCGGCCACGGAGGCCCGTACCCGGGCGGGCGCCGGGAAGGCGGCCGGCGGCCTGGACTGGCATCGGCTCGAATCTACGAGGTCAGGGCACCTGCCGGATGGCCGCCTTCGCGGTCACGGCGGCCCGGCGGCCCGGGCCTTGCCCGCTGACGGGGCGCGGTCTCGGTTGCGGCACTCCGGAGCGAGCCGACGACGCAGGGCTACGGGATTCGACTTCAGCTTCGACATGGGGGAACGGCATGCGCGGTTGCATACGCGGAGGAATGACGATGGCTCTGCTGGCCCTGTCCGCCGCGGCAGGGGGCTGCAGTGGCGGGGGAACGGCCGAAGCAGCAGGTCCGCCGTTGACTTCCGCCGATCTGTCGGAAGCCCTGCTGGTGAAGAAGCACTCAGGTTTTCATATGACTCCGCAGGCAGAGCCACTGATGGAAGACGTGGACGTGGTGACGGCGGCCGATCCTTCCTGCCAGCCGCTGGCCGACCTCAGGAGCGGCAAACCCCGCCATGTGGCGGTGGGGACCGCCTGGACGACGGTCGAGCCCCCGGGCGGGGATGCTGCCGGGAGCGTCGTGCTCACGAGCTACGCGGCCGGCGAGGCGAAGGAGAAGCTCCGCGAGGTGAAGAGGGCGCTCGGCACCTGCAACGAGCTGGAGGCCTCCTCCCAGCGGGGCTGGTCAGAACGGGTCGACGTCAAAGCACTGCCGACCGAGGCGGTCGGCAACGAATCGGCCTCCTTCTCCCTCACGAGCCCCCTGCAGAGCCCCGGCAAGGAACAGGTCATGACGCTCGTGAGGACCGGCAACACGCTGGCCGTCTACATGATCCCGCCGGACGGGAACGTCCTCCCCGTCTCCCTCATGAAGGAACAGCACGAGAAGCTGCAAGGAGCCGGCTAGGGGGTGTGGGAGGCGAGCAGTTCCCGCAGGAGTTCCACGATGAGACCGGGCCGTCCCACGAATGGGGAGTGGCCCGTCTGCCATTCGCGCCCCTCAGTGCAGCGCGCGGCCATCCTCCGCTGGAGGCCGGGGTCGATGGCCCGGTCCTGGGCGCAGACGACGTAGGTGGAAGGAGTTTCCTTCCAGCTGTGGAGTCGCGGGACTCCTCGTCCGCAGCCCGGGGCCTGCGCACGCAGCAGGGCGAGCGCCCGCGCGGCGAGAGGTTCGGGACAGTCGCCGTAGAGGGTGGCGGCGGCCAGTCCGGGGTGCAGGGTCGTGGAGCCGTCCGGCTCGGCGACGATCGCGTCCCGGAGCTGCTGGGAGGCGCCGCCCAGGCTGGCCGCGCTCTCGCCGGTGTCCGGCACGAAGGCCGCCAGGTAGACCAGGTGTGCCGCTCCACGGACGCCTGTGATCACCGACCCTCCGTAGGAGTGGCCGAGGACGAGCGGGGGCTCCGGCAGGGCGTCGACGACGGCCTGGACAGCGGCGGTGTCGGCAGCCAATGAGCCGCGGTGGAGCTCGGGCACGACAACCCTCGTTCCATCGGCCCGCAACCGTTGCGCCAACACCCCGAAGTGCTCGGGACGGTGGTACAGACCGTGTACAAGCACCACAGCGGCCAACTCGTCCGTCTCCTCAGATCGCCCCGGACCGGTCAGCTTATGGCCCGTCGTCACACTCCCGTTTGCCTTGATCCACTTTCGATCCACGGCCTGATCCCGGGGGCCCGCCGGCTGCAGGCTGGAAGGCGACGCGGGCTCCGATGCGGAACGAGCAGTCGGCCGTACGCGCGTTCCATCCTGCTGCCGTGACGGGCCCGGCGGGGCGGGGTGTGGGATCAGGCCATGGTTCCGTCACCCGACCGGTCCAACAGGTCCTAGAGTGTGCGCGTGACCGAGCAGAAATCCGAACTCATCGCCGGCCGGTACCAGCTGGTCGAAGCCATCGGCCAGGGGGGCATGGGCCGGGTCTGGCGCGGCCTCGACCAGCAGCTCTTCGGGCGCGAGGTCGCCATCAAGGAGATCCTCTTCCCGGTGGGGCTGGGCGACGGCGAGCGTGCGACGCTGCTCAGGCGTTTCACCGGCGAGGCCCGCGCGGCGGTCACTCTCAGCCACCCCGGGATCATCACCATCCACGACGTCGTCGAGCACCACGGCGCCCCCGTCATCGTCATGGAGTTCATCCGGGGGCGGTCCCTCGCCGCGGCCATCCGCGAGCAGGGCCGGCTGCCCGTGCGGCGGGTGGCGGAGATAGGGGCCGCCATGCTCGGCGCGCTCACCGAAGCGCACGGCGCGCGGATCATCCACCGCGACATCAAGCCGGACAATGTGCTCCTGACCAAGGACCGCGTCGTCCTCACCGACTTCGGCATCGCCCACCTGGCGGACGCCACAACCAAGCTCAGCCAGAGCGGGACCGTCATCGGCACCCCGCACTACATGCCTCCGGAGCAGCTGGAGGGCAAGCGCCCGACCCCCGCCAACGACCTGTGGGCACTCGGCGCCACCCTCTACCACGCCGTCGAGGGCCGCCCGCCGTTCGAGGCCGACGGGCTCCACGCCCTTGCCGTGGCCGTCTTCACCCGCCCCCACCGGCCGCCGGCCCACGCCGGCCCGCTGGCGCCCCTGCTGGACGCGCTCCTCACGAAGGACCCGGCGCAGCGCATCGGCGCCGCCGAGGCCGCCGAGCTGCTGGCGTCGGCACTGCAGTCCTCCCCGTCCCGGGAGGGCACGACCGACGAGGCCGACTCGGGCCGGCCCGAAAGCGCGCCCGTCCCGGACGCGGCGACGGAGCACGCTCCGACCCCGACCAAGCGGGAAACGGAGCTGCCGTCCTCGGCTCCCCTGCCGACGCCCACGGCCGTGGAACCGGCGCACGTGCCCGATACCTCCCGCCCGCCCGTACCGGAGCGGCCGACCACCCCGCCCGTCGCCGTCCCCTCGGCCGAGGACGTGATCTCGCTCGGCTGGACGGACCGGCAGGGGCGGGAGGAGGGGGCTTCCACCCGCCGGCGCGCCCTCACCCGGCGCTCCGCCGTTCTGGGAATGGCCATGGTCACCCTGGCGGCCGGCTCCGTCCTGACCTGGAAGCTGACCCGTGGCAACCCGCCCGGCGGCGGAACGACCGGAGGCGGTTCCACGGCCTCCCCCATCACGGTGGTCATCGGAGTGGACGCACCGCTCAGCGGCGGGGGCGACCTGTCAGCCATGGGGGTCGGCATGAAGAACTCCGCCGATCTGGCGGTCAGGACCTCCAACCGCACCGGGCACGTGCCCGGCGTGAACTTCGAGATCAAAGCTCTGGACGACGAGGCCACTCCCGCCAAGGGCGGGCCGAACGCCACCCAGTTCGTCGATGACGAGAAGGTGCTCGGCGTCGTCGGTCCCCTCACCTCCGGGGTCGCCAAGACCATGGCGCAACCGCTTGGACAGGCGAACCTCGTCAACGTGTCTCCGTCCAACACCGACCCCGTGCTGACACTGGGTCCCGACTGGGCCAAGGGCTCCAAGTCACGCCCGTACAAGACCTACTTCCGAACCGTCGCCACGGACGTCGACCAGGGGCCGTTCGCCGCCCGGTACCTCCACGGCGAGGCCGGGAAGCGGAAGCTCTACGTCATCGGCGACGGCAGCGCCTACGGCACCGGCCTCGCTTCCGGGTTCGGCAGCGCTTTCGCAAAGCTCGGCGGGACCGTCGTGGGTACGGACCAAATCGATCCCGCGCAGGACGACTTCTCCTACCTGGCCCCCCAGATCCGGGCCTCCGGCGCCGATGCCGTGTACTTCGGCGGCTACTACGACGCCGCCGGGCCGCTCTCCCAGCAGCTCAAGCAGGCGGGCGTGAGCGTCCCCCTGATGGGTGGCGACGGCATGTTCGACCAGCAGTTCCTCACGACGAACACGAAGGCCGAGGGCGACCTCGCCACCGGCCTCGGCGTTCCCACCGAGGGCCTCGCCAAGGGACAGGACTTCCTCGACCGGTACCAGGAGGCGGGTTACTCGGAGGCGGCCGGTTCGTACGGCCCCTCCGCGTACGACGCGACCTGGGCCGTCATCGAGGCGGTGAAGGCCCTGGTCGAGGACAACGGCGGCGCCCTCCCCGCGGGCGCCCGGGCGAAGATGTCCCAGGCCGTGTCGGGGCTGGCGTTCGACGGTGTCACCGGTCGCGTGGCCTTCGACGAGTACGGCGACACGGTCAACCGCCAGCTGACGGTGTACTCGGTGAAGGGCGGCAGCTGGACGACCGTGAAGAGCGGCCCCGCCGCCGACTGATCCCTCCCGGACGCACCGGAGGCGCCGTGGCTCCCCCCTTGGCAGCCACGGCGCCTCCTGTCCTGCGGAGCGACCTACAGCCGCTGCCAGAGGGCCGGGACCACGGGCGGCTCCCAGCCCGTCTGGGCCTGGTGGCCCTGGATGCAGCGGTAGCTCGCGCCGCCGTAGGTGACGGTGGCGCCGGCCGCGTAGACGGAGCCGGCCTTCCAGGTGCCGCCGGGTTCGGGGTCGCCCGGGCCGGGGCCCGGGTCGGTTCCGGAGACCTTGAGGGTCAGGCCGTAGGAGGACAGGATCGGGTTCAGCGGCTGGAAGAAGGTGGTCCCGCCGCTGGAGCAGTTGCCCGAACCGCCCGAGGTCACGCCCTGGGCCTGGCTGCCGGAGATGTACGAGCCGCCGGAATCACCGGGCTCGGCGCAGACCGTCGTACGGGTGACGCCGGAGATGGTGCCTTCGGGGTACGTGACGCTGGTGTTGTGCTGCTGGATGGTGCCGCAGTGCCAGCCGGTGGTCGATCCGGATCGGCATACCGATGCCCCGACGGGTTGCAGCACTGAGCCGGTGACCTGCACGTTAGCCCCGCCGCTGCCCTTGACGTAGGGGGTGGAGGACCAGTTGGCGTTCGCCGCCACCCAGGCCATGTCGTTGCCGGGGAAGACGGAGGCCTGGAAGGAGCCCTGGGCGACCTGGTTGAAGCCGCTGGTGGTGGTCCCGGGCCGCCCGCAGTGCCCGGCGGTGGCGAAGCCGTTCACCGTTCCCTTGGTGATCGGGAAGCCCACGGAGCAGCGGCCACTGCCGTTCATGTAGTACGCGTCCCCGCCGCGCAGGTCGTACAGCGGGCGCGGGGCCTCGGCGGTACGGACCACCGTGACCAGGGCCGCGTCGGTCCCGGTGGCCGCCAGCAGGGCGGCCGCGGCCCCGGGCCGGGTCTCCTCGACGACCAGGGTGTTGCCGCGCGGGTCGACGTAGCGGACCGGGGTCCCGGCGGTGGCGGCCCGGTCCAGTGCGGCCTTCGCGGTGTCCAGGTCGGCCAGGGAGCGCCCGACCAGCTGCGCCCGGGCCCCGGTGGCCCGTATCGCGGCGGTGTCGGCGGCACGGGTGGTGGCCACGGTCAGGGTCCCCGCGTCTGCGCCGTCCAGCCAGGCTCCGGCGAAGGCCGGCCCGAGCCGGGACCGGAGCCTGGCGGCGGTGGCTCCCGCTTCCGCCTCGTGGGCCAGGCGGGCCTTGGCCTGTGTGGGGGTCAGGCCGAGGTCGCGCTGCATGGCGGAGAGGAGCTCGGAAGGAGCGTCGGCGGTGCGCAGGGTGGCGGAGGCCGACTTCTGCGGGCGGGTGGTGTCGGCGGAGTCCGCGGGGGCGGCGGTGGCAACGGCGCCGGTGGCGGCCAGCAGCAGCCCGGCGGCGGCCAGGGCGGTACACGCCGCGCGGGCGTGTCGCTTGAGCATGGGGGATCTCCTCGGTTCGGTGGGGGGTCAGCGACACCGTAGGAATCCGAACGCCTTAGCGGGAGATGCCGGTTGGCCCCTCCCCCGGTGTTATGGCCGCCCGGCGGGCACCTCCGCCGGTGGCCGGGTGGAGCTGATCGAACGCCGTCGCTTCCGCGCCTTGCCCCGCCTGGCCTACGCCCGTTCCGCCAGTGCCGCGGTGACCGCGGCTGCGGACGATCGGGCCAGCGCCTCCGTGTGCGCGTCCCGGGCGTGCTCCAGCACAGCTGCCGCGCGGGCGGCCGCCCGCGCCTCCGGATGCCAGCCGAGCAGGTGCCGCCACACCAGCGGGCTCCCGGCGAGCGGCCGGGTCACCAGCCCGGGGGTCACCGGGAAGGTCGCCCGGCACAGCCCGACGGCCCGCCCGACCTGGACGAGGTGCACGCACGAAGCCGTGTCCGTCTCGTACACGCAGGCCGGGGTGAACCCGGCGCGCACGCACGCCGCCGCGAAGCAGTCCCCGAAGCACCCGTCGCCCGGTACGTCGGTCCAGGCCTCGGCGGCCAGTTCCGCCAGCTCGATCCACGGCCGCCGCGCCAGCGGGTGGTCCTCGGCCAGCATCACGTGCACCGGGTCCCGTGCCACCTCCCTCCACGCGAGCCGCCCCGGCTCCGGCGGGGCGCTCTCCCCGCACACCCCCACCAGGGCGAAGTCCAGCCTGCCGGCGGCCACGCCCCCGGCGACCTCCCGTTCCGACCACGAGGTGGAGGTGGTCACCGGCACACCGGGCTCCTGCCGCACGATGCGGTCCACGAGTCCGCCCAGCAGTGGCCCGTGCGTCCCGCCGAGCCGGTAGCCGACCGTGCCCTGCCGGGCGAAGCGCACCGCCTCCTCCTGGAGCTCGCACACGGCCGGCAGCACCACGCGGGCCCGCTCCAGCACCAGCTCCCCGAGCGCGGTGGCTCGTACGCCGGCCCGCCCCCGGACGAAGAGCGGTCCGTCCAGCGCCCGCTCGATCCGCTTGAGCTGGGTGCTCAGAGCGGGCTGAGTGAGCCCCAGCACGGTGGCCGCGCGGGTCAGGCTGCCGGCGTCGGCGACGGCTCTGACGATCTTGAGGTGCCTCAACTCCAGATCCATGACCTGAGCTTGGTCCAGACCTGTGGGCATGCGCTACGGGTCTGCCGCATCCGGAATCGACGAAAGCGCGTAAGCCATGACGCCGGGTTCGGCGCCGCGCCTCTTGTGTTCCCGCGGGCTCTCGTGCGGGCCTGCCGACGGGATCGGGTCTTTGCCCTGCTCAGGAGGGTGCGATGCTTCATACGCGTCGGCAGTGAGCCGGCGCGATGAAAGGTGGCGTCACATGGCAGCAGGATTTTCGGACTGGAAAGTCAACCGGCAGTACGCGGAGAACGACCGTGTCGTTCATTTCGGCAAGCAGTACCGGTGCCTGGTGACGCACAAGTCCAATTCCGCGAGCAACCCGGCAACGACCGTCAAGATGTGGCAGCCCTACGCCGGCTGAGCGGCGACGGGAAGCGCCCGGAACCGATTGGAAGCGCTCTCAGACGCCCGCCCGTCCCGGCGCTAGGCTGTAGCCGATCCGGCGACGGCGCAGGTCCGCACCACCCTGCGCGTCACCGCCCCGTCGACGAGGAGCGACCGCCTTGCCCGAGCAGTCCCCCGGGTCCCGCCCCACCCTGGAAGCCGTCGCGGCGCGTGCGGGGGTCTCCCGGGCCACCGCCTCGCGGGTCGTCAACGGGGGCGACGGGGTCCGCAAGCCGCTGGTCGACAAGGTGCTCCGGGCGGTCGACGAGCTCGGCTACGTCCCCAATCACGCGGCCCGGACCCTGGTGACGCGGCGGACGGGCGCGGTGGCCGTCGTCATCTCGGAGCCGGAGGTACGGATCTTCTCGGACCCCTTCTTCTCCCAGCAGATCCGGGGCATCAGCAAGGAACTGACCGCCCACGACACCCAGCTCGTGCTGCTGCTGGCCGAGGGACCGGGGGACTTCGACCGGATCACCCGGTACCTGTCCGGCGGGCACGTGGACGGCGCGCTCGCCTTCTCCCTGCACACGGACGACCCGCTGCCCGCGATCACCCGGCGAGCGGGGATTCCCACCGTGTTCGGGGGCCGGCCCGGCTGGACCTCCGCACCCGGCGAACGGGCCGTCCCGTACGTCGACGCCGACAACCGGGGCGGGGCCCGGGTCGCCGTGCAGTACCTGCGGGACCTCGGGCGGGAGCGGATCGCGCACATCGGCGGGCCGCCCGACCAGACCTCGGCGATGGACCGCCTCGACGGCTACCGCGACGTACTGCTGGACACGGATCCGACGCTCGTCGCCGAGGGCGCCTTCACCGTGGAGAGCGGGGCGCGGGCGATGGCGGAGCTGCTGGAACGGCGGCCCGACCTGGACGCGGTGTTCGTCGCGAACGACCTGATGGCGTCGGGGGCGCTACGGGTCCTGCGGGAGCGCGGGATCGCGGTGCCGGCGCAGGTGGCGGTCGTCGGGTTCGACGACATGGACCCGGTGGCCAAGGAGACCGACCCGCCGCTGACCACCATCAACCAGGACATCGAGGGCCAGGGCCGGCTGATGGCGCGGCTGCTGCTGCGCAGCCTCGACCGTACGGCGAACGGCACGGCGCCGGACTCGGTGATCACCCCGACCATGCTGGTCCGGCGGGCCTCGGCCTGAGCCCCGGCGTACGCGTACGGCGGGTCGCCGCCCCGAGGAGCCTGCGACCCGCCGCACCGATCGTGCCCGTAGGCCTGGTTCGGCCCCGCAGGGGACTACGCGTACGGGATCCTCAGCACCGCCGCGTCCGTGCCCGTCTGCACCTGCGAGGTGCCATTGCCCAGCGCGTTCCAGATCTCCAGGCGGACGGTGCCGTTCTTGAGTTCGCCCAGGCTGCCGGTGACGGCCTGCGCGCCGACCGCCTGCGTGTACTCCTCCCAGCCCGCGACCGGGTCGGTCGCGAAGTAGCGGAAGGTCTCGGTGCGGTCGAAGGTGCCGTCACCGGTCAGGTCGTAGCTGACGCGGACCTGCGGGGCGAGCCCCACCTTGGTGCCCGCGTCCACCCGGAGGCGGAACGCGGTGGCGGCCCCGGCGGCGACCTTGCCGTTGACCTGCTTCACCTCGTAGACGTTCGGCCGGTACGGGGTGCCGTCCCGGTTCACGCCGTCGGCCGAGGCCAGGGTGTCCACGCCGGCCGGGTCTGTGGTGGCGGTGGTCAGGACGCCGCCGGTCTTGAGCCGGAAGGTGTTGCCGGTGGACGGGCCCGGCTCCTCCGGGTCGGGGTCTCCACCACCGGCACCGGTGCCCGTGGCCGTCGAACGGGCCGGTACGGACAGGGTCTTGCCGTCCGAGAAGGTCACCGTACGGGCGGTGGAGCCGTGGTTGTGTGCGGCGTAGGTGCGGGTTCCGTTCTTGGTGAAGACGGCCGAGGTGGGCAGGTCGGCGCTGACCGTCATGTCCGGCGCGCCGAGCGCGTCGAGGGTGTTGATCCAGTGGTAGGTGTGCGCCTTGGACTCACCCTGCTCGGGGGTGTAATTGCCGTTCACTGCGTCCCACTTGGCCTTCGCCGAGGAAGGATCGGTCAGTGCCTCGAACTCCCAGAGCAGGTCGCGCCACTCCTGGGCCGGGCCGCCGTTCTCGCGCTCCATCTCGGCGATGTTCCGCTTGATGGCGGCCTTCTCGCGAGCCAGGTGGAGTGAACCTCCGGTCACGGGAAGCACGTTGATGCCGTGGATCTCCTCCGGGTTGGCGGTCCACCAGGTGGAGTACGCGGCGCCGCTGCCCCAGACCATGCCGACCGTGCCGTACTTGTACGTGGCGGGGAAGACCTGCTCGCTCGCGTCGAACCAGTACTGGGTGATCGCCTCGGACTCCGTCGTCAGCAGGTAGCTGCCGAGGTCGCGGAGCGAGGTGTCGCCCGTCGCCGCTCCCCAGAGCACGAGACCGGCGCTGAGGTTGACGGACTCCGACGAGGACTCCTGGTTGTTGCCCGCCGCGAAGCCCTGGTGGCCGGAGGCCCAGCTGTGGCCCGCGTAGACGTCGAAGCCGCGCAGGAAGGGGTACGCCGAGTCGGTGCGGCTCGGGTTGGCGGTGTCGCGGATCAGGTGCTTGATCATCGCGCCCCAGGCCGAGTCGGCCGCCCAGGCCGGGTCGTACTGGGCGATGATCGCCGCCGCGTAGACGTAGTAGCTGTAGTGGAAGTGGTGGTCGTTGAGTTCGGTGTCACTGCCGTACGAGGCCGGGTAGCCGGTGAGGGTCTTCCAGTCCTTGTCGTAGCTGAACCCGCTCGCCCCGCCCGCCGTGAACCACTCCTGGAGCCGGCCCTTCATCAGGCCGAGGAGCTTGTCGCGGGTCGCGGTCTGGCCGATCTGGTCGGCCACGGGCACCAGTTGGGCGAGTCGGCCGAGCGCCTTGCCGGTCCAGTAGGTGTCGGAGGCCCCGGAGAACGGGTCGGAGGCGTTGGCAACCTCGTTCAGGTAGCCGGTCAGCCGGGCCCGGTCGACGCCGCTGGAGGCGGGCAGAGCGGGCAGCACGCCGCTGTTCTTCTGGCTGGTGGTGAAGGACGCGGACTCGCGCACCTTCATGGTGCCGCGCGGAGAGACGTACGTGTACGGGGTGAGCGCGTCGGTGGTGTGCAGCCACTGGTGGCGGTAGAGGGCCTGGAGCGTGCCGCGCTCGGTGCCCTCCTTGGCCTCCGTGGTCAGGGTGTAGGTCGCCCGGACGTCGCCGGCGGCGCTCTGCCAGGCCACCTGGGAGCCGGTGACGAAGCTGAACGCGTACTTGCGGTAGGTCGCGAGCGCGTCCGTGGAGGGCAGGACGGCGAGCGAGAAGTAGTCCTTGCCCGCGAGTCCGGCGGTGATCGTGGTGCCGGAGACGTTCCAGTCGGCGCCGGTCGGGGCGAAGAGCGCGTAGTGGTGACCGGCGACGGTGATGCCGAGGACGTTGCCGTTGTCCGCGAAGACGGTGGGCGTGGAGGCGGTCGTGATGCGGGCGTCGCCGCCGGAGCCCCTGGCGTACACGAACGGCATGCCGTGGCCGATGGTGGCCCGGAAGGTGCGGGAGCCGTCCGCCCAGTACGGGGTGACCGTCCAGTCCGACCAGGCGTCGGCCTTGGTGTCGGGAGAGTTCAGGCCGGTGAGCCCGACGGTGAGGTCGGCCTTGTGGGCGTACTCGTACTGCCGGCCGTCACCGACGATCGCGGGCGCGGTCGGGTAGCCGACCTCCAGGCCGGAGGCCTTGGCCTGGTACGTGAGGGGGTGACCGTACATGGGGGTGGAGTACGGGTTGTCGCCGTAGCGCTGATAGGCGAGCGAGGTCCACCAGTCGTTGGTCGGGACGGGCTTGTCCCGGGCGGCGGCGGTGAGCTTGGGGGTGACGGGGGCGCCGGTGTTCGTCGTGGGTCCGGACGTGCCGGCCGGTCGGGTGTCGGTGTAACTGCCGGAACCCGCGGGGATGGTGGCGGCGACCGCGGGGGAGGCGGCGGGGCCCAGGCCGACGGCGGCCAGCGCGACGGCCATGAACGTCGCCGCTGCAGGTCTGGAGAGGGAGGCTCGCACGGAACAGCACCTCGATCACGTGGGGGGAAGAGCGCGTTCGAGAGCGCTCTCAAGTGCCAAGGAACGTAAATCTCCTGAAACCTCAGTGTCAAGAGAGCCAGCAATGAGGGCAGTTGGACGTAACTCGAAGCTGTTATGCGTTCGAGTCTTGACGGAGGGCAGGTGGTGGGGGACGCTCCAGACGCACGCACTGAGAGCGCTCTCAAGGCGCTCGGTACATCCCGAAGTCAAGGGAGGCTTCCCATGCCCATCGCCCGAGCCGCCAAGAGAGCCACAGCCCGCCTCGGCGCTGTGGTCCTCACAGGGGCCCTCCTCGCCGCCTGTGGATCCAGCGCCTCGCCGGACTCCTCCGACGGCGCGGGCGCACAGGTCACCCTCACGGTCGACCTCTTCGGGTCCTTCGGCTTCAAGGAGGCCGGGCTCTACGAGGAGTACCAGAAGCTCCACCCCAACGTGACGATCAAGCAGAGCGACACCCAGGACGAGGCCGACTACTGGAAGTCGCTCCAGACCCGCCTCGCGGGCGGCGGCGGTCTCGCGGACGTGCAGGGCGTCGAGGTGGGCCGGATCGCGTCGGTCACCCAGCAGCAGTCCGACAAGTTCCAGGACCTCAAGGAGTTCGGGGCCGACAAGCTCAAGGGCCAGTTCGCCGAGGCCAAGTGGTCCGCGGCGACCACGAAGGACGGCAAGGTCCTCGGTCTCGGCACGGACGTGGGCCCCGAGGCCATGTGCTACCGCACCGACCTCTTCCAGCAGGCCGGTCTGCCCACCGACCGCGAGGAGCTCGCGAAGAAGTGGTCCACGTGGGACGGCTACCTGGAGCTGGGCAAGGAGTACAAGAAGAAGGCGCCCGCCCAGAGCGCCTGGCTGGACAGCATCGGCTCCCTCTACGGGATCATGATCGGCCAGGAGAAGGAGCGGTACTACGACGCCTCCGGCAAGTTGATCTACGAGACGAACCCGGCGGTCAAGGCGGCCTGGGACACCTCCGTGAAGGCGGCCGAGGCCGGCCTGAGCGCCAAGCTCGACCAGTGGTCGCCGCAGTGGAACCAGGCCTTCGCCGCCGGTTCGTTCGCCACGATCCCGTGCCCGGCCTGGATGCTCGGCTACGTGAAGGGCCAGGCCGGTGACGGGGGCAAGGGCAAGTGGGACGTCGCCAAGCTGCCCGGCGGTGCGGGCAACTGGGGCGGCTCGTACCTCTCGATCCCGCGTGCGGCCAAGCACAAGGAGCAGGCGTACCAGCTGATCGAGTGGCTCACCGCGCCCGAGCAGCAGGCGAAGGTCTTCCAGAAGCAGGGCAACTTCCCCTCCTCGACGGGAGCGATCGCGCAGATCGCTGATGCCAAGGACCCGTACTTCTCGGGCGCCCCGATCGGCCGGATCTTCGGTGACGCGGCCAAGGCCTCCCCGGTCCAGGTGCTGGGCGTGCACGACCAGAACGTGATGCAGCAGCTGACGAACGCGCTGAGCGAGGTCGAGCGCAAGGGAGTCTCCTCTGACACGGCGTGGGAGACGGCGAAGAAGGGCGTGGCGAACGTGATCGGCTGACACCGGTCGCGGGCCGGCCACCTCGCCTCCCCGCGAGCCCGGTCCACCCCGGCCATCCCCGCGCGGGTGCCCGGCCGCCGTCCTCCCCGGCGGCCGGGCACCCGGGCACCCGGGCACGCGCACCCAATTGCCCCTCCTGCACCCGTAAGCCCTCCCGCCCCGCTCCCGAAGGGCCGCATCGTGTTCCCCACTTCCACCGCGAAGGCCGGACCCCGCCCGGCCGGCACCGGTTCCGGCCCCGGATCTGGCCCCGCATCCGGCTCCGGCCCCGGTACCGGCCCGGACGGCGGCCCGGCTGCCGTTCCCCGCCTCCGGCGCGCCTGGCGCAAGGCCTCCCCGTACGCCTACATCGCCCCCTTCTTCACCCTGTTCCTGGCCTTCGGCCTCTTCCCGCTCCTCTACACGGCCTTCGTCTCCCTCTACCGCGTCGAGCTCCAGACGAGCGGCGAGATGGAGTGGCGGGGCATCGGCAACTACACCGCGCTCTTCACCGACGAGTACTTCTGGATCTCGCTGCGCAACACGTTCACCATCGGCGTGCTGTCCACCGTGCCGCAGCTCGCGATGGCGCTGGGCCTGGCCCACTTGCTCAACTACAAGCTGCGCGGCCGGACGTTCATCAGGACCGCCGTCCTGCTCCCCTACGCAACGTCCGTCGCCGCCGCCACGCTCGTCTTCGCGCAGCTCTTCGGCCGCGACTTCGGGCTGATCAACTACGTGATCGGGCTCATCGGTCTCGACCCGGTGGACTGGCAGACGGGCACGGTCGCCTCGCAGATCGCCGTATCGACGATCGTGATCTGGCGCTGGACCGGCTACAACGCGCTGATCTACCTGGCGGGCATGCAGTCGATCCCGCACGAGCTGTACGAGGCCGCGGGGATCGACGGGGCTTCGCGCTGGCGGCAGTTCATCCACGTGACCCTTCCGGGGCTGCGGCCGACCATCGTCTTCACGGTGATCATCTCCACGATCGGCGCGACCCAGCTCTTCGGTGAGCCGCTGCTGTTCGAGGGGTCGATCTCCGGCGGCATCTCGCACCAGTACCAGACCCTCGGCCTGTACATGTACGAGCAGGGCTGGGGCTTCTTCCACCTGGGGCGGGCCGCGGCCATCGCCTGGGTGATGTTCGTCCTGATCGTGGTGCTCGTCGGGGTCAATGCCCTGATCGCGCGCCGCCGTGCACGCAAGGAGGCCGGCCGATGACCGCGCTCGCCCCACCGCCGACCGCGCCCGAGAAGCCCCGCCCTCCGCGGGAGCGGCCCGGCAGGCGCCTCCGGCTCCGCAAGGGCGGCGGGGCAGGGAGGACGATGACGGGCGGCTGGATCGCCTACCTCGTCCTCGGCTTCGCGCTGCTGATCTCGGCGTTCCCCTTCTACTGGACGATCGTCGCGGCGAGCCGGTCCAACGCGGACCTGGCGCAGGTGCCACCGAGCCTGCTGCCCGGCCCGAACCTGATGAAGAACTTCGAGGCGGTCCTCGAAGAGGCCGACATCGGCAAGGCCCTGCTGAACTCGCTGATCGTCTCCGGGGCCATCACCGTGGGCACGGTCCTGTCCTGCACGCTGGCCGGCTTCGCCTTCGCCAAGCTGAAGTTCCGGGGCCGGAGCGCCCTGCTGACGTTGACGATCGGAACGATGATGATCCCGCCGCAGCTCGGCGTGATCCCGCTGTTCATGCTGATCGCCGAACTCCAGTGGGTGAACCAGCTCCAGGCGGTGATCCTGCCGGGTCTGGTGTCGGCGTTCGGGGTGTTCTTCATGCGCCAGTACCTGATCCAGTCGTTGCCGGACGAGCTGATCGAGGCGGCCCGTGTGGACGGGGCCTCCACGGCCCGCATCTTCTGGTCCATCGTGATCCCGATCGCGCGGCCGGGGATGGCGGTGCTCGGGATGCTCACGTTCATGACGGCGTGGAACGACTTCTTCTGGCCGGTCATCGCGCTGTCCTCGCAGGAGCCGACCGTGCAGGTCGCCTTGCGGCAGCTGGGCGGCGGCTACGTCAACGACCAGTCGGTCATCATGGCCGGCACGCTGCTCGGCACGCTGCCGGTGCTGCTCGTCTTCGGCCTGCTGGGCCGGCAGATCGTCGGCGGCATCATGCAGGGAGCGGTGAAGGGCTGAGGCGTTCCCGCCCTCCGGCAACGGCCGGCGGCTTCCGGCGAGAGCTCGCCCCCACCGGCCCCTTCTGATCGTCCCCCAATTCCTCCTAATTCCTCCTACTTCCTGGAGTGTCCGTCTCATGACCGCTGTCGATGCCCGCCCGGCGACCTCCACGGGCACCCGCCCCGAGACCGGGACGGGGCTCCGCTTCCCCACCGGATTCCGTTGGGGCACGGCCACCGCCGCCTACCAGATCGAGGGGGCCGCCGCCGAGAACGGCCGGACGCCCTCCATCTGGGACACCTTCAGCCGCACGCCCGGCAAGGTCCGCAACGGTGACACCGGTGACATCGCCGCCGACCACCTGCACCGGATGCCCGACGACGTGAAGCTGATGAAGGAGCTCGGCGTCACGGACTACCGCTTCTCCGTCTCCTGGCCCCGGGTCCAGCCGACGGGGCGGGGCCCGGCCGTGGAGCGCGGCCTGGACTTCTACCGCCGCCTGGTGGACGAGCTGCTGGCGAAGGGGATCAGGCCGGTGGCGACGCTCTACCACTGGGACCTCCCGCAGGAGCTGGAGGACGCGGGCGGCTGGCCGGAGCGGGACACCGCACACCGCTTCGCGGAGTACGCGGACCTGGTGGCCCGGGCACTGGGCGACCGGGTGACCACCTGGACGACGTTGAACGAGCCCTGGTGCGGGGCGTTCCTCGGGTACGGGAACGGGGTCCACGCGCCCGGACGCACCAGCAACCTCGCCGCCCTGCGTGCCGCCCACCACTTCAACCTGGCGCACGGCGGCGCGGCCCGCGTCCTGCGTGACCGCCTCCCGTCCAGCGCCGAGATCTCCCTGACCCTGAACCTCCACGCCCTGCGCCCGCTGACGGACACCGCTGCGGACCGGGACGCGGTGCGCCGGATCGACGCGGTGGCGAACCGGATCTTCGTGGACCCGGTCTTCCACGGGCGGCTGCCGCAGGACTTGGTGGAGGACACGGCGGGGGTGACGGACTGGTCGTTCGTCCGGGACGGCGATCTGGAGGTCACGTCCACCCCGATCGACTCACTGGGCATCAACTACTACTCCCCCAGCGTGGTTTCGGCGGGTTCCTCCGCCTCCCCCGCTCCCTGGGCGGGCGCCGAAGAGCATGTGGCGTTCACCCCGGCGGCGGGCCCGCGCACGGCGATGGACTGGCCGGTGGACGCGACCGGCCTGTACGAACTGCTGACCCGGTTGCGGGACGAACTCCCCCATCTTCCGCTCCTGGTGACGGAGAACGGGGCGGCGTACGACGACTACGCGGACCCGGAGGGGCAGGTCCACGACCCGGAGCGAGTCGCGTACCTGGACGCCCACCTGACGGCCGTGCACCGGGCGATCGAGGACGGCGTGGACGTGCGCGGCTACTTCCTGTGGAGCCTGCTGGACAACTTCGAGTGGTCGTACGGCTACAGCAAGCGCTTCGGCATCGTCCACGTGGACTTCGCGTCCCAGCGCCGGACGGTGAAGGACAGTGCGCGGTGGTACGCGGAGGTGATCGCGCGGGGCGGACTGGCGCGGGGCTGAGGGGGCTCCCTCCCTGCCCCCGGCCCTGGGAACGTCCCGGGGCCGCCGGCCGTCCTGCCACATCGCCCGTCGCGACCAACGGAGGGCGCCCGTCGTGTCGGTTCACCGACCTGCTTGGATTCCGGCATGACGGATTGGTCGCAACTGAGCCATGCCTACGGCAAGCCTCGGGAGTTGCATCAGATGGGCGCGTTTACGCTGGCTACCTGATGGATGGACCCCCACGACCCTACTCGTAGAGCATCGCGAATCAGCCCCCTCACCTGCATATCTTGCTTGTCGATCCCTTCTGATGCATGATTTGCGCGTCAGAAGGGATAAGTCATGACGCGTCGGCCGGGGGTCGAGTTGGCCGGGTCGGCCAAGTTGGAGCTCGTCTCTGGCGTGATCCAGCTCCACCCTGAAGACGCGACGTGGGAGGCGATGCTGCGTGGCTGGCAGTCGCAGCAGCAGGCGCGCAATCTGAAGCCGCGCACGGTCAACCCGCGGATTCAGCTTGTCCGTATGTTCCAGGGGTTCACTAACGACTATCCCTGGAACTGGGCCCCCGCCCACATGGACGAGTGGTCGGCCGCCCTGACCACGGAGAAGCACCTCGCGCCGTCGACGGTCCGCGGCTATCAGGGCACTCTGCGGCTGTTCTCCGAGTACCTCATCGACCCCCGCTACGACTGGGCTGCCGCCTGCGAGGAGAGGTTCGGGACGTACCCGGTGGCGATCTGCCACGAGTGGAACACCATCCCCCACCTCCAGGATTACGAAGGTGACCCGGAGGCCCGCCCGTTCACCCGCGAGGAGCTCCAACGCTTCCTTGACTACGCCGACGACCAGGTGGAGCGAGCGATCAGGAGCGGCCGCAAGGGCGCGCTCGCGGCCTACCGGGATGCCACCTTGTTCAAGGTCATCTACGGGTGGGGGCTGCGCCGCACGGAGACATCGAAGCTCGACCTGGTCGACTTCGGGAGGAACCCCAAGGCGCCCCAGTTCGGCCGGTACGGGACGCTAAACGTCCGCTACGGCAAGGCCAAGAAGGGACAACCTCCGCGCCGGCGTAACGTGCTGTCCCTCATGGACTGGGCCGTCGAGGCGGTCGACGACTACGTCGCGAACGTGCGGCCTCGCTTCGGGTTCCCGGACCATCCCGCACTGTGGATCACCGAACGCGGTGGTCGGCTGCGGCCCGGCTCGATCAACGACCGGTTCGTAGAGTACCGCGACGCCCTGGGACTGCCGAAGGAACTCACGCCCCACTCGCTGCGGCATTCGTACGTCACGCACCTGACCGAGGACGGCGTGGACCGGTTCTTCATCCAGAAGCAGGTCGGCCACGAGTGCGATAGCTCCCTGGCCATCTACACGCACGTGAGCGACGACTTCATGAACACTTCCCTGCAGAATGCCCTGGCTCCGGCCTTCGCCGGGCTGTGACGAGGAGAGGGAATCCGCGATGACCGCCAAGCTCGACTACCAGTGGCACCTGCGCAAGGTCATGGCCGACCGTGGGATGTTCTCCACCACCGACCTCACCTCTCCTCTGGAGAAACGGGGGATCTCGCTCTCGTCCAGCCAGGTCTACCGCCTCGTTGTGGAACGACCGGAACGGCTGAGCCTGAAAATCCTCATGGCTTTGCTGGACATCCTGGACTGTCGGATGGAAGACCTCATCGAGCCCGTCCGCGCTGCGGGCGCCGGCACTCGGCCCGAGAAGAAGGCGGCTTCGGCGGGTGGCTCCGCACCGGAGCCAGGTCTGGGTGATCTGCGTCCGAAGCGGGCCCGCATCGCAGGAGTTGATCAATGAGCTCAGTTCTCCCGGCGGGATCGGCGGGGCCGTCGCACACGGAGGCGGTCGACCTCGATGCACTCAAGGTGCTGGTGGACCTGCTCTGCGACGTCGAGACATCCCTGAGTCGGGAGAAGGTTCGGGAGGTCACCGCCGAGGTGGTCCAGGGCTGTGCCCGGCAACGCACCATCGCCTTGGAACTGCTCGACAACCCGGAGGTGCTGCGCACCGGGCGCCCGCCGTGCGCGATCCGGGTCGGCATCTTGCTGATGGCCTTGAAGCGGGCCGGAGCCGAGCAGCTGGCCCGGCCGAGATGCCACGTGTGCGGGCGTGAGCTGATGAACTCGCTGGCCAAGCGCGCCCGCCTCTGGGGCCACAGTGCCTGCTTCAGGAAGCCAAAGAGCTGCACCGTGTGCGGGGAGATCCGCGATGCCCGACACCACGATCGGCAGGGACAGCCGTACTGCGAACGGTGTCCGCTCCCGCAGGACGACGACCCGACCGAGACACTCGTCAAAGTGCTGGCCGACCTGGAACCCGGCCTCAGCAGGGACCAGGTCCTGACGGCGCTTCGCCAAAGCGGACGCCTGGGATCTCTTCACCGCGCTGTCGCATGGGCCGTCGTCGACCGCCCGGACCTCCTCACCGGCCAGGGCGCGGAGGCACCGATGCCCGGAGTCCTGCGCTTCATCGACGCGCTCGTCCAAGCCGGCGCCGACCACGTAGTGATGCCCCCCTGCCCGGGATGCGGCAAGCAGCAGTCCCTCCACCAGCCTTTCAGCGGGCGACGTCTGTGTGATCCATGCGCACAAATGGCCCGTGCCACGCGATGCAGCCGCTGCGGGCTGATCAAGCCCAAGAACCGCCGCAACGAGGACGGGAGCGTCCTGTGCAAGTCCTGCTGGGCCAGCGACCCGCGGAACTTCGAGGTGTGTTCCCAGTGCGGCAACCGACGCCGCGTCGCCGGACGCAATGAGGCCGGAGCCATCTGCCAGAACTGCCGACCGCGGCCCGAGCACACCTGCTCCATCTGCGGCATCCGCCGCCAAGGCACCCTCTCCCAGGCGATCAACAAGCACGTGTGTGACCGCTGTAAGGGCTTCTGGGTCGTCTGCTCCGGGTGCGGCGCCGGCTCGGTGGTCCGGGGCGGTACTCGCGAGAGCCCGTTGTGCGCGCGGTGCGTGAACCCCGACCCGACGTTCTGGAAGCGGTGCCGTATCTGCAACACGACCTGGCAGCTCACCACCGCGCCCTGCACCCGGTGCAGCCTCGATGCCCGGCTCCGCAAGGTCTTCGCCTCCACTGACGGCCGCACCGCCCCCGAGCTGGACCGGCTGCGTGAGCACCTCGTCCAGGTCGACCACCCGAACTACGCGATCACCTGGCTGCGGAAGCCGAACGTCCAGACCGCCATCACGGCGCTGGTGCGCGAACACCCGGTCATCACGCATACCGCGCTCGACACGATGACGCAGACCAAGACGCTCGACCACCTCCGCTCCATGCTGGTCTCCGTCGGGGCTCTGGAGTTCCGCGACGAAGGCTTGATCCGGGTTGAGCGCGAAGTCGACGCGGCCGTCGCCGGGCACCAACTGGGCGAACACCAGCGAGCCTTGCGCGGCTTCGTCGACTGGCACTTGATGCGACGGCTGCGCGGGCGCCTGAAGGGCAAACCCGCCAGCGTGCAGCAGATCCAGAATGTCCGGGTCCTTCTCTCAGCGGCCGATGCCTTTCTGCACGGGCTGGCCGGCCGGGGGACATCGTTGCGCGGCTGCACGCAGGCCGAGGTGGAGAGCCACCTCAGCTCCGGGCGCGCGTACCCGGCACAGTGCGGTGCCTTCGTCCGATGGGCTGTACGACAGCGGTACACCGCAGCCGGCATCAAGGCCCCGGCGATCCGTTGGACGGGGCCGTCCGGTCCACACGACCAGGACGCCCGCTGGGCCGTCACCCGACAGCTGTTGCACGACGACAGCCTCCGCACGCCAGACCGCGTTGCCGGGCTCCTCGTGCTGCTCTACGCGCAGCACGTCAGTACCATTCATCGCCTCACTACCGATCGCGTTACCCGGGACGGCGACCGCGTACTGCTCAGCCTCGGCGACCGGCCCATCCGACTACCAGCACCGCTGGATGCCCTCATGTCGGACCTCGTGTCCGCGCGGGCCCCGAATGCGGTGCTCCGACACGAGAGCGACTGGCTCTTTCCGGGCCGCACAGCCGGCCAGCCGCTCCACCAGTCACAGATGCTGCGACGGCTCAACGCGATCGGCGTCAAGACCCGACAGGGCCGAAGCACCGCGTTGTTCGCGCTCGCCCAGCAGCTGCCCGCAGGCCAGCTGGCCAAGATGCTCGGCCTGCACGTCAGCGTAGCCGTCGCCTGGCAGCGGGCAAGCGGCGGGGACTGGATGACGTATGCCGCGGCCGTCGCCGCCCGCTCCGCCACCCGCACCCGGACGGCCACGGACAGCGCACCTGCCACCCGACCACTCTGACTCCACCAGGCCGACGACGGGAACCGTCTGCTCCCGCCGACGGCTGAACTCAGCTTGCAGGAAGGGAAACGAGACTGCCATGCCTTGATCCGAGCCGCTCTACTCCTCTCCTCAACTAGTGCCGCGCTACGTTTACCCTGTTGGTGATGTGCCGTGGCCCCTGATCAGGGGCGACACCTCTCTGGCGTCGGCGGTGTGGGAGGCTGGGCCGGTGACTGCGACCCTCCGTCCCCTGGACGCCCGACACTTCTCTGCCTGGCTCGAACGCTGTCGGGCCGAGTACGCCAAGGAGCTCGTTGCTCTGGGGCAGACGTCCGAGGACGCCTACCGGCAGGCGGACGAGACCATGGCGCACTCCTTTCCGTCCGGGACACCGACCCCGGATCACGCGGTCTTCGACGTGGTCGACGATGCCGGGGTAGCCGTCGGCTACCTCTGGATCGGACCGGACAGGAGTGACGACGCCGGTGCCTGGTGGGTCTGGGACATTGTGATCGACGCCGACAAGCGTGGTCTGGGCCTGGGCCGAATGGCCATGTTCCTCGGCGAGGAATACGCCCGGGCGCGGGGCGCTCACACTCTGGGTCTCAGCGTCGCCGGGTTCAACACCGTCGCACATGGCCTTTACGAGTCGCTCGGCTACGAGACGACCTCGGTGAAGATGCGCAAGAAACTCGACTGAGCCTCAGGCGAGGTTTGCCCTGCCGACGACGGCGCATAGACGTCGGTCGTCGGCGCGTGGCGGAGCAGATGGAGCGCAGGCATCTGACACCGAGGCGACAACCCGCGCCGACCTTGGTCGGGGCCTTTGCCCAAGACTTCTTCAAGGCCCGGCCAAGCTTGATGCGGCAGCCCGCGCACCGGCAGCGATGCGCCTAATTTGTCCCTGCATGACAGGTATTGCTGAACGTCCTGTGTTGCTGGGGCGGCGTCGGCTGGTGCGGGCCGGGCTGACGGGAGCGGTGGCGGTGGCCGCCGGGTTGGTGGCCGGCTGCCCCACGACCTCGACCGCGACCCGCGCCGACGGGAAGAGCTCTCGGCCCCGGACTCCCGAGTCGGCGCTGCGGGAGCTCGCGGCGGGCAATACCCGCTGGCGGACGTTCCACGAGAGGAATCCGGACCGGACGCGGGCGATGCGGCAGACATTGGTCACCGGGCAGCATCCCTTCGCCGTGGTCCTGGGGTGCGTGGATTCCCGCGTCCCTCCGGAGCTGGTCTTCGACCAGGGCCTGGGTGACCTTCTGACGGTGCGGTCGGCGGGCTCCATCCTTGATGAGGCTGTCCTGGCCAGCATCACCTACGGGGTTCTCGAGTTAGGCATCCCGCTCGTCGTCGTCCTGGGGCATCAGTCATGTGGGGCCGTCACTGCCGCCGTCCATGCCGCCCAGGCCGGGGAGCTGTTGCCCGGCCACATGCAGTACCTGGCCGACCAGATCCAACCGGCGATCGACCACACCCTTCAGGGGCAGCAACAGGTGGATTCGGCTATCACCGCGAACGTGCGGCTGGTCCGTTCCCGCCTGGCCGCCGAACCCACGCTGGCGCCCAAGGTCACGGCGGGCACGCTCGGCGTGGTCGGGGCGCGGTACGAACTGACCAGCCAGCGGGTCCACCCGATCCGCTGACCCCTGCCCATCGTGAACTTCTCGGCAGGCCCGCACCGGCTAGACTTGCAGAGTTATGCAATTTGCTAGTTCTGTATTCGATGGACGGGGGTCGTGGTGTGGCCGGGTTCGAGGAAGCGGCGCTGGAACGGGTCCGGGTGGCGCGGGCTCGTCTCGCGGCTGCGCGGGAGGCTGACGATGCCTTCGAGGAGGCGCAGGCTGCGGAGGAGCTGGAGGACGCGCTGCGCGTGGCCCACGATCACGGCGTGGCCACCGGCGGGGATGGCCGGTGAATCGGATGGCGTCATGTTCTCGTCCGAGGCCGCGGTAATGGCCGGGCACCCCAGCGGGCAGCCTGCGCGGACGCGCAGGCACGCATGGACGGTGCCGCTGGTGCCGGGCTCGGTGCGGGCCGCGCGCGAGCGTACGGAACGCTCCCTGGTCCTCTTCGGCCTGGGAAGCGCCTCCTCCCTGTTCGGGGCCGCGCTGCTCGTGGTCAGCGAGCTCGTCGCCAACGCCGTCCGCCACGCCCAGCAGTCCCCGGACGCCGAGGTCACCCTCGACGTCACCGACCACATGCTGGTGGTCGCCGTCGCAGACCTGGACCCGCGTCCCATAACCCTGGCCGACGCCGACCGGGCGGCCGGGCAGGGGCTGCGCACGGTGGCCGACCTGGCACACACCTTCGGCGGCGACGTCCGTATCGAGCCCGCCACCGGCGGGCGCGGCAAGACGGTCATCGTCCGCTTCATCCTGCCCGAGGGAACCCCATGAACAGCAGTGAGCCCCAGGCTGTCCAGCTCTACGAGATCACCTACCTCGGTGCCGTCCCCGATACCCGCACCGTAGAGGCGAGCGGGGTCGCAGCCGTCATCGAGCACGCCGGCGAGCACGGCATGAAGATCCTCGTCCGCCCGCACGCCCCAGCCCAGGATGAACCCGACACCCGGATAGGAGGGCAGCCGTCATGACGGACGACAAGCCCGCGCAGAGCAAGGCGGCGAAACAGGAACGGTGGCTGGCCAAGGGCGTCGCACTGCGCGCCTTCTTCTACATCTTCGGCACGCACCTGTTCGCCGGATTCGTGTATCTGCTGTTCTATCTCGGCCAGCACGCGCAGAAATGAGAAGCGGCCGTCTTCCGGTGTCAGAAGCGCAGGTGAACCCGCACTAACGGAAGACGGCCGCCGCATGTGGGGCGCGGCCCCGATGGGGCCTGCGCCGTGTGTGCTGCCTAGATGTGGCTGGTGGCGCGCAGGTCGGCCAGGAGTTCGGCCTGACCTTCCAGGACGCCGGAGAGGATGCCGCGGGCAACCCGCAGCAATTCGGCGATCTGGGGGTGGGTCAGCTGGTAGTACACGTTGGAGCCTTCGCGGCGGGTGACCACCAGGTTGGCCTTGCGCAGGACGGCCAGCTGCTGGGAGAGGCTTGCTGCCTCCACTCCGACCTCGGGCAGCATCTCGGCGACCGCGTGTTCGCGCTCGGCCAGGAGTTCCAGGACGCGGATGCGGACCGGATGCCCGAGCGTTTTGAAGAACTCCGCCTTGAGCTGGTACAGCGGTGTGCTCACCTGAGTACCCCTGCCTCGACTGCCCATCTCATCCACCCAGAACCATTCGCCGAAGGGGCATCCGATCGCCCCTCTCCACACCTTGCGACCTCCACAATTGCAGATCCCTGCAACTCCTGGGACCCGGTGGGCGGCCTTCGTGACGTTCGGACCCCTCAGAGCGGGTCCTTCGCCGGTCAGGCCTTCTTGAGGAACTCGGTCTTCAGGACCAGGCCCTTGACCTGCTTCGTGTTGCACTCGACCTCGCCCGGACGGGAGGTGAGGCGGATGTTCTTGACCAGGGTGCCGCGCTTGAGGGTCTCGGAGGTCCCCTTGACCTTGAGGTCCTTGATCAGGGTGACCGAGTCCCCGTCGGCGAGCTGGGTGCCGTTGGAGTCCTTGACGATGATGTCGCTCATGGCGTGGGTGTCCTTGCCGTTCTCGTAGCTGGTGCTGGTGTTCAGGTGAGGGCGGGTGCGGCCGGGTGATTCGAGTCCGGCCAGTCATCGGTACGCCACTGCTTGACCGCGTCCTGGGCCCCGTGGGCGGCCAGAGCTGCGGCGAGGTCGCAGTGGACGGCGACAGGCGGGCAGGTGGCATCCGGCACGAGAGAGCCATCTGCGGGTATCGCCGCGAGCTCCAAGCGTCGGCCGTTCTCGGCGAGGTGGCGTGCGGCCTGGGCGACGGCGATCTGCCCGCCGGCCGACCATCCCAGCAGTCCGGTCAGGTCGAGGATGACCGGGCCGGTGCCCCGCGCGAGCGCCCACCCGATGGCGCCGGTGAAACGGTCCACGGCGTCTGCGCCGAGATACCCGGCCAGGGACAGCACGCCCAGGTCCTCGCGGGTTGTGTACCGCCATTCGATCGTCATCGTCCGTTCCTCGGTTCGCTCGTCACAGGGGGAGGGTGATCCAGATGGCCTTGCCGCGCCCGTCCGCGTCCGGCCTCACAGCGGCGGTGCCGCCCAGCTCCATCGCCAGCTCGACCACCATGGCCAGGCCGCTGCCCGGGGCGGTAGCAAGCGCCCCGAACAGGGCGGGCTGGTAGGGGTGGCGGTCATGGACGGCGAACGCGAAGGCGCTGGGCCCGTGCGCATAGATGACGGTGATCATCGGCGAGGACACGGCGGCATGGCGGACGGCGTTGGTAACCAGCTCAGCCAGGATCAGCAGCGCCGGGCCCACGCTCGGATGCCGAAGGCCGACCCCGCACTCCATGAGGACCAGCTCGGTGGTCTCCCGGGCGATGCGGACGGCCGAGCCCATGGCGGGCACGTCCAGGACGTGCCGGTATGGCATCGTCTCGACCCGGACACTCACCGGCCCGCCCCCGTCACGGTGCGGGCGAGGCGGAACCCGGACACCTGCTGCGGGTGCAGGCGCAGCAGGGTGTCGTGCGGGCCGTGGGTCCAGCCGGACAGGGTGCGCCGGTAGTGGGCAGCCTCGTCCGGATCGGCGATGACGTCCGCCGGGCCGTGCGCGCTGACCGTCCAGCCCGTGCCGGCTGGGGTACGGATCTCATCGACCTGGTAGGTCAGCAGGGCCCGGCCGGGAACGGTGGCGGCCTGGACGGGGGCACGGACGATCAGGCGCCCGTACTCCATCACGTGCGCCGCGGGGCGCACGACGGCCAGCTCGCGCTGAACGTAGACGAGTCGGCCTTGGCTGGAGCCTTCGAGGAGCCACAGGGCCTCGGTACCGGAAACCTCGATCATGCGGCGGTCGGCGGGAACGGTCATCGTGCGGCCTTCCGGATGCGGAGCGGTCGGTGCTTGAGCGGCAGGAGGCCCGCCTGCTCCAGGTGCTTGCGGGCCCCGGCGATGGCTTCCGGGGTGGTGGCGTACTCACGTCCCTCCAGGCGCAGCAGGTCGAGAGCGCCCACCGCGTCCAGGGCTTGGCGCTGGCCGGGGCGGATACCGGAGGTGAGGACGGCGATACCGCGCCGGTTCAGCTTCTCCACTGCGTCCTTCAAGACGAGGGCGCCGGTGGCGTCCAGGGTCGTGACGCGGGACATGCGCAGGATCACCACCTTCACGTCGGCGACCTCGGAGAGTTCCAGGAGGAAGCGGTGGGCGCCGGCGAAGAAGAGGGGTCCGTCGATGCGGTAGGCGACGATGTGCTCCGCCAGCAGGGCGTGCTCCTCGTCGCTGTGCTCGCCAGGCAGATCCGGGCGGAAGTCGACCTGCTCCATCCGCGCCTGGCTCGCCACCGCCTTCAGGGCGAGGGCGCCCGCGACGACCAGGCCGATGATCACCGCGTAGACGAGGTCGAGGACCAGCGTGGCGGCGGCGGTCAGGACCAGTACGACGGCGTCCGAGCGCGTCGCCTTCGCCATCGCCCGCAACGAGCCGACCTCCACCATGTGGATCGCCGTGGCCAGCAGCACACCAGCGAGCGCGGCCAGCGGAATCTTCGAGACGAGCGGGGCCGCGGCGAACACGATCACCGCGAGCACGGCCGCGTGGGTGAGCGCGGCCAGGCGGGAGGAGGCGCCGGTACGGACGTTGACCGCGGTCCGCGCGATCGCGGCCGTCGCGGGGACGCCGCCGAACAGCGGGGCCGCCAGGTTCGCGATGCCCTGCCCGAACAGCTCCTTGTCCGGGTCGTGCTGCTGCCCCACCGTCATACCGTCCGCGACCGTCGCCGACAGCAGAGACTCCAGCGCGGCCAGAGCGGCCACCGCCACGGCCGGGGCGAGCAGCGAGCCGAGGGCGGACAGGTCGAGGAAGGCGAGGGAGGGTGCGGGCAGGCCGGAGGGCAGGTCCCCGATCGGGGCCGCCCCGTCCAGGTGGAAGACCTGCGCGATCACGGTCGCGGCGATCACCGCGACGATCGAGAACGGGATCGTCGGCTTCCACCGGGCCCCTGCCAGCATCACCGCCGCGACACCGGCCGAGAGACCGATCGCGGTCCAGTTCGGGAACGCCACGAACTCCACGAGCGCCCGCCACGCCACGAGCAAGACCTTCTCCCCCTCCGGCTTCTCGACGCCCAGCGCGTTGGGTATCTGCTGAAGTCCGATCACGCACGCGATGCCCAGGGTGAAGCCCTCCACCACCGGCGCCGGCACGTACCGCATGTACTGCCCGGCCCGCAGCAGGGCGAGGCCGATCAGCAGGACACCGGCCATCAGCCCGACGGTCAGCACCCCGCCCGGCCCGTACTGGGCGACGATCGGCACCAGCACCACGGTCATCGCCCCGGTCGGCCCCGACACCTGGAGGTTCGACCCGCCGAACAGCGCGGCGAGCGCGCCGGCGACCACGGCGGTGGCCAGTCCCGCCTCCGCGCCGAGTCCGGAGGAGACCCCGAAGCCAAGCGCGAGCGGCAGAGCGACGATCGCCACGGTCAGCCCGGCCAGGAGATCCCGGCGGGGAGTGCGGCCCATGACCGCGAAATCAGCCCGCGCTGGCAGCACCGAGCGGACCCGCCCGAGCACGGAAGTCAGGAAGGCGTTCACAGTCACGGCGCCGGGACCTCGGACTCCCGCAACTCCTCCAGCAGCTCGCTCTGCCCAGCCAGCACCTCGGTCAAAATGCGCCGAGCCGCCCGCATCAGCTGCGCGACATCCCCTCCCGCCAGCTCGTAGACCACGGTCGATCCGTCACGCACCGAAGTGACGATCCCCGACCGGCGCAGCACCGCGAGCTGCTGCGACAGCGCAGACGGCTCGACCTCGATCGCGGCCAGCAGCTCCCGCACCGGCATCGGACCGTCCTGCAACAGCTCCAGAACCCTTATCCGCACGGGGTGCCCGAGCATCCGGAAGAACTCGGCCTTGGCCTGATACAGCGGAACCGGCACGGTCTCGCACCCTTCTCACCACCCCGAGCGGGGCAAATGCCTGGTGCTGTGCCCGCGGCTACCTACGGACACAGCCATCACAGCATCTATGAAATTGCAGACTTCTGCAATTCACAGAAACGACGACCTCCCTCGGCTGGAGCCCGTAGCTTCCACTCAGGAGCCTCACCGCCACCCCGCCGTCGAGGCCTTCTCCACGATGGCCGCAAGCCCTCTGCCCGCTGGCGCACGACGCTTCTAGGGCTGGCCATAACCGTCGAGGAAGTTCCCGATCCGCGTCACGGCATCGGCCAGATCTGTGATGTTGGGCAGGGTCACGATCCGGAAGTGATCGGGCTCGGGCCAGTTGAAGCCCGTACCGTGCACGACCATGATCTTTTCCTCGCGCAGCAGGTCGAGGACCATCTGCCGGTCGTCCTTGATCTTGTAGACGGACGGGTCCAGCTTCGGGAACAGGTACAGCGCGCCCTTGGGCTTCACGCAGGTGATGCCGGGGATCTGCGTCAGCAGGTCGTACGCCGTGTCGCGCTGCTCCAGGATCCGCCCGCCGGGCAGCACCAGGTCGTTGATCGACTGCCGGCCGCCGAGCGCCGTGGCGATGGCGTGCTGGGAGGGCATGTTGGCGCAGAGCCGCATGTTCGCCAGGATCGTCAGGCCCTCGATGTAGGACGAGGCGTGCTTCTTGGGCCCGCACACCGCCATCCATCCGGACCGGTAGCCGGCGACGCGGTAGTTCTTGGAGAGCCCGTTGAAGGTGAGCGTCAGCAGGTCCGGCGCGATGGCGGCCGTGTTGGTGTGCGTGGCGCCGTCGTAGAGGATCCGGTCGTAGATCTCGTCCGAGCAGACGATCAGGTTGTGGCGGCGCGCGATGTCCGTGAGCCCGCGCAGCATCTCGTCGTCGTAGACGGCGCCGGTCGGGTTGTTCGGGTTGATGATCACGATCGCGCGGGTGCGGTCGGTGACCTTGCGCTCGATGTCGGCGAGGTCCGGCATCCAGTCGGACTGCTCGTCGCAGCGGTAGTGCACGGCGGTGCCGCCGGCCAGGCTGACGGAGGCGGTCCACAGCGGGTAGTCCGGCGCCGGGACGAGCACCTCGTCGCCGTCGTCGAGCAGCGCCTGCATGGACATCTGGATCAGCTCGGAGACCCCGTTGCCGATGTAGATGTCCTCGACGTCCAGGTCGATGCCCTTGGTCTGGTAGTGCTGCATGACCGCGCGGCGCGCGGAGAGCAGCCCCTTCGCGTCTCCGTAGCCGTGGGCGGTGCCCAGGTTGCGGAGCATGTCCTCAAGGATCTCCGGCGGGCACTCGAAGCCGAAGGCCGCGGGGTTGCCGGTGTTGAGCTTGAGGATGCGATGACCTGCTGCTTCGAGCCGCACGGCTTCTTCGAGCACGGGGCCGCGGATCTCGTAGCAGACATTGGCGAGTTTCGTTGACTGGATCACCTGCATGACGGGAGCTTACGGCTCCACCCTCGGCTACCCACGGGCGCTGCATCTATGAAATTGCAAACTTTCGCAATTCGCGGATTCTGCGGTCCGCTGCCCCGATTCGGGCTGTACCGTTCCGGGCAGGGCCTCGCCGCAACCCCCGTCGGCGAGGCCCTCTGTAAAGCTCGCGAGCAGTTCCCACCCGGGAGCCTCCGCGAAGAGGCTTCCCGCGTTCACCCTCGACCCTCACAGCGTCGGCTCGGCGATCCGCAGCAAACCGCGACTGCTGCTGAGCCCATCGGCCTCGACCTACCAACGCGGCCAGCGGCCCCAGCCGGGACAGATCCGACAGGGCGGCCGCTCGACTCCCCCGACCCACTCACCTGATCGCGAAAACCACTGCGCCGGCCTGCTCCTCAGGGCATCCGAGACCTGCGCTTCCTCCGAGGACTCGCGTAGTGCGGGGCCGACTGTCCCCAGGGCGCCAGTGGGGCCGAGCAGGACGGACACGCCAGCCGACCGTCCCTAAGCTGCCGGCCCGCGACCGGATCCGTGTCCGAGATTAGGACGTGGGCGCGCCTCAACTCAGCGGCGAGACATGTAAAGGTCGAGAGCCTTGTGAAGGAGTTTGTTGAGCGGAAAGTCCCACTCGCCGAGGTATTCGGCAGCCTGGCCGCCGGTGCCGACCTTGAAGCGGAGCAGGCCGAGCAGGTGGTCGGACTCCTCCAGGGTGTCGGTGATGCCGCGCAGGTCGTAGACGCTCGCGCCCAGTTCGTGGGCGTCGGACATCATCCGCCACTGGATGGCGTTGTTCGGCTGGACTTCACGCTTGCGGCTGGTGGAGGCCCCGTAGGAGTACCAGACGTGCTCACCAACGGTCAGCATCGTGGCCGCGGCCAGCACCTCGCCCTCGTGATGGGCGAGATACAGGCGCATCCGGTCCGCGTCCTCCGCCCGGAGTACGGTCCACATCCGCTGAAAGTAAGCCAGCGGCCTGGGGATGAACCGGTCGCGTTCCGCGGTCTCCTTGTAGATCTCGTAGAAGGCGGGCAGATCCTCGTAGCCGCCCTGGACGACCTTGACACCAGCCTTCTCTGCCTTCTTGACGTTGCGGCGCCACTGCTGGTTGAACCCGCGCTGGACCTCGTCCAACGACCGCCCAGCGAGCGGGACCTGGAATACGTAGCGCGGCTGCCCCGCGCTGAACCCGTCTTCATCACCCACCTCGCCCTGCTGCCATCCCAAACGGCGCAGCCGATCGGCGACATCGAAAGCCCGCGGCTCGCACGAGCTGGCCTCAACATCGCGCAGCCGTCCTGCCCGCGGGTCTGCGATGGCGTCCTTGACCGTTCCCGCATCCCAGCGGCGCACGATCACGGGCGGACCCATCTTCACCGAGAACGCGCCGCGGTTCTTCAGATAGGCCAGCATCGGCTCGAGCCACCGCTCAAGATCCGGGGCGTACCAGTCGATGACCGGACCTTCGGGAAGGTAGGCGAGGTACCGCTTGAGCTTCGGCAACGGCCGGAACAGCACGAGCGCCACCCCGACGATCTGGCCGGCCTCATCAATCCATCCGAGACTCTCCGCCCGCCAGTCCGGCTTCACATCCCCCCACGAGGGCACCTGCATGTGACTCACGGAAGGCCGGTCGTTGATGAAGGCCAGATGCTCGTCACGGCTGATCGCTCGCAAGCGGAAGGTCATGCGCAGTGCTCCTCTGTTCGAGGCGTCAGCCTACTTCGCAGACTCCACCCCCACCGCGCCGCAAATCCACCCACAGCGGTGTCGACCGAGGCGTTTGCCGGACTCGATGCCTGGCTGCGCGATGCGCGCGACGAGCCCGCGCTCGCGCAGCCAGGCCAGGCGTTCGGCGGAGAAGTGCGTCTTGTCCGCGCGGAGTTTGACGGTCGGCGCCGCCGTGGTCCCCCGGCGGGACTGGACGGCGGGTACGCCGCGGATGAGCGGCTTGAGGGCGAGGCTGTCGTGTACAGCACCCACGACCGGCATCATGCCGCAGGAATATCAAGTCACGTGAGACAACCTCTAAGCCTTGATTGGTGCGGCCGACCTGGCGGCCTGCTCGATCTTCGCGCGGTAGGCCGCACGGGCTTCCTGGTCGATCTGCTTCTCGTGTTCGGGGCGCATCCCGGTCCGGCCGTCGAGGCCCTCGCGCAGGATGTCGGCGTGCCCGGCATGCCGGTTGGACTCGCCGAGGACATGGACCATGACGGCGAACAGGTTCGTGTCGGTATAAGGCTCCGGCCACCACGGCACGTGGCCGGGGGCGTCGAGGGGAAGCGTGTTGATCGTCGCGTCCGAGTGTTCCCACGTGCGCCGGTAGAACCCGATGATCTGATCGCGGGTCTCGTCCTCGGTCGCCCACTGATCGCTGCCGTCGGAGTCCTGCCACCGGGACAGCGGTTCCGGGGAAGGGCGGTCGAAGACCTCGCCGAAGTACCTGGCCTCGACGTTGGCCACGTGTTTGACGAGGCCGAGGAGGTTGGTCCCGGTCGCTGTCAAAGGCCGGCGGGCGTCGTATTCGGACAAGCCGTCGAGTTTCCAGAGCAGCGCCTCGCGGTCCCGCCGCAGTCTCCCGTGCAGGTTGTCCTTCGCGAATTCATCGATCATGCGGCATGAACCTTCCATGAGCTGTTCGTGGTCTCAAGATCCCGTACGTGGTCCTCCACGGCCGGCAGAGCCGAGGCTTGGGACTCCTTACGCAATGAGCCATCGGGAATGATTGTCTCTCAGAGAGACGTGGGGGTGGGGCGCGTGAGGTTCGCGGCCGACCCGACCTGCGACGGTTACTGGGCAGGAGAACTACACGCATGCTGTTCGGTGCCGTTCTCTGATCCCGTTGAGTAGTTCGGGGCGGGGACCGGGGATGTGGGCGGGTGCCAGGTGAGAATCCAGCCGGCGGTAAGCGCCGCCGCGCCGCCTGCCAGGGCGATGGCGCCGCCTGTTCCGATGCCGGCGGCCACCGAGCCGAAGCAGGCCGGCCCGACGCCCTGCAGCGTCATGCCGCCGGAGCCGAGCAGGCCGAAGGCCTGACCCTGGCCGTCCTGGGGCAGGGCGTCCAGGAACGGCCGTTGCAGGCCGAGACCGTAGGCGAATCCGAAGCCGCAGAGCAGCAGCAGACAGGACGAGACGCCCACTCCGGGCTCGGCGGCGAAGCCGACCAGCGGCAGTCCCATCAGCGCAATCAACGGGACCACCAGTCGCTCCCGGGTGGGTGGCCGTAGCAGTCGCCCCACCAGCAGGTCGCCGACAAGCATGCCGACCGGCAGACAGCCCATCAGCACCGCGTACCAGCCGGGCGCGAAGTGGCGTCCTCCGGCGTAGGCGACGATCAGGCCTTCCGCGCCCGCTACGAACGCGGGCGGTAGCCACTGGGCCAGCATCAGTCGTCGCACCGTGTGTCCGCGCAGCAGCAGGCCAGCACTGTGCAGGCTTGCCCGGACGGCCCCGCCCTCGCCCCGAGCGCTGCCGGGTGTGCCGCCGAAGTCTCCCGGCTGCAGCCGGGGCAGCCGGAGGCGGACGGCGAGCGCGCAGCCGAGGTAGAGGGCGGCGCTCACCGCGAGCGCCCGGTGCGGGCCGAGTACCGCGACGACCGCACCTCCCAGCGCCAGACCGAACAATTGCGCGCCGGAGGAGGCGATGTTGTTCAGTGAACGGCCCAGTACATAGGCATCGCCCTCCAGGCACTGCGCGACCAGCCGACTCGACGCGCCGCTGAACACCGGTGTGGCGAGCGCGACCAGCGCCATGACACCGAGGCTTACCGCGATAGGCATCCGAACCAGGGCGAGCAGTAGGGCGGCGGCGCACGTCAAGGCGTAGCCGCCGGTGATGAGCGTGCGGGGCGGCAGTCGGTCGGCCAGTGAGCCCAGCAGCAGCGAGCCGAACAACTGCGGGAGAAAGCCGATACCGAAGGCCAGTGCGCTCAACAGCGCGGAGCCGGTGGCCGCGAAGACCAGAACCGAGAACGTGGTGATCCGCATCGCGTCCGCGGTGATCGCGACGATGCGGGTTGAGAAGAGCAGCCGGAATCGCGGCTCGGCCAGCACCTCCCGGTAGGTGGCACGGTGGTTGACCTGCGCGGGTTCGGCGGTTGGGGTCATGACGCCCAGCCTCGCCGTGCGCCCACGCCACTCACCAATGATTCGTCGCTGGACGAATCGGAACAGACGTCCCGCGGTAGCCTGGCAGGGTGCTGCGCTTCGAAGTCTCCGTCGAGGACCTGCTGCGCAGCCGCTTCGCGCTGTCGCCCGCGCTGGACCTCTGCCTCCTGCTGCGCTCGCTCGCCGGCCAAGGCCGGCCGCTGCCGCGAGCCTGGGCCGCCCGGCTCATGCCGGCCTTTGAACGGCTTCGCCGTGAGACCGAACTGAACGCCGCCCTCGCGCTGCAGACCCCGCAAGGCGGACCGAACTTCGTCGCTCCGCCGCCGCGCGGCCTGAACCAGACCTGGGCTGACGACCTGGCCGTGATCCGGGCCACACCGCTGGAAGCGGCCCGCCACGAATTCGCTGCCACCGCGACCGGCCCGTCCGCCCGTGATCCCCGCGTACGCGCAGTGCTGGACTCGGCGGACGCCGTCTCCAGGATCGCCGAGGCGATGGACCAGGCGTGGCACGAGCTGCTCGCCGCGGACTGGCCGCAACTGCGCGCGATCTGTGAGCGCGATGTCGTGCACCGGGTGGGGGTGATCGGCGAACACGGATGGGCCGCGACCATCGAGAGCCTGCACCCGGGCGTCGCCTGGCGCGCCGGCGGTATCGAGATCGGCTTCTTCCGAGGCGGAACAGTCCGCCTCGCCGGCGACGGGCTCCTGCTGATCCCTTCGGTCTTCGTCGGGCATATCGCCGCCCACCTGGAAGACCCCTGGCCCAGGACCTTGGTCTATCCAGCCCGCGGCACCGCCGCCCTGTGGGGCGAACAGGAGACCGTCCCCCAACCGGACGCGCTGACTGCTCTGGTCGGCCGGGCTCGGGCCCGGCTGCTGTTGGCGCTGGACGCCCCGGCCAGTACCAGCCACCTCGCCCGAAGCCTCGCCATGGCACCCGGCGCGGTAGGAGACCACCTCGCCATCCTGAGAGGCGCGGGGCTGCTCGTCCGCGCCCGGTCCGGACGGTCGGTGCTCTACCGGCGCACCCCGCTCGGCGAGGCACTGGTCGCCGGTTCGGGCTGAGGGCTCAGATCAGCACTGCTTTTTGAGGCGCCGCCAGCAGATGATCGCGCAGCCGAGGGTGAGGAATGCCTGGTGGATGTCGGCGCGGATTTCCCAGCGGATACGCAGTCGGCGGAACCAGCGCAGAAGCGCGAAGGCCGCTTCGACGACCCAGCGGTTCTTGCCCAGGCCGCTTCCGTGCTCGGTGCCGCGCCGGGCGATGAGCGGGCGGATGCCCAGCTCACGGACCTGGCGGCGGTAGACGTTGTGGTCGTAACCGCGGTCGGCGTAGAGGACGTCGGGGCGCTGACAGCCCTTCCCGTTCCGCGGACCCTCATCACCGTAGTCCGCTGGAGACTGCGGGCAGCCTGAAGAACCATGTTCGAACTCGACAAGGGTGGCATCGTGCTGTCCGAGCTATTCGGAGAGTTCCAATACCCGACTGCACCATTATCCGCGGATGACGTACCGGCGCTGCTGGACCAGATCGCATCGGAGCCGAACCCCGAGCGCTGGAACGGTCTGTGGTCGGCGCTCTGCCATCAAGGCAGTGTCTACTCGGCCAGCTTCGCGGCCCTGCCCTGGCTGGCCGAGGTAGCCGGCGGCTCTGACCGAGAGGAGGCGGTCAGCGCCCTGAACCTGGCGGGCGCGATCTTGGCCGGCTCCGACCAGCCGCACGGGGCCGGCGACGTCCGCGCGCAGCACGCCGCGGTGGTCGAGACTCTGCTGGCGGCGGCGAACGAACGTCTCCGGACGTCGTCCGATCGGAACGAGTACGCCTACCTCCTCGAATCCATGCTGAGCTTCGAAGGCGTCATGAGCTGGGGCGAAGACCTGGCCCAGGGCCTCGTGAACGAGGAGTACGAGGTCACCTGCCCCGGCTGCCAAGCCGACGTGTTCATCGTCATCGGCGAGCGCGGACACTGCTCCACGATCGGCGACTACGCGCTGTCGGAGGACGACGTCGAGACGATACCCCTGCGCCCCGCCGACCCCGAAGCGATGGACGGCATCGGCCGACGGCTCCACGACATCGCCCTGGCCGACGGGCACCCGGAGGTCGCGGCGGCGATGACCCACGTCTTCGGCGATGCGACGTGCCCGGACTGCGAAGCGGGCTTCTCCGTAGCGGATCGGCTGAGCACCGACTGGTTCGCCACGCACTGAGCGCAGGTGTCGGCGGCAGCACTGGCTCAAGGTCGGGGCCGGGACTGAAGCTCACGGCGGGCGGTCGACCCAACGCTCTGCGGCCCCGCGCACGCGACGGCCCCCGTTCGACGCCGGCAGGCGTTCGCCGAAGCCTCCGTAGCGCGAGCTGTCGCGGGGCGTCGCTCGCGCCGTAGTCTCGGGCCGTGCACGAAAACGAGATCAAACTCAAGGCCATCGCCGCGCTCACCGCCCTGCGCGCGGATGTCGGCGAAGGCCTCGCCTCCGAGCTGCTCGCGGAAGTGACCCCCGGTCACTTCCTGGTGCCGGAGGGAGCCGCCCCCGAAGAGGTCGGTGGCGCCGTGCTCGATCAGCTTTCCGCGCCGTTGAGCGCTCTGGTCAACGGTTTCATCGCCGCCTTCGCGGCAGTCGCCTACGCGTACGACGAAACCGGCGCGGAGCCCGGTACCGACGCGATCCTGCAGGAACTCGCCCTTCGTCTCGCCCGGGAGGACGGTCAGCAGGCGCCTTGACCGGTAAGTGCCCCTCGGGTCCACACACCGGCGCACGTGTCAGGTCTCGCTGAGCCCGATGCATGGGGACTGCTGCGGGATGTCCCGTACGGCCTTGTCGATGACGACCAAGGCGTCCCCGGCGAGCAGATCTCCCTCGTTGAAGGCCAACTCCACCGAGGGGATCCGCCCGTAGGTGGTGACCACCCGCGGCCCTCCGCGCGTGGCTCGCTCCTCGTCGAGGACCCAGTCGGTGCCGTTGACGTTCATGCAGGTGTTGATCGTGGGTGCGAGAGGTGCGACACCGCAGCGCAGCACGATGGTGCCATCGCCCCAGCTCGCGGCACCGGCCCCCTTCACCGAGTCGCGCTCCTCCCCCAGCAGCTCGTCAGGGAGCTGTGCGAGGACCCGGCGGCACTGGGGATCACCGGCAAAGGGCCCCGGCTCCACGGATCGTGCACCGGTCAGGGCAAAGGTTCCGGCGGCCGCGAGCCCCAGCACTCCGAGACCCGTCAGGAGAGTCTTCTTCTTTCGATCCACTTCACTCTCCACACCGGCCGACCGACGGACCGTACGCGCCGCCGCGCCGCATCCAGAACAGCTATCCGATCATCCTACTCACGCGTTGGCGATCAGTTGGGGAGACCCGGGGCGAGCCGTGATTCCCGCCAACGCCACTGCCCGCGGTGCGACTTGGCGGTTGTGTGCCATGGCGGCGATCCGCCCGTTCCGGTTGGACCACCAGCCGCATCCGGCCCCCGACACTCTTCGCAGCATCGGGCCCACGAGGCCCGTCCGGCACGAGGAGAGGTCGCGATCCGTTGACCAGGGCACCCGTACCAGGATCGAGAACCGCGGCAGTGGTGGTGGCCGCCGTGGCGGCTCTGCTCGCGGCGGGGCTGCCCGCCGTGGCGGAGCCCGGAGAACCCGCAAGGCCCGGCGGGGCCGCGCTCGCGCCCTCGAAGGGCGGGCCGGGCGCGCGCACGGTGACGCTGGTGACCGGGGACCGGGTCTCCCTCACCGGCAGCGGCGCCGCCACGCAGGTCAGCGGGGTCACCCCGGCCGAGGGGCGCCGGCACGTCGCCTTCACCCGGGCCCGGGTCGACGACCACGAGTACGTCATCCCCGTCGACGCCTCCGAGGCGCTGGCCGGCGGCCGTCTCGACCGGCAGCTGTTCGACGTGACGGCGCTCGCGGCCCAGGGCTACGACGACGCGGCCCGCGAGGACATCCCGCTGATCGCGACCACCGGCACCACGCTCTCGGGCGCAGCGCGCGGCGGCGAGTACGGCGGGCTCGGCCTGGCCGCCCGTACGGTGCGCAAGGCCGACGCCACCCGGTCCTGGCAGGACTTCCTCCGGCAGGGCCGCGAGCGGGGCGCCGCGCCGTCGAAGCTGTGGCTGGACTCCAAGGTCCGGGCGAGCCTCGACCGGAGCGTGGCGATGACCGGCGCTCCCGAGGCCTGGGCCGCGGGGCTCGACGGGAAGGGTGTGAAGGTCGCCGTACTGGACACCGGCTACGACACGGGCCACCCCGACCTGAAGGGCCGGGTGACAGCCGAGAAGAACTTCACCTGGGACGAATCGGTCCAGGACGCCAACGGGCACGGCACGCACGTGGCGTCGACCATCGCGGGTGGCGGCGCGGCGTCCGGCGGCCGGTACAAGGGGGTGGCGCCCGGCGCGGAGCTCGCCGTGGGCAAGGTCCTCGACGGCGGCGGCTCCGGATACATCAGCTGGATCCTCGAAGGCATGGAGTGGGCGGCCGCGCAGAAGGCCGACATCGTGTCCATGTCGCTGGGCTCGGACCTGCCCAGCGACGGCAGCGACCCGCTCTCGCAGGCCGTCGAGACCCTGTCGGCCGGTGGCGGTCCGCTGTTCGTCGTGGCGGCCGGCAACGCGGGGGCGCCCGGGACCATCGGGTCCCCGGCCGCCGCGCCGAGTGCGCTCACCATCGGGTCGATCACCAAGCAGCGCGCGATGTCCCCGTTCTCCTCGCAGGGTCCGGCCCTCGCCGACGGCGCAGTGAAGCCCGAGCTCACCGCGCCGGGCAGCGAGATCACGGCCGCCCGGGCCAAGGGCACCTTCGAAGACGTCGCGGCGAGCGAGTACTACGCCACGATCAGCGGGACCTCGATGGCGACCCCGCACGTCGCGGGCGCCGCGGCCATCGTCAAACAGCGGCATCCCGACTGGGACGCGGCGCGGATCAAGGCGGCGCTCGTCGCCACCGCGCGGCCGGTCGCGGGGGCGGGGGTGTACGAGCAGGGCGCGGGAAGCGTGGACGTGCCCGCGGCCCTGGCCGCCGCGGTGACGGCCTCGCCGCCGGCCGTCTCCGCCGAGCTCTCCTGGCCGTACGCCCAAGAGACCCGCCGGACCGTCGTCTACCGCAACCCGGGCACCAAGGCCGTCCGGCTCACCCTCGACGTGGACGGTGACGCGCCCGTCTCGCTCCTCGCGAAGGCTCTGACGGTGCCCGCGGGCGGCGGCGCCGAGGCGGTCGTACGGATCGACGGCCACCGCGCGAAGGCCGGTACGAGCAGTGCCTGGATCACCGCCCGCGGTGCGGACGGCAGCCGAGTCCGCACCCCGGTCGGCGTCGAGGCCGAGGCGAAGAGCGCGACCCTGACCCTGGCTCCCGGCGCGACGCGCCCCGGAGTGGACCGGGCCTACACCACCGTCGTCGTGCAGAACGAAGGGACCGGGGCCGCCGAGCTGGTCGGCCTCGCCGCCGGCGAGGAGCGGTTGCGGCTGCCCGAGGGCTCCTACCGGGTGCTCGGCAGCGTCTGGGAGTGCGACCTGGAGGGTGAGGTGACGGTCGCCCAGTCCACCGTCCAGCTCGCGCAGCGGGTGACGCTCACCGGGGACCGGACGGTGACCCTCGACGTGTCGGGGGCGCGGCCGGTCACGATGGCCGTGGACGATCCGCGGATGCGCGTCGTCCAGCAGGGCTCGGCCCAGGGGCTGGTCTCCGACGTCGGCGCGGCTACCACCGGGCTGCTCACACCGGTCTACGAGGGCCGGTACCAGGCGTACGCGGTGGGCAGCTCCCGGATGCCCGGGCTCGGGTACTTCGCCGGGGCGTCCTGGCAGCAGCCGTTCCTGCACGCGCGGACGTCGGGCGCGGACCCGGTGGACATCCCGGTGGGCCCGTACTACTTCGCGCGCATCGAGTGGGACATCACGGGCGAGGTGGTCGACGCCGGTGACGGCAGTGCGCTCGGCGGGCTGCGGCTGACGGACAAGGTGGTGCTGTTCGAGCCTGGTTACGGGGCTCCGGGCGAGGAGGTCGCCAGGCGCTACCAGGCCATCAAGGAGCAGAAGCCGGCCGTGGTCCTGATCGGCCGGGGCTGGGTCTCCGCCGAGCCCGAGGACCAGGTGCTCACCATCGCGGAGCCCGGACCGACGCTGCTGCGCGAGCGCCTGGCCGGCGGGCCCGTCACCCTCTCCATCAAGGCCGAACGCAACGGCGAGCGCGCGTACTTCACCTTCCACACGTACGAGGACGGGGTTCCGGCCGGCGCCCGCTGGACCGATCGCGGGCAGGACATGGCGGCGGTCGAGCACGCGCTCCGCACCACGGGCTACCCCAACGACCCCAAGGGCCTGTACGGCTGGGCCCGTTACAAGGGTCTCGACGTGGTGCAGCAGCACACGGTCGTGCGGGCGCCGCACCGGCTCACCGCGTACTACACCCCGGACGTCCCGTGGCGGACGGCGACCTTCGAGTACGCGACCGACGAGGGGCTCGCCCTCGGCACCCAGTTCACGGAACCGACCGTCTACCGGGCGGGCCGTACGACCCGGGACTCCTGGCTCACCGGGCCGTTCAACCCCTCCCTGTCGGTCCTGGGCCCCGACGGGCGGGCGCAGGCGACCCGCGACGGGGACAAGCTGCGGCTCGACCTGCCGATGTTCTCGGACGCCTCGGGCCACCGCTCGCAGGCGGTCGCGGAGCTGGAGAGCGGGGAGACGGTGCTGCGCGACGAGGAGGGCAAGGTCCTGGCCCGCAACGACGTCGGCGGGCGCGGGGTGTTCGACGTGCCGGCCCGCACCCGGTGGTACGAGCTCAGCTCCACCACCACGCGCGCCGGCTCCATGTGGGAGCTGGGCACGACGGTGCAGGACACCTGGCGGTTCCGGTCGGGCCGTACCGACGGTGGACGGCCCCTCGGCCTGCTGGACACCCGGTACGACATGTCGGGTCTCGACGGGGACAACTCGGTGACAGCGGGCCGGGAGTTCACCCTCGGTGTCGGCTTCGAGCGGCAGCGGGGCGCGCACGGCGCCGGCGTGGACCGGGTGACGGCCGCGTACTCCACGGACGACGGGACCACCTGGAAGACGGCGAAGGTCCGTACGGGCAGCGGTGGTTGGAGGGTCACGGTCCCGGGCCTGCCCGAGGGCCGGGTGTCGCTCCGGGTCACGGGAACGGCCCGTGACGGGGCCTCGCTGACCGAGACGATCACGCGGGCCTACCGAGTGGGCTGCCCCGAGTACTGGTGCGCGTACGCCCCCTCGTGGCCGCACTGGCCGGCCGGCTGATCCTGACCGGGCGGCCGGCGGCCGGGTCAGGTGGGCGGTAACACGCTCCCTGACCCGGCCGCACCCATCGGGGTGCAGTGGCGCGCCGCCAATTTCTTTGCCGCGTCCCGCGTTTCGGCTCGCACCAGGGCCGCCCGTGGGCGACGGTGGACCTCCCCGCACCCATCGTGTTCCGAGGAGACCCGTCATGAACTGGACGCTCGAAGTGGTTCCGGTCCCTGTCACCGACATGGACCGGTCCAAGGAGTTCTACGCGGACAAGGTCGGCTTCACGCTCGACCTCGACAGCGAGGTCGCGCCCGGCATCCGCATCATCCAGCTGACCCCGCCCGGCTCCCGCTGTTCGATCGCGCTGGAACACGGGATGCCCCCGGCGCCCGGTACGCGCCAGATGGCACCGGGCACGCTGCAGGGCCTGCAGCTCTGCGTCACCGACATCGAGGCGGCGCGGGAGGAGCTGACGTCGCGCGGTGTGGAGGTGTCGCCGGTGCGGCACATCGGCGAGAAGGGCTGGGAGGACGGCAAGGGCGACACCTGGAACTCCTTCCTGACCTTCGCCGACCCGGACGGAAACGGCTGGGTGGTCCAGGAAGCGCCCTCGGAGCTGTCGGAACGCTGACGCCTCCGAAGCCCTGTGCGGCCCCGTGACTACGGGCGCCGGGCGCGGGCAGCCTCTGCTGCCGGAGTCCGCGATGCCGGGGACGGGTCCTGTTCCCGCATCGCCCACGGGGATCCGTACGCGGTGAGCAGGTCGAGGAAGGGCCGGGGAGGCAGGGCCTCCGGGCCGAGGACTCCGGACCCCGACCACACCTCGGCGGCGAGCAGTTCGAGGGCCACGACGGGGTTGACGGCGGTCTGCCAGACCACTGCCTGGGAGCCGTACTCGCGCATGGACCACTGGTTGTCGACCACGTGGTAGAGGTACACCTCGCGGGGCAGGTCGTCCTTGGTGCCCTTGACCCAGGTCCCGGCGCACGTGCGGCCGGTCATCCGGTCCCCGAGGGTCGCCGGGTCGGGCAGGCAGGCCGCGACCACGTCGCGCGGTGAGACGCGGACCGGGCTGCCGTCCTCGCTGCGGACGGTGACCGGTTCGGTGGAGTCCAGGCCGAGCGCGTGGAGGGTCTTCAGCTTGCCGATGAAATCGTCGCCGAGGCCGTACTTGAAGGTGACCCGGCGGGCTCCGACCCAGCGCGGGACGAGGAGGACCTCCTCGTGCTCGACGTTGACGCACTCCACGGGGCCGATGCCCTCGGGGAAGTCGAAGACCTCCGGCTCGCTGAACGGTTCGGTGGTGAACCAGCCGCGTTCGCGCTCGTAGACCACTGGAGGGTTCAGGCACTCCTCGATCGTCGTCCAGATGTTGAAGGACGGTGCGAACTCGTAGCCCTCGACGGCCAGATCGGCCCCGTCCCGGATTCCGATCTCCTCGATGTCGTCGAAGAGCTCCTCGGCCGCGTAGCGGGCGAAGACGTCCGAGAGACCGGGCTCCACACCCATGCCGACGAGCGCGAGCCGGCCCGACTTCTCCCATTCCGCGGCCCGGTCGAACTGCTCGTCGCCGAGCTTGATCCCGCAGGTGCCGTACGGGTCCGCGGGGTGCGGGCGGGACAGGGACATGGCCATGTCCACGTAGTGGGTGCCCGCCGCCAGCGCGGCGTTGAACAGCGGCATGACGAACCGCGGGTCGGTGGCGTTCATCAGGACGTCGCACCCGTGCTCGGTGAGCAGCCGGGTGATCCCCTCCTCGTCGGAGGCGTCCGCGCGGCAGGCGAGGAAGCGGTGCTCCGCCTCTCCCAGGGCGGCGACCGCGGCCTCGGCGCGGGCCAGGTCGTAGTCGGCGACGACGAAACGGTCGAAGAAACCGCGGCGGGCGGCGATCTTGGCGATCGCGCTTCCGACACCTCCGGCACCCACAAGCAGAACACGCATGACGAGGTCCTCTCTCGATGGGGCGTGTGCCCCGGGGGCCGATGGAACCGTCTGCCGGGAGTTAAGGTCAATGGTGTTGGCATAAGGCCGCGAACGACCCAGGGAGGCGGGGACGCGATGCCGAAGGACGTGGTTCCGGAGGAGGCCCGCCGGCGGCGCCGCCCGACCCGGCAGGGCACGGTGCTCTCCGAGCGGCTGATCGTCGAGACGGCGCTGCGGATGGTGCGCGAGCACGGAAGCGCCGGCCTGACCGCCCGGCGGCTCGGCAACGCCCTGGGAGCGGACCCCAGCACCCTCTACCGCTACTTCGACGGCATGGACGGGCTGACTCTGGCCATCGGCGAGGAGCTCATCGGCCGGGCCCTCGCCGGCTGGGCCCCGACCGGGCGCTGGCGCGAGGACCTGCGCTCCCTGGGGCTGCGCATTTACGGTGCCTACCTCGCCCATCCGCAGGCCGCCCTGCTGACCACGAGCCGGGTGACCGGGCGACCCCGGGAGATCGCGGCCGACGAGGCGATCCTCGGCAGCCTGCGCGGTGCGGGGTTCGGCGACGAGGCCGCCGTGCGGATCTACCACGCCTACATCGACCAGTGCCTCGCCTTCGCGGCGCTCGACGCGGCTTCCCTGGCGCTGACGGAGCAGGCTCGGGAGTCCGATGAGGAGCGGTGGGAGTCCACGTACGCCCGCCTGCCGGCCGGTACGTACCCGAACATCGCGGCCACCGCCGGACTCCTCGCGGCGCGGATGCCGCACAGTGCGTATCCGGTGGCGCTGGACATGCTGCTGGCGAGCGCCGAGCGTGAGCTGGCCGGCGGAGGCGGGAGCGGGAGCGACGCGGTCTGAGCGCGTCGGGCTGCTTTCCTGCCGGCCCACCGGATCGGGGCCAGGCAAGGCGCTCGTGTGCGCACGCGGGGATCAGCAGAGCCCTCTAGTCAGATGTTTATTGCGAGACTGAGTCTGCTTTTTGCGCAGGATCATAGACTTCCTCCATGCGGAGTCGTAGCGTCCCGGGTTGAGCCACTTCCGCTCCTCACCGATCGAGCCGCAAGGACGTGCGTGCCCGTGCCCCAGCCCCCACGGAGTCATCCCGTGACACCCCGGCAAGTCCGCTCCCTCAGACGGCGGACCAGCGCCGTCTTCCTGGCCCTCTCCCTCACCGGGACCGCCGCACTGACCGCCCTGACCTTCGGCGCCGCCCCCTCGGCGCACGCCGCCGGAGTGCCCGCGCCCTCGCCGATCGGCATAGCCGGGCGGGGCGCGAGCGTGCCGTTCACCGAACTGGAGGCCGAGTACGCGGCCACCAACGGCACGTTCATCGGCCCCGACCGGCTCTACGGGAGCCTCCCCTCGGAGGCCTCCGGCCGACAGGCCGTGACGCTGAACGCCGTGGGCCAGTACGTCGAGTTCACCCTGACCAAGCCCGCCAACGCGATGTCGCTGCGCTACAGCCTCCCGGACACCGGTGACGGGAAGGGGCGCGACGCGACCCTGGACGTACGGGCCGACGGCCAGTCGGTGAAGACCCTTCCCGTCACCTCCAAGTACAGCTGGTACTACGGCGGTTATCCCTTCAACAACAGCCCGGGCGACACCAACCCGCACCACTTCTACGACGAGTCCCGCACCCTGCTGGGCTCCACCTATCCGGCGGGCACCAAGATCCGCGTGCAGGTGACCTCGACTGCGCAGTCGCCCACCTTCACCATCGACCTCGCCGACTTCGAGCAGGTCGCCCCGGCCGCCGGCAAGCCTGCCGGAGCGCTCGACGCCGTCGCCGACTTCGGCGCGGACCCGACCGGCGCCACCGATTCCACGGCCCGCATGCAGGCCGCCGTGGACGCGGGACAGGCTCAGGGCAAGACGGTCTACGTCCCGCCGGGCAACTACACCCTCTACGACCACGTCGTCGTCGACGGGGTCACGGTCCAGGGCGCGGGCCCCTGGTACTCCGTCTTCGGCGGGCGCGACCCGGTGAACCGCAACCGCGCCGCCGGCTTCTACGGAAAGTACGTCCCCGGCGGGGGCTACACGGGGCCGGTCCGGTCGCACGAGGCGAACGGGCCGAGCAAGAACGTCACCCTCAAGGACTTCGCGATCATCGGCGACATCCGTGAGCGGATCGACGACGACCAGGTCAACGCCGTGGGCGGGGCGATGTCCAACTCCACGGTGGACAACCTCTGGATCCAGCACGTGAAGGTCGCCGCCTGGATGGACGGCCCGATGGACCGCTTCACCATCCAGAACAGCCGCTTCCTCGACATGACGGCGGACGGCGTGAATTTCCACACGGGTGTCACGAATTCCCGTGTCACCAACACTTTCGTGCGCAACGCGGGTGACGACGGTCTGGCCTCCTGGCCCCAGGACAAGCCGAACACCAACATCAGCTTCGACCACAACACGGTCGTCCTGCCGATCCTCGCCAACAACATCGTCACCTACGGCGGCAAGGACTTCACCATCTCGGACAACGTCATGTCCGACACCATCAGCAACGGCGGCGGGCTGCACATCGCCAACCGCTACCCGGGGGTGAACTCCGGCAAGGGCACCGCGGTGGCCGGCACCATCACCGCCGCCCGCAACACCCTCATCCGCACCGGCAACAGCGACTTCAACTGGAACTTCGGGGTCGGCGCGATCTGGTTCTCCGGCCTGAACGAGGCCGTGCAGGGCGCCGCCATCAAGATCTCCGACACGGACATCCTGGACTCCTCGTACGCGGCGATCCACTCGATCGAAGGGCCGATCAGCGGGGTGGAGCTCACCAACGTCAACATCGACGGGGCAGGAACCTACGCCATCCAGGCGCAGTCCAACCTCGCCGCGAAGTTCACCCGCGTCACCGCCAAGAACATCGCCCAGTCGTCGACCCCGATCCACAACTGCATCGGCGCCGGCCTCCAGATCGCCGATGGCGGCGGCAACTCCGGCTGGAACACCGGTCAAACCTGCTCCGGCGTGTGGCCCGCGCCGGTGTGGACCAACGGCGGCGTTCCCACCGGTCCGACCACGCCTCCGACCACTCCCCCGACGACGCCCCCCACGACCCCGCCCACGACGCCCCCCACCACACCGCCGACGACACCTCCCACCACACCGCCGAACGGCAACCTCGCCCAGGGCAGGCCCGCCACCGCCTCCTCGGCCGTCCAGTCGTACACGGCATCGAACGCCGTCGACGGCAACGCCTCCACCTACTGGGAGAGCAACGGAAACTCCTTCCCGCAGACCCTGACGGTGGATCTCGGCGACACCAAGCGGATCGGCAAGGTCACCCTCAAGCTCCCGCCCTCCTCCGACTGGGCCACGCGGACCGAGACCCTCGCGGTGATCGGATCCACCGACAACTCCGCCTGGTCCACCCTGCGCGCCTCCGCGGGCGTCACCTTCGATCCCGCCTCCGGCAACACCGCCACGCTCACCTTCGAGCCGGCCGACGTCCGCTACGTACGGCTGAACGTCACCGGCAACACCGGCTGGGCGGCGGGGCAGATCTCGGAGTTCGAGGTCTACGCCGCGGCCGACGGCACCCCGACGACACCGCCGACCACTCCCGCACCGACCACCACCCCGACACCGACCACCCCGCCGGCCGGCACCAACCTCGCGCAGGGCAAGAGCGCCACCGACACGACCCACACCCAGGGTTACGTGGCCGCCAACGTCACCGACGGGAACTCCGGAAGCTACTGGGAGAGCAACAACAACGCCTTCCCGCAGTCGGTCACCGTCGACCTCGGCGCCACCCGGACCGTCGGCCGACTGGTGCTGAAGCTCCCCGCCACCTGGGGCACCCGCGTCCAGACCCTCTCGGTGCTCGGATCCACGGACGGTGCGGCCTGGTCGACGCTCAAGGCTTCCGCCGCCTACACCTTCACCGAGGGATCCAACACGGTCACCGTCACGCTTCCCGCCTCCGGCGTCCGCCACCTGCGCCTGACCTTCACCGGCAACACCGGCTGGCCCGCGGGCCAGCTGTCGGAACTGGAGGCGTACGGCTCCTAGCGCGTCCGCGCACCGCACGCCGACGGCCGGCCCGGGCTCCCTCCCGGCCGGCCGTCCCGCTGGCCGGAGCGGGCCGTGGGCCGGCACAGCCGACCCGGACACGCCAGGAGCCGCCCCGTGCTCGCCGGCGTGCCGTCATCACACGGTTCCGGCCCGGCCGCTCCTCCCGGCCCGCACGTCGGCGACGGCATAGGGCAGCCCGGGCAGCGGCAGGAGCGCCGCCGCCCACAGCGGCAGCGTGAACAGCGCCCCGTCACCGGCCAACAGGCTGGTGATTATCGCGGCGGGCAGGGCCGTGGCGAAGGCCAGGACCCAGCCCGCACCTATGCCCAGGCTGCCCCGCCGCAGCTCCCAGGCGACCGTGGCCACGCCGAGGACCGTCCAGAAGGCCAGGTAGTCGGGGGTCACGTCGAGGTTGGTGGTCCAATGGCGCAAGTAGGAGAACAGCAGGACGCAGCCGGCCACGAGACAGCCCAGGGACGCCACGCGCAGCACCCGGCGGGAGAGCGGGACGCGCGCCCGCGCCCATGCCGCGGCGAAGCGGCGGACGTCCCGGCCGACAACGTCCTGTCCCGTGCGGCCGGCTGCCTCGGCGTCCTCCAGGTGGGCGGAGAGCTCGTCGAGCATCTCCCGTACGGACGCGTCGTCGATCCCCCGGTACTCCCAGTTGCTGCGGCAGGCCGCGAGTATCCGCTCGTTCGTCATGGTGTGGTTCCCCCCGTGGGTTCCGTGGTGGTCAGGATGCGGCCCACCTGCCCGGCGAAGGCGAGCCAGTCGGCCCGGCCGCCGCTCAGTTCGGCGTGCCCCGCCCCGGTCAGGCGGTAGTACTTGCGCGGGGCGCCGCCGCTCGGAGAGGGGGCGCGGTAGGAGGAGATGAGGCCCGCCCGCTCCATCCTGGCGAGCAGCGGATAGATGCTGCCGTCGCTGACCAGCTCCAGCCCGCCCGCGGCGAGCGCCTCGGCGAACTCGAAGCCGTACCGGGGCCGTTCGGCGATCAGCGACAGGAGGCACAGGTCGAGCACCCCGCGCAGGAGCTGACTGCGCCGCTGGTCACCGGCGGCGGGCAGTTCCTTTGTCATGCGGTACAAGATAGTCATCAAGTACCTTGCACCACAAGAGAGTCGGGATCCGCTCCCATCCTGCTCCGGCGGGAACCTGACCTGAGTACCGCGGCCGCCCCGCTGCCGGGTTCCCCGCCGACCGGAAGGTCGGCGGGGACCTGTCAGCAGGTCTTCCGGTAGGGGAGATCCGGGAGGTACGTGCGCCAGTCGGACCGGGAGAGTCCGGTTCCGGCACGGGTACAGACGGACTCCGCGAGTCGGGCCGGCGCCACCTCGTGGGTGCGCACGGTGCTGTGTTCGCCCACGCTGTGCAGGGTGTGTCCGTCGGGAGAGAAGGCGACGGCCACGATCCCGTCGCCGGGGGTCGGCAGCGGGGATCCCAGAGGCCGGCCCGAGTCCACGTCCCAGAGCCGGAGCGTGCCGGAGGCGTCCGCCACGGCCAGGGTCCGGCCGTCGGGAGAGAAGGCCAGGGAGGTGACGGACCTTTCGTCGTCGATACCGACCGCGTCGAACCCGGCCGTGTCGAACCCGGCCGGGAGGGTGGCCAGTCGCCGCTCGGCCTCCCCGTCCCACAGGGTGACCCCGCCCGTCGTGTCACCGACCGCCAAGCGGGTGCCGTCGGAGCTGTAGGCCATCACCCCGCCCCCTTCCTTCGTGAGGCCCCGTTCGGTGCGCCGGCCGGTGGTGACGTCGAAGGTGTTCGAGGAGGTCGCGAGCAGTCGCCCGTCAGGACGGACCGCGAGCGGGGCGGCTCGGTCGCTCCGGGAGCTCCTCGCGGAGGAGACCCGGTCCTTCGTGAGGTCCTGGGGCCGGGTACGGCGCCCGCTCGCCAAGTCCCTTACGTCCAGGGTGTCAACGCCCGCGCGCGTCGTGAGCAGGGACCGGCCGTCGGGTGAGACGGCCATCCCCGTGATGGGCATCCGGGCGGCGAACGGCGGTTTCGGGTCCGCGGGAAGCGCACGGGCCGTGTTCGCCGGCACGTCCCACAACGCCGGCTCCTGGGCACTCTCCCGCTGGCCGTCCCCGGCGTCGGAGCCTTCGGCGAAGCCGGTTCGGGCGTGGGCGAGGGTTCGTCCGTCGGGGCTGAGCGCGAGCAGGACCCGGCAGTCGGGCCCTGTCGGCGATTCGGTGGATCCCGGTACGGCCTTCGGGCAGTCGGCCGACGGGGTGCGGGCGGTGCGCCGGCCGTCGGCGACGGCGTAGGCCTCGAACCAGGTGCCGGCGCCCTGCCGGCGGTCGACCGCGACGGTCGTGACGTCCGCGCTGAAGGTGCCCGTGGATGCCGGTTCGGGGTTCCAGTCCGGTGTCGTGGCCGGTCCGTAAGAGATCGTGCGCACCGTGGTGTCCCCGAGTCGGCGTTCGGTCAGGTACCTGATGACGCCGTCCTTCGGGTCGATCCGGAGCTGGGAGGCGGCCCCGTTGGCGAGGGAGTGGCGGAAGACCGGCCGTTCGGGCGCGGCCAGCCGCCACATCAGGATCTCCCGGCCGTCGAGGGCCGCGGCGAACCGGCCGTCGGGGCTGGTGGTCACCTCGGTCAGGCCGGGGTGGTCGATCCGGACCGGTTCCCGGTCCGTGACCGGGTCCCACAGGCTCAGGCCGCCCGGCACCTGGGCCAGCAGGACGGCGCCGTCCCCGGTGAAGCGGAACGAGTCGACGGCGCACGCGCCGGGTCGGGTGGCGGGCAGCTCCTTGCCCCGTGCCACGTCCCAGACCCTCAGGGGCACGTCGGCCCGTTCGGAGGCGTTCACCGCATCCCCTCCCCTGGCGCACACGGCCAGGTGGCTTCCGTCCGGGCTGAGTTCCCACATCGGATGCCGTCCGGTCGGCACCTCCAGCAGGGTGCGGCCGTCTCGTGCGTCCCGGAGCGAGAGCCGGCCGGTGGCGCCGTCCATGTCCATGGTGGCGACGATCTGTGCGGCGGCCGTCCATACGACCGAAGAACCCTCCACCCGGGGCACGGCGTCGAGCGCCGTCCCGGTCGCCAGATCCAGTCGGCGCGCCCCGCTCCCGGATCCGGGACCCTCCTTCTCCCCGAACCCCTGCACCAGGGCGGTACGGCCGTCCGGGGAGATTCCGCGGAACAGGGTTCCCCGGTCGAGGGCCGTCGCCGGCCCGACCGCCGTCCTCTTCGTGACGTCCCAGGCGCGTACGGAATCCACGTCGACGGTGACCGCGACGCGGCCGTCGGCGCTCAGCCGGACCGGGAGCGCGGGGTGGGAGAGCCAGGGCCCGGCCTCGTCCGGCACGTCGAAGGCATCGGACTCGGACTGGACGGACGCCGCCAGCAGCGCCGACCGGGTCTCGGCGGTCTCGGCGAGCCGCCAGGCGGCCACGCTCAGCCGCATCGCCAGCGCGGGGTCGGAGCTGCGCAGGCCCTGGGCCACGGCCGACAGCTGACCGGCGGCCAGTTCCTCCCCCTTGACCCGCCGGATCTCGGCGTCGACCCGCTGGCGGACGTTGTCGCGGCCCTGCTGCCAGGCGGTCGTGCTCGCCACCGTGAGGAGGACGAGGAGGAGGGCGACGACGGAGGTCACCCCGCGCCGGATGCGACGCGTACGGGCCCGGGACGCGAGACCCGCGCTCAGGAACTCCCGCTCCGTCGGTACCAGTTCGGCGCGCCGGCCCGCTTCGTCCGCGAACGTGGCCTCGGCCTCGGCCAGTTCCCCGCCGCGCAGGAGCGCTCCGGCGTCGCGTCGGCGGGTCAGCCAGTTCTGGGTGGCCTGGGTCAACCGGCGGTGTCGCCGCAGCCGTTCACGGTCCGTGTCGATCCAGCCGGACAGCCGCGGCCACGCGGTGATCAGGGCCTCGTGCGCCAGGTCCACGACGTCCCGGTCCAGGGTGACGAGCCGGGCCCGGGCCAGCCGGTCCAGCACCGCACCGGCCTCGGCGGCTTCCGGGGAGTCCGGGGGCACGAGGGTGTCGCGGGGTACGGGCCTGCGTGTGTCGGGTGCTCCGTCGCCGGGGGTGATCAGGTTCAGCAGGAGGCGACGCGCGACGGGGGCGCGGCCGGGCCCGAGTTCCGCGTACAGCTCCTCGGCGGTCTGGGCCAGGGCTCCGCGCAGACCACCGGCCGCCTCGTGTCCGGCCAGGGTCAGCGTGCGCCCGCGGCGGCGCCGCCAGGTCTCCAGCAGGGCGTGGGAGAGCAGCGGCAGGCTGCCGGGTTCGCGGGTGACCTCGTCCACGAGCCGGGCCGTGAGGGCGCGTTCGACGGTGAGACCGGCCGCTGCCGCGGGGCGCACGATCGCGCCGCGCATCTCCTCGGCGGTCAGCGGGCCCACGGGGAGGGTCGCGGCTCGGGCGGCCTCGGCGAGGGCGGGGTGGGCCAGGAAGTTCGCGTAGAAGTCGGCGCGCACGCCGAGTACCACGCGGATCCGGCTTCCGGGGTCGCGGGCGGCGAGGAGGGCCGCGAGGAAGTCCCGCCGTTCGTCGGGGTCCGTACAGAGGGTGAAGACCTCCTCGAACTGGTCGACGATCAGCCAGGTCTCGCCGTCCGCGGCGGCCGGGGTGAGAACCGGCGCGTGGGTCCGCATGGGGTGTTCGCCGGGGGTGAGGACGCGCAGGGCCGCGGCGGGGGGCAGCGGCGGAGCGGAGCGGCGCAGGCGCGGGACAAGACCGGCTCGCAGCAGCGAGGACTTGCCGCTCCCGGAGGGGCCGAGGACCACGCCGAAGCGGTGTTCGGCGACCAGGGCCGTCAGTTGGTCGGTCAGGCGTTCCCGGCCGAAGAACACCGGCTCGTCCTCGGGTTCGAAGCGGGTCAGGCCCCGATAGGGCGGAGCGCCGCCGCCGTCGGTACCGAGCGCGAGGGCGGCCAGGGCTTCGGCCGCGGCTTCGCTCTCTGCTGCGGCTTCGGCCTCGCGCCACCGTCGTTCCCACTCCGGCCGGGCGCCGCCGCAGACCTCGGCGTAGGCCAGCGCCACGGGCAGGCTCGGCAGCCGGTTCCCGGAGGCGGCCTGGGAGAGCGCCGTCACCGAATAGCCGGCCCGCGAGGCCAGTTCCCGGTAAGGGACGGCGCCGGCCTCGCGGCGCAGTGCGCGGAGCTCACCGGCGAACCGGGCTATGGGACCGGCCTGTGGATCGAGCGCCTTCTCGGGCCTTCCCGCACCACTTCCCATGCTGCTCCTCTCCCCCGGGGTCAAGATCTTTTCCACCGTAGGAGGGGGCGCCCGCAGTCACAAGGGCCTCTTCGGCCACGGAAATCAATTGTTCAGCCGCCCGGACCGGGGCTGCTGAACAATGCGCGAGCCGGTGGACTGCTGCCGTGACCCGGTCGCCGCACGGCCCGGACGGCTCGCCCTTCCCACCCCCGCCTCTCCCCCTAGGGGTCGGTGGGACACGGGCCGGCCGGGCCGCGGCGGCCGGTGTCACCACACCGCCACCCACACCGCGTACGCCACGTGCGCCACACGACGGGGCGCGCCGCGTCGGCTCAGGCCGCAGTGCGCGCCTTCCACAGGAGCAGAGTTGTTCACACGGACCCACAGGCCTCGACAAGCCGCGGGGGCCCTCGCCCTCGCCACCGCCGTCGTCGCCCTCAGCACGGGGCTGACCGGCCCCGCGGGGGCGGCGCCCGCCGCCTCCCCCACCAGGAGCGCCACGGGCTCTCCCGTGACCGTCACGCTGATCACCGGCGACCGGGTGACCGTGAACGGCAGCGGCGCCGTCGTGCGCTTCGAGCCCGGCAAGGGCCGTGAGCGCGTACCGGTCCAGATCGAACGTGCCGACGGCCGCACCCTGGTCCTGCCCGCCGACGCGCGGGCCCTGCTGGCCGCCGGCAAGCTGGACCGGCGCCTCTTCGACGTCACCACGCTCGCCGACCCGACCCTGCGCGCACTGCACCGCGGCGGACTCGGCCTGATCGTCCAGTACGAGGGTGCCGCCGGGGCGGCACGCACCCAGCTGCGGTCCGCCGCCGGCAACGGGGCGGGGCGCGCCCTCCAGAGCGTCAACGCCGAAGTCGTCAAGGCCTCGCCCGCCGACGCCACGAAGGTCTGGGAGGCCCTGACCAGCCCCACCGCCCGCGGCCTGCGAGCCGCGGACGCCGGCATCGGCAAGGTCTGGCTGGACGGCGTGCGCAAGGCGAGCCTGGACAAGAGCACGAAGCAGATCGGCGCCGACCGGGCCTGGCAGGCCGGGTTCGACGGCACGGGCGTGAAGATCGCCGTCCTGGACACCGGTGTCGACAAGACCCACGAGGACCTGAAGAGCCAGGTCGTCGCGGAGAAGAACTTCTCCGACTCCCCCGACACCACCGACCGCGTCGGCCACGGCACCCACGTGGCCTCCATCGCGGCCGGGACCGGGGCCGCGTCCGGCGGAGCACTGAAGGGCGTCGCGCCCGGTGCCAAGGTGATCAGCGGCAAGGTCCTCGACGACCGGGGCTACGGCTCCGATTCCGCGGTCATCGCGGGCATGGAGTGGGCCGTCGCCGAAGGGGCGTCCGTCGTCAACCTCAGCCTCGGAAGCCGGGACTTCCCCGGCGTGGACCCGGTCGAGGCCACCGTCGACCGGCTGTCGGCGGAGAAGGGGGTGCTGTTCGCCATCGCCGCGGGCAACGACGGGGCCGGCGAGTCCACGGTCGGCTCGCCCGGCAGCGCCGACGCCGCCCTGACCGTAGGCGCCGTCGACGACAAGGACGTGCTCGCGGAGTTCTCCAGCAGGGGCCCGCGCGTCGGAGACGGCGCGGTCAAGCCCGACCTCACCGCGCCCGGCGTGGGCATCACCGCCGCGGCGGCGCCGGGGAGCAAGCTCGACACCGACCCCGGGGCCCAGCACCCCGTCCCGGGTTACCTGCAGCTCAACGGCACCTCCATGGCCACCCCGCACGTGGCCGGAGCGGCGGCGCTGCTGAAGCAGAAGAACCCCGGCTGGACCGGGACCGAGCTCAAGGGCGCGCTGACCGCGTCGACCAAGGACGGCGCGGTCGGCGTCCAGCAGCAGGGCACGGGCCGTGTGCAGGTGGACAAGGCCCTGTCCCAAACGGTGATCACCGAGCAGCCGTCGGTGTCCCTCGGCACGGCCCAGTGGCCGCACGCCGACGACGTGCCGCTCACCAAGAAGGTCGCCTACCGCAACCTCGGCACCACCGACATCACCCTCGACCTCGCGGTGACCGGCACCGACGCCCGGGGCAAGGCCGCCCCGGCCGGGTTCTTCTCACTCGGCGCCGACAAGGTGACCGTGCCCGCCGGTGGCCGCGCCGAGGTCGACCTGAGCGCCGACACCCGGCTCGGCGATGTCGACGGCGCCTTCTCCGCCTACGTCACCGCCACCGGCGGCGGCCAGTCGGTGCGCTCGGGCGCGGCGGCCGTCCGTGAGGCCGAGGCGTACGACGTCACCATCACGACCGTCGACCGCGACGGCGGCCCTGCCCGCGAGTTCTCCCACTCCCTGTTCGGGATCGGCGGCGCCGCCGACGGCATATGGACGGGCGTCAGCAACGAGTCCGGCTCCGGCACCCTGCGCCTACCCAAGGGCACCTACGCCCTCCACGGCGCCGTGTACCAGGACGGCTCGGACCTCACCAAGGGTGTCGACTGGCTGGTCCAGCCCCGGCTGGAGGTCTCCGGGACCACCACGGTCACGGTCGACGCGCGCACCGCGAAGCCGGTGGACATCACCGTTCCCGGTCTGGCCACGGCCGACTTCGCCCTGCCGTACTACCAACAGACGGTCGGCGAAGGCCACCTCGGCAACGGCTGGGTCCTCCCCAAGGGCTACACCGGGTTCCGCTCCGCCCACATGGGGCCGGACGTGACCGACGGCTCGCTGACACAGAGCTGGCTGGCGACCTTCATCAAGGACCCGGCCACCCAGTACAACGTTGCCCTCGGCGGCGCGACGAACCGTCTCGCCACCGGGTACACACGCCACGTGAAGGCGGGCCAGCTGGCGAAGCTCTCCGTGGACATGGGCGCGCCCGCCCCCGGCAAGTCCGGGTACGCCTACGCCGCCCCCACCCTGCCCGGCATGTCCCAGGGCGACTTCTACGGAGCCGTCCAGCCCGCTCCCGGCACCCGTACGCTCCTGCTCTCCGCCCTCGACGGTGCGACCTGGCGGAGCGGCTTCTGGCAGCTCGGCGCCCCTGACGCGGACGGCAACCAGCGCATCGAGGCGGACCAGGCCGCCCTGGAGCCGAAGCGCTACGCGGCGGGCTCCTCCCACCGCGAGACCTTCAACACCGGAGTGTTCTCACCGCTCCTGGGCAAGGGTCTGGGCGTGTTCCGCACCGCGCCCGATCCTGAGACGGGCGAGCAGACCATCACCGCCTCGGTACCCCTCTTCGGCGACGGCGCGGGCCACGCCGGCTCCTCCTCTCTCACCAAGGCCGCCACGACCCTGTACCGCGACGGAATCAAGGTCGCCGAGAACGAGGACCCGCTGAGCGGCTGGGAGCCCTTCACGGTCGACGGCGCCGACGCCGAGTACCGGCTGACCACCTCCGTCGAGCGGTCCCCCGAGATCTCCGCCGTCTCCACCCGCATCGACACGAGCTTCACCTTCCGTTCCGGCCAGGTCGCCGACCGGACCGCGCTCTCGGTCTCCACGGTGCGCTTCCACGCCCCGCTCGACATCGCCTCCCGCGCCCCCGCGGGCAAGGCCACCCGGATACCCGTGACCGTGCAGGGTGCGGCCTCGGGGAAGAACGTCAAGTCGCTGGCGATCTCCGTGAGCGAAGACGGCGGTACGACCTGGAAGCGCGTCACGGTCACCGACGGCGCGTTCTCCGTCCGGAACCCCGCGAAGGACCGGGGGATCTCCTTCCGGGCGCAGGTCACCGACAAGCAGGGCAACGTCTCCGAGGTCACGATCATCAACGCCTACCTGGGCAAGTGATCCCACTTCCCTGAGCCGACGGCGGTACGGGAGGCCGGTCCCCGGCCTCCCCCTCGCCCGCCCGCCCGCCCGCCCGCCCGCCCGCCCGCCCGCCCGCCCGCCACAAGAGGTTGCGGGCGGGCGGGGGGCCGCGGCGGCATCCGCCGCCCTCATTGACCGATTGGCCGTAGATCCTGGCCACCCTTGATCCGAGTAGGACTTACATGCCTCGATCATCCATTCATCAGGTCCATCAGGGGTCACTCCCACGGCTTCGCCGACTGGCACGTCGGATGGTGACCGGTGTCGCAGCCGGCGCGGTCGTGCTCGGTGTCGCCGGCAGCAGCGCTCTCCTCGCGCCGACTCCCGCCCGAGCCCACGGGAGCAATTTCGGGGACGCTTACGGCAACATCGGGTCGGCGACGAACGCCGACTGGATGAAGGACATCGCCGGCGGCACATGGCTCGCGGCCCTGTCGCTTCCCGGTACCCACGACTCCCTTTCCATCCAAGGAGGACCTCCTGCGGAGACGCAGCAGAACTTCGGAAAGAGCGCGAACACCTTGACGGCGCAGTTGGAGCGGGGAATCCGCGCCGTTGACGTCCGGGTCCGCGTCACCGAGGGCAAGTACTTCACGATTCATCACGGATCGTCGTACCAGGACGCCAACTTCGATGACGTCCTGACAAAGGCCAAGGACTTCCTCGGCAAGCACAAGAACGAGACCGTCGTCATGCGCTTGAGGGCCGAGTGCCCCCGCGGGAACGTCGGCACATTCGATTGTGCGAACGATCCGACGAGCGTCGACAGCGCGAAGATCGAAGAGATCTTCAAGGGTTACACGGAGCGCTACCCGAACCTGTTCTACTCCCCTTCGATCGCCAAGGGATCCGTGGCGTACGTGCCGCGCCTCTCGCAAGTCCGGGGAAAGATCGTGCTGGGCAGCTTCGACAACGTCGACGGTCAGTACGGGATCAACACCTTCAACAGCCACAAGGAGGACCACTGGGAGCCGGATGGCATCCCCCAGAAGTTCGGCTTCGTCAAGGACAACATCGACAAGGCCGTCCGGGACGGCAGCGGTGAGATGTTCGTGACGTACACGTCCGCGTCCGACTACAACGGCGACCTCATGTCCCCTGCGCAATTCGCCGGCGGGTACGGATGGGCCAACGGTCAGCCCGCGGTCCAAGGCGTGAATTTCCGGCTGATGCAGTACCTGAACTCCGGCGGCGGCAACGGCCACCTCGGCATCGTCATGATGGACTTCCCCGGCTGGGCCCTGATCCAGAACATCATCGACCGCAACAAGGGCTACACCGTTGCCGGTGGCCACCAGGCGATCTGGCTGGTCAATGCCGACAAGACCTACGTCGACACCAAGTACGGCAAGTGCATGGTGCGGGGCCCGGAGTTCGACAGCACCAAGACGGGCGGTCTGGTCACCCAGCGCACATGTCAGTCGACGGCGCCGAGCAGCCACCAGTGGGCCGCCGTGACACCCTCGTACGACGGTCAGGGCTACTACTGGATCAAGTCCAGCAACGGCATGTGCCTGACCATCCCGTGGAACAACGGCACCCCGCCGTCAGCCGGGACCCAGCTCTTCTGGTGGGGCTGCGAGAACCGCTGGTTCTCCGGGAACCAGATGTGGAACATCATGCCGACGCAGGTCGAGGTCGGAACCGAGCGCCGGACCGCCTTCAGGTTCATCAACCAGTGGACCGGCCTGTGCCTGACGGTCAACCCCGACACCGCCGCCACCGCCGGCGGCAAGGTGACCCACGACACCTGCCCGAAGTAGCGGTTCAGTGTCTCGCGGCCGTCCAGGCCGCGAGACACTTCCGGGCGCCTCGGATCGAGCCACCCTGCCGGGCCGCTCTACCGACCGGATCACTGCAGGAGCGGTCTGGTGGCGCCAGGTGCCAATTCGGCCAAAAGACTTCCGGCGCGATGCGACATGTGAAATTTTACATGTCACACATCAAACGCCCGTGTTACCAGCACGTGGCCACAACGGCCCCGGAGGCCCCCGCAGATGCATCCCTTCCGGATATCGAAGGCCAACGCGCGCAGACTTCCCGCGCTGGGCGCAGCCGCCTTCCTTGCGCTCGGTCTGCTCGCGCCACAGAGCCAGGCCGCCTCCGCCGGCGCCGCGACCCCGGCCGGTCCGTACGTACGGGCAGCCTCGGCCACGGCGCCGCGGTCGATCCCGGTCCCCAAGTCGCCCGACGCGATGAGCAACGGCTCCCGCTTCCGGATCTCCTCGCAGGACAGCGCCGAGGAGTCCGCCATCGCCCCCGCGCCGACCGTGAACCCCGTACAGCCCGTACAACCGCCCAAGTCCGGCAAGGACGGCCGGCGGTCCTCGGCCGCAGCCGGGGACGAGTGCGGCGACCTCTCCGGCGTGATCAACGCGACCGGCGGCGCCCTGGTCCAGCAGCTCAAGGCACTCCCCCGGATCAGCTGTACGTACCCGCTGTTCAACCTCACCGGGGAGAACGCGCGGAAGGCGTTCAACGAAGCCCAGATGGTGACCGTCGCCCACGCGCTGCGCGAGGCCTCCGCCACCTATTCGGGCGGCAACAGCGCCTCAGTCGGCCAGTTGGTGCTGTTCCTGCGGGCCGGCTACTACGTCCAGGACAACCACGGGGACGTCGTCGGCCCCTACGGCACGGCGCTCGACGGTGCCGCGCGCGGCGCGCTGGACGCCTTCTTCGCCTCCCCGCGCAGCAAGGACGTCACGGACGCCAACGGTGAGATCCTGAACGAGGTCGTCACCCTGATCGACAGCACCCACGCGGCCGGCCGCTACGCCGGAGTCGTCAAGTGGATGCTCGGCAGCTACGACGGCACGTGGCCCGGCCAGATGAACCTCGCCATGCAGCACGTCGAGTGGGTCGTCGAGAACGGCTTCAAGGCCAAGAACGACGACCGCGGCTGGCGGGCCGCCCTCAAGGCCGACCCCGCCATCCTCAATACCTGGGCCGGCTTCATCACGCGCAACGGCGCGCAGCTCAACCGCCTGGACGTCGTCAGCAACGTCGGCCGCTTCCTCGGCCACGCCCTCGACGTCCCCGAGCTCAAGGACCGGGTCCGCCCGCTGCTCAAGGACCTGATCAACCGGTACCCGAACGTCGGCCCCACCGCGCCGATCACCATGAACCTGGGCTGGTACACGCGCCAGTACGACAGGAACAACTGCGCGGCCTACGCCATCTGCGACCTGGGCGCACGCGTGCTCCCGGCCATCCTGCCGATCCAGCACACCTGCACCCCGGGCCTGAAGATCCGCGCTCAGGACATGTCCCCCGGCCAGCTGGCGAGCACCTGTACCAGCCTGGTCAACCAGGACGCCTACTTCCACCGGGTCATCGGCGACAAGGGCGCGATCCCCGGTGACGTGAACACCAACCTCGAGGTCGTCGTCTTCGACGACTACACCAACTACTCGTTGTACGCCTGGGCCATCTACGACATCGACGTGGACAACGGCGGCATGTACGAGGAGGGCAACCCGGCCGCCGCAGGCAACCAGGCCCGGTTCATCGCCCACGAGGCGCACTGGCTGCGTCCGGACTTCCAGATCTGGAACCTCAACCACGAGTACACCCACTACCTCGACGGCCGCTACAACATGGCGGGCGACTTCGAGGCCGGCATCGTCACGCCGACCATCTGGTGGGTCGAGGGCATCGCCGAGAACATCTCGTTCGGCTACCGGGGCGAGCGCAACGCAGACGCGATCGCCGAGGCCGGCAAGAAGACCTACAAGCTCAGCGACCTCTTCGACACCGTCTACGGCCAGGACGCGGACCCCGAGGTCAACTCGAACCGGGTCTACCGCTGGGGCTTCCTGGCGGTCCGCTACATGCTCCAGGCCCACCCCGCCGACGTGGAGACCGTGCTCGGCAAGTACCGCACCGGTGACTGGAACGGTGCCCGCACCTTCCTGAAGCAGACCATCGGCACCACCTACGACGCCGGCTTCGCCACCTGGCTGACGACCGCCTGCGCGACCAACGACTGCGGCCCCCTGCCCGAGGCCCCCTCCACCCCGGTGTGCACCATCAGCGATCCCCGTCAGTTCGACGGGCACTGCCGCCGGGATGGCCTCTCTGCCACCGCCGGGAACTACAGCTACCACTTCGTGTACCTGCCGGCCGGGGTCAAGCAGCTGACCATCACCAGCAGCGGAGGCACCGGCAATGCCGACCTGTACTACGGCGGCACCAGCTGGGCCACCACGAGCAGCCACCAGGCCAAGTCCGTCAACCCCGGCAACAGCGAGACCCTGACGGTGGACAATCCGCCTTCCGGATGGCTGTATTTCAGCCTCGCCGCCGCGCAGGACTTCAGCGGGGTGAGCCTGTCCACGCAGTCCAAGTGACCCGGCCCACCGGCTGACCGCGGCCCCAGGTCGATGACCTGGGGCTCACGGCACCCTCGCCCCGGATCCGGCACCGCTTCGAATGGTGGATGATCGATGACGCTGCCATTCGTCTCCGGAGGATCCACATGACTGCCTACGACCCGGCCACTGTGAAACTGAGCCCCCATCCACAGGTCCGCGACCAAGGCATCAGGTACGAGGAATCGGACGGCACGGAGAGTACCGACATGAACGGCTCGCCCTGCTTGTTGCTGGACTACCAGGGCCGCGTCAGCGGTGCCTGGCACCGCACCGTCCTCATCCACGCGCAAGACGGTGACAGCCATCTGATCGTGGCCTCCAACGGAGGGGCCGCCAAGCACCCGATGTGGTTCGCGAGCGTCGAGGCCAATCCCGAGGTGCACGTACGGGTCCTGGGCGAACGCTTCCGGGCACGCGTCGACGTCCTGCCCGCGGAGGAGAAGGCCAGGGTATGGCCGCTCCTGCTCTCCGTCTTCCCCCGCTACGAGGAGTACCAGAAGGGGACCGACAGGGATATCCCGGTTCTCCGGATCAGCCGGGCCTGAAGGCGGCAGATGGCGCACCGCGCAGGACCCGGCGCCGGCCGCCCTCGCCGCGGGCGGCCGCTACTCGCCCCGCGCGGCCGGACCCTGCGCGTTGCGTCGGAGTGCGTCGCGGAGGCGGGACGCCTGGGTGACCAGGCGGGAGCGGCCGGGGCGGGACGCGGCCTCGGCGAGGCCCGCCGGCTCGGGCGACGCCGTTCCCGACTGCTCCACGCAGTCGGCGGCCGTCGCGAGGAGGTCTCCGGCGCCCCTCGCGTCGACCGTGCCGGTGAGCAGTGCGGGGAGCACGGCGGCCAGGACGGCCCAGGTGGTCGCGCAGGCGCCGGTCGCGGCGGAGGTGCGCAGCGAGTCGGCGAGCCGGTTGGGTTTGACCGTGCCCAGGTTCAGGAGTTCGCCCAGGTCCGCGCCCAGGCGCCCTGCGTCCAGTTCCTCCCGGGCGGCGAGGGTGAGCAGCGCGTCCGCGGCCCGCAGCCGGTCTTCGGGGTGGCGGGCGCCGAGGCCGGTGGCCACGGCGAGGTGCAGGGCCGGGCCGGCGGGGCCGCCGGCCGCGGCGAGCCCCGGGAGTACGGCGAGGCCGCCCCGCCCTTCGTGGACGGCGCAGGCCGTGATCGCGGGGAGCCACCATGCTGCCAGTGTCTCCCGGTCCTCGGGTAGGGCCGCGATCAGCAGGGCCTCGTCCCCGCCGTCCCAGCAGCGGCTGGTGGCTTTGCGTGCCTGCGCGAGCTCGTGGAAGGCCTCGGGGAACTCCCGGAGCAGAGTGGTGCGTTCCGCCGTGTCGAGGACCAGCCCCGCCGGGGTCTCCCCGTAGGCGTGCGGTACGGCCGACGCGGTGCGGCGGGTGACGGCCCCGGCCTCTCCGGCCTCGCCGAGCCAGGCCGCCAGCCTGTCCCCCTCCGGTGTGCCGAGGGCCGCCGCGGCAGGAACGGCGGAGGCGTCGCGGCGAACCCGCAGCAGGGCCTGCGCGAAGTCCACCGGGGCGGGCTGCTCGCCGAGGCGCCCGTACTCGGTGAGGCGCTCGACGAGCACCTGGGGATCCAGGGTGCCGGTCTGCCCTGTGGGGGTGGCGAGCAGGAAGGGCAGCGGCCGGGTCGTGACGTGCCGGGCGGCTTCGACCAGGCGCGCCTGGCGGGCGACGGTGAACGCCGTGTGGTGGCAGTCGCTGCGCCAGCCCCCGAGCGCCTCCGGCGCCGGGCCCATCGGGCGCGCGTCCATGACGGCGGCGGCGACGTGCGCGAGCCCGGCCAGTTCGCCGGTGTACCAGTGGGCCCGGGCGGGGTCGAGCCACCACTGGTCGGCGAGCGCAGGGCGCAGCACTGCGTTGAGGGCCGCACGGTCCCGGTGGGCGTGCCGGACCAGGCCGTCCAGGGCTCGCTCGAACTCCTCGACGGTCGTGGTGCGGGAGTTGATGACGGCGGCTACGAGTTCCACGGTCTCCGGTACCGTCCCGGGGGCCGGTGCGAGCGGGGCCGGGAGCGGGGGCGGCGGGAGGAACTCCTGGTAGGGAGCGGCGTCGTCGGCAGGGACGGCCGCGTCCTGCCCGAGGAGTTCGACGGCACGGGTCCGGTGGGCCGGGCTCAGCGACTGGGCCTGCCCGGCGAGTTCGGCGCGTAGGACGGGGTCGTCGGTGAGGTGGGCGGCGGCCAGCTTGAGGGCGCGCTCCTGGATGTCGGTGTCGGTGTGCCCGAAGGCTTCGCCCAGCACCGCCAGCAGCTCGGGTGCGGTGGCCGGGTCACGGCGGAGCTCCTTGCCCATCAGTACCAGCTGGGCGCGGACGAGCTTCTTCTCGGGGCGGAAGAGGACGGCTGCCGACATCTCGGCCAGCAGTCGGGGGGTGAGGTGGCCCGCCGCGGCGAGCCGGGCCAGTATCCGCTGGGCGTGCCCGGCCACGGGGGACGGGGCGTCGGCGGTCAGCGCGATCCAGTCGGCGGCGCGCTCGCGCTCCTCCTCTTCGGTCGGACGGAGTCCCTGCCAGATGGCCTGGTAGGGCTTCAGCTGTCCGGCCTTGCCGCCGCGCAGCAGGCGGGCCGTGCATCCGTCGAGGAGCGCGGCACGGTCCACGATGCCGGCCTCGGCAAGGCCGGCCACGGCTGCCGGCCAGTGGTCGGGATCGTCCGGGTCGCAGCGCCAGCCGAAGGATCGGACCGGCTCGGCGGTTTCGAAGAGGCGCGGCACGAGGGTGGTGACGTGGGGGTCGTCGCGCAGGGCGTGGCCGAGCGGGGTGCGGGAGGTGTCCAGGGCCATCGCCCAGCCCTCGACGCAGCCGTCGGTGGTGGGCATCGGGCAGCCGGTGATGCGGACGAGTTCGATGATCAGCGCGTAGTCCTGCTCGACGGTGGAGGCCCGGGCGGCCAGCCGGTGGGCGAGGTCGCCCAGCCACTGGGGGTCCCGGTCGGCCAGGACGTCGAGCAGGACGCCCGTGGGCAGCGTCTGCCAGCGGCGCATGTCCGCGGCGCCGATCCAGGCGGCCGCGGCCGCCGCGCCGGTGTGGCAGCCGGCTCCGGCGACCACCAGGGCCTGGCCCATCAGCGCCCGTTGCTGCCAGTTGTCCCAGCCCTGGGTACGCAGTTCGCCGCGCATCCGCTTCAGGACGACGAGCAGGTCCCGGCGCTGCGTACGGTCCAGCGCCTTGAGGAGGTCGGGCAGTTCGGCGGTGCGTCCGGCTCGTACCGCCTCGATGGCGCCGTCGGTGGGGGCCTGCGCGGGGGCGGAGGTGGTGTTCATCGTGCGACTCCGGTGGAAGCGGTGCTGACGGAAGCGGTGCTGACGGAAGCGGTGCTGGTGGCGGCTCGGGCGGTGTCGGTGGCGGCCCGGAGCGCCATGCGGGTGGCGAGGGCGTGTTTGCAGGGGCCGCGGCGGCCGCGGTGGTCGGCCCACCACTGGCAGGTGCAGCTGAGGGCGCCTCCGGACTCGCGCACCTGGTAACGGCGTTCACCGGAGGCCACCACGGAGGTGCCGGGGCGGTCCAGGGTGACCGCGCCGGCCTCCAGCAGCGCGCGGGCGGCGACGAGGCGCGGGTTGTGGCGTTCGGCTCGCCGGGCGTCGTAGGGCAGTTCGCGGTGGAAGTACGCGGCTTCGGCGATGTCGTAGCCGACCCGGCCGGCGGTGCCGAGTCGGGTGAGTGCGGCCCGCACCCGCTCGACCGGGAGGCCCGACTGCTCGGCGAGGTCGGCCGGGTCGATGCGCGGTTCCCAGGCGAGCAGGACGGAGATCAGCTCGGCGTCCTCGGCCGCCGCGTCGGTGGCGAGGGCCTCCAGGACGGCGCCTTCACCGGAGAAGCCGCGGTCGGCCTGCGGGGAGAGGGTGAGGGTGAGCCGCATGCCGGGCAGGCCGATCTCCCAGGCGGAGGCGGTGGGGTTGGCGCCGTCCGCCGCGGGACCGTACACGCGCAGGCCGGTGGCCTGGCGCAGTACCCGCTGGAGGGCGGCGAGGCGCTCGGGGCCGGGCAGGCAGACCGCGCCGGGGACGGGCCGGGTGGTGGGGCGCAGCGCACGGCCCGCGGGAACCACCCAGAGCGGCCGGCCCCCACCTGCTCCGCCCGCGGGGGTTCGCGGGAGGGAGCGCAGGAAGCGGGCTGTTTCGGCGGCGCCCAGTTCGCCGCGCAGGTCGAACCCGGTGGTGATGGCCTGGGATTCGGCGAAGCCGCGCAGCCAGCGGTCGGGCAGCGGCACCTTCTTCTCGACGACCGCGCCGTCCAGGGTGGTGACCGCCATCTCGTCGGGGCCGACCCGCAGGTGCAGGGGGTCGTCCCCGGTGAGCCGGGACAGCGCCTCGCGCAGCGGGTTGTTGACGTCGACGTTGGTGGTGCCGTGGCCGGTGTCGGCGTCGCGCAGGCCCTCGGGCAGCACGTCGAGCCGGGCGTACACACCGCAGCAGCCGGAGAAGGACTCGAAGCGCAACCGGTCGCCGTTGCCGGTGACCACCGGATCGAGGGAGGCCAGCAGGGTGCGGCGGTAGTAGCGGGCCGCGGCCACGTCCGCGACGGCGAGCAGGGCACGCGCGGCCGCCTGAGGGGCACTCAGGAACCCTGCGAAGAACTGCGGGTGGGCCTCGGCCCCGGCCGGGGTCAGCCCGCCCGCGGTCTCCAGCCCGAGGGACCGGCCCGTCGCGGCGGAGGTCAGAGAGGAGGGGCGGACATAGGCGAAGGTGTGTGCGGTTCGCGTCATGAACGGGACGTTAGGCGGAGCCACTGACAACGCCGTCGGGACTGTGGACGACCCACGTCTCACCACTCACGACTCACTACTCACGGCCCACGACTTGCGGCCCACGACCGGTCGCGGACCGGCTCCGCACCCGGGAACGGCGAAGAGGAGTCGTACCGCCGATCGCGTCCGGCCCCCGTTGGCCAGGGCTGCCCCAGTGGCACCACCCGGGTGGAGGGACGCGACACGCGATCGGCCGGTCAAGCCTTAGGAGGACCTGCGGCGCAGAGCCATGCGGACCCCGAAGAAGATCACGAGCAGGACGATGACGAGGAGCACGACGATGGCGAGGGTCTTGAAGAGCCCGCCCTTCTTCTTGCTCTTCTTTTTCTTCTTGTTGCCGGTGGTGGCCTGGACTTGGGACGACGTGGGCGTGCGAAGCACGGTCACCGCGCCGGCGCCGGCGAGGAGGGGGCTCTGCGGGAGGGCCGCGGCCGCGGGAGCCTGGCGGACGGATGCCGCGGCTGCCGTGGCGGTCGCCGCGGGGCCCAGCAGTAGCCCGGCGAGTACGAAGAGCGGTACCAGTGCGGACACCGTCGTGCGGGAACGCTTCCTTGAAATGTGATGCTTTGTCACTCTTTCCCCCTTTTTTCGATGCCCCGGCAAGGGCCCGGCGGAACCGGACGGAGGGGGCCTTGCAGCATCGTCCGCGAGTCTGACCGCCCCGGCAAGGAGATGAGCGGAGGTACGAGCCGCGGCCCGACACCTACGTCGCAGGGGGCGCGGGTGACGGCGGAGCGGGGGCCGGGGATTCGTGCGGGGCCGGCGGGTGGCATGCCGCGCGGGCGTCGTCATCCTCCGTGCGCGGCCAGTACCGCCCTTCGAGGGCCTCGGCGCTGCGATTGAGACGGACCAGGACGTCCTCCAGCTCCCGCACTTCCTCGGGGGACCAGCCGGCGACCACCCGGGCCAGGCAGGACCGGTTGACCTCACGGTCTGCGGCGAGCCGACGCCCGCCTTCGACGGTGATGCGCAGCTTACGGGCCATGCCGCCCTCGGGGTCCGCGACGCGCTCGGCCAGTCCACAGCGCAGCAATGCGGCCGTCTGGCGGTTCACGGTCGAGGTGTCGAGCCCGAAGGCCTCCGACAACTGCCCGATGGACATGGGGCCTTGTGTGTCGATCCGGCTGAGCAGCAGGTACGCCGACCGCTCCAGGCGTTCGGGATCGCGCTCGCGCCGGGCCAGCACCTGGTGCCGCGAGAGCAGCATCAGCTCCCGCTCCAGTTTCTCCAGCACTACGCCTCCCCGCTCCTTCCGACGCCCCATTATCGCGAACCCTGGAACCCGGCCACGACGGCCCCCGTACGGCCCGGTCCGCGTGAGGTGGCATCGCACGACGACCGACCTCGCAATATGCATGATACATAGCCTGTGTACTATGCACTTCTCGTTGCCACCCGACGAGTCACAGCCGCAACCCGGAGGACCCGCATGACCGTCACCACGGCCCCCGCCTCACGCGCCGCCGAGATCCTGTCCCGGCCGCTCACCCTGAACGGCCTGACCGTCCCCAACCGCATCGCGATGGCGCCGATGACGCGGCAGTTCTCCCCCGGCGGCGTGCCCGGCGAGGACGTGCAGGCGTACTACGCCAGCCGGGCCGCCGCGGGCGTGGGCTTGATCGTCACCGAGGGCACCTACGTCGGTCACGACTCCGCCGGGCAGAGCGACCGGGTGCCGCGGTTCCACGGAGAGGACCAGCTGGCGGGGTGGGCGAAGGTCGCCGCGGCCGTGCACGACGCGGGCGGCACGATCGTGCCCCAGCTGTGGCACATAGGCATGGTGCGCAAGCAGGGCGAGGCACCGTACGCCGACGCTCCGGCCGTCGGCCCCTCCGGCATCCGCGTCGACGGCACCGAGGGGACCGGCAAGGCGATGACCCGCACCGACCTCGACGACGTCATCGGCGCGTTCGCCGACGCCGCGGCGGAGGCCGAGCGGATCGGCTTCGACGGTGTCGAACTGCACGGCGCCCACGGCTACCTGATCGACCAGTTCCTCTGGGAGCGGACCAACCGCCGCACCGACGCCTACGGCGGCGACGCGGTGGCCCGTACGAAGTTCGCCGCGGAGATCGTGACCGCGGTCCGTGAGCGCGTCGCGGCCGACTTCCCGGTGATCTTCCGCTACTCCCAGTGGAAGCAGGAGGCCTACGACGGACGGCTCGCGCAGACCCCGGAGGAACTGGAGGCCATCCTGGCCCCGCTGGCGGCGGCGGGCGTCGACGCGTTCCACGCCTCCACCCGGCGCTACTGGCTCCCTGAGTTCGAGGGCTCGGACCTGAACCTGGCGGGCTGGAGCAAGAAGCTCACCGGCCGGCCGGCCATCACCGTCGGCTCGGTCGGTCTCGACGGCGACTTCCTCCGCGCCTTCGCCGGCGAGGGCGCGGCGCTCGGCGACCTCGACAACCTCCTGGACCGCATGGAACGCGACGAGTTCGACATGGTCGCCGTCGGCCGGGCGCTGCTCCAGGACCCGCAGTGGGCGGCGAAGGTCCTCGGCAACCGCTTCGACGAGCTGAAGCCGTACGACGCGTCGGCGCTCAGGTCGCTCAGCCGCTAGCCCGTAGCCGCAGGCCGTCCGGAGGGCCTGCGGCCAGACTCGCTCCGGCGGCGGCCCGTACCTCCGGTTCTTCCATCGGGTCGTCGCGGAGTTCGGCGATGCGGTGCAGGGTCTGCGGATTGTGGGGTGCCGAGGCGATGCCCAGGAGCCGTGCGCGTTCCTCACAGTCCCAGAGGGACTCGGTGTACGCGTCGTCCAGGCCGGACGGGTCGATCGCGGCGAGTGCTGTCAGGTAGTCGGTACGCTCGTACGAATGCGGGGTGTGCCGCCAATAGCGCCACAGGACGGGCACCGCGTCGGCGGCCTCGGGTCCGAAGCGTGCCAGCCTCTTGGCCGTGGTGTCGGGACCGCACCAGGTGCGCGTCTCCCACTGTTCGGCGAGTTCGGCCACCAGCCCCGGTATCGCCTCGGGCCCGGGGTGATCGGCCAGGACGTACGCCCCCAGCCGGGCCAGCCACTCCTGCCCGTCCACGGCCCACCCGCGTGCCGCCGGGACGGCGAGGGCTCCGAGTCGGTCGACCGCCCGCCGGAGCAGGGGCAAGGGCCTGCTGCCGTCCCGGGCTCCGAGCGAGGGTACGAGCGGGATCAGCCCCTCGGCGGGCTCCCGCCCGGCCAGAGCACGCAGTGCATCGACCTTCGTGTTGAACTCCGTACCGTCGGCGGCCAGGAGGGCGAGCAGCTCCTCGTCGCTCAGGCCGCCGAGGGACGGCCGCGGACGGAACGTGCGGCCCGGCACCTGGATTCCGAACCGGCCCCACGGTTCGGCGGACCACGGAAGCTCCTCCTCCCCGCCGATCCGGGCGCGCGCGACATCACCCAGGTCCTCCCACCACTCGGTCGGCCAGCTGTCCGCGACCGACTGCAGTACCGAAACCCAGTGCTTGCCCGTCCGAATGTATGCGCGGAGCCCCTCCCGGGCCTCGTCCGAACCGGCGAGGGCGAGCAGCCTCAGCACAGGGGCGACCCGCGGACACTCCTCCTCATCCCCCGCCAGCTGGTCGGCGACCGGCGCCGGCGACAGCTTCAGGTCCCGGATCAGCCGCGCCTGGTAGAGGTAGCGGTCGTCGCACTGGGAATCCCACTTCCAGTCCCGGCGGATCCCGTCGTACACGAACGGCGCGGCGGCCGCCGGGGCACACCGTGCGCGCTGCGCACCCAGCCCCCGGCCGCGCTGCAGCAGCCCTTCCAGCGTGTCGTGGCGGGCGTAGGACAGGGTGCGGGACGTCTCGTCGTCATAGCTCATCACGCCACACCCTGCCCCGGTGCGAACGCGGCGGCCACACATTATCGGCCGGTGCTCCCGGGACCGGGCTCCGTTCTTCGCCGAAGGCCCGCCGCCGGGCCTGCCCCGGCCCGGTCCGGTCCGGTCCGCTGACGCGCCCGGGCAGACGTCCACAGGGGGGCATCATCAGGGCGAACCAGGGTGGCCAGGGCGAGGAGTGCCGGGGGTACGGACAACCACGGCACGGCCACGGCACGGATCAGGGGCGGGCTGGTACGCCGTCGTACGACGAGAGCTCCCAGGGCGGTCAGGGCCGAGCCGACGAGCAGAAGCCTGAACGAGGTAAGGAGAGTGTCCCGGCCGGGGAACAACAGCCAGGAGAAGAGCGCCAGTGGGGTTCCGAAGGAGACCGGCGGGGACACCTCGGAGTCACGGGACGTCCGTCCTGCGATCGACACGAGCCGGGGAGCGAGAACGGGAGCCGGATCGGGAGCGATGTTCATCCCGATCGGCTGGACCCTCCAGCGTGCCGGACCTCCGGGTGAGGGGCCTCGGCCAAATGGCCAGGGCTGCCTCGGCCATCCGCGACATCAGGCGTTTGTGCTGGATTCGCGCAGCACCGCCTCGTCATGATGGGGCGGCCCGGATGCCCCGGTTTCTCCCGCTTCGTCGGAAGGCTTCTTCGCCATGACGCGTACCCAGCGCCGGATCGGCTTCCTCCTCACAGCGGTGTTCCTGTGCAACCTGCCGCTGGGTCACTCCGCACCGCGGGCCGAGGCCGCTGGGCCCGGGCACTGTGCGGCCGGGGTGCCCTTCAGTCGGCCCGGTTCCCCGGACGGGGTTCCGCAGGGGCAGCTCGTCGCGGTTCAGCCGGATGCCGGCCCTCGGAGCGGCGGCAATCAGGTGACGTTGAGCGGTTCCGACCTCAGCACCTATACACGGGTGTTCTTCGGCACCCTGGGGGCCGACGGATGCTTCACCGGGCAGGAGGCTTCGGACGTGGTGGTGCTCAGTGACACCTCCATCGTCGCCATCGCACCCCCGTGGCCCACGGCCGCCACCGTCTCCGTCTACGCGGGCACCGACTGCGGGCGGCTCAGCAATCCGCTCGGCTACACCTACCTCGACTGAGGCCCGCCTCTCCCCTCAGACCGCGGACGGCGGGGCGTCGGTTTCGCCTCCGGCAGCGCGGCGCACGCCTCGGAAAGCCGCGCGCCGGAGAAGGCGCGGTCGGGGCGGATGGCGCTCGCCCGGATATCGCCGTTCAGCTCTTGCGGGCCAGCGGGTTCCCGGCGAAGCTCACGCCTCCCAGGCCGTGGGCCAGGAGGTTGCGAATGTTGCCGTGATCAGTGCCGTCCGGCGTCGCCAGCACGCTGCGGTAGTACTCACCGAATGCCAGCAGCGCCTCTTGGTCGCTCAGCCCTTCCAGCAGGGCCAGTCCCAGCGTCTTGCAGGACCCTTCGTTCTCGCCCGCGGCATTGTCCAGGTCCCCGTTGCGGAACGCCTGCGGCTGGTACTCGTAATGCGCGGCGACGAAGGACAAGGTGTCGGCGAACTCGTGCTCACCTGACGCAAGGCTCGCCCGCAGCGAGTTCAGATCAGTCATGTCGGCTCCCCTGACGTGAGCGGACGACCCGATTGCCGTCCGCGACCGGACGACAATACCCCCCTGTGCTCAGCCGGTAGGAATCGCGCGGCACGTCCGAACGAGCGGCATCTGCGCAGGTCACGCTGTGCGTCGGTGCGACCGGCCGAGATCCGGTTCCGGTCAGCGCCGGCTGGGGCGGAGCGTCCAGCGGCACGGCCACCTGGCCGGAGTCACGGTCCCACCGCTTCGGCCCGGCTCGCACACGCCCGTACCGTCCGAACTCGCGCGTCCGGACGGTCTCCGCCTCGGCGGGAGTGTGCGCGGATGGTCCCCGGTCAGCGGCGACCGGTGGCCAGGACGACGAGGAACTGGCCGCCGCCGGCCTGGATGTCGGCGGTCACCGGCAGCCCCGGTACCAGCCGGGAAAAGCGGTCCACCAGCCAATCAGCCGTCTCTTGGGCGTCCTTCTTGGTCGGGCAGCGACCCACCATCTCGCGGCCGCCCTTGCGCTCCAGCCTCTCGGCCACAGCGATCAGCGGGGCGGGCTCGACCACGTACAAGCGCTCCGGCCAGGCGATGACCACCTTGACCGCACCCTTGCGGCTGTTGCACCCGCGGTGCGCGAGCCGCTCGGCGATCTTGGCCTTCCGGTCGGCCGTCCGGCTGTCGACACTGGGCCCCCGCGGGTCGTTCACCGACTCGTCGGGATCCACCGCTTCGTCGCACACCCAGCACTGCCAGCCGTCACGTTCTGCCACATCATCAAGGAGACTCACCCGAGCAAAGTACCTGCCCGGCCGCCACCCCGTGCACCAGGTCCCCGGCGGCGTCGGGTCAGACCGGTGGGGCGACGGGTTCCACGGTGCCGTGAACGTGCCCGACGCCGAGGATGACGCCGGCGCGTCGGCCGCGTCCGGGCCGCCTTCCCGGCAAAGGTCGTGGGACAACACCCGGTGGGCCGGAGCACCGCGAGCCCTGTCAGGAGAGGTACACCGTGTTCGTCACCTTCGTCCCGGTCGAAGAGATCCTGGACCTTCGCCAGCGGGTCCTGCGGCCGGGGCAGCCCCGGGCGAGCGCGCTCACCGAGGTCGACCTGCTGCCGGACACCTTTCATCTCGCGGCCCGCGCCGACAGCGGTGGCCTCGGGGCCTGCGCCACCTTCAGCACCGAACCCCTGCCCGACACCCCCGCACTGGCGGCCTTCGCGACCGAGGGGGTGTGGAGGCTGCGCAAGCTTGCCAGTGACCCGGACGTACGCGGGCAGGGCTTCGGCAAGGCCGTCCTACGCGCGGGCCTCGACGCGTGCGCCGCGCGCGGCGGCCGGCTCGTCTGGTGCAGTGGCCGACTCGCCGCGGCCGGCTTCTACGAACACCACGACTTCACCCCCGTCGGCGACCGGTACACCGTCCCCGGCATCGGCCCGCACCACCACTTCATCCACGAGCTGCCGTAAGGGCGATCCGTCCACGGAGCCGCCGGGAAAGTCCGTTGTCGGACTATGGGAACCGCTGCTAGCCTCCCGGAGGCCGTGCGAGAGATCGAGGAGGTGGTACCCGTGAACGCAGTATCGACATGGGTGCTCCCCTCCGGGGTCACGGTCGGGCGATAGGTCGTCCGGGAGCGCCGATCTGAGCACTCCCGAAAGGCACGATCGTGCACTTCATTTCCGAACAGCGCCTCGACACCGGCGTCGTCGAGCGCGAGTTCACCCTCGGCGAGATCCCCGGCACCCTGTGGACGCCCGGATCCGCCGCACCGGCCCCGCTGATCCTGATGGCCCACAACAACGGCCTGCCCAAGAACCAGCCCCGGCTGGTGGCCCGGGCCCGGCACTCCGCGGCGTCCGGCTACGCCGTGGCCACCATCGATGCCGCCGGCTGCGGTGACCGGCCCCGTTCCGCCGCCGACGAGCGGGCCCGCGACGAACTCCGCCGGGCGATGCAGGACGGCCGACCGACCGACGAGATCTTCGAGACCTTGGTCGGTTCTCTGGTCGAGAGGGCGGTCCCGGAATGGCGGACCACTCTGGACGCCCTCCTGGCGCTGCCGGAGATCGGCGGCCCGGTGGGGTACTCCGGGTGGACCGCCGTCGGCATCCACTTGGCGGCGGTCGAGCCCCGCATCGCTGCCGCCGGCTTCTTCGCCGGGGGGTTCGTGCCCCCAGCCCAGCGCGAAGAGGCCCGGCAGATCACCATCCCGCTGCTGTTGCTGCTGCAATGGGACGACGAGGGGAATCCCCGGCAGCGCGCCCTGGACCTGTTCGACGCCTTCGGCAGCAAGGAGAAGACGCTGCACGCCAACTTGGGCGGGCACGTCGGCACCCCGTGGTTCGAAGTGGAGGACGGTGCCCGGTTCTTCGGCCGGCACCTGACGTGACACCGGACCGTCAGGCCGGGTCGGCGGGGTCGTGGGTGATCAGGTCTCCCGGCTGGCACTGGAGGACGTCGCAGATCCTGGACAGCGTGGAGAAGCGGATGGCCTTGGCCCGACCGTTCTTGAGCACGGACAGGTTGACGACGGTGATGCCCACCTGTGCGGACAGTTCGGTGAGCGTCATGCCTCGCTCGGCGAGGACCCGGTCGAGGTGGATCCGGATCGAGTGGAGTTCCTCTTCGGACATCAGATGGTCCCTTCGAGGTCCTCTCGCATGCGCACGCCCTCGCGCATGATCTTCCCCATGATGACAGCGGCAAGGCCGGCGAGGATGAGCACCTGGGGCTCGGAGACCGTCGGCCCGGAGCTCTCGATGGGCACCATGCTGGCGACCAGCCAGGACTGCGACCAGCCTGCGACGAGGCCCGCGAGCGGTGTGCCGACGGTGACGAACCAGCCGAGAACGGTGAGCCGTCGCGCCACCTTGTCGGTGAACGGCCCTTGTGACACGACGGCATCGAGCAGCCGGGAGAAGAGCAGCAGCGCGAGGGAGGCGAACAGCATCCAGGGCAGTTGGCCCCCTAGATCGGCGGCGCGCTGTGCCGTGGAGGGGCTGTTCTGGCAGAGGCGCGTGGTGCTGCTGGATGCTTCCACGCCCTGGCCGATCGGCAAGCCGTCCGCCAGCGTGGCATTGGCCCAGAGGCCTGTTTTCACACAGACCGCCCCGTCGTCGAGCATGTGCGTGACGGCCGTGCCGATGAAGCTGAGCCCCCAGAGCATCGCCAGTGCAAAGGTCAGCGAAGCCAGGATCTTCGTGAAACGCGTGTTCACCGCATTCCCCCCTATCGATTGTCGATACGCCTCAGACTAGAGGACCATATCGATAATCGACAAGTCACTGACGGTCGGAGTGGCGGCGATCCACGGCAAGGGGGGGCACAGGCCCAGCCCGCGCCCACGGGTGCGGGCTGGGCCGCGGATGCAACTTCTACAAAATGTTGACGCACCTCTATCGAAATGGCGTCGACACGATGGACGATTCAAGCAAGCCTCCCCTGCCGCACCTGACCATCCGTCAGCGCGGGGAAGGCCGATCCCACCCTCGTTTCGTTGGGAGGCCACACGCCATGAACCCGATCAGCGAGTGTCCCGAACCCCCCTCGACCCCCTTATCGGAAGCCCGTGTCCCTACGCCGAAGGCAGCGGCACCCAGTCGTCGCCGGATCCTGGGCGGCCTCGCAATGGCCGCGGCCGCTCCGCTCGTCCTGGGCGCGGGGAGGAGCCGGCCGCAAGCGGGAGCACCCGCGGGCCGGGCCGTCCTGCTCAGGAACGCCGCCCTCGTGCTCACCATGGACCCCGCCCTCGGCGACGGCCCCCTGGGTACCGTCGAGGGCGCCGACGTCCTCATGCGGGACGGTGTCATCGCGGCCGTGGGGAAGCGGTTGTCCGCCCCACCCGGCACGCACGTGATCGATGCCTCCGGCCAGCTGGTGATGCCGGGGTTCGTCGACGTGCACACCCACCTGTGGCAGTCCTCGATGCGCGGCGGCTGCGCGGACCGCGACCTCTTCGGGTGGCTGGCCGACTGCAACCGGGCGACGTTCTCCCGGATCACGCCCGCGGACATGTACCGCTTCGTCCGCCTCGGCGCCCTCGACTCCGTGCAGTCCGGGGTGACCACGCTCGTGGACTGGGTGGACGCCCTCCCGTACGACACGACGGTCCAGTACGTACGGGCCCTGGCCGGCGCGGGCGTGCGCTTCACCTACGCGATGTTCCAGGGCGAGCGGGACGCCTCGCTGATCACCCGGACGAAGAAGGAGCTCATCGACCCGCTCCCCCTCGCCTCGGCGCAGGTCGCCACCCACGCGGCACGGGCCATCAGGGGCCTCAACCGGCTGCACTGGGAGATCGCGCGGGATCTCGGAGTCATGCTCAACAGCCATGTCCTCGAACGGTCCGAGCAGCGCGCGGACGATCCGATCGGCACCCTCACGGACATCGGTGCGCTGGGGCCACGGCTGCTCATGAACCATGCGATCCATCTCACCGACGACGAGATCGCCGCGATCGCCGCGCACGACGTACGGGTCGCCCACTGCCCGCTCAGCAACATGCGCCTCGGCTCGGGAATCATGCGGCTGCCCGACCTCGGCCGGCGCGGCATCAAGGCAGGGCTCGGCCAGGACGGCGGCACCAACGACTCCTCTGACTTCTTCGCGCTCATGAAGACGGCCATCGGTCTCCAGCGCGCACGCTCACTGGAGACCTCGGTGTTCCCCCAGGTGCACGACGTCCTACGGCTCGCCACGCTCGGCGGCGCCGAGGCGATCGGCATGGACGGCACGGTGGGATCCCTGAACCCCGGCAAACGCGCCGACGTCATCGTGATCAGCCCCGCAGCTCTCAACTTCGCGCCGCGGTTCGACTGGATCAACCAGATCGTCTTCAACGGCCGCCCGGAGAACGTCCGCGCGGTCTTCGTGGACGGCCGTCCCCTCAAACTCGACGGCCGTCTCGTCGACGTCGACACCGACCGCGTCGTACGGGAGGCGGAATCCGCGGCCGGCCGCTTGCGCTCCGCCTCCTGAACCGGGCACTGCCCCCGGGAGCGATGAGCGCTCCCGGGGGCAGTGCCCGCTCAATGCCGCATCTCCCCGCGAAGGTCAGGGGGCGTGATCAACGGCCCTGGAGGGACTTGACGTTGTCGCCGAAGGTCCAGCCCTTCGAGCCGTCCCAGTTGATGGACCACGTCATGAGGCCCTTCAGGGAACCGCCGAAGGCGTTCCACAACTGGCTGACCAGGCTCGGCGCCATGTGGCCGCCGCCCGCACCGGGCTGGGCCGGCAGGCCGGGCACCTGCTTGTCGTACGGCACCTTGATGGTGGTGCCCTGGATGGTCAGGCCGTTGTTCAGGCACGTGGTCTGGGCGGTGAACCCCTGGACGGTGCCTGCCTGGTAGGAGTCACCGGAGCAGCCGTACATGCTGCCGTTGTAGTACTGCATGTTCAGCCACCACAGCCGGCCGTTGTCGGCGTACTTCTTGATGATCGGCAGGTAGGAGCCCCAGATCGACCCGTAGGTGACGCTTCCGCCGGTCACGTACGCGGTTTCGGGGGCCATCGTCAGTCCGAAGCCCGCGGGCATCTGGGCCAGTACGCCGTCGATGATGCGGATCAGGTTGGCCTGCGAGGCGGACGGCGTGTTGATGTTGCCGCTTCCGGTCAGGCCGGTCTCGATGTCGATGTCGATTCCGTCGAAGTTGTACTTCTTGAGGATCGGGACGACGGTCGCCACGAACTTGTCGGCGACGGTGCTGGAGTTCAGGTCGATGCCCGCGGTGGCCCCGCCGATCGACATCAGGATCGTCGCGCCGGCCGCCTTGGCCTGGCACATTTCGGCCGGCGTCGCGACCTTGACGCCGGCGTCCATGCCGTCCTGCCACAGGGCGGTGCCGTCCGAGAGGATCACCGGGAAGGCGGCGTTGATGACGTTGTAGCCGTGCGCGGCGATCCGGCTGTCCGTGATGGGGACCCAGCCCATGCCGGGGTGGACGCCGTTCGCGGCGCCGTCCCAGTTCTCCCAGTAGCCCTGCAGGACCTTGCCCGACGGCTTGGGCTTCGTGGGGCAGGTCTCGCCGGGAGGGGCGGTGGTCGGAGGCGCGGTGGTCGGGGGCGCCGTGGTCGGCGGGGCAGTCGTCGGGGGCGCGGTCGTCGGCGGGGCGGTGGTCGGCGGCACGGTGGTCGGCGGCGGCGTGGTCGGCGAGGGGCTGCTGCCGCCGGGGCCGGCGAGCGATACGTCGTCCGCGTAGTACGCGGGCTGGCCGTACCAGCCGTGCAGGTAGACGGTCACCGAGGTGGTGCTCGGCCCGGTGGTGAAGCCGACGCTGAGCTGACCGTACGACGGGCTGTTCGGCGTCCAGGTGGACGGGGTGCCGGTGATCCCGGTGCCGGTGGCGCCCAGGTAGACGTAGCTGCCCTGGACGTAAGCGCTCAGCGTGTACTGGGAGTTGGGCTGCACGCTGATGGTCTGGACGCACTGGGCGTTGTCCTGGCCGGTCGGCGTGGCCTTGAGCGCGGAGGCGCCGGAACGGACCGGACTGGTGACGGCGACGCCGGAGCCCCCGGAGCAGGTCCAGGAGGAGAGCCCGTTCTCGAATCCGGAGTTGACCACCAGGTTGGCGGCCTCGGCCCCGGCCGCGGCGGCTCCGGCGGTGACGGTTCCGGCCACGGCGAGGCCCGCGCCGATGACGGCGGCGGCGCTCACCCCGGCGAGGGAGCGGTTCAGGACGGTCGGTCCGCGTTGGGCGCCGCTGGTCCGGTCCGCACGAGGGCCGGTGTCAGCCGACAGGCGCGAAGTACGTGATCTCCGACGGAACATGGTGCGCTCCATTCCCGCAGAGCGCCATGGGCATGACCGACGCGTGGGGGCGCGACGCCCGGCTCTGGGTGAGGTGGGGACAGGTGGGGCTGTGCCGGACCGGATCGTAGGAGCAACGACACGGCCGGTCAATAGGTCTGGACCAATAACCGCCGTATGACTCGTCCGGCGGGGACGCGATCCGGGCCCCGGACCGAGCGAGCGCCCAACCCCACTGCCCACGAGGCGAGTCCGACCGACCCCGCGCCCACGGTCGCGGCTCGCACGCGCCGACGCCCCGCGGACCGGGGCCGCCCGGAGGCCCGATCCCGGTGGTGACCTCAGGGAAGCAGGCGGGAGGCGAGGTCGCGTACGGTCGCCATGTCGCTGAACGGGAGCAGTTCCTCGCCCACGATCTGGTGCGGTTCGCTGCCCTTCCCCGCGATCAGGACGATGTCTTCGGGCCGGGCCGCGGACAGTGCGAAGGCGATGGCTTGACGCCGGTCGGCGGAGCGCTCGTACGGTGTGCCGGTGCTCTCGATGCCGGCTGCGATCTGGTCCAGGATCGCCTCGGGGTTCTCGGTACGGGGGTTGTCCGAGGTGAGGACGCACAGGTCGGAGTGGGTGCCGGCGATGCGGCCCATCTCCGCGCGCTTGGTGGTGTCGCGGTCACCACCGCACCCGAAGACCGTGATGACGCGACCGCGGGCGAAGCCCCGGATGGCGGTGAGGACCTTGTCGAGGGAGTCGGGCGAGTGCGCGTAGTCCACGATCACCGAGGTGCCGGCGGGGGTGACGAAGCGCTCGAACCGGCCCGGTACGGGCGGCATCTGGGCGAGCGCGGCGACCAGTCCCTCCAGGTCGTGCCCCAGGACCCGGCAGGCCGCCAGGGCCGCCAGCGCGTTGGACACGGAGAACCGGCCCGGGACCGGGATCGAGGCCTGGTACTCACGGCCGGCGTGGTGCAGCGTGAACCGCGTGCCGGAGGCGTCCGCGATCAGGTCCGTGGCCCGGAAGTCGGCCTCTTCGTCGAGGCCGTACGTCGTCACCGCGCCCGGCATCATCGTGGGGATCCCGGCGCCCACGGCGTCGTCCACGTTGACCACGGCGTGCCGGCACAGCCCTTGGAACAGCCGCATCTTGGCGTCCGTGTAGTGGGCCATCGTGCCGTGGTCGTCCAGGTGGTCCTGGGTCAGGTTGGTGAAGACGCCGACGTCGACGAACGTCCGGTCCATCCGGTACGTCTGCAGGGCCATCGAGGTGGCTTCCAGCACCACGCTGCCGGTGCCCTGGTCCCGCATGCGGCCCAGGAGGTACTGCAGATCGGGCGATTCCGGTGTGGTCAGCGCCGAGGGCGGCATCGGGATCACCTCGTCGCCGATCCGGCTGCCCGCCGTCCCGATCACGCCCACCGAGGCGCCCTCGGAGATCTTGAGGAGCGACTCGACCATGTAGGAGATGGAGGTCTTCCCGTTGGTCCCGGTGACCGCGACCATGTCCATGTGCCGGCCCGGCTCACCGAAGTAGCGGGCGGAGACCACGGCGGCCGCCTTGCGGGTGTCGGGGACCCGTACGAGGCACACCGCCGGCAGCAGCTCTCGCCCGGGGGGCGCCGCGGCGGCCCCCGCCTCGTCGACCAGCACCCCCACCGCCCCGCGCGCGAGCGCCGCGCCGATGGCTGCGGGGCCGCCGCCGCGGTGGCCGGGTACCGCGATGAAGAGCGAGCCCGGCACCACGCGGTCGACGTCGAAGGTGGTGCCCGCCGTGATCCCCGTCGACTCGGTGTCGCCCTGGATGACGTGGTGATCATGGCCGGTCAGCAACCCGCTCAACTTCACGGTGGTCCCTTCGGAGGCGGCTACGGCCCGGCGCACGGCCCTAGCCTGGTGGCAGCGCCGACGGGGCGTCGGTACTGCGGTGGTGGGACGGGGAGGGCGATGCGTCGCCCTCGGGGCAACAGGGCCGGGCCCGACGCGATGATCGGGCCGGGGTACCGGGGCAGAGCCCGTCGCCGAGGATGGTGCGGCGGGAAGGACTGGGCCCGGGCGCGGTGGGAAAGCGCTAGCCGTGGCCGTGCAGGACGCCGCGGCCGACCGTGGGGGCCTTGCCGTCGGCAGCGGTCCGCGGGCTGATACCCGTCCGGACCGCGGAGGCCGCACGCGCGCCAGGGGCGGCCTGCGGCAGGCACTTCCCCGTGACACGTCGTGTGCGGCTCATGGGCCGAGTGTACGTGCGCCCGCCCGGTCCGTACGCCGCGTCCGCCCGCAGGTCGAGGACATCCGCGCCGGTCGGGGCTCCGCCGTCCTGCAACCGCAGGGGCGTGACGCGCATCAGATCATCGGAGACGAGCTCCCGGGAGGACTCGGATGCACAGCCTGTCCTTCGATCGACCCGGCCGCTTCCGGCCCGGGAACCTGCACACGTCGATCGCGGCCGCGTACCGCTGCCCCGGCTCCATGATCACCACCCGGTTCGAGGTGCCCGCCCTGCTCGCGCGTACGGCCGCGCGATCGGGTGGCGGGGCGGGCTAACGCAGCGGTTCGGTCAGTTCCATGGAGCGCAGGGCTGCCGCGAGGGCTGGTCCGTCGCCGATGTCGAGTGCCGTGTCGGTCAGTTTGATGACGTGTTCGTCTCCGTGTGCCAGGGCCCGTTCGAAGACCTCCTCGGAGGTGAAGGTGCCCGGCGGGGTGAAGGCGACCGGGGCGTCGGGGGCGTACATCGCGGTGACGGCTGCGGAGGCCGTCCAGGCTGCTCGCAGGCTGGGTGCCCACAGGGCGGGCGGTAGGGCGGGCAGGGTGCGCAGCACGGCGTTGGGGGCCGTGGCGGCGTGGACCAGCATGGTTTCCTCGCCGTGGCCATGGGTGGCGTAGCGGTGGGTCGCCGCCCGCACCAGGTCGACGAGGTGCAGGCGCGCCTGGTCGGGGTCGGGGACGGATGTGGGGTCCGTGATCGTGGCCGCCCACATCGGCAGGCCCGTGACGCGACGGAGGCGGTCGGGGAAGCTGCCGTCCCGTTCGGTGATGGGTCGTACCGCGTCGAGGGCGACGGCCGCGCCGTCGCCACCCGCTCCGGGCAGTCGGGCGAGGTCCGCGACGGGGTGGTGGCGGGCGGCCCAGTAGCCGAGACCGTGCGCGAGTTCGGCCAGACGTGGTGCGGTGTGTTCACCCGCGAGCAGGGTGCGCACCGCGTGGCCCACCCGGATCAGCGGATGCGTCGAGCCGCCGTACATGCCGGGGAGGAGACGCGGCCACCACTGCGCCAGCACATCGCGCCAGGGGCGGTCGGTGATCTCACGCTCGAAGAAGTCGATCCAGTCGGCGGCGCGGCGCGGATCACCCAGCGCGACATGCCAGTTGGCGGCCGTGACCGGCTCGACGCGCGTCGGGAACTCCTCCAGCCTGCTCGCGTACAGATCGAGCCAGCGGTGCACCGTGCCGGCCTGCCCGCGAACGGAAAGGGCCTCAACGGCCATCGGCGCGTGGTTGGTCAGCCGCCCGAGCCGCTCGGGGCCCGAACCGTGCAAGCGCTGAAGCGCCTCGTCGAGAATGCCTGTCGTATCCATGACGACGACCGTAAGTCCGCAGCTACGAGCGCGTAACGGGCCGAAGACCTAAGTCGCGGCCTAGGTCTCCCGCCGCAGTGAGTTCGTCCTGCGAGGCAGACTGGAAGACCACCAAGCCGCCCGAGTGCGGTGCGGGAGCCCGCCTTGATCCGGTCGGCGAGGCGGGTGCGCAGCCTCAGGGTCACCCAGGAGGGGTACGGCGGAGGCCGCCGGCCCGGCCAGGCATCCCGACGAGGGCGCTCAGCGTGGACTCGCCTTTCGCCAGGACGGGTTGACGAGGCCGGGGATGTCGGGCACGACGGTCCGAATGGTGCGGGCGATCTTACGGTGGGCTGACGGGCGCCCGATATCCTGTGCGACATGTCCCCCAACCCACCCGACCCTGGTGGCGCACGCCCTGCGGCCGAGGTCAACGTCGAGATCCGGGCGCTCGTCGCCGCGGGTGGCGCGGGGACGGAGCGGTATCAGGAGCTCCTCGAAGAGTGGGCCGTGGCGATCCGGGCCGAGGTCGAGTCGGCGGCCTGACGCACTTCCGCCCCACCGGGCGCTGTCCCCGCGTGGGGTCCGGTGGGGGCGGAATCGTGCAGCGAGGCAGCCCGCCTCAACCCTTGAATGGGATACGGAACAGGCTAGCGGCGGGCACTGACAACGGGGTGTCTCCGGGATGCCGCACGGGCCGGCCGCGCGCACGCTGGAGGCATGCCGGACCGTACAGAGATCGTCATTCATCCCGTGTCACCGCAGGGCGGCCGGAAGGTGACCGCCCACCGCCTCGGCGTCGACGCCGACCTCGGCCGGGCGTACGACCCGGCAGACGTGTCCGAGTTCCTCCGCCGGGCCGGCCTCGAGGATGTCGACCTCAGCGAGGACGGACCGATCCGCTGGGAAGGCGGCGGACCCGAGGTGTGGACCGCCGCCACCTGACGCCGGGCGCGCGGCAGCCCTCCCGTGGGGAGCCGGGAGGGCGACGTGCCCGGGATGGTCCGGAGCCACACCATATGCACGGGCTTGGGCAAGCCGGTAGGCATGTGACAGGGGAGATTCCGGATCGCGTGACAGGCCCGGCTACAGGTCATCGAAGTCCCCGGCCTCGGCACAAGGCCAGTTCTTTCGCCGCCCGGGTGCACACTGACGGCATGCCGAGACAATTCGAGAGCGACGCGGTACTGGTGATCGACGGGACCGAACGGGCCGTCTACGCCCGAATCTCCATCTTCGGCGACGAAACGCAGGTCAAGGAATGGTTCGGCTCCCTCACTGCCGACGAGCCCGGGCTCGAGTGGGAGCTGCAGAACGCTCGCGTGGCCATCCTGTGCATGCCGGACGGCAAGGAAGGGTCCGTCAGGACCAGCGACGGCCCCAGCAGGAAGCGGGGCGATGTCGCCTTCACGGGCAGCGGCCACCCGCCCGTCTGATGTGAGACAGAGCAAAGGCCCCCACCCGCGAGGGGTGGGGGCGGCGGGGGCGCCGTGCCGGCCGGCCCGCCATGATCACGACGTGGCGGATCACCGAGGCATGAGGAAGCAGCCGGCTTCCGCTTTGCACCTATTCAGCCGAATGAGGGATGAATCGCGAGACCTCGGCGTCAGGCTCGCAGGCGGCCCGCCGCCAGGGCGTCCTTGACCTCGCGCACCACGCGGGCCGCATCGTCCGGGTCGTGCACCACGTCCGTGTGGTTCATGTCGATGACCAGGACCTCGCTGGCCGAGTAGTGCTTGTGCACCCAGTCGTCGTAGCCGGACCACAGCGTCCGGTAGTACTCGACGAGGCTCTCGTCCTGCTCGAAGTCTCGGCCCCGCAGTCCGATGCGGTGCAGGACCGTCTCGAAGTCCGCCTTGAGGTAGACCATGAGGTCGGGAGCCTTGCGGTACGGCAGGCCGTCGATCTCGCGCATCATCTCGTTCAGCAGGCCCTCGTACACCCGCATCTCGAGGGAGCTGATCCGGCCCAGGTCGTGATTGACCTTGGCGAAGTACCAGTCCTCGTAGATGGACCGGTCCAGGACGTTGTCGCCCTGCTTGTACGCCTCCTTGATCGCGGCGAACCGCGTCTGCAGGAAGTAGAGCTGCAGGAGGAAGGGGTAGCGCTTCGCCTGGATCTCCTCGGGGCTCGACGTGTAGAAGAGCGGAAGGATCGGATTGTCTTCCACGCTCTCGTAGAAGACCTCGCTGCCGAGCTCCTTCGCGAGCAGCTCGGCGACGCTCGTCTTGCCGATTCCGATCATGCCTCCGACGCAGATCACTGGCATACCTCACTTCTCCCTGGGGGTCTTCTGTTCGCGGGCGCGTGGGCCGGGCGCCCCACCCCACTCGGACGCGTGTCGGCGGTCGCTCGATTCCCCGTGAACTTCGCGATCTTCATGATCTTCTCGATCAGCGTCACGCGGTCCCGGTTCGGGTCGATACGTCGATACATCGACATCCGGACACGGACACACTCCTCGACCGGCCTGACCGGCCCGTTCCGCAGGTGCCGCGTACGGCCACGAGCCACCACCCGCGGCCGCCTTGAAGCATAAATGACGCCCCGCCTTACGCCGCCCAGGGCGCCGTCCCCCCACCCCACCTCGCCCTCCGCCGCCGTCACCACAGGGCAGAGGAGGTCTCCCTCCCCGCGTGCGCAGCGCCCGGGCACAGCCATATCCCCCGGCGAAACCTCCGCCAGATCGGCCCGTCAAAGGCATTGACTGAAATTTCCGTCAGTCCCTAGTGTGAGCGCACCCCGCTCGGCCCTGGAAGGTCAGGGCCGCTGACGGCTTCATGCAAGCCCCCGCGTACAGGAGCCCCAATGGCCCCAGTTGCCCCACCCACGCACGACTCCGCATCTCCTGCGGGCATCGAACAGCACTCGATCGACTGGGTGCCCCTCTCCGAACGACATGGCAAACCCTCGAGCGTCGGGGCCATCTGGTTCGTCGGCAGCCTCAACCTCACCGGCCTGGCGACCGGCGTCGTGACGCTGTCCATGGGGGCTTCGCTCGTCTGGACCGTGGTCGCCACGGTCCTCGGATCGCTCTTCGGGACGTTCTTCATGGCGTTCCACTCGGCCCAGGGCCCCCAACTGGGACTGCCTCAACTGGTCCAATCGAGGGCGCAGTTCGGCTACCTGGGCGCCGCGGTCACGGTGTGGGTGTTCGCCCTCGTCAACTACATCGCCTTCAACACCTCCGATGCCCTGCTGTCCGGCCAGGCCATGAACTTGCTCACCGGAGTTCCCAACGGAGTCGGCTATCTGCTGGCTGCCGCGGTGGCGACCGTGATCGCCCTGTTCGGGTACCAGTGGATCCACCGCCTGAACAGGTGGCTCACCTGGCCCTTCGTCGTGGTCACCGCGGCAGTCACCGTGTCCGCCCTGTTCGGTGGAGGGCTACCGGACGGCGTTTGGGACGCGGGCCCCTTCGACCTCGCCCCGTTCATGCTCGTCTTCGTCTTCGTAGCCGGCTTCCAGCTGGGCTGGGCGCCCTACGTCTCGGACTACTCGCGCTACCTCAGACCCGACGTCCCCGTGCGCAGCACCTTCTGGTGGACCTACCTGCCCAGCGCCGTCTCCGGGATCTGGGTGTTCATCCTCGGTGCCGTGGTATCGGCCGCCGCGCCCAAGGGGACGGATCCGGTGACCGCCCTGAAGATGTCGGCTGACCGGTTGTTCAGTGGATTCGGCACGATCGCCGTCATCGTCCTGCTGGTCGGCCTGCTCTCCATCATGGCGATCAACCAGTACGGCGGCAGCCTGACCATGATCTCGATCCTGGACTCGTTCCGGCCGGTCAAGCCGACGCGGACCCTCCGGGTCGCGACGATCGGGATCATGCTCGTGGCCGTCGGAACGGTCTCCACCCTCGTCGGCATCGACCAGTTCAACTGGTTCTTCGCCAACGTGGTCGTGGTGCTGACCTACCTGTTCATCCCCTGGACGGCCATCAACCTGGTCGACTACTTCTTCGTCCGGCGCGGCCAGTACGTCGTCAAGGAGATCTTCAACCCGCACGGCATATACGGCCGATGGGGCTGGCGGGGAAATCTCGCCTACGGCATCGGTCTCGCCTGCATGGCGCCGTTCATGGTCATCACCGGCCTCTACGTCGGTCCCGTCGCGGAGCTGCTCGGAGGCGTGGACTGCTCGATCGCCGTCGGCCTGCCGGTGGCCGGCCTCCTCTACTGGGCGTTCGCCCGGAGTCTCGATCTGGCCACCGAACGCCGGATGGTCAGGGAGGAGGGGCTGCTGGCGCCACCCCACTGAGCACCCCGCCCCGCACCGACAGAACGAACCTCCGAGACAAGGAGCACCACGTGAAGACAGAGCACAACGGCAACACAGCGGGCATGAGCCGCAGAACCCTCCTCGCCCGAACCGGAGCCGTCGCTGCCGGACTGGCGGTGGGGCCCGTACTCGGCGGCATCCAGCCGGCCCAGGCCGCGGCCTGGCGCGTGCCCGGGGAAGAGACGTCGCACAAGCGGACCTGGATGGCATGGCCGTCCAGCTACACGATCTGGGGCAGCTCGCTTTCCAAGATCCAGACCGACATCGCCAAGCTCGCCAAGGAGATCGCCAAGTACGAGCCGGTCACGATGTGCGCGGACGGTTCGTCGGCCGCATCGCAGGCCCGCAGCATGTGCGGGTCCACCGTCACCGTGATCAGCTCGGTTCCCGTCTCGGACTGCTGGATGCGGGACACCGGCCCGCTGTTCCGCGTCGACGGCGCCGGCGGCCTGGACTCCGTCGGCCTGAACTTCAACGCCTGGGGCGAGAACGCCACGACCTTCTACGGCATCCCCGCCTCCGCCTACAACAAGGACCGTGTCGTCGCGCAGAAGCTCGCCGCCTACACGGGCGTCGCGTTCGCCAAGACGTCCGTGGTCGGCGAAGGCGGCGGTGTGGAGTACGACGGCGACGGCACGCTGATGGCGACCGAGAGCTGCTGGGTGAACAGCAACCGCAATCCCGGCAAGACGCGCAGCCAGATCGAGGCCGAGCTGCTGTCCCGGTTCGGCGCCACGAAGATGATCTGGCTGCCCGGCGTCACCGGTCAGGACGTCACCGACGGCCACATCGACGGCACCGCCCGCTACATCAAGCCCGGCGTGGTGATGGTGCAGCTGAACGGCGCCGTACGGCCGGCCGTCTGGACCCGGAACGCCCAGGCCATCCACGACGTCCTGGTGAACGCGACCGACGCGCGAGGACGCCGGCTGCAGGTCCTCACCATCGAGGGCCCCGACGTCCTGCCCCGCATATCGGCCGGCAAGCGGAGCGACTTCCTCAGCTCCTACATGAACTGGACCGTGACCAACCAAGCGGTGATCACGACCCAGTTCGGCGACACCGCCAAGGACGCCGCGGCCAAGTCGGCCATCGCGGCCGCTTATGGCAGGCCCGTCGTCCAGCTCAACCTCGACAACCTCTACGGCAACGGCGGCGGTGGCGCACACTGCGTCACGATGCAGGAACCCAACCGCTGAGCAACCGGCCCGGGTCACTTTCGAGGCCCGGGCCGGCCCTCTCCGACGTGCCAACTGACTGAATTTTCAGTCATATGCAGACCGAGCCAGAGATCTATTGACTGAATTTTCAGTTCAGTCCGCGATACAAGACGCGCCTCTCTTTATTTTGTTCACTACGGAGTCCCATGAACAACAACACCTCAGCCACGTCCCGACGCAGGCTGCTCCAGTTCGGTGCTGCGGCCCTGCCGCTCGCGGCCTTCGGATCCGCTCTGCCGGCGGTCGCCCGGGCGGCCACGGCCGCCGGCGGCTCCACCGTGCTGCGGATGCCTGCGGAAGAGGGCCGGCACGTCCGTACCTTCATGGCCTGGCCGGCGCTTTCCTCCGTGTGGGGCAACAGCCTCGGCGCGGTGCGCAGGGACATCGCGAAGGTGGCGTACGCGATCTCACGCTACGAGCCCGTCGTGATGCTGGCCCGCTACGGTCAGGCCGCGGATGCCCGGTACCTGTGCGGAAGCGGCGCCTACTACGGCATAGACGTCATCGAGATCGCCAACGACGACCTGTGGATCCGGGACTTCGGCCCCACCTTCGTCGTGGGCCCCGGAGCGATCGCCGGGGTGGACACCAACTTCAACGGATGGGGGAAGGCCGGCACCTCGTACGCCCAGCCCTTCGCCAACGACGCCGCGGCCGCCGAGACGCTCCTCGGCCAGTACGGGGTGAACCGGATCCAGGCGTCGTTCGTGGGCGAGGGCGGCTCGCTGGAGACCGACGGCCAGGGCACCTTGCTGGCCACGGTGAGCTCGATGGTCAACAGCAACCGCAATCCGGGCAAGTCGCAGGACCAGGTCGAGCAGGCGATGAAGGCGGCGCTCGGCATCGACAAGGTGATCTGGGTCCCGGGCCTGGCCGGCCAGGACATCACCGACTGCCACATCGACTGCCTCGCCCGCTTCACCGCGCCCGGCAAGGTCATCCTGGACAAGCCCGGCCGCGGCGCCGACAGCAAGTGGATCGCCGTCTACGAGGAGACCGCGCGGATCCTGCGGAGCGCCACCGACGCCCAGGGGCGCGCGCTGGCCATCACCGAACTCCCCGGTCCGGACCGCAGCGCCATCCGCGGGCAAGGCAACGACTTCCTGTCGAGCTACACCAACTACTACACGGTCAACGGCGCCGTCATCGCCCCGCAGTTCGGTGACGGCTATGCCGACGGCCTGGCCTACACCATCCTGCAGTCCGCCTATCCCAGCCGGAACATCGTCCAGCTCAACATCGACAACATCGCCTCCGGTGGCGGCGGAATCCACTGCGCCACCCAGTCGCAGCCGGTCGTGCCGCCCTTCGCCTAAGCCCGCGGGAGGGGCCCGCGTACGTTCGACTCCGTGGTCATGGCCGTGGCGGGCCGCGGGTCGGCGTACGCGGGCCCTGCTGCCCGTGGTGCTCCTTCCACCGGCGGAACAGGGTCAAGTCGGCCTGAAGCAGGCCTGTTCGGTGTCTCACCGCGGTATCGAATGGCCTGCGAAATCCTCGCGTGTTACCTGCCGGTAAGCCATGATGGCGGACGACCATCAACACAGCGGAGGCTGAGGCAGCGGTGACGACTTTCGACGAACCGACCATCGTGCACGCGTTCCGGGACGACGCCCTGGGAGAGCACGACGCCGTCGGTCTCGCCGCGGCGATCCGGCGGGGCGAGGTCTCCCCCGCCGAGGCCGCCCGGGACGCCGCGAAGCGGGTGCGGGCGGTCGACGCGCGGCTGGGCGCGGTCCAGGTGCACGTCGACAGCCCGGCGCCCGCCGCCGGGGCGGGCGGTGCCTTCGCCGGGGTGCCGACCTTCGTCAAGGACAACACCGATTACCAGGGGCTGCCCACGGGCCACGGCAGCGCGGCCTTCCGGCCGAGGGCCGCCCGGCAGCACGCGCCGTTCACCCGGCAGCTCCTGAGCAGCGGCGTCACGGTCCTGGGCAAGACCCGGCTGCCCGAGTTCGGGTTCAGCCCGACCACCGAGTACGACGGCGCGGAGCCGGTGCGCAACCCCTGGCACACGGGCTACTCGGCGGGCGGTTCGTCGGGCGGCAGCGCGGCGCTGGTCGCGGCCGGCGCCGTGCCGATCGCGCACGCGAACGACGGAGGCGGCTCGATCCGCATACCCGCGGCCTGCTGTGGGCTCGTCGGCCTCAAGCCGTCCCGCGGACGCGTCGTGGCCAGTGCCCTGGGCCGCCAACTGCCGCTCGACATCATCTCCGACGGGGTCGTGAGCCGTTCCGTGCGCGATGCCGCCGCGTTCCTCGCCGCCGCGGAAACGTACCGGCGGAGCCCCGGACTGCCGCCCGTAGGCCTGGTCGAAGGCCCCTCGGCGCGACGGCTGCGCATCGGGTTCGTGCTGGATTCGCCGAACGGCGTGCACTCCGACGCCTCCACCCGGGCGGCCGTCACGGAGACCGCCGAGACGCTCGCACGGCTCGGACACACCGTGGAGCCGGTGGAGTTGGGCATGGATCCGAGTTTCACCGACGACTTCCTCACGTACTGGGGGATGCTGTCCTTCCTCCTCGGCGTGACGGGCCGGACCCTCGGCGCGGACTTCGACCGGCGCCGCATGGACGGCCTCAGCCAGGGGCTGCGCGAGGAGTACCTGCGGAACTGGCGGCGGACCCCCGGCGTGCTGCGGCGGCTGAAGCGTACGAAGGAGGCCTACGCGGCGTCCTTCCGCGGGCTCGACCTCGTGATGTCGCCGGTGCTCGCCCACACCACGCCGCCGATCGGCCACCTCAGTCCGACCGTTCCCTACGCGAAGCTGATCGAGCGGATCCTCGCGTACGTGGCCTTCACTCCGGTCGACAACGTCGTCGGCACGCCGTCGATCTCGGTGCCCGCCGCGACCGCGACCCCGGACGGGCTGCCCGTCGGCGTCATGTTCGCCGCCCGTCCCGGTGGTGAGCGCAAGCTGCTGGAGCTCGCCTTCGAGCTGGAGGCCGACCGGCCGTTCCGGCGCGTTCAGGACCAGTGACGTAGCCGGCGGGAGGCGTACGGGGTTCGCGGCTACCGCTCGGTGGCCGGTGGCCCGTGCTCCACGCGCAGGGGCTCGAAGGCGATCCGGGTCAGCGATCCGTCGTCGGCCCAGCGCACCTCGATGGATCCCTGGTCCGCCGTCACCCGGGTGAGCGCCTCTGCGATCGGCCCGGGATCCGGATCGCCGGTGCCGGTGCCGGTGCCGGTTCCGGTTCCGCTGAGCACGGCCAGCGCCGCGTACGGGCCCGTCCCCCCGGCCTCGGCGGTCAGGCGGGGCATGCTCGCCCACCGGGTGAAGGCGGTCCCGGCCGGCGCCCTCGCCTCGTCCAGCGCCTCCCAGCCGTGCACCGGGTGGAGCTCCGAGCGCAGCGGCTCCTCCGGCCCCGTGGCCCAGCCCGTCTGTTCCACGCGGGCTCCGTACGGGGCTCCGTACACCCGGTGCACGCGCAGTTCGTGCCGGCCGCGGACGAAGGTGACGCTCTCCACGCGCAGGCCCGGCACCGTGGGCGCGCCTCCCGGGAAGACCGGCCGGTGCCAGGACGCGGCCCAGCCCCAGCCGTTGCCCTCGCCGGTACCCAGCGGGTGGATGCGCCGCCGGACACTGCGGGCGCCCGCCACGACCACGGCGAGGTGGTTGTCCGGGGTGTTGGCGCCCGCGGTGGGGCCGCTGCGGGTGGAGTAGGCCTGGCGGGAGTAGAGCGGGTCCTCGTCGCGGGCCGCTTCCGGCTGATCCGGCCCGACGTGGTCGCTCCCGTGGTTGTGCAGTCGTACGATCCCGTCGGCGCGGGTGCTCTGGATCAGCAGCCCGGGCGCGGACAGGGCGCACACCCGGTCGGGTCCCTCACTGGGCGCGGGCTCCTCCGTGGCCGTCCACAGGGGGTGCGTCGCCGGGGCGAGCAGGCAGACGAAGGCCTTCGAGGCCCAGTAGGGCGAGGCCGGCCCGGAATAGCCCTGCAGGGTCGCCGCGTGCGGGCCGTGCCAGCCGAGGCCCAGCAGGCCGTCGGCGCCGACGGCGCCCCGGTCGAGGAAGTAGCGCAGCGATCCGCTGATCAAACGGCGTGAGGTGCCGGGGGCGAGCGGGGTGTGGCCGGTGACGGCTCCGAGGCCGACTGCGGACGCGGCGGCGAAGCGGTAGGTGAGGGAGCGCCCGAAGTGGATCGGTGCCCCGTCCGCCCCGAAGAGGAGGGAGAAGCCGTCCAGGTGGGCCCGCAGCCGGTCACCGTGCGGGGCCGACTGCCGGTCCGCCCGGTCCGGCCGGTCCGGCGAGTCGCCGAGGTGGCCGTCGAGCACCGGATACAGGTGCAGCGCCCATCCGTTGTAGTGGTCGAAGGCGCGGCCTTCGCCGTCGGCGTACCAGCCCTGGCCGGCGTACCAGCCCTCCAGGAGGTCGAGGGCGCGGCTGCGCACCCTGGCCGTCTCGGCATCGCCGCGGCCCACGGATTCCAGGAATCCGGCCACGGTGTACGGGAAGAGGTACCAGTTGTTGGGAGCGGGCACATGGCGCAGGGCGCCGCGCAACCACTCCTCCGTCCGGTCCTGCACCGCGCTGTCGAGGCGGTCCCACAGCCACGGCCGGGTCAGCCGGAGCCCGAGGGCCACCGAGGCCGACTCGACCATCGGCTGGCCGCCCGCGTGGATGTCGCGGATGACCGGCCAGGACTCCGCATCGTCGCGGCCGGGCGTCCGGGTTCCCACCGCCAGGCCGTCGGCGTACCGCTCCAGCCAGCCGTACGGGTCCGCTCCCCCGGCCCCGGACACGCGGAACGCCGCCGCCAGGAAGGTCCGTGCGTACCCTTCGAGCCCGTCGGAGCGCACCCCGGAGGCGGACGGCGGTCCCGGCAGGTCGAGCAGGGCCCCGCGCGGCGTGGCCCACCGCCAGGCCGCGCGCAGCAGCCCGTCGGCCACCGCCTCCCAATGCGCGCGCGTGTAGCCGGTGTACGGGCTCAACACGCGGTCTTCGCGGGGCAGTCCTGGAAGGGTCATGCGGGGATCTTGATCGAATGACCCCGGCGGGTCAAGGGAGCGGATCAGCGGTTCGAGAGAGCGGATCAGGGCGGGGCGAAACGGCCGAGCGGGGGTCGGACGCCTTCAGGCCGAGGCCTCCCAGGCCGTCGTCAGCCCGTCCAGCCACGCCGGCGGCAGCTCCGCCGTGTCCCATGCCTCCCGCAGCGCCTGCGGCTCGGCGAGGAGCCGCTCCAGTACCGCGATGCTCGTGGCGGAGTGGACGAGCGAGAAGCGGCCGTGCACCGTGATGGCGCTGCCGGCTCCGAACCTCGTGAACAGCCGCCCCAGCCGGTCTTGGTGGGCTTCGGTGAACTCCGTCAGCCGCCCCGCGTAGCGGGCCCGCTGCCTCGTGCTCATTGTGGCGAGGACGGCGGTGAGCACCTCTTCGGTCGCCTCCGGATCCAGCTCCGAGACCTCGGTGAACGTCAGGTACAGGGGCGTGAGCGCCACTTGCGCCCGCTCCACCTCCATGCGCCTGGCCCGCGGACGCTGTCCGGCCGCGTCCTCTTCCCCGTCCGGGCTCACCACGCGCAGCAGCGTCCGCTCGGTGACGGCGCCCAGTTCCGCCAGGAGGTCTCCGGCGCCGTCGAGCCATCCCGACTCGTACGGCTCGCCCTTGTCCCCCGGTGCGCTCCGGTCCCCGGTGCTCAGTTCCTCGTGCGCGAGCGCGAGCGTGCCCGCCTCCAGCAGACCGATCAGTTCGCGCGCGTCGCCGGCAGGGACCCCTGCTCGTGCGAGGAGCTGCAGGAGCGTCGTCCTCGCGTTGTCGACACTGACCTCGTCCGGCCACTGCCGTCCCTCGTCGGCCCCGCTCATCAGATCCTCTCCGTTCTCGGCCACCACACCGCCCGGCACTTCATTGTGACCGAGCACCTTCGAGGGGGCCGGGCCCAGCGGCCCCCGGTTCGTTCCCGCAGCTGCGGGAACTTGCTTCCTGAGCTGGGACTCTATGCGGCGGTGCGCCGATGTCGAGCACTTTCCCGGCATCCGGCAATCTACCCATAACCCGCCCCGGGCCGTGATGCCCGCCTTCGCGCGCTCCCTCGCACTTTCGGCTACCCCTCCCGTACGTACGCCCCCGCGCGGGCGGCGGCCGCCGCGGCGGCGGCCGAGCGGTCGGCCGCGGCCTCGTCGAGCGGGAGGGCCGTGGTCAGGAGGCGGTAGTAGAGGGGGGCGGACACCGCGCGGATCACCTCGTGCGGGTCGGTGCCCTCGGGCACTTCGCCGCGGGCCACGGCCTCCCGGACGCACGGTGCCCACTCCTCGACGCGGACGGCGTAGAAGCCGTGCAGTGACCGGGCCGCCTCGGGGTCGCTGGTGGCGGCCGCGATCACCGCCTTGAACAGGGCTCCTTGGCGGGCGTCGGCCAGTGTCCGGCACACCAGCCGGGCGTTGGCCGTCAGGTCTCCGAGGAGCGAGCCCGTATCGGCCCGGGGAAGGGACTGCTGCGCCATGTCCAGCAGCAGGTCGGACATGAGACCGGCGACGGTGCCCCACCGGCGGTAGACGGTGGTCTTCCCGACGTCCGCGCGCCGCGCGACGTCGGCGAGGTCCAGGTGGGCGAAACCCCGCTCGGCCAGGACGTCCTCGGCGGCCCGGAGCACCGCCTCCCGGACCCGCGCCGTACGCCCTCCGGGCCGCGCACTCCCCGGCCCGGGCCCTGCGCCCGGACCCGACCCCGGTTCGGCGGCGCTGTCCGGTCCGGCTTCGGCGAACTCCATAACGGGACTCCAGTTCCATTAACTGTCGAGACTTGCTACGCTCGGGCCATCTTAACGGAACCGCAGCCCCATTAGATGGAGCCGTGGGTGATGAGGGGATGCGTCATGGAATACAGGCGGCTGGGAGCGTCCGGACTCGTGGTCCCGGAACTGAGCTTCGGAGCGGGCACCTTCGGCGGGCAGGGACCGCTCTTCGGCGCCTGGGGCGACACCGGGGTACAGCAGGCGCGCCGGCTCGTGGACATCTGCATCGACGCCGGGGTCACGATGTTCGACACTGCCGACGTCTACTCCGCGGGCGCCTCGGAGGAGGTCCTGGGAGCCGCCCTCAAGGGGCGCCGGGACCAGGTGCTCATCTCCACCAAGGCCGGGCTGCCCATGGGAGACGGCCCGGGCGGGGCGGGGACCTCCCGGTCCCGCCTGATCACCTCGGTGGACGACGCGCTGCGCCGCCTGGACACCGACCGCATCGACCTCTTCCAGCTGCACGCCTTCGACGCCGGCACTCCCGTCGAGGAGGTGCTGTCCACGCTGGACGACCTGGTCCGGGCGGGGAAGATCCGCTACACCGGCATCTCCAACTTCTCCGGATGGCAGGCGATGAAGTCCCTCGCCGCGGCCGACCTGCACGGCCGCCCGCGCTACGTCGCCCATCAGGTCCACTACTCCCTCGTCGGCCGCGACTACGAATGGGAGCTCATGCCGCTCGGCCTCGACCAGGGGCTGGGCGCGATCGTCTGGAGCCCGCTCGGCTGGGGCCGGCTCACGGGCAGGATCCGCCGCGGTCAGCCGCTGCCCGCCGGCAGCAGGCTGCACGACACCGCCGACTACGGCCCGCCGGTCGAGGACGAGTACCTCTACCGCGTGATCGACGCGCTGGACGAGATCGCCGAGGAGACGGGCAGGGCCGTCCCCCAGATCGCCCTGCGGTGGCTGCTCCAGCGGCCGACCGTGTCCTCCGTCATCATCGGCGCCCGCAACGAGGAGCAACTGCTCCAGAACCTCGGCGCGGTGGGCTGGACGCTCACCCCGGAGCAGATGGCGAAGCTCGACGCGGCGAGCAGCCGCACGGCCCCGTACCCCTACTTCCCGTACCACCGGCAGGAGGGGTTCGCCCGCCTCAACCCTCCGGCGGTCTGAGGGGCGCCCCGCGCTCCGGGCTTCAGCCGAGCCAGAGGAGGTTCAGGACGGACAGGCGGTGCAGGGGCCTGTTGATCCAGTAGGTGAGCGACAGCAGGCCGACCGACGCCAGCCGTACGTCCTGGCCCTCGGCGTCGTCGGGGTCCCACTGGTGGAACCCCCAGGGATCGGCCGCGGCGGCGTCCAGGATGTCCCAGACCATGTCTTCGGCGTGCTCGGGCAGGGTGTCGAGGACCTTGGCCGCGGGCGCGGAGAAGCGTATCGCGTACGGCTGTCCGGTCACCGGCGGCTTCTCCGTGCCTCGGTCAGGTCCACGAAGGTGCTGTCGTCGTGGCCGGAGGCGACGAACGCGTCGACCGCCGGCACGGAGGCGAGGCGGGCCTGCCAGACCTGGAGGGTCTCGTACAGCGCGGCGAGGGAGAACGTGCGGCGGGACGCCTCCAGCGCGGCGGCCCACTCCCCCTCGAAGGCCGGGACCCACTGCGGGGCACGACGGTCGGCACGCAGCCGGCCGAGGAGTTCGGCCGGGGCTCCCGGCGCGGGGGCGTACGGCGTGACGGTGGCGTGTTCGGGCTGCGCGCTCATCGGCTGTTCCTCCCGGTGGGTCGTACCGCCACGGTACGCGTGCGGGGAGGCCTTGGACGCGGCCACGGACGGATCCGCCCGCGAAGGTGCGCGGGACGCCCGCTCAAGGCGAGCCGTTCGTCAGCAACAGGTGGAACGTGTGGTCCCGGTGTACGAATGTGGCGGTGTCGCAGTCGCCGCCGTCGAAGTACACGGGCCGCAGCGGTTCCTCGTCCGAGTAATAGCCGGTGAAGCGCAGGAAGTCGGGGCTGACGGCGGCGCAGGACCACGCCGGGCCGTCGTCCGCACCGAGGAGTTCGCGGATGAAGCCGCGCACCAGCCTTTCGGCGTCCGCCGCCGGGTAGTGGTGGCCGTAGGGGCTGAACGCCTCGCGGAGCATCCAGCTCAGCCGCGCCGGGAGGCCGGGAGGTTCGAGCGGGGTGAGCGTGGCACGGAAGCCCGCGCGCAGGAGCGGACGGCCGAAGGGCTCGTCGGCGTCAGCATCCGCGTCCCCGTCTGCACCGCTCAGGGTGTGCCAGTCGCGGCGCGCGTCGGCGGCGCGCATCAGCCGCTCGAACAGCGGGCTGCGCAGGAAGGCGTGCAGGACCTCCCGCCGGTTCGCGGCCGTGACGGGCACCTCGCACTCCGCCGTGAGCAGCAGGGTGGTGCTGTTCATGGCGCGGTCCACGGCGGAGAGGAAGGCGTCGACGGCCGGAGGTTCGGGATCGGGCGGCCGCAGCGGCTCGGTGAACTTCGGGGAACCCATGGCAGCAGTCTCGCCGACGGCCGGCTCCGCCTCAACGGCTTGTGCGGCGGGTCAGCGGGGACGGCGGAACCAGGGGATCGTACGTCACGTCACCGGGTGCGGGGGGACTTCAAGGCCGTCTCATTCGGTCCCGCTGATCACGCCCCACGTCCCGCGGACCGGGGACGGAACGCGGGACCGCCCCGCCCGTGCCCGCTCACGACCCGGGGGCCTGCAGGAATGCGGCCACCGCGGCCCTGGTGAGGATCTGGTAGCGGTGCTCCGCCGTCTGTGCCGTGAAGTGGCCCGCGAGTTCCAGGGTGATCGAGCCGTGGGCGGCCGCCCAGATGATGTCCGTGACCTCCTCGACGTCCACGGCCGGGCGCAGGACGCCGGTCGCCGCGCAGGCCCGTACGGCTTCGCGGAGGACTTCCAGGCTGGCGGCGGCGACCTCGCGGGCCTCGGGGGTGGGGGTGAAGCCGGGGATGAGGCCGGCGAACATGACCTGGTAGAGGTTGCGTTCGGTCAGGGCGTTGGCGCGGTAGGCACGGCCCAGGTCGGCCAGGTGGGCGGTCGGGTCGGCGGACGGGGGGACGGCCTCCAGGCTGCGGCGCAGGCGGGCGAAGCCCTCCTGGTACAGGGCTTCGGCGATGCCGTCCTTCGCGCCGAAGTGGCGGTAGAGGACCGTGGTCGAGCAGCCGGCCGCGGTGGCGATGCGGCGCATGGTCAGGGCGGAGGGGCCCTCTGCGGCGAGGAGTTGGGCGGCCAGGTCGAGGAGGGCGGCGCGCAGCGCTTCCTGGCCCTGGGCCTGGGTGCGGGTGTAGAGGTCGCCGCTCATGCCTGCTGCCAGTCGCCGAGGGGGCGGTAGATCGGGATGCCCGCTTCGGTGAGTGCGGTGCGCTTGGCGAAGTACTCGTCGCCCATCGGGTCGAGGCCGCGCAGGGGCATGGTTCCGCGCCAGATCGTCAGGTCTTGCGGTGCGAGCTGTTCGGCTCGTGCGAAATGCCGTTCGGCTTCCGGCCCGCGGCCGTTGCGGTGGAGCCACAGGGCCAGGGCCGCTTCGGTACGGGCCTGCTGCTGGCCGGCCGTGGCGCGGCGCGTGTGCCGGGTGACGTCCCCGTCGGTCAGTCCGCTGTCCCCGGTGAGGACCCAGCGGTCGAGTGCGGCGAGCGCCGCGCCGGAGTCCAGGCCCGACAGTTCGCGGAACAGGTCGGTGGCGAACTGGGTGTCGTTGGGGCGGGCCACCTTCCCCTGTTCGTCGATCCACAGGACGGTCGGGACGTTCAGGACGTCGTAGAGGTCACAGACGGCTCCGTCCGTGTCGATGAGGGCGGGGTGGGTCACCGCGGCCTCGGCGATCCACGGCGCGGCGTCGGCGGTGCGGCGGTCCACCGCGACGCTGAGGACGCTGAAGCCGTGCTCGGCGAGTGCGGCGTGCCGGCGCTCCCATTCGGGGAGGTCGTAGCGGCAGCCGCACCACGAGCCCCAGAAGAGCAGGGCGACCTTGCGGCCGCGCAGGTCGCTGAGCGAGTGCGGTACGCCGTCCACGTCGGGGAGGGTGAAGTCGGGGGCGGTGGCCCCGGCGAGGGTCTGGGAGCGTTCCTGCGCGGAGACTCCGAGGGCGATGACCCCGGCGTCGGTCGCGACCGGGCGGTCGAGGATCCCGGCGAACTCCACCGGGTCGAGCAGTCCGTCGTGTTCGGCGCGGGCGGCGGCGGACGCGGGCACGCACAGGTCTCCCCGGCACCAGCCGTGCGGCTTGCGGACCCAGCCGAGAGCCTGTTCGGCCGCCTCGGGGGTGAGGAGGATCCGGCCAGCGGGGCCCGTCCGCGCGGGTACGGCCGTTTCCCTGCCGTCGTCCAGGATCGTGATCTGCATGGCGTCCACGGCAACCCCCGATGCGCTCGCACAAAAACTTGGTGCTGCGAAAATAACAGCGTTATTGACCGTGCCGCAAGGCCTCCGGGTCGGCGACCGGCAGTCAAGTGGTCCATGGGCAAGAAGAGTTCCGCACGCGAGGCGTAACCTGCCGCGGCCCTCGCCGCACGCGATCTCCCCGTTCACGCCCGGCCGTGCGAGCGGCTCAAGTGCCGGCGGTGCGACTCCGGCCCGGGGCGAGGAGGTACGCCATGGCCATGCCGCCGAGCTCGTCGGCGTAGCGGCGACCACCACCACGCAGCCGCCACGGTCTGTGATCGCCCCCTCCGGCTCGGCCGGGACGGGCCGCCCCGTGCCGATGTCCGGGCGCTTCCGTACCCTGGCGGCATGCGTACGCGTCCCACTCTGAACTGGACCCCGACCGCGGACCTGCCGCCCGGCACCACGGACCCGGGGCCGGTCGCCGACGCGCTGCGGGCCGGCGGGGTGCTGGTGCTCAGCGGGGCCGGGATGTCCACGGAGTCGGGCATCCCCGACTACCGGGGCGAGCGTGGCAGCCTGCGCCGGCACACGCCCATGACGTACCAGGAGTTCACCTCCAGCGCCCGGGCCCGGCGCCGGTACTGGGCACGCGGCCACCTCGGCTGGCGCACGTTCGGGCAGGCCGCGCCCAATGCCGGGCACCGGGCCGTCGCGGCGTTCGGGCGGAGCGGGATGCTCTCGGGCGTGATCACCCAGAACGTCGACGGACTGCACCAGGCGGCCGGCAGCGAGGGAGTCGTGGAGCTCCACGGAAGCCTGAACCGGGTCGTGTGCCTCTCCTGCGGAGCCCTCAGCCCCCGCCGGGAACTCGCCCGACGGCTGGAGGAGGCCAACACCGGCTTCGCGCCGGCGGACGCCGCACTGAACCCGGACGGCGACGCCGACCTCACCGACGAGCAGGTCGGGGACTTCCGCCCGGTGCCCTGCGCACTGTGCGGCGGCATCCTCAAGCCGGACGTGGTGTTCTTCGGCGAGACCGTCCCGCCGAAGCGGGTCGGACACTGCCGAGGCCTGGTCGACGCGGCGACCTCGCTGCTGGTCCTGGGATCCTCGCTGACGGTGATGTCCGGGCTCCGGTTCGTCCGCCAAGCGGCCCAGGCGGGAAAGCCCGTACTGATCGTCAACCGGGACCCGACCCGCGGCGACCGGCACGCCGCCACCCGGGTCGCGCTCCCCCTGGGGGCCACCCTCACCGCCCTGGCCGACGGACTGGGCGTCCCCCTCGACCCGGAGCAGCAGGCCACGCGGCACACCACCACGTGAGGTGACGCGCCGCGCGGGGCTTCCCGGGGGTGGGGCGTCCCGCCGATCAGGCCAGCGGGCCCAGCACCTCCTGGGATTCGATGAGTCCCTGGTCGCTCGGGGGCTTCCCGTCGCCGAAGACGCGTGCCGCCTGGCGGGCCCGGAACTCGGCGTGCGCCTCGGCGGGCTTCGCGTAACCGTGGCGGGTGCGGGCCTGCTCGGGGGTGAGGACCTCCTTGGTGCGGGGAGGCACGCCGAGCTTGACGGGCGCGACCACCTTGACCGTGGAGGGGGAGAGCATCCCCAGCAGGAACAGTTCGACCCGGGGGTTGAGGTGGGCGAGCGCGAAGGACGTCCGCATGACCGGTACGACGAGGACGTCCAGGAGGCGTGACTGCCGGATCTGCGCCATCTCCCGCATCCAGCGCGGCATCGTGGCGATGGTGGCGATCCGGTGCGTCCTGGCGACGACCATCCGCGCGGGCTTCATCCACCACGGGGTCGGCGGGAGGACGAGGTCGGTGTTCAGGAGGTGGTTCATGGCCTGCCGGGCGATCGGGCTGGCCTCCAGCCGCGGGCGCATGTGCTCGAAGTAGGCCCGGATCCCCGCACGGTCGCGCGGGACGTCGTCGGGCGAGCAGGTCTGGAACTCCGCGGCGAGGGCGCAGGACTCCCAGTACTCCTTCTCCTCCTCGGCCGTGAGCTTGCCCGGCCCGTACTTCTCGTACGCGTAGAGGATCGAGTGCCAGCCGGTGAGCTGTATCCACAGCTGCGAGGCGGGGTCGTTGGCGTCGTAGGTGCCTTCGCCGTAGGGCAGGTGACCGATGGCCTTCGAGTGGACCTTCACCAGCACGTCCGCCGCCTTGCACACCTGGTCCGTGCCGGCGAAGGCCACCATCGCGAAGTAGCGCAGCGTGCGGTCGTAGCGGGTGCGCGAGCGGTCGTAGATGCCCTGGGTGCCGTGGACCGCGGCGACCAGCGGCGGGTCGAGCTCCTCCACGACCACAGAGCGCTGGAAGCCCACCGTGGGCGCCGTCGGGTAGCTCCACACCTTCCAGACCACCGATCCGGGACCGAAGAACCCGTAGTCGCCGTGCGGTTCGACCTCTTTGCCGTGCAGTCGGGCCATCGGACCGCTCCTCGTGTTCCCGGCAGCGGGTACGCACCGCTCCCCCAATAAGACAGGACTGTCTTAAATTAAGACACGACTGTCGTAAGATGCCAAGGTGTCGACACCGACGTCTTCAAGCGACAGGCCGCGCAGGCGGCGCCCCTACGCTCCGCGCGTCCCGCTCGCCGAACGCCGCGAGCAACTCCTCGACGCGGCCCTCGCCGTGATCGTGAGCGACGGCTACGCCCGGATCTCCATCGACGCGATCGCCAAGCGGGCCCAGGTCGCGCGCTCGGTGGTCTACGGGGCCTTCGAGGACCTCGACGACCTGCTGCTCACCCTCCTCGACCGGCAGCAGGAGCTCGCCTTCACCCGCCTGCTCGCGAGCGTTCCCGACACCCTCCCGACCCGCGATCCGGTCGACTTCGCCTGCGAGGCGGTGCACCGGATGGCCGCCATGCTGCGGGAGGATCCGGACACCTGGCGCCTGATCCTGCTGACGCCGGCGACCACTCCCCCGGCCGTCCACGCGCGCATCGAAGCGGACCGGGAGCGGTTCCGGCGCAGGGTCGCCTCGTGGATCGAGTCCGCGCCGGCCGCCGAAGGGCCGGCGCCGGACCCCGAGGTCCTCGCCCACGCGCTGGTCGCCTCCGCGGAGCACTTCGCGCGCCTCGCGCTCACCTCCGCCGACGCGATCGACGCCACCCGGCTCGCCGGCCAACTACGGCTCCTGCTCGGCGGCATCTGGTCCGCGCCTTCGGCCTCGCCGTCACCGTAGCGGCACGCCCCTCGCGCGCACCGGCTCCTTCAGCGCAGCCAGACCGCGGTGTCCCGGGGCAGGGAGCCGTCCTCCAGAGGCCCGCTGGAGAGAAGGACTTCGGTGTGCTCCGGCAGCGGAACCGGGTCGCCCGAGAGGTTCACCAGGCAGCGTACGGAGGACCCTGCCGCGGTGCGGGCGAAGGCGAGTACGCCCGGCCGGGCGGACAGCCAGGTGAACTTCCCTTCGAGCAGCGCCGGTTGGGCGGCTCGCAGGGCCAGGGCCCGGCGATAGAAGCCGAGCATCGAGTCCGGGTCGGCGCTCTGCTCGCGCACGCTCCGCGAAACCCACTCGGCCGGCCGGGGCAGCCAGGACTTCGCCTCCGGTGCCTCGTCTCCCCACGGCAGGGGTACCCGGCAGCCGTCCCGGCCGAGGTCCTCGCCTCCGGTCTGGAAGAAGGTCGGGTCCTGGCGGAGTGCCGGCTCGATGTCCTCGACCTCTTCGAGGCCCAGCTCGTCGCCCTGGTAGACGTAGACGCAACCGGGAAGGGCCATCGTCAGCAGGGCCGCGGCCCGGCCCCGGCGCCTGCCGAGGCCGAGGTCGGCGGGGACGCCGTGGACCCGGCGGCCGTCGAGCGCGTACGAGGTGTCCGCGCGTCCGTAGCGGGTGACGTGGCGGGTGGTGTCGTGGTTGGACAGGACCCAGGTGGCGGCGGCGCCGACCGGCGCGTGCTCGGCGAGGGTCGAATCGATGACCGTGCGCAGGGCCGTCGCGTCCCACGGGCTCTGGAGGAAGGCGAAGTTGAACGCCGTGTGCAGTTCGTCGGGGCGCAAGTAGCGGGCGAAGCGCTCCGGATCGGAGGTCCACACCTCGCCCACGAAGACCGGATCGTGGTCGTAGCCGTCGAGGACCTCGTGCCAGGCGCGGTAGATGTCGTGGACGCCGTCCTGGTCGGCCCAGGGGCTGGGCCCGCTCTCGTGGTCGGGCAGCGCCGGGTCCTTGACGAGGTTGTCGGCGACGTCGATGCGGAAGCCGTCCACGCCCCGGTCGAGCCAGAACCGCAGGATCGACTCGAACTCCGCGTGCACCTCGGGGTTTTCCCAGTTGAAGTCGGGCTGTTCGGGGGCGAACCGGTGCAGGTACCACTCGCCGGGCGTGCCGTCGGCCTCGGTGACCCGCCGCCAGCCGGGGCCTCCGAAGACGGACTGCCAGTTGTTGGGCGGTTGTTCGCCGTGTTCGCCGCGGCCGGGCCGGAACCAGAAGCGCGCACGCTCGGGCGAGCCGGGGCCGGCCGCGAGGGCCTCGCGGAACCAGGGGTGCTGGTCCGAGCAGTGGTTGGGGACGATGTCGACGATCACCCGGATGCCCAGGTCATGCGCCTCGGACAGCAGCGCTTCGGCCTCCGCCAGGGTGCCGAACATCGGGTCGATGTCCCGGTAGTCGGCGATGTCGTACCCGCCGTCGGCCATCGGAGACGGGTACCAGGGGCTGATCCACACCGCGTCCACGCCGAGCCGGCGCAGGTACGGGAGCCGTGCTCGGATCCCGGCGAGGTCACCGATCCCGTCACCGTTTCCGTCCGCGAAACTGCGCGGATAGATCTGGTAGATCGCGGCACTCCGCCACCAGGCGGCCGGCGCTGCGGATGGGGGTTCGGGGGCCGGGGTGAGGGCCTCGGGGGTCGCCATGTGGCGAATCTAGGGAGGGCTCCTCGTCCGAGTCAACCGTTTGCCTGAATCTTTTGATCGAATCGATCGATGTGATCGGAAACGTGCGGGGATCCGCTCACGCCGTCGCCGGGGTCGGGGCGGTCCGGGAGCGGAAAGTACGGCGGTATGCGTCCGGCGGGACGCCCACCGTGCGGGCGAAGTGACGGCGCAGGGTGGTGCCGGTGCCCATGCCGGTTGCCGTCGCGATGGTGTCGACGGTGTCGTCGGTGGTTTCCAGCAGTTCCTGGGCGTGGCGGATCCGTTGGGTGAGCAGCCACTGCAACGGGGTGGTGCCGGTCACCGACTTGAAGTGGCGCCCGAGGTGACGCGAGCTCATCCGGGCCCGGCGGGCCAGGTCCTCCACGGTGAGCGGCTCGTCGAGGCGTTGCAGCGCCCAGGGGAGGACGTCGGCGAGCGGGTGGTTGCCGGGGACGGGCACCGGGGTCGTGACGAACTGCGCCTGGCCGCCGTCGCGGTGCGGCGGGACGACCAGCCGGCGGGCGATCTTGTTGGCGACCGAGGAGCCGTGGTCGAGGCGCACCAGGTGCAGGCACAGGTCCATGGCGGCGGCCTTGCCGGCGGAGGTCAGCACGCTGCCGTTGTCCACGTAGAGGACGTCGGGGTCCACGGTGACGAGGGGGTGGCGCCTGGCCAGTTCCTCCGTGTGCGCCCAGTGCGTGGTCGCACGCTTGCCGTCCAGCAGGCCGGCCGCGGCCAGCACGAAAGCGCCCGTGCACAGGGAGGCCACGCGGGCGCCCGCCCGGTGAGCGGCGCGTACCGCGTCGATGAGCTCGGCCGGCGGGTCCCGGTCCAGGTCGGCCCAGCCGGGGACGATCACCGTGTCCGCTCGCGCGAGGTGGTCGAGTCCGTGGTCGGGCTCCAGGCGGAAGCGGTCGATCCGTACGGCGCCCGGTCCGCAGAGCGAGAAGTCGTACCAGGGGTTCACGAGGTGCGTCAGGTCCGAACCGAAGACCTCGCAGGCCAGGGACAACTCGAAGTGCAGCATGCCGTCGGTGACGGCCAGCGCGACAGTGGGCATGTCCGGAAGTGTACGGGTCGTGTCGTTCCGGACAGTGGCCGGTGGGAGCTGTTCCGCGACACGATGTTCATGACGGAGCGCGGCGGGCCCCGAGGGCCTGCCGCGGTCATGCGGGTACGGACGATGACAGGGGAACGGGACCATGGGATCAGGTCAGACGGTGGCGGTGTTCGGCGCGTACGGGCACACCGGGCGGTTCGTGGTGGCGGAGCTGGTGGAGCGCGGGTTCGTCCCGGTGCTCTCGGGCCGCGACGGCGAGAAGCTCAAGGCGCTGGCCTACGAGACCGGCCTGGAGGCCAGGCCGGCGACGGTCGGCGACCCCGACGCGCTGGACCGCGCACTGGCCGGCACGGCTGCGGTGATCAACGCCGCGGGGCCCTTCGCCTCGACGACCGGCCCCGTGATCGAGGCGGCCCTGCGGGCCGGGATCCCCTACCTGGACGTGGCCGCCGAGCTGGAGGCCAACATCGACACCTTCGCGCACTTCGCCGACCGGGCGCGGGACGCCGGCGCGGTGATCGTTCCGGCGATGGCCTTCTTCGGCGGCCTGGGCGACCTGCTGGCCACCGCCGCGATGGGCGACTGGACCGAGGCCAAGGAGGCTCACATCGCGTACGCCCTGAGCAGCTGGCACCCCACCGCCGGGACGCGGCTTTCGGGCGCGGTCTCGCGGGAGCGGCGCGGTGAGCGGCGCATGCGCTACGCGGGCGGGCAGTGGGAATACCGCACCGACGCCGCGCCGACCCTTGAGTGGCGGTTCCCCGAGCCGATGGGGCCCCGGCAGGTGATCGGGGAGTTCACGATGGCCGACGTGGTGACCGTGCCCAGCCATCTGTCGATCCCGGACGTGACCACCTACATGACGGTCGAGGCGGTACGCGACATCGCGGCTCCCGGCACGCCGGCGCCGTCCGCGGCCGACGACAGCGGACGCTCCGACCAGACCTTCCTCGTCGACGCGGTCGTACGGGCGGGCGGCGCGGAACGCCGCGCCGTGGCCCACGGGCAGGACATCTACGCCGTCACGGCGCCCCTCGTCGTGGAAGCCCTGGAACGGGTCCTGACCGGCCGTACGCGTACGGTCGGCGTCGCCTCCGCGGGCGAGATCTTCGACGCGCCCGACTTCCTGCGCGCGCTGGCCCCGCACATCACCCTGGAGCTGCTCCCGTAGCGGAGACGGCCCTGCGACGGGGGGCCGCCGCTGCCGGCGCGGCCGCCCGACCGGCCCGGACGCTCACCGCCACCGCGGAGGCCCTGGCCCGCCGTACGCTCCGGGCCTCCGGTCTCAGCCACCCCGACACCGCGGCAGGAAAGTGTGACGTCTTGCGAACGGCCGGGGGCGAGGTCGCCCACGGACGACCGAGCTGATCGATAATTGGCCGGCGCCCTGCCTGCACGGTTGAGAGGAGCCCTTGATGACCACACCGCGGGACTTGTTGATCATTTCCATGGACGCGGAGTCCGGCCGGACCGTCGAACAGGGCGACCTGTCGCTCGCGCTCGCGGGGGCCGAGGCGGTCGACCTCCTGGCCGCCCGGGCCATCGGGCTGGACGGCGATCACATCGTGCCGGGCGAGGATGCGGAGCTGGGCGATTCCCTGCTGGACGCGGCCGCGGCGTCGCTCGTCCGGGAGGCGCCCTACGAGTCCGTCGCCGACTGGCTGTGGCGCAGAGGGCTCGGCCTTTCCGCGAGCTACGAGGCCGTGCTCGAAGAGGAAGGACAGCTCGTACGGCAACGCCGGCGCGGGTTCTCCCTCCGGGCCGGTGAGCTGGTGCCGGCCGATTCGCCGGCCCGCCGTCGGGCCGAGGAGCGGTGGAGGTCGGAGGATCCCGTTCTCGTTCTCCTGGCACGGGCCCTGGAGGGCGGCGACGAGCCGTCCGGCGACGCTCCGGACGTGTCCGACGACGGGGTCGCGACGGTGTTGGCCGCCGTCAACGACGCAGTGGTGGAACTGGCCTCCGTACGACAGCGCCGGGCCATCGAGAACGCGGCCTTCGACAACATCTGGCGCGGCGGCGGCTGACGCCGAAGCACCCGCGACTGCTTCGCGATGGGGCCGTGCCCCGGCTCAGGGGGCCGGCGGCGGGGCGCCGTCGACGGCCCACCACCATGCGATCGACGCGATCGGCGGGGGTGTGAGGGGGACACCTTCCGGTGGGCGGAGCGCGGTTGCGGCTCTGCCCGGCTGGTGGTGACTGCCGTTCGGTTGGTAGGGGTGGTAGCGGGAGGTGGCCCCGCACCAGTCCCGCACGCCGTGGACGTACTGGGTGAGTGCGTCCAGGAAGCGTTGGATCCGCGGGTCCGCCGGGGCCATCGCGGTCTGCCGACCCAGGTCCGTGAACCGGCGCATGATCGCGTTCCTGAGCACGGAAGCGGCTTCCAGGCCCTGCCCGGGGCCCAGGCCTCGGCCGCGCTGGGCTTCCAGGAGTGCTACCAAATTGCCGCTGCGGCTGCCGCGTTCGCTCTCCTTCGCGAAGGAGTGGATGTCGGTGTCGACGACCACGATCCCCGCCGCCATCTCGGTCAGCGCACGGATCCGCCGGTCCTCCCACCGGGGTGCGGGCAGGGCGGCACCGACCGCGTCGAGCAGCACGGGTACGGCCAGGGCGGCCCCGGAGTGCAGGCGGGTGAGCAGGTAGTCGCTCACGTCCTGGGGCTCTCCCCGTGCGGTCGTGTCGGCGCCGATGCGGGCCTCGGCGAGGAAGTAGCCGCGCATCGCGTCGACCCATCTCCTGACCTGGACGGGGGTGGCCATCGCGTCCACCCGGAGCCGGATGTCGCGCAGGGCCAGGGCGAAGGGGTCTGCGTCGAGGGGAACCTCCGGGGCCTCGATCGTCCGCTGGAGCCGGGCGACCATCGTGAGCATCTCGGTGGGGGTGAGACTCGGGAGGTCCTCGTCGCAGAGGTCGTCGAAGGCGAACACCCACACGGCGAGATCGCTCAGCAACTGGGTCGCGAACGGGTCGGCGTACGGTGCGATCCGCACCGCGATCCGGTTCAGCCCATGGGTCAGCCGCGCGCTGCGGTCCGTCCCTCCGCCCAGCCCGAAGCGGTTCATGAACTCCGCCGAGCCCACGTCGTGGTCGTCCGCTCCCGCGCCACGGCCAGGGCCGTGTACGCGGTCGGCTTCGTGCGTCCGTGTTCCTGACATCAGTGATCACCTCGTGTTCGGCAGTGGACGGGCTCACGCGGTGGCAGGACCAGGCACGGCACACGGAACCGACGGCGGGGCTGCGCATGCGGACGGCCTTCACGGGGGTCGCGGAACGCACTCGGTCGACCCATCTCATTGAACGCAGGACGTCCCCCGGGCCACAACGGGCTACCGGGAGCACTCGTGGGGCGCCAGGAGCACGACGCGCGCCGCCGGAGCCACCTGCCGACGGCCCACGACCCACGGCCCACGGCCCACGGAAGCACCGCACCCGGGGTTCCCACGGACGGCAGAGCAGTGGGGCCGGAACGTGCCTACGCTGGAAGGGATCACCGTCTCGGCTCGGATCCTCCGGATGAGGTGAGGTCATGACAACGAAACACGGAGCCGCACTCCGCCGAAGGCGTCGGATGCCCGTGGTCGCCGTTGTCTCCGCCGTCGCCGCCACCTGTCTGGTGTCCGGGTACGCGGGTCCAGGCCAGGGAGCTTCCCCGGCGGCGGCCGCCCCGCTCGCCGCCGGCCCGCAGGACGGTTCCTGCCGGACCGCTCCGCCGGACAGCTTCTGGCACGCTCCCGTGGACACGCTTCCCGTACACCCGAGCTCGGACCGGTACGTCGCTTCGATCGGTGCCACGGAGCCCCTGCACCCCGACTTCGGGGCGGGGCTCATCGACGGCGAGCCCTTCGGCATTCCCATCACCGTCTCGGACACGACGGTGCCGGAAGCGAAGGTCTCACTGGACATCGCCGAGGAGAGCGACGCGTCGGGGTACCGGATTCCGCAGGACGCCGGGATCGAGAACGGTCCGCAGAGCTCCGGTGACCGCCACGTCGTCGTCTGGGACCGCGCCCTGTGCAAGTCGTACGAGCTCTGGAACGCGACGCCGCAGGGCGACAACGCCTGGCGCGCCGGCTCGGGCGCGGTCTTCGACCTGCGGAGCAACGAGCTGCGGCCCGCCGACTGGACCTCGGCCGATGCCGCCGGCCTCGCCATCCTGCCCGGGCTGGTGCGCTACGACGAGGCGGCGGGCGGGCTGGTCGACCACGCGATCCGGATGACCGTGCCCCGTACGGATCAGAGCTACGTCTGGCCGGCCAGGCACCAGGCGGGCTCCGCGGCGGACGAATCGCTGCCGCCCATGGGACTGCGGATGCGGCTCAAGAGCTCGGTGGACACCTCGGCCCTGGGCCCCCAGGCCTTGGCCGTCGCCGAGGCGCTGAAGAAGTACGGGGCCATCGTCGCCGACAACGGGTCGGCCTGGTACCTCACCGGTGAGGAGAACCCCGGTTGGGACAATGACCAGCTCAACGCTCTCAAGGGCTTCAAGGGTTCGGATTTCGAGGCCGTCGACGCCTCCGGGCTCCAGCAGTCGCCGGACTCCGGGGCCGTGGCGCCCCGCTGACCGCAGACGGCGTCCCGCAGACCGTTGGCCCCTCTGACCGCTGAGAGGAATGGCCCTCATGCGCGCTGAGACTTCCGCCACGGCGCGGAAAGGGGCCTTCATCGCGGTCGCCGTCGCCCTGTTCTGCATCCAGCTCGACTTCTTCGCGCTCAACCTCGCCATCCCGGGGATCGCCGCGGAGCTCGGCGTCACGGTGTCGGCCGCGCAGTGGACCTTGTCCGCGTACATGCTCGCCATCGGCTGCTTCTTCATCGTCGGCGGCCGGGTGGGGGACGTGTTCGGCCGGCGCGGCACGCTGCTGGCGGGAACCGCCCTGTTCACCGCCGGCACCGTGGGATGCGCGCTGGCTCCCGGCCTCGGTCCGCTGGTCGTGGCCCGGATCGCCCAGGGGGTGGGCGCCGCGTTCGTCTTCCCGGTGGCCGTGTCCGTGATCACCAACACCTTTCCCGAGGAGTCCCGAGCCAAGGCCCTGGGCGCCGTGTTCGGCGTCGCCAACACCGGGACCGCGATCGGGCCCTTCGTGGGCGGGGGGTTCACCGAGGGGCCCGGCTGGCGCTGGATCTTCTGGCTGATGGCGCCGCTGAGCCTGTTCTCGCTGCTCACCGCTCTCGCGTACGTCCCCGACTCGCGCGACGCGTCGGCGCCGCGCGAGCTCGATCTGCTCGGATGCGCCCTGATCGTCGGGGCGCTGGCCGCCCTCACCCTGAGCGTGGAACGCGCGGACGCCTGGGGGTGGAGCAGTGCCCGCACCCTCGGCGGCTTCGCGGTGGCGGTGGTGGGCGGCGGGCTGTTCCTCGTACGGGAGCGGCTGGCCCGGCACCCGCTGATCGATCTGCGGCTGTTCCAGGACGTCCCGTACGTCCTGGTCACCGGGATGGGCACGCTCACGAACATGGGCTACGGGGTCACCGTCTTCCTCGCCACCCTCTACCTCCAGGGCGTACGGGGGCTCTCGCCGCTCCTGGCCGGCACCGTCTTTCTGGCCCCGGCGCTGCTGGTGGCGCTCAGCGGGCCGCTGGGAGCGCGGCTGGGCCGGCACCTGCGGCCGACCACGGTGATGGCACTGGCCGGAATCGGCGCGGGCACGGGGATGTACGCGCTGACCCAGGTCACCGCCTGGTGGCTGTACGTACCGGTGTTCGCGTGGTGCGGCCTGGGGCTCGGGCTGGGCTGGACCTACGCCAGCGTGGCGACCCAGCAGATCGTCCCTCCGGCCAGGGCCGGGGAGGCATCGGGGGTCCTGCTGACGTTCCTGGTCACCGGAGGTGCGATCGCGCTGGCCGCGGCGGCCGCGGGGATCTCGGCGATGACGCCGCAGCGGTCGCCCGAGGAGGCCTACGACGCCATCCTGCGGCTGGGCGGTGTGGTCGTACTCGCCACGGCGGTGCTGGTCCTGGCCGTACGGCGTCGGCTCGGGGCGCAGGGCAGGACCCGCTGAGTCCGCTCACACCGCGGGGGCGGCGGACGTCACCGTCCGACCGCCCCCGCGCGCCGGCCCGGGCCGGAAGTTCTTACTAGGCGCCGAGGTGGGAACCCTTGACCCACTCCGCCTCGCCGTCCTTCGCGCAGGAGGAGGTGTAGACGGGGCCGAAGGGCGCCGGGACGGCGGCCGCGGACGAGCAGTTGGACGAGAAGGCCTTGTGGCCGCCCGAGAAGTAGTCGATGTCGACACCGTCGTTGGCGAGGGCCGCGCCGGCGCCACCCAGCAGGATGCCGGCGGCGAGGACGGAGGCGGTGACGGCAGAGCGAATACGCATTGGTTCCCCTAAGGACTCAGGATCTGGGGACGCTCCCATGGCTGGGTGCGTCAGCCGATTCAACGCCCGGCGGAGCCGACAGGAACGACCGTTCACTCGAACGCCGCGGGCGTAACGTTTCGACACCCCCACGCGACCCCCACGAGACCCGGCGCGCGGCCGAGTTCACGCCCCCGTGCCGCCTCCGGGTCGGGCATCGGAGCCAAGATCGATTGTCAGTGGTGGATGAGACGGTAGGAGCATCCAGTCGGAACGAGGGGGAGCTTCCATGTCCGGAAACCAGAACTACATCAACCACGTTGCTCTTGTGTTGGATGCCAGTTCGTCCATGTCGCACCTGAGCCGCAAGGTCGTCGAAGTCGCCGATCAGCAGATCGCGTACCTGGCCCGCCGGTCCGGTGAACTGGACCAGGAGACCCGCGTCACGGTGTACGTCTTCGCGGACAAGGTGGAGTGCGTCGTCTACGACAAGGACGTGCTCCGGATGCCCTCGCTGAAGCAGCTGTACCGGACCGGTGGGATGACGGCGCTGCTGGCGGCTTCGCTGAAGTCGCAGCGCGAGCTGGCCCAGACGGCCCAGCTGTACGGCGACCACAGCTTCCTGACGTTCGTGCTGACGGACGGGCAGGAGAACGCCAGCCACCGCTCCCCGGACGCTCCCGCCCGGGATCCGCGTGAACTGGTCAAGGCCGTCGCCGAGATGATCGCGACGCAGGAGGACAACTGGACGCTGGCCGTCCTCGTGCCGGACCAGATGGGCAAGCGCGAGGCCATGCAGTGCGGCTTCCCGAAGGAGAACATCGCCATCTGGGACGCCACGAGCACGCAGGGGCTGGAGGAGGCCGGGCAGGTCATCAAGGAGGCCACCGAGAAGTTCATGGTGGGCCGCGCCAAGGGCATCCGGGGATCGCGGGCGGTGTTCTCCACCGGCGGGGACACGGTCAACAAGGACACCATCAAGGCGGCCGGCCTCGCTCCGGTGGACCCCTCCGCGTACCAGCTGCTCCCGGTGGCCCGTGACGCGGCGATCCGGGAGTGGGTCGTCGAGTCCGGGCACACCTACCGCACCGGTGGCGCGTTCTACCAGCTGAGCAAGCCGGAGAAGATCCAGGCGAAGAAGCAGATCGCGGTGCTGGAGAAGAAGACGGACCGGGTGTACAAGGGGCCCGAGGCCCGGGCCCTGCTCGGGCTGCCGGCGGTGGAGGCGCGGGTCAAGCCCGACCACAACGACGATTTCACGATCTTCGTGCAGAGCACCAGCGTCAACCGGAAGCTCGTCCCGAACACCCGGCTCCTGCTCATGGTGTGACAGGTGCCGCCCTCGCACCCCCTCCCCCGTGCCCGTCCCCCGTCGCCGGGACCGGAATCCGGCGGCGGGCCCGGATGGCGGGGCGCAGGGGAGCGAGGGAGGCTGGGGGTATGCGATGGCGTGCGCCTGGTGCGGCGGTGGCTGCGTTGGCCGCCGTGCTGCTCGTGGCCGCCGCGCCGCCGCCGGGCAGTGGTGACACAGAGCAGCGCGTGGACATCGGCGGCGGGCGGAGCCTGTACCTGCACTGCGCGGGCTCGGGGAGTCCGACCGTGGTGCTGCTCGCCGGTCTGCACGAGGCCTCCGACCCGTGGTCCCTGACCGACACCACCCCGCCCGTGCCCAAGGCGCCGGCGGTACTCCCGGGTGTGGCCGCCTTCACCCTGGTGTGCACCTACGACCGGCCGGGGACCATCCGCTACACGGAGCCACCCGCGCTCACCGACCGGAGCACACCCGTACAGGGCACCCGGGCCCTGGACGCCATGGTCCAGGACCTGGACCGGCTCCTGACGGCCGCACACGTGCCCGGTCCGTACCTGCTGGCGGGTCACTCCTTCGGTGGGATGCTCGCGCTGCACTATGCGCAGGAGCACCCTGAGCGGACGCGCGGGCTGGTCCTGGTCGATGCCCTGGGGCCGGCCCTGAAGCCCGCGATGGGGTCGGACTGGGCGGCGTACGTGGAGGCGCTGCGGCATCCCGGTACTCCGTTCGACGCCGATCCGGACTTCGAGCAGGTGGACATCGAGGGCGGGGTCACCGCCATCGACCGCGGCGGGCCGCTGCCCCCGGTTCCCGTCGCGGTGCTCAGCAAGACCGAGCCCTTCGCCGTGCCGCCCACGATGGCGAAGGATCTGGTGGCGAAGCTGGAGAAGGCCTGGCCCAAGGCACAGCAGGCCCTTGTGGGCTTGCGGCCGCAGACCCCGCACTTGCTGGCGACCGGTAGCGATCACTACGTCCAAATCCACGACCCGGACCTCACGATCGCCGCGATCCGCCTCGTGGCGGACCGGGCCGCGACCACCCTGCCGAGGACGGCCTCGCCCTCGCCGTAGCGGTTGCGGTTGCGGTCGCGCTCACCGTAGGGACGCGCTCGCCGTGACGGCGAGCGCGGCCCGCTCGGCTCAGGCCTGGGTCGGGTCCGCGGGGATGGGATGGACCTCGACCGGGTCGCTGCCCGGCGTTCCTCCCGGGCCGGGGCAGGCCGACGCCCGTGCGGCGATCTCCAGGGCCCGGTCCTCGCTCTTGACGTCGACCAGCCAGTACCCGGCCAGGATCTGTCCCTCGTAGGCCGGCCCGTCGGTCACCTGCGGCCGCCCGTCGCTTCCGGCTCGTACCGTCTTGACCAGCGAGGGACCGCCGAGGCCCTGCCCGTCCACCCATTCGCCGGCGGCGGTGATGTCTTCGTTGAGGGCGCCCATGTGGGCGAACATGGCCTTCATGTCGTCCTCGGAGTAGGAGGACATGATGGCGTCCCACTCGGCGGCAGGCACGTTCATCTGGATCATGTACTTCATGTTCCTCACCCTTTCGGGGCGGCTGCTGGGGTTTCGGTCCTACACAGAGGTAGACAGCCAGTGGCCGCGAAACTCATCGGCGCTCCCAGCACCACATCACGGAAACCCGAAGATCGCCCCCAGGGCGGTGCTCGCGAGGGACGGCGGGCGTCGGTTTCCGTCTTCTTCCGCGCCGCCCAGGACATCGGTGATCATGCGGGTGGCGAAGTCGGTCGTCCATGGCGGGAATGGTCTCGGGACGGACGCTCCTGGGCATCATGCGCATCGTGGCCACGATGTTCGGCACGACGTACTCGATGACGTCCTTGCCGTGCCCCTCGTGGGCCAACGGGAGCCTCCCGCTTGACCTTCCGTCACACCCCGGGGTCAACTCCCGACGGGCCCCCCGTGCTCCGGCGGCCCGTCGACGGGTGAGAATGAAGCCGACCCGGCTTTGTGGTGAGCGAGTGGAGGAGCGGCATGCGGATACGGACGTGCGTACGAACGGCCTCTCTGATCGCCGGCTGCGCACTTGCCCTGACGGCATGTACGGAACACGAGGGCGCCGTTTCGTCGGCCGGTCCGACCGTGACGAGCACGGCCGCACCGTCGACCGCCCTCGGGCTGGCCGAGCGGTATCAGCAAGCGGGCGGGGACAAGGACGTGTACGCCATCCAGCAGGAGACGGTGCCCGGTGAGGCTCCGCTGCTGATCCTCCGGACCACGCGGAGCGAGTCGGACAACGCGCTCTTCGAGAAGCAGCGCGATTCCGTCGTCTCGTACCTCAGGGAATCCGAGCAGCTCTCCACGGCCAAGGGCTACCGCATGGACGTATTCGGGCGGGACGGATCCCTCCTCCACCGATGGGATGCCCGCCCCTAGGCCGTCTGACCGGTGATCATCACAGAAGCGAGATCTGCTTCTGGTCATCGAATCGATCACCGGAAAGCCGAGGCTGATCGTCCACGACGGTGGCACGTCGAGCATCACCATCGGCTTCTGCCCCTGATGCGGACGGGACCTCCCCGAGTCACAGCGGGACCGATGGTTCGAAACCCGGACTTCTGCACGCACCTCTAGTGCTGGTGTGTGCCGGAGGTGGGCGGGAGTTTGGGGGTGGGTGTCGGTTTGCCCGGGTCCAGGACCGTGAACTGGCCCATCATGCCCTCGTCCTCGTGGTAGAGGAGGTGGCAGTGGTACATGTACGGGGTGTCCGGGTCCGCGGGGCCGTCGAAGCGCAGGGCTATGCGGACCGTCGTACCGGACGGGATGAAGACGGTGTCCTTCGGCCCGCGCAACGGCGGGGGCGGGGCGGAGCCGTTGACGTCGAGTACGCGGAACTGGACGTCGTGGACGTGGAAGTTGTGCGGCATCCCGTCGTTGTTGCGCAGGGTCCAGGTCTCGGCCGTGCCGCGGGTGACCGTCTCGTCCACCCGGGACATGTCCATCTTGCGGCCGTTGATGCCGGACATCTTGAGCTCGAAGAAGCGGCTGCGTACCGAGTCCGCACCGGTGGGGAGCGCCGAGGCGACCAGGGCCTGCGGCAGCTCGGCCGACGGGCGCAGGGTGGGCGCCCCGCGCAGCTGCATCACGTCGAAGGAGTCGTCGCCACCGCCGAAGCGCTGGTTCCAGAAGTCCAGGCCGGCGTCCAGGGGATACGAGCGCAGGACCGTCCGCTCGCCCGGCCGTATTCGTACGACGACCTCCGCGCGCTCGCCCGGCGACAGGCGCAGGCGGTCGGTCGTGTGCGGGGCTTCGAGGAGGCCGCCGTCCGAGGCGATCTGCCGGAATGTGCGGCCGTCGTCGAAGCCGAAGGTGTAGACGCGGGCGGTGGAGGCGTTCAGCAGTCGCAGACGGACCAGTTCGTCCTGGACGGTGACGTACGGGTCCAGGGTGCCGTTGACCATCGTCCGGTCGCCGAGGAAGCCGACGTTGCGCATCAGCTTGTGGCCGTGGTCGAACTTCGCGCCGTCGAAGGACACGTCCTGGACGATGACAGGGATGTCGTCGACCCCGTAGGTCTTGGGCAGGGGCAGGGCCGTCGATTGCGCGTCGTCCAGGAGGAACAGGCCCGCGAGGCCGCGCTGGACGTGCGACTCGGTCGCGCCGTGGGGGTGCGGGTGGTACCAGAGCGTCGAGGCCGGCTGCTCCACCGTCCATTCGGGGGCCCAACTGCCGCCCGCCGGGACCATCTGGTGCGGGCCGCCGTCCATCGCGGCGGGCAGGTGCATGCCGTGCCAGTGGACGCTGGAGGCCTCCGGCAGGGCATTGGCCACCTTCACCCGGACCTTCTCCCCCTTCGCCGCGCGGAGCGTGGGGCCGAGGTGGCTCCCGTTGAAGCCCCAGGTGGGTGTCTTGGCCCCGGGGGTGAACTCGGTCTCCCCCGGCTGCATCCTCAGGTCGAAGACGCGTGTTCCGTCCGCTTCCACGGTGGAGGCGGCGAGGGGCGGCACCGCGAGGGCGTTGCGGAAGTCCACCGCACCGAGGGTCGACACCTTGGCTCCGGTGTAGAGCCAGGTGAAGAGCACCCCTATGACCAGAGCGAAGGTCGCGACCAGCGATCCGAGGATCAGCAGGGCCCGCTTCCAAGGCGACATCCGGCGCTTGCCGCCGGTCCCGTTCTTCCCGTTTCTCCACATGGGAACGACGCTACGGACGGTGCTCGCGCCGGACATCGGGGACCGACCCGGGACCGACCCCGACACCGCCCCCGAGAGGGTTCAGGGGCGGTGTCGGGGTCGGTCTCCGAGTGCGAACGAAGCACGCGTACGCCACTTCGCGCCGTCGTGGACCATGAGCTCGACGGACGAGACGTGGGAGGTGAAGGGGAGCCTGCCGCCGAGGTCGGCCTCGATCTCCTCCAGGACGGCGTCGTCCTGGCCTTGGGCGATGGTCAGGTGCGGCACGATCTCGGCGAACCGGCCGCCGTACGGCGGAGCCTCGGGCCATCGGTCGGCGATCGCCTCCGTGAGCCGGATCAGTGGCGCAGCGGGTTCCGGAACGAGGTACAGGACCTCGGGAAGCCGTCCGCACTTCTCGAACCGCAGGTCGAACGCCGGGTGGCAGCGCAGCACGTCCTCCAGGGCGGCGTGGACCAGCGGATCCAGTCGGCTCTCCTCGAGGAACGGGAAGAGCACGGTGACGTGTGCGGGCACTCCGGCCCGGGCCGAAGGGTCGAGCCGTTCGCGCCACCCGCGGACGACCGGCTCGGCCTCCGGGATCCTGACGACCAGTCCCGTCTGACCGGCCTGGAACGCGCTTCCGCTGCTCTTGCTCTCGTCTGCTGCCATGACACGGCATGGTGCCACCGGAAGATCCCTTCACGCCCGGGGATTTGTGCCGTACGTGGTCAGTGGATCCGGTGTTCCGTCCAGAACGGGGCGAGGTCCTGGGACGTTGCCGCCTGGGCCGCGCGCTTGAAGTCCGCGGTGGTGGAGACGCCCTGCCAGTGGTCGTGGACGTAGTCGCGGAGGACGGCCGTCATCGCCGGGGTGCCCAGGGTGCGTTCCAGGTCGTGCAGGGCGCAGGAGCCGCGCATGTAGACGACTCGTACGAACTCCGAGCGGCGGCCGTCCGCGTAGTAGGCCATGGAGCGGGTGAGGGCGGCCGCGTCGCTGGGCCAGGCGGGTTGGTCCTCCCAGCAGGTGCTGGTGTCGTCGCCGTAGTACGACTGGTTCGCGTACTGGGCGAAGGATTCGTCCAGCCAGGGTGACGTGAACTGGTCGTTGCCGACGATGCCGTAGAACCACTGGTGGGCGATCTCGTGGACGACGGCCGACCCCTCCGGTTCGGTCCACAGCAGGACGAGGCCGGGGAACTCCATGTTGCCGAACTCGTCGAGGTTGTCGCTCATGACGAGGTCGAGCTCGCCGTAGGGGTAGCGCCCGAAGCGCTTGCCGAACTCGTCGACCGAGCCGACGGCGTCCTTCAGGTCCTTGGCGACGCCCTCGGGGGAGGTGACGGCGGTCCAGTAGGCGTTCAGCCGGACTCCGCCCGGCGTGGTCACCATTTTCGACAGGAAGGGACCCGCCGCCCACGCGAAGTCCCGTACCCCGTGCGCGACGCTGGTGCTGACCGTGCGGCCGGGTGCGCCCAGGCGGCGGGTGGTGGTGCCCGTAGCGGGGACGACGAGGGCGGTGGGGTGGTCGAGGACGACGCGGAAGTCGCCGGTCAGGGTGTAGAAGCTCTCGCCGAACCCCACGTCGGGGTCGAGGTGGCGGCCCTGGGCATCGCGTACGGACAGCAGGGGCAGCGCGTTGCCGAGGTAGCGGTGCGCACCGTCCTTGCCGAAGCGGTGGACGCGGTCCGGGACGGTGATGTCCACGTCGAAGGAGATGCTCGTGCGCGCCCCGTACGGGAGCGGCGCGGGCAGGTCGATCTGCAGGGCGGTACAGGCGACGACGAGCGGCCGCGGGGTGCCTCCGGTGACCCGGCCCACCCGGACCGGGGACGGGGCCTCCCGGGTTCCGCAGCCGTCGGCGCCGTTGCCCCACAGCCTGATGTCCACCGAACGCAGTGGGGTTCGGGCGGAGTTGCGGAAGGACACCGTCTGGCGGCCGGTCCAGCGCGAGCCGTCGGCGTTGCCACGGAGCGACACCTCGTAGGAGGGGCGGTCGGGTGTCGCCGTCGTCGGCGTGGCGGACGCGGGGTCCGGAGGGGTCTGGGCCGTGGCCGTCCGGGGGACGCAGAGCAGGACGGAAGCGAGGGCGAGCAGCAGGGCCCGCCGAAACCTGATCGAGGTCATGGCCGGCACGCTAGAACGTCCGTACGCCCGGACGGGCGAGTTCCAGCTCACTCGCCACGGACTCCCCCGGCCCTGGGGCGTCCGTACGGCCAGGGAAGGGCGAGTGAGCACCAACGCGACTTCAGTGCAAGGCCGTTGACCTACCGCCCGGAACGGGCGCCGGCCATCAGGGTTTCCTCGGGGCGGCTGCTCGCGGCGATCCGCTCCTCCCCGGCGAACTCGGGCAGCCGGGCCGAGCGCCGTCCGGCCGGCGCGTGGCCGCGGTGCCCCGCCACGTAGATCCGTTCGTCCAGCCTTGGCGTGCGGCAGCCGGGCACGGCCGCCTCGTGATCACCATGCTCGCCGACCCGGCGGCCCTGCACGCCGTCGCCGAGGAGCTGCTGCCGGCCCTGCGGCCCGGTACCCACTGGATCGACACCCCCACCGTCGACCCCCAGGCCGTACGGGACTTGGCGGCGCGGCTGCCTTCCATGGTGCTGCTGACCGACGCCCCGGTCATGGGCAGCGTGGACCGGGCCGCCTCCGGCGAGCTGTGGGTCGCCGAAGCCCTGCAACTCGGCGCCTCGTTGGGCCTGCCGGAGGCGCTCTTGCGCTCGGAGCCGACCCGCGGGCCGCTGGCCGGTGCGGTGGCCCAGGCCTACGCCGAGGGCTCGCGCTTCCCCGTGGCGCCGGCGGCCAAGGACGTGGCCCTGGCCCGCAGCCACGCCGAACTGCCCGTCCTGGACGCGGTGCACACCACCCTGTCCTCCCGATCCAGACTCGCCGCCCGTGACCTCGCGGCCCTGCGCCCGGCCCTCTGACGGAGCCCGTCGGGGCGGGGATGGCGGCTTACCGCGCGCCGACTCCGGCGAGCCCGGACACCGCGGTCCGCCAGGCCGAGGTGACCGCCCCGTGGGCAGCGGCCGTCGCCTCGCAGAGGCCGTCCGGCAGGAACAGGGGCGCACCCACGTGGACATGCATGCGTGGCCGGCGTACCGGGGCCGTGAGGACTCCGGCGAGTTGTTTGGCCGTCGTCCCGGAGCTGACGCGGCGGGCGCCGGCCTGACCGACGGGGCGGACGGGTGCTCCGGTGGCACGGGCGAGGCGGGCCAGGCCGCTGCGGAAGGGCAGGGGCGCGGCTTCGCCGGAGTCGCGGCGAGCGGGGATCCCGCCTTCCCCGTACATCAGCACGCACCGCCCGGCGGCCAGGGCCGCGGCGGCGTCGGCGAGGGAGTTCGCCGCGCGGGCCGTTCCCCGGTGGACCGGGATGTGCCCTTCGCGGGCTAGAGCGCCGCCGAGCACCGGGACCCGCCACAGCCCGGCCGTGGCCATGATCACCGGGTCGACGCCGAGCCGGCGCAGGGCGGCGACCACGATGACGGGGTCGGCCAGGCTGGTGTGGTTGGCGGCCAGGATGGTCCCGCCGGCGACGGGGCCCGACGCGTCCTCGGAGACGGTCATCCGCCCGAACACCGGGGCCAGGGCGGCGGCGACGTGGCTGATCATGGAATCGAACCTCCGGGGTGTGCGGTCTTCGTACCCCCAGCGTGTCGGCCGCCGTCCGGTCCGGCATGAGTCGCCCTACTCAACCCGCCTGGGTACGAAGCCCACGTACCCCTGCGCTCCCGCTCCGCGAAGGGAGCGGGAGCGGTGGCCGGGGATGACCGGCGGCGGCCGTCTGGCAGGGTGGTCGCCGTGACCATCTACGTGCCTGCGAGTCGTGACCGTGCCGGACCCCGCCGCGCCCGGACCCGTCTCGCGGCAGCCGCTGCGGTGGTGGTGACCGTCGGCGCGGGGCTGGGGCTACGGGCCGTGGCGGCGGGGAGCCTTGCCAAGTACGGCGGAGACGCGCTGTACACCGTACTGATCTTCGCCCTCATCGTGCTGGCCCTGCCGCGGGTGACGGCCCTGCGCGCTGCCGCGGGCGCTCTCGCGGTGAGCTGGACGGTGGAGTTCCTCCAGCTCAGCGGGGTACCGGCGGAGCTCTCCCGGCACAGCACGGTCGCCCGGCTCGTCCTCGGGTCCACCTTCAACCCGCCCGACCTGTTCTGGTACGCGGTCGGCGCGGCCGTCGGCTGGCTCGCCCACACCGCGGTGAGCCTCTGCAGCGCCAGGTCGTCTCTTTCGGCCTAGGCCGCTCCCTCAGGGTGGGCGGCGGACGGCACATGGGAGAAGGTCTTCACCACCCTGCTCGCGCAGGCCGACGCCGGCGGCGATCCGGACTGGGTTGTCGCGGACGGCCGCTGCCGGACACTGGCGTTCGTCATCACGCCGGGCCAGGCTGGCGACGCACCCGCGTTCGCGCAGGTCATGGCTCGGTTAGGGGTGCCCAGGCGGATCGGCCGTCCCAGGGTCACGCCAGATGTGGTCCTGACCGACAAGGCCTATTCGTCGCGGGCGATCCGCGGGCATCTGCGGAGGCGCGGGATCCGGGCAGTGATCCCCCAGCCCGCCGATCAGGCCGCGAACCGCAAACGCCTCGGCCGCCGTGCAGTGGCGCGGTCTGGCCACTCGCTACGACAAGACCGCCACCATCTACCTCACGGGACTTCCACCTCGCCGCCATCTTCATCTGGTCGGCGAGGTGATCCGAAGGAAACGGCCTAGCGCACGTCGGTGGCCGTACGGCGATAGGTGCTGCGCCGGTCCTCGATCGCGTGCCAGCGGTCGCCGTAGATGGTCTTGACCACGGACGGTTCCCGGACGAAGTCGTGCGGGAAGCCGAGCGGTACGGCACTCACCTCGTCGAGGCGCGCGACCGCATCGGCGTCGAGGCGGACGTCGAGGCAGCCGAGGTTGTCGACGAGCTGGCTCTCCTTCGTCGCCGCGATGATCGGAACGACGTTTCCGGGGCGGCCCAGCAGCCAGGCCAGCGCCACTTGGGCGGGGGTCCAACCGCCCTGCTCGGCGATCTCCAGGACCACGCTGATGACCTCTTCCTCCTCCGGGGACGCCTTGACGCCCCAGGAGTCCAGCCGTCCTCCCTCGCCCCGGCGGTACTTGCCGGTGAGCTTGCCGGCGGCGAGCGGCGCCCAGGCCAGCACGGCGAGGTCGAACGCCCGTGCCTGGGGCAGGAGTTCACGTTCCGGGGTCCGCTCCAGCAGGTTGTAGCGCAGCTGCGAACCGGCGAACGCAGACCACCCGCGGAGCTCGGCGAGGGTGTTCGCCTGAGCGATCTCCCAGGCGGGCCAGTCCGAGACGCCCACGTACAGCACCTTGCCGGTGCGTACGAGGTCGTCCAGCGCGCGCATCACTTCCTCGACCGGGGTGAAGTTGTCGCGTGCGTGCACCCAGAGGATGTCGAGGTGGTCGGTGCGCAGCCGCTCCATGCTGGCCTCCACCGAACGCACCAGGTTCTTGCGGTGGTTGCCCGCCGCATTGACGTCGCCGTCACGGGTCCCGCAGGTGTACTTGGTGGCCAGTACGAACTCGTCGCGCCGCCCGTCGAGCAGCTTGCCGAGGATCCGCTCCGAACTGCCGTCGCCGTAGATGTTCGCCGTGTCGATGAAGTTGCCGCCCGCGTCCGCGTACGCGTCGACGATCCGGGCGTTGCTCTTCTGGTCGGCGCCCCAGCTGAGGTCGTCGCCCATGGTCATCGCGCCGAGGCTCAGCTCGCTCACGCGCAGACCGGTCTTTCCGAACAGTGTGTACCGCACGTTCTTCCCCCTTCACGCAGGTCGTGCGGCCGACGCTAAGCGCTGGAGTGCACTTCAACGCAAGCGTTGATCAAGGGGATTGCCGCCGCGGCACCGGACGGCACGATCCGGAAGAGACGGCCTAGCTGTATTGATCACGAGCGTTGTTGACACTGCCGAGGTCTTGAACATGGCGAAGACCTCCGGTGTGGTGGGAGCTGTCTAGGAACCCATTGCACGACGGAGGTCTTCGTGTCCCACCGTAATGCCCGGCTGACCGTCTTCGGTAGGCGCCTGCTGGTCGAACGAGTCCGCTCGGGCCGCCCCGTCGCGCACGTCGCGGCCGAGATGGGTATCTCGCGGGCCACCGCCCACAAGTGGGTCCGCCGATGGCGGACCGAGGGCGAAGCGGGCCTGCACGACCGATCCAGCCGGCCGCGCACAACACCGCACCGCACGACCGCAGCGGTCGAAGCCCGGGTCTGTGACCTGCGCAGAACCCGAAAGCTCGGCCCTGCCCGGATCGGCCCGATCCTGGGGCTGCCCGCCTCGACCGTGCACCGGATCCTGACCCGCCACGGTTTGGGCCGCCTGGCCTGGCTGGACCGGCCCACCGGGCAGCCGATCCGCCGCTACGAACGCGAGCACCCGGGCGAACTCATCCACGTCGACATCAAGAAACTCGGGAACATCCCGGACGGTGGCGGCTGGCGCACGGTCGGCCGGACGGCAGGCGACCGAAACCGCCAGAGCAGCACCACCGAGCGCAGAAGCTCCACGCCAGTGATCGGCTACTCCTACGTCCATTCCGCGGTCGACGACCACTCCCGTCTGGCCTACAGCGAAGTCCTCACCGACGAACGCAAGGAAACCGCCGCCGGGTTCTGGCAACGGGCGAACGTCTTCTTCACCCGCCACGGCATCACCGTCGAACGCGTCCTGACCGACAACGGCTCCTGCTACAAGTCGAAGCTGTTCACCCAGGCCCTGGCCGCGGCCGGCATCGCCCACAAGAAGACCAGGCCCTACCGGCCACAAACCAACGGGAAAGTCGAACGCTTCAACCGCACCCTCCTGGACGAATGGGCCTACCTACGGCCCTACACCTCCAACCAGGAACGGACAGCGGCCCTGGCAGACTTCCTCCACACCTACAACCACCACCGCAGCCACACCGCACTGGGCGGACACCCACCCATCACCCGAGTCAACAACCCTGCGGGTCAATACACCTAGCCGCTGCGGGTCAACGTCTCGGGGGCGCCCGCCGACTGGGCCCCTTCGACCTCCAGCTTCAGGCGGTCCGGTTCCGCCAGGGTCAGTACGTAGAGGTTGCCCCGGGGGCAGTCGAAGGTGGCCGCGGGGTCGGTCGGGTGGGTGGTCACTGCCGCGAAGACGGCCCTGTCCCCGCTCGTCTGCCGGAGTTCCAGCGCCTCCGTGCACCCCAGGTTCCGCCCGGTGGCGGTCTCCGTCACCTCGCTGACCTGCCGGCCCACGAGGTCTCCGACGGAGCCCGCGTTCAGCGTGACCGTGACGGAGAACTCGCCCGTCCTGGCCTGCGAGACTCCGTCCGCGTCGGGTGTCCCGGGACCTGTGCCGGTCCACGTGCCGATCCAGGACCGCGGCATCGCCGACGCCGAAGCGGACGGGGTCGCCGATCCGTTCCCTCCGCCGTCCCCCTTCCCGTCCCCGCGACCACTCCAAGGCATCTTGATCACGAGGGTGGCCGCGACGACGAGAGCGGCGACGCCGACGGCCGCCACCGGCATCCAGGGCACGCGCCGCGGCCCGGAGGGGAGTACGGAGGGCGGCGGCGGTGTCGCCGCGAACGCTGCGGGAGGTGCCACAGGAGGCATGGGCACGGGTACCGGCACCGGTACCGGCACCGGCACCGGCACCGGCTCGGACGCGGCAAGGGTGCGGCGTAGTTCGGCCTCCCGGTGGCTCACCTCCGCCGCCAGCGCGGGTGGGAGCACCCCGCTCCACTGCTCCCCTGCGGCGCCGGTCCCGGCCACCCTGGCCAGTACCTCGTCGGCGGTCGGGCGCCGCCCCGGCTCCTTGGCCAGGCACTCCCCCAGCAGGGAGCGGAGCCCCTCGGGAACGCCGTCGAGGGCGGGCTCGCCGTGCACGATCCGGTAGAGGAGGCCGGCGAGCGAGGGCTCCTCGCCGTCGGCCAGGAACGGGCTGCGGCCGGTGGCCGCGTGGACGAGGACCGCGGCGAGCGAGAACACGTCCGCCGGAGCTTCGGTGACGGCTCCGGTCGCCTGTTCCGGCGCGAGGAAGCCGGGCGTGCCGATGACCGCGCCGGTCCGGGTGTGGCGCGGATCCTGCACGGCGCGCGCGATGCCGAAGTCGATGAGGAAGGGCCGCTCCCGGCCGAGCAGCACGTTGCCGGGCTTGATGTCGCGGTGGACCATGCCCACCGCCCGTACGGCCACGAGGGCGGCGAGGAGTTCCCGCGCCAGGCTCCACAGGGCCGGCTCGGGCAGCGGTCCGTGCCGGTGCACCCATTCGCCCAGGGAGGGCGCGGCGACGTACTCCGTGGCGAGCCATTGCGGGGACGCCCCGGGAGCGCTGAAGTCCACCACGGAGACCGTCCACGGGGAACGTACGCGGTCGTTGGCGCGTATCTCCCGCGCGAAGCGGTCGGCGAACTCGGGATCCCGGCTCAGTTCCCGGTGGACGGTCTTCAGGGCCAGCGGCCGGCCGGACGCCGTACGGGCCAGGAAGACCTCGCCCATCCCGCCCTCGCCGAGCCGTGCCAGCAGGCGGTACCCGCCGATCTCCGGCGGGTCGCCGGGCCGCAGTGATTCCACCGACTCCCCCTGTCAGGACGGCTGTTGTCCGTACGCACGGGGCGCACGGACCAGCCGGTGGAGTCACCTTAGAGGAACGCTCCGGGGGGTGGTTCGTCAGGACACCATGATGAAGCGCAGGGCGAGGGCCTTGTCGGTCGTCCAGTGGGTGACGCGGAGGAAGTCGTTGTAGTACAACGTGTCGACGCCGGGCATGGCGACCTTGATCGGCTCGCCGATCTTGCTGCCGGACGTGCGGTCCTGGAGCTGGACGGTGATGCTCTTCGTCGGCGCCTCGTCCATGGGGCCGTTGAGGACCATCGCGGCGTACGCCACCTTGCCGGGAGCGAGGGTGGCGTACGGGTCCTTGGGCGCGGGGACGAGCTTGATGTCGGGGACCAGCCCGCGGGCTCCCCCGAGCTGGACGTGGGGGTAGTGGTAGACGGCGCAGGTCTTGCTGCCGGTGTTCTCGATGGTGAAGAGGACGTGCCGGACGGACTCGCCCGGGTCGTCCGCGCTCGTGGCGGTGATCGAGACGGTGCCCGCGGTGCAGAGGGCGAGGGCGCCGTCGCCGCCACCACCGGTCTTCGTCGGTGCGGGGCTCGGCGTCGCCGAGGGCGTGTCGTCGGGCTTCTGCGTTTCCCGTGAGGCGCTCGCGCTCGGCGAGGGCGCCTGTGAGGTCGGCGCGGTCGCCGATCCCGAGGGCTTGCCGTTGTCCGGGCCGTCGCCCTCGTTCGGCGAACACGCCGTGGACGCGAGCAGCGCGGCGGCCGTCGCCGCCCCGAGGACGTGGGCCTTCCAGTTCCTGTGGCTGGTGCGAGCAGAAATGTTCATGGTGCATCCCCCGTTGCCGGCCCTGTGCGGCCGCTGTCGACCCTCGATTATGAGCGCAGACGGCGCGCACCGATCGGCCGCTGCGCCGCGGTCCGGGTGTCGACGTATTGGCCGCCCGGCCTGCACTAACGGGTTGCCCTTGTCCTCGGCATCTCATACCCCTGTTACCGACTGGGGACAAGGAAGGGATCGTTCCGTCAGGGGGCCGGACGGCCGCGGGGCAGCTACCGCTGTCAGCCGGTGGGCTGGGAGAGCACATCGCGTGCCGTGCGCGGTTCCCGGCCCAGGAGCTCGCCGAGCAGGGGGTCGACGCCGGCGAAGCCGTCCTGCCGTGCGTTGCGGTAGAAGCCGAGGAGGAAGCCCGCCATCCGCTCGTCCACGCCCCGGGCGACCCCGCCTCGCCCGGGCCGGGCTCCTGCGCGTGCCCGAGCGGCGCGCCGGTGACCTCATCCGGTCGGCCGGTACGGGCACCGTGTTCACCCTCATCGGCCAACCCGAGGGCGAACGCGACATGACCCTCGCCGACCTCGCCCGGGAGGCGGTCTGCACGGCCATCCTGGCCGGCGCACCCGCCGCGGCACCGGCCGGTCCGGTCGCCGCCGCCGTCACCCTGCGCGCCGCCCTGCCCGAGCTCACGGAGCTCACCCCCAACGAACGCGCACTCCTCGGCGACTGGCTGGACCGCGTCTCCGGCCGGTAGGAGCCGCACCGCCCCCTGCGACGTACGCCCTCTACCTCCAGGCCGTGCGGCGAAACCCCTGACGGCTACGCTCCGTACATCCCCCTGCACCCGGACATCCCGTTGCGCCCGGCCCGAGAGCCCCGCCCCGGCGCAACGATCTCCGCGCGGGACGCGGCACCCGGCCCCGGTGACCTCGGTCCGCACGGCTCCGCCGCGGCGCACGACGTCCAGCAGCCCTCGATCGCGCAAGGCGCAGGCGGACAGCCGTTCGGCCGACGCCATGCCAGCTGCTCGCCGGCATCCAGCGGCCGCCGAAGCCCCCGCCGGTGGTCGTTCGACGGGGAGCAGCGGTGTGTGTACTCACCACACGCTTCACCGGCCGCATCCCCCGCAGCCGTACCGGCGCCCATCGTGGCGCCCGATATACCCCGAGCCATCCCACACCTCCCCGGAGTGACCGGGAGTGATGCCCGTCACTTCCAGTGACGGATGGGACATAGCTTCCATGAACCGGGGCAACCGGGAACGAGCAACGCCCCCGCGGGTAAGTCGCGGTGGCGGAATCGGAGGTACAACAAGTCGTGTCCGAGCAGACGACCATCCACATCGCCGGGACCTGGCGTTCCGCGGTATCAGGAGCCACCCGAGAGGTCCTCGACCCGGCGGATGCCACGGTCCTCGCCGTCGTCGCCGAGGGCGGCACCGCGGACACCGACGCGGCCGTCAGCGCCGCCCGCGCGGCCTTCGACGGCGGGGAGTGGCCCCAGACCCCCGTCCTGGAGCGCGCCGCCCTGCTGCGCCGCACCGCCGACCTGCTCCACCGCGACCGCGAAAGCCTCGGGCTGCTGGAGAGCCGCGACGCGGGCAAGACCCTGGAAGAGGGCCGCGTGGACGTGGACTGCGTCGCCGACGCCTTCCGCTACTTCGCCGACCTCGTCGCCGGAGAGAGCGCGGGCCGCGTGATCGACGCCGGCACCCCCGACGTCCACAGCGTCGTCGTCCACGAGCCCGTCGGGGTCTGCGCCCTGATCACCCCGTGGAACTACCCCCTCCTCCAGGCCTCCTGGAAGATCGCTCCCGCCCTCGCCGCGGGCAACACCTTCGTGCTCAAGCCCAGCGAGATCACCCCGCTGTCCACGGTCGCCCTCATCGGCCTGCTGGTGGAGGCAGGTCTCCCGGCCGGCGTCGCGAACCTGGTCACCGGCCCCGGCGACCCCGTCGGCGCGCGCCTCGCCGCCCACCCCGACGTCGACCTCGTCTCCTTCACCGGCGGTCTCACCAGCGGTACGAAGGTGATGCGTGCGGCCGCAGACTCCGTCAAGAAGGTCGCACTCGAACTCGGCGGCAAGAACCCCAACGTCGTCTTCGCCGACGCCTGCGCCACCGAGGAAGGCTTCGACACCGCCGTCGACCAGGCCCTCAACGCCGCCTTCATGCACAGCGGCCAGGTCTGCTCCGCCGGCTCCCGGCTCATCGTCGAGGAGAGCGTCGCCGAGCGCTTCGTCGCCGAACTCGCCCGCCGGGCCGACCGGATCCGCCTCGGCCGCGGCACCGACCCGGGCGTGGAATGCGGGCCGCTGGTGTCCGCCGCCCAACGCGAACGCACCGAGGAGTACGTGGCCTCCGCCCTCGCCGAGGGAGCCGTACTGCGCTCCGGGGGCGAACGCCCCGACGGGCCCGGCTACTTCTACCGGCCGACGGTCCTGGACCGCTGCCACCGCGGGATGCGCGTCGTACGGGAGGAGGTCTTCGGGCCGGTCCTGACCGTCGAGACCTTCCGTACCGAGGCCGAAGCCGTCGCGCTCGCCAACGACACCGAGTACGGGCTCGCCGGCGCGGTGTGGACCTCCGACCCGGGCCGCGGGCGCCGCGTGGCCGGCCGGCTGCGCCACGGCACCGTCTGGATCAACGACTTCCACCCCTACCTCCCGCAGGCGGAGTGGGGCGGCTTCGGCAAGTCCGGCATCGGACGCGAACTGGGCCCGTCGGGACTGGCCGAGTACCGCGAGTCGAAGCACGTGTACCAGAACCTCGCCCCGCGCCCCGTGCGCTGGTTCGCGGGATGAAGGAGGAGAGCATGACCACCCCCACGCACAGCACCACCCCCACGGAGCAGGAGTACGACTACGTCGTCGTCGGCGGCGGCACCGCCGGCTCCGTGATCGCCTCCCGCCTCACCGAGGACCCGGCCGTCACCGTCGCCGTCATCGAGGGCGGTCCCAGCGACGTCGACCGCCCCGAAGTCCTCACCCTGCGCCGCTGGATGGGCCTGCTCGGCGGCGAGCTCGACTACGACTACCCCACCACCGAGCAGCCCCGCGGCAACTCGCACATCCGCCACAGCCGCGCCCGCGTCCTCGGCGGCTGCTCCTCGCACAACACTCTGATCGCCTTCAAGCCGCTCCCGTCCGACTGGGACGAGTGGGCGGAGTCCGGAGCCGAGGGCTGGCACGCGGCCGCCATGGACCCGTACTTCGACAGGCTCCTCAACAACATCGTCCCGGTCGACGAGAAGGACCGCAACGCCATCGCGCGCGACTTCGTCGACTCCGCGCAGAGCGCCCTGGGCGTCCCGCGCGTCGAGGGCTTCAACCGCAAGCCCTTCCACGAGGGCGCCGGCTTCTTCGACCTCGCGTACCACCCCGAGGGCAACAAGCGCTCCTCCGCGTCGGTGGCCTACCTCCACCCCGTCATGGACGAGCGCCCCAACCTGACGATCCTCCTGGAGACCTGGGCCCACCGCCTGGAACTCGACGGCACCCGGGCGCGCGGGGTCCGCGTACGTGCCTCGGACGGTACGGAGTCGCTGGTCACCGCACGCCGCGAGGTACTGGTGTGCGCCGGCGCAGTGGACACCCCCCGGCTGCTGCTGCACTCGGGCATCGGCCCGCGCGCGGACCTGGAAGCCCTTGGCATCCCCCCGGTGCACGACCTGCCCGGCGTGGGGGAGAACCTGCTCGACCACCCCGAGTCGGTGATCGTCTGGGAGACCGACGGCCCGATACCGGAGAACTCCGCGATGGACAGCGACGCGGGGCTGTTCGTCCGGCGCGACCCCGAATCCGCCGGACCCGACCTGATGTTCCACTTCTACCAGGTCCCCTTCACCGACAACCCCGAGCGCATCGGCTACGAACGGCCCGCGCACGGCGTGTCGATGACCCCCAACATCCCCAAGCCCCGCAGCCGCGGCCGCCTCTACCTGACCAGCGCGGACCCCGAGGTGAAACCGGCCCTGGACTTCCGCTACTTCACGGACGAGGACGACTACGACGGCCGGACCCTGGTGGACGGCATCAAGCTCGCCCGCGAGATAGCCGCGACCCAGCCGCTCGCCGGCTGGCTCAAGCGAGAAGTGTGCCCCGGCCCGGAGATCACCGGCGACGAGGAGCTGAGCGCCTACGCCCGCTCCGTCGCGCACACCGTCTACCACCCGGCCGGCACCTGCCGGATGGGCGCCGCCGACGACCCCGGCGCCGTCGTGGACCCGGACCTGAAGATCCGCGGGCTCGAAGGCATCCGCATCGCGGACGCCTCCGTCTTCCCCACGATGCCCGCGGTCAACCCGATGATCGGAGTGCTCATGGTCGGCGAAAAGGCAGCCGAACTGCTGGCCCGCGAAGGCGGTACCCGGTGAACACGACCCCTGCCACCCCCGCCGCACCCCCCGTCTTCGCCGTGGACGGCCTGTGGAAGGTCTTCGGCCCCGAGAAGGCTGCCGCGAAGGTCCCCGGCTCCGCCGACGCCGACCTGTCCGCCGCCGAACTGCGCGAGCGCACCGGCTGCACCGCCGCCGTCCGCGACGTCACCTTCGACGTCCGCAAGGGCGAGGTCTTCGTCGTGATGGGCCTGTCGGGCTCCGGCAAGTCCACCCTCGTACGCTGCCTCACCCGGCTCATCGAACCCACCGCCGGAAGCCTCGCCATCGACGGCGAGGACGTCCTCGCCATGGACGCCACCCGGCTGCGCGCCCTGCGCCGCCACCGCGCCGCCATGGTGTTCCAGCACTTCGGCCTGCTCCCGCACCGCACCGTCCTCGACAACGTGGCGTACGGACTGGAGATCCAGGGCGTCGGCCGCGGCGACCGCCGGGACAAGGCCGCCGAACTCGTCGCCAAGGTCGGCCTCGAAGGACTCGAGGAGCGCCGCCCCGCCCAGCTCTCCGGCGGCCAGCAGCAGCGCGTCGGCCTGGCCCGCGCCCTCGCGGCCGACCCCGAAGTGCTCCTGTTCGACGAGCCGTTCAGCGCGCTCGACCCCCTCATCCGCCGGGAGATGCAGGAGGAGGTCACCCGGCTCCACCACGAAGAGGGCCGCACCATGGTCTTCATCACCCACGACCTCACCGAGGCCCTGCGCCTGGGCGACCGGATCGCGCTGATGCGCGACGGCCGCATCGTGCAGCTCGGCACGCCCGAGGAGATCGTCGGCTCGCCCGCCGACGACTACGTACGGGACTTCGTCCGCGACGTCCCCCGCGAACAGGTGCTCACCGTCCGCACCGCGATGCGCCCCGCCACTGCCGGCGAGGCCGAACAGGGACCCGCGCTCCACCCCGCCACCACCGTGGTCGAGGCCATCCAGGCCGTCGCCCGCAGCGGCGGCCCGGCCCGCGTCGTCGACCGCGGCCGCTGCCTGGGCGTCGTCGACGACGCGGGGCTGCTCGCCGTCGTCGCCGGACTCCCCGCCGCCACCGGACGGGGGGTGGCGGCATGACCCGCCCCACCCCTTGCACGGCCACCGTCCCCGATGCCCGGAGGTGGTGCGCATGACCGCGACCCCGACCCACACCCCGACCGACGCCCGCGCCGACGCCCCTTCGGAAGCCCCGCAGTCCGCCGAACGGCCCGCCGGCCCGCGTCACTCGCGTACCACGTCCGCGCAGCAGGACCGCCCCCGCAGAGCCCTGCCCGGCCGCGCCGGGCGTCGCGGAGTCCTCCTCCCGATGGGCGTCGCCGTCGCCCTGCTGATCCCGCTCGCCGTGGTCTTCCCGGGCGCCGGCAGCTGGCCCGCGGCCCTGGCCGTCGACCTGTCCGGCCCGCTCGGCCGCGCCGGCGACTGGATCATCGACCACCGCGACAACCACCCTGTGTTCCTCTACTTCTTCGGCCACATCAGCAACGCCGTCGTGGTGTCCGTCCGCGCCGTGTACGTGCTCCTGCTCGCCGCCGGCTGGACCGGGGTCACCGCCCTGGCCGCCCTGGTCGCCTGGCGCCTCGCCGGCATCCGGCTCGCCCTGACCTGTGCCGCCGCCTTCGCCGCCTGCGGACTGCTCGGCATGTGGGTGCCGACCATGCAGACCCTCGCGCTGATGGCCGTCGCCGTCGCCGCCTCCGTCGTACTGGGCGCCCTGCTGGGCCTCGCCGCGGGGCTCTCCCCGCGCGCCGACCGCGCCCTGCGCCCCGTACTCGACACCATGCAGATCCTGCCGGCCTTCGCGTACCTGCTGCCGATGGTGCTGGTCTTCGGCATCGGCGTGCCCGCCGCCGTCCTCGCCACCGTGGTCTACGCCGCGCCGCCCATGGCCCGCCTCACCGCCCTCGGCCTGCGCGAGGCCGACGCGGGAGTCATGGAAGCCGCCGCCTCGCTCGGCGCCACCGGACGCCAGCGACTGCTGACCGCCCGCCTTCCGCTCGCGCGCCGACAGCTCCTGCTCGGCGTCAACCAGGCCATCATGACCGGCCTGTCCATGGCCGTCATCGCCTCCGTGATCGGCGCGGGCGGCCTCGGCGACCGCGTCTACCAGGCCCTCGCCTCCGTGGACGTCGGAGCCGCCCTGGCCGCGGGCATCCCGATCGTGCTGCTCGCCGTGGTGCTGGACCGCACCGCCGACGCCGCGGGCCGCCGGATCGGCGCCACCGTGCCCGTCGGCGAACAGGGCCTGCTGCGCCGGGTGTTCTCGGGCTGGTACGGCCTCCTCCTCACCCTCCTCGCGGCGGTCGCCGCCGCCGTGGCCGGGCGCATCGCCGGCAGCACCCTGTGGCCCGAGTCCTGGACCGTCTCCCTCGCCGCTCCGGTGAACTCGGCCGTCGCCTGGATGACCGACCACCTCTACTCCGGCGTGCCCGTCGTCGGCGGCACCGCCGACTGGGCCGCCCGCTTCACCGGCTGGATCCTCGACCCGCTGCGCAGCGGACTGCAGGCCGCCCCCTGGTGGCTGCTCCTGCTCGTGGCCGCCGCTCTCGCCCTGCTCGCGGGCACCTGGCGCACCGCACTCACCGCGGTCCTCGCCCTGGGCGCCGTCGGAGTGCTCGGCGTGTGGGAATCCTCCCTGGACACGCTCTCCCAGGTCCTGGCCGCCGTGGCGGTCACCCTCGTACTGGGCTTCGCGATCGCCGTCGGAGCCGCCCGCAGCGCCCGCGCCGAGCGGCTGCTGCGGCCCGTACTCGACGTGTGCCAGACCCTGCCGCAGTTCGTCTACCTCATCCCCGTGGTCGCGCTGTTCGGCGTCGGCCGCGCACCGGCCGCCGCGGCCGCCGTCGTGTACGCGCTGCCGGCCGTCGTCCGGATCACCGTCCAGGGCCTGCGCGAGGTGGACCCGACCGTCGTCGAATCCGCACGCTCGCTCGGCGCGACCCGCTCGCAGCTGCTCCGGCAGGTCCAACTGCCCCTGGCCCGGCCGGCGCTGCTGCTGGCCGTCAACCAGGCCGTGGTCCTGGTCCTCGCCGTCGTCATCATCGGCGGCCTCGTCGGCGGCGGCGCGCTCGGCTACGACGTCGTCCTCGGCCTCGCCCAGGGCGACCTGGCCACCGGCCTGGTGGCCGGCGCCGCGATCGTCTGCCTCGGCCTGCTCCTCGACCGCGTCACCCAGCCCGTGAAGGAGGCCTGACATGCGCGACACAACCCCCCGGCGCACCCTGCGCGGCCGACGCGGCGCGGCCGTCCTGGCCGCCGCGACCGGACTCGCCGTCCTCACCGGCTGCGGGGCCGCCGACATGACCCGCCAGTCATCCCCGTACGCCGCCGCACAGGGCGCGAAGACCGTCACCCTCTCCGTCCAGTCGTGGGTCGGCGCCCAGGCGAACACCGCCGTCGCCTCCTACCTCCTCGAACACGAGCTGGGCTACCGCGTGGACACCGTCCAGGTCGACGAAGTCCCCGCCTGGGACGCCCTCAGCCAGGGCCGCGTCGACGCGATCCTGGAGGACTGGGGCCACCCCGAGCAGGAGAAGCGGTACGTAGAGGGCAAGAAGACCATCACCCCCGGCGGGGACCTCGGCGTGACGGGCCACATCGGCTGGTTCGTCCCCACGTACTTCGCCGAGGCCCATCCCGACGTCACCGACTGGAAGAACCTCGACAAGTACGCCGACCAGCTGCGCACCCCCGAGAGCCGTGGCAAGGGCCAGCTGATGGACGGCTCCCCGTCCTACGTCACGAACGACAAGGCACTGGTGAAGAACCTGGGCCTGGACTTCGAAGTCGTCTTCGCCGGCTCCGAGGCGGCCCAGATCACCCAGATCAAGCAGTTCGCCAAGGAGCACAAGCCCTTCCTGACGTACTGGTACGAGCCGCAGTGGCTCTTCGAGCGTGTCCCGATGACCGAGGTGAAGCTCCCCGAGTACACCGAGGGCTGCGCGGACGATCCGCAGAAGGTGGCCTGCGCCTACCCGAACACACCGCTGCAGAAGTACCTGAACACGCGCTTCGCGGAGTCGGGCGGAAAGGCGGCCGACCTTCTGAAGAAGTTCCACTGGACCAAGGCGCAGCAGAACGAGGTGTCCCTGATGATCGCCGAGGAGAAGCTGTCGCCGCAGCAGGCGGCGAAGAAGTGGGTGGAGCGCAACGAGAACGTGTGGAAGCCCTGGGTGGAGTGACCGACCCCGCGCCCTCCCCGGCGGCGGCGATCGCCGTCCCGTCGGACGGGACCACCGCGAACACCTCGATTCCCCCGGCATCCGGTGGCGTTGCCCCGCGCCCCGGGCGCGGGGCCCCGGAGCCGGCCGCGTGCGGCGGGACCGCGAGCCCCCCACCCCCGTGGGGGGACTCCGCTCCGTCCGTGCGGTCCGTGCGACTCCGTACCGTGCGGGAACGATCGCCACACTACGGCCCGGCAGTTCACCTCCCCAGGGCCGCACGCGCCAGCAAGGGGACCGGCCGCGCCACGGGGGACACTGCACGCCATGTTGGGGACCGCAGGCCCCTAACCCCCGCGGTGACCTGGTAATTCACCCTGGACTATGCTCTGCCGCTGTGGTCTCGCACGCACTTCAGGGGACAACCTCCTCCGCCCTCGCCCGTCTCAGCGTCAACGTCGCGCGGCTGGTCGGCATAGGCCCTCACGGGTACGCCCACTTGCCGGGCATGGCGCCCCAGCACCTCAACGACGACCTGTTCCGCACTCCCGCGGCGACGGCCATCCGGATCGCGGAGCTCACGACGGTCCACGCCCCCTGGACCGAGATGTCCGTGCTGCTGGCGCGGGAGTCGAGCGTGGGCGCCCTCGGGGTCTGGGACTACCTGATCACCTCCGCGCCCACTCCGCTCGAAGGGATCCGGGACGCCGCGGCCCACTTCGACTCCGTCGCCGACCCCCTGACGGACGGCATGCGGATCACCGAGGACGGCGAACGCGTCACCATCAGCCACGTCAATCGGGCCGACATAGCCCACGAGGCGGCCTGCGGCATCCGCGGCTACGCCCTCGGTCTGTACCGGCGCCGGCTCGGCGAGGCCGCGGGGCGGTGCCTCGTTCCCCTGCACGCCACCCTGGCCGCCAAGGCGCCGCCGCGCCACGACGCCCTGATCGAGCTCTACGGCACCCGGAACATCGAGTTCGAGGCCCCGGCCAGTTCGATCACCTTCCTCGCCGCCGACCTGAGCGCCCCCGCGCCGTACGCCCAGCCCGGGCTGTCGGCCGTGCTCCGCCGGCACGCCGAGCAGGCCCTCGCCAGCACGATCCCGCTGCACGACTGGCTGGATCTGTTCCGTACCGCCCTCGCCTCCGCCCACGACGAGGGTGCGCCGACGCTGTCCTCGGTGGCGCGGCGCATGACCATCAGCGCGCGGACCCTCCAGCGCCGGCTCGAAGAACACGGCACGACGTGGAGCGAGGAGGTCGAGTCCGTGCGCCGGGACCACATCGCCCGGCTGCTCCACGACACCGACCTCAGCGTCGACTCGATCGCGGCCCGGAGCGGCTACGCCGACGCCCGTGCTCTGCGCCGGGCCGTCAAGCGCTGGTACGGCACCACACCCGCCGCCCTGCGCCGCGCCGGACGCGGCGAGCACGATCAGGCCGGGGCGTAACCGCGGGACCGGGCGTGGTCGTGGGCGAGCCGGGTGAAGGCGCCCGCGGCGGCGCTGCGGTAGGCGTTGTCGCGCCCGAGGAGGGCGACCGTGCGGGTGGGCAGGGCCGGTTCGAGGGGGACGGGGACGAGGTGGGGGTGGTCCTCCGTGACCGCGTCGGGCAGGACGGTCGCAAGGTCGGTGCGCCGGACGATCTCGGTGAGGGTCTGGACCGAATTGGCCTCCACCGCGATGCGCGGTCGCACCCGGTGGCCGGCCAGGTAGGCGTCGATATGACCCCTGGTGGCGAAATCGCCACTGAGCAGAGCTAGTTGACGGTTCGCCATGTCTCTTACGCTCAGGGGTTGTTGCGGACCATCGGCAGTCGGGTGGGCGGCGGTGACGAGGCTGAGGGTCTCGGCGTACAGCGGGGTCGCGGTGATGCCGGGCAGGTGCGGGCCGTCGAAGGCGATCCCCAGGTCGAGTTCGTCGGCGAGCAGGCCGGCTTCGATGCGGTCCTGGGCCATGTCCTTGACGTCCAGGGTGATGCCGGGGTGGCGGGCATGGAACTCCGCGGCCAGCGGCCCGACCAGGTAGGCGGTGAACGTCGGTGTCACGGCCAGCCGGAGGTGGCCGCGCGAAAGGTCGGCGACGTCGTGGACGGCGCGTTCGGCGGCGGCGAGGTCGCGCAGGGCCCGGCGGGCGTGGTGGACGTAGGTTTCGCCGGCATCGGTGAGGCGGACTCCGCCGCGGCCGGTGCGGTCCAGGAGCTGGACGCCGACGGTGCCTTCGAGCTGCTTGATCTGCTGGGACAGGGTCGGCTGGGAGATGCGCAGTTCTTCGGCGGCGCGGGTGAAGCTGGCGTGTTCGGCGACGGCGAGCAGGTAGCGCAGGTGACGGAGTTCCAGGGCCATGGAGTCGAGTATAGATCCCATCTATGAGTGACATGGGTAATGCGTCTTGGACGCTATAGGTGCAGGTCGTGCATGGTGGATCTCGTCGGCCCCACGGGTCGGCAGTGATCGAAGGGAGTGACCATGCACGACCTCATCGAGGGCGTCGCGCAGTTCCGGCGGGAGGTCTACCCGGCCAAGGCGGAGCTCTTCGCCCTGCTGGCGACGCAGCACCGCCCGCGCACCCTGTTCATCAGCTGCTCCGACGCCCGGGTGGTGCCGGAGCTGATCACCCAGAGCGAGCCGGGCGAGCTGTTCGTCATCCGTACCGCCGGCAACCTCGTGCCCGCCCACACCCCCGGCACGGACGGGGTGGCCGCCAGCATCGAGTACGCCGTCGCGGTCCTGGGCGTGAGCGACATCGTGGTGTGCGGGCATTCCGCTTGCGGCGCGATGACGGCCCTGGCCGAGCGGCACGACCTCAGCGCCGCCCCGGCGGTCGCCGGCTGGCTGCGCCACGCCGACGCCTCGCTCGCCCGTACCGGCGCCGGGCAGGACGGGCGCAGGGTCGATGCCCTGGTACGGGAGAACGTCCGCGCGCAGTTGGCGAACCTCGCGACCCACCCGTCGGTGGCCCGCGCCCTGGCCGCGGGGTCGGTGACCCTGCGCGGCTGGGTCTACGACATCGGGGCCGGGGGTGTCGAGGAGCTCGACGCCCCGCGCCCGGTCTCCCCCGCGGTCTGACCACCGCCACCCCTCGGGTCCCCGACCCGCATTCCCGCACCCCATCCGCGCCATCCGCCGCTCTCCCCCACCCCGGGTGAGCGGCTCACCGAAAGGAAGCCCTCTCATGGTGCACGCCCAGTTCGACAACACCGCCCGTCAGGCCCTGGCCGTCAAGGCCGTGGACGCCAAGATCCGCGAGGACCTGACCTGGCAGCGGATCGCGGACGCCGCGGGCCTGTCGGTCGCCTTCGTCACCGCGGCCGTCCTCGGCCAGCACCCGCTGCCCCGGGCCTCGGCCGAGGCCGTGGCCGCCCTCCTGGGCCTGGACGCCGACGACGCGCGGCTGCTGCAGACCATCCCGAGCCGCGGCTCGGTCCCCGGCGGCGTCCCCACCGACCCGACGATCTACCGCTTCTACGAGATGCTCCAGGTCTACGGGACCACGCTGAAGGCACTGGTCCACGAGCAGCTCGGCGACGGCATCGTCTCCGCGATCAACTTCAAGCTCGACGTGAGGAAGGTCGCGGACCCCGACGGCGGCGAGCGTGCGGTCATCACCCTGGACGGCAAGTACCTGCCGACGAAGCCCTTCTGATCCGCTCCGGGCAGCCGGGATCAGCGGTGCAGCCGGCGGGTCCAGTCCTCGGGCACCCGGCCCGACGGGCCCGGGGCCGGTTGGTCGGACGGGTGGCCGGACGGTGGGGTCAGCTCGGGGCCGGTCTCGTACAGCTCGTCGGCCGCGAAGTCCCAGAACCAGTCCTCGCCCGGTTCGTAGCTCTGTACCACCGGGTGCCCGGTGGATTTCCAGTGCCCGGTGGCGTGCTGGGCGGGCGAGGAGTCGCAGCAGCCGATGTGGCCGCACTGGGCGCAGCGCCGCAGGTGGAACCACCAGCCGCCGACCGCATCGCAATCGGCGCAGCCGCTACCGGAGGGCGGGACGCTCGGGTCGACTCCGTCGATGGCGGTCATACGGGCTCCTCGGTCTCGGTCTCGGTCTCGGTCTCGGTCTCGGTAACGGCATCGGCATCGGCATCGGCATCGGCATCGGCATCGGCATCAGGTTCCGCGGCGGTCAGCGGCAGCAGCACCTGGAAGCGGGTGTCCCCCGGGACCGACTCGACCTGGAGGCTGCCGTGGTGCTTGTTGACCACGATCCGCCAGGAGATGTCCAGACCGAGACCGGTGCCCTCGCCGACGGGTTTGGTGGTGAAGAAGGGGTCGAAGATGCGGCTGCGGATCTCGGACGGGATGCCGGGCCCGGTGTCGCGGAACTCCACGAGCAGCCGGTCGCCCGTCCGGGCCGTGTGGACGGTCAGCGTGCCCTCGCGGTCGGTGCTGCTTATGGCGAACACGGCGTTGTCGATGAGGTTGGTCCACACCTGGTTGAGTTCCGCGGGGTAGGCCGGCACGTCCGGGACGGAGCGGTCGTACTCCTTGACCACCCGGATGCGGGGGCCGATCTTGCCGGAGAGCATCAGCAGGGTGCTGTCGAGGAGTTCGTGGACGTCGACGACCCGGTGCGGGGCCCGGTCGAGCTGCGAGTACTGCTTGGCGGCGTCCACGAGGTGGGAGATGCGGGTGGTGGAGTCGTCGATCTCGTCCATCAACAGCTCGGTCTCGACCGTGTAGTTGAGCCAGCCGATGGCCGACGGCAGGAGGTCCTCGGCGACGCTCGACGCGACCTGCTCCAGCCAGTCGGTGTCCAGGCCGGCCTGGACGAAGACCGGAGCGACCCGCCAGCCCTCGGGGAAGCCGTGGTCCTCCAGCCAGTCGGCGATCTCGTCCTCCCGGTCGGAGGCTTCGAGGGGGCTCAACGCGGGCGCCTTGGCGACGCGTTCGACGGTGCGTTCCTGGATCTCGATGAGTTCGGCGATCGCCTCGCGGGGGTAGTTCCCCTGGGAGATGTGGGCCAGTTTGTGCCGCATCTTGCCCACGCGTTCGCGCAGGGTGGCCGTGGCCCGGACGGCCGCCGCGGCCGGGTTGTTGAGCTCGTGGGTGAGGCCCGCGGACAAGGAGCCCAGCGCGAGAAGCCGTTCGCGCTGGCCGATGACCTGCTGGGTGCTCCTGGCGCCGAAGAAGAGGCCCTCCAGCAGGTGCGCGGCCATCGGGAACCATTCCCGCATGACGTCCGAGAAGGACTGCGCGGGCAGGACGAAGAACCTCGTCGGCTCGGTCACCCGCATCGAGTTGTTGTAGGTCTGCTGGACGCGGTCGCCCAGGTAGGCCTGCATGGCGCCCGCGTACACCCCGCGCTGCGAGGTCCGGCCGACCTCCACCTCGTCGCCGCCGACCCTGCGGGACAGGACGACGGTGCCCTCGATCATCACGTAGAAGCAGGTGGCGGGATCGCCCTCGGTGTACACGGGGCCGGTGTCGAACCGCTCCACGCGGCCCTCGGCGCAGAGCCGCCCGAGCTGCTCCGGGGTGAGCTTCTCGAAGAGGAAGAGCGAGCCGATCTCCTGCGGGGAGCAGGGCATCGCCTGCCCGCTCACGACTCCTCCAGGTACCGGTGGACGAGCATCACGGCCATGGCTCCCTCTCCGACGGCTGATGCGACCCGCTTCGCGGACCGGGCGCGCGCGTCGCCCGCCACGAACACGCCGGGCACGCTGGTCTCCAGGTGGTAGGGCGGGCGGTCCAGCTCCCATTCGGCCGGGGGGCGCCCGTCCGGGGTGAGGTCCGGCCCGGCCAGGATGAAGCCGTGGTCGTCGCGCAGCACCGTACCGTCCAGCCAGTCGGTGAGCGGGGCCGCGCCGATGAACACGAACATCCACTGGGTGTCGACGAGTTCGGTCGCGCCGGTGTCCACGTCGCGCAGGGTGAGCTGCTCCAGGTGGCCGTCGCCGTGCGCCGATTCGACGGTGGTGCGGGTGCGCACCGTGATGTTGGGCATCTCCTCGATCTGCTGGATCAGGTAGTACGACATGGACGCGGCCAGGGACTGCCCGCGCACCAGGAGCGTCACCGATTTCGCGCCCCGGGCGAGGTACATGGCGGCTTGCCCGGCCGAGTTGGCGCCGCCGACCACGTACACGTCCTGTTCCAGGCAGGAGGAGGCCTCGGTGAGCGAGGAGCCGTAGTACACGCCGCGGCCGGTGAGGCCGTCGCAGCCCGACGCCCCGAGCTGGCGGTAGGTGACGCCGGTGGCCAGGATGATGCTCCGCGCGCCGATCGCCGAGCCGTCGGAGAAGCGGACGAGGCGGGCCGCGCCGTTGACCTCCAGTCCGGTGACCTCGCGTGCGGTGAGGATCTCGGCGCCGAAGCGGCCGGCCTGGCGGCGGGCGCGTTCGGTGAGCTGGGATCCGGACACGCCGTCCGGGAAGCCGAGGTAGTTCTCGATGCGGGAGCTCTGCCCGGCCTGTCCGCCGGTCGCGGACCGCTCGACCAGTACGGTGCGCAGCCCCTCGGAGGCCCCGTACAGCGCGGAGCCGAGACCGGCGGGGCCGCCGCCGATCACGACGAGGTCGTAGAAGTCGGCCGTCGGTGTGGTCGCGAGGCCCACGTGGGCGGCGAGGTCGGGTGCGTCCGGCTCGATCAGTACGGTGCCGCCGGGGGTGATCACCACGGGCAGTCGCTGTCCGTCGGCCCCGGCCGCCCGCAGGAGCCGTCGCCCCTCCGGCTCCTCGCAGGAGTACCAGCGGTACGGGACCTGGTTGCGGGCCAGGAACTCCCGGACGGCCGACGAGGGGGCCGACCAGCGGTGTCCGATCACCTTGGTGGCGGGCACGGGCCGGTGGTCGCCGGTGCGCCAGGCGGTGAGGAGGTCGTCCACGACCGGGTAGAGCTTCTCCTCGGGCGGGTCCCACGGTTTGAGGAGGTAGTGGTCCAGGTCGACGACGTTGATCGCGTCGATCGCCGCGTTGGTGTCGGCGTAGGCGGTCAGCAGGACGCGGCGCGCGCCCGGGTACACGGTGATGGCTTCTTCGAGGAACTCGATGCCGTTCATCTGCGGCATGCGGTAGTCGGCGAGGATCACCGCCACCAGGTCGCCGCGGAGCTTCAGCTCGCGCAGTGCCTCCAGCGCGGACTCGCCGGATTCGGCCCGCACGATCCGGTAACCGGAGCCGTAGCGCCGCCGCAGGTCTCGGGCGATGGCCCGGGACACTCCCGGGTCGTCGTCCACGGTCAGGATCACGGTCCGTGCCGTGTCGGCGACCTCTGTCATGGCTCTCCCGCCCCGAGCGGCCTGGACTGGCGGCATCGCGGCGAGCCGCCCGCACCCGGTTCCCGTCCATCCTAGGGTCGATCGTCCGGGTCCGCGCGGACGGGCGGAGCGGGCCCGGAGGGTCTGGGCCGGGTTGGCGCGGTGCGAGGAGGACGGCCTGCGCCGGGCGGGCAGTGCGGGGCGGATCCGGTACGGGGCCGGGCGGTCCCGGCGAGCGGGCGCCCGCACCGGCGGAAATTCCGTACCGCCGCGGCGGGCAGTGGATCAGACTCGCCCCATGGAAGACATGGCGGCGTTCGGGGATGCGGTGACCGCGTGGGCGGCCGGTGACGCCGGTGGGCTCGGTGACGTGGGGTACGCAGGGGAGGCGGCGGACACGGCGCGCGAGCTGGCCGCGCGGCTGCCCGTACGGACCGTCGTGCTGCTCGAAGGGGCGAGCGACGCCGAAGCCGTCGATGCCCTGGCCTCGATGCGGGGCCGGAACCTGGCCGCCGAGGGGGTCTGTGTCCTGCCCATGGGCGGCGCGATGAGCGTCGCGCGGTTCGCCGGGTTCCTCGGACCGCAGGGTCTGGGCCTGCGCCTGACGGGACTGTGCGACGAGAGGGAGCGCGACTTCTACGTGCGCGGCTGGGAGCGGGCCGGCGCCGAGCCCCAGGGGTTCTTCGTCTGCGCGGCGGATCTGGAGGACGAGCTCATCCGCGCACTGGGCGTGCCCAGGGTGGAGGAGCTCGTCCGGGAGGAGGGGGACCACCGCGCCCTGCGGACCTTCCTGCGCCAGCCCGCGCAGCAGGGCCGCACGGCGCAGCAGCAGGTGCGGCGATTCCTCGGCACGAAGAAGGGACGCAAGATCCGCTACGGCCGCGTCCTCGTCGAGGCGCTCGACGAGGACCGCGTACCGGCGCCCCTCGAAGAGCTGCTCGCGAGCCTGTGACCCGCCGCCGCCCGCACGCGGGGTCAGCCCAGCTGTTCCAGGAAGAAGGCCGCCGCGTCCTTGCCGGCCCGTACTCGGGCGGTCGGGTCGGCGGGCTCCGGGGCGATGAAGTCGTCGTGCCGGACCGCGGGACCGATCGGGCGGCCGGTCGCGGTGGGGATGTGCTCCAGGTACGGCCTGGTGTCGATGTCGTACGGGGTGATCGTGTCCGCTCCGCCCCAGCGGATGGCGACCGGTAGCCGTACGGCCTCCAGGCTCTCCCGGGTGACCATCCCGCCGACCCCCGGCGCCACCAGGAAGACCGCCCGTACCCGGGGATCGGAGAGGTCGCGCCCGCCGGGTTCCAGCGTGCGTTCCGGAGCCTCGTCGTTCGCGTACTTCGCGCGCAGCGCCTCCAGTACGCCGGGGAACTCGGGGATCGCCGGCAGGGGTGCCGCGCCCGTGAACACGGCCCGCAGGATGCCCGGGTCGACGCGGGCTCCGGCGAGCGCCGCGGCCGTGTAGCCGCCGATGGAGAAGCCCGCCACGCCGACCGGACCGAGGGGCTCTTCCCGGGCGAGCGCGTCGAGGACGAAGGTGATGTCCCGGGGGCGTTCCCAGACGTGGAGGAAGCCCTCCGGCTCGTAGCCGTCGACGAAGTTGTTGCCGTGGTGGTCGAGGGCCACCACCCGGAAGCCCGCCGCATGGAGCGGGCGTACCAGCCACTCCATCTCGCCGCCCGAGCCTCCTGTGCCGTGCGAGACGAAGACGAGCGGGGCGGGTGCGTGCCCGGCAGCGCTCTGCTCCCACACGTACAGGCGGACCGGCCGGGCACGGGCCGGATCCCGCAGGTCCGGGCGGGACTCGTCGTACAGGATTCGTATCAGCGGCTCTGGCATGGAGGCGATCATGGCGGGATCGTACAGAGGGAGCACCGGCGGGCGCCCCGGGACCCGGCCGCACGCCATGTCTGCCCAAGTCACCGGAGGTCAGCGCATCTTGAGCTCGTGTCCGGGGGCGAGGGCCGCGGAGATGCGTTCGGCTATGGTCTGGGCCGAGTTGCCCTCGGGACTCTTGGGGCCCTGGGTCACGGTGACGGAGATGGCGAGCTTCTCCGCGGGCAAGTAGGCCTGGATGGCGGCGTAGCCGGAGAAGGACGGGTTCGTCAGGATCCAGCCGTTGACGACGATCACGCCGAGGCCGAAGTGGTGGGCCTCCGTGTTGGTCAGGAGGCAGACGGTGTCCGGGCAGGAGGCCGTCGGGTGGCCGAGGCCGATGGTGCCCGGGTCGAGCTGGGTCTTGAAGGACTTCGCCGACAGCAGCTCCCCGGTCCCGACGGCTCGCGCGGACCGGTCCAGGTCACAGATGTTCTGGACGAGGACCGCACCGGGAGTGGTGGTCCACGAGGGGTTCCAGAAGGTGGATTCCTCGTAGGTGCCGCGCTCTGAGGTGAAGGCGTGCAGGACCGGTTCCGGGATCTGTGGGGTGGCCTGGTTGCTGGTCCCGCTCAGCCCGAGCGGTCCGTACACGCGCTCCTTCAGCAACCGGTCCAGCGGGAGGCCGCTGATCTTCTCCAGTGCCTCGCCGAGCAGGTTGAAGTTGGCGTGCGAGTAGCTCCAGTTGGTGCCCGGCTTGTAGAGCAGCGGCTTGTCCGTCGCGATGCCGATGACCTCGGCCGACGTCCACGCGCGGAACGGTTTGGCCTCCAACTCCGCGAGGAACGCCGGGTCGGTGACGTAGTCGTGCAGGCCGGACGTGGAACTGCCCAGCATGCGCAGGGTGATCTCCGATCCGTGCGGCACGTCCGGGAGCCAGCGGGACACGGGGTCGTCGAGCGAGGCTTTGCCCTCGTCCACGAGTTGGAGCAGGACGGCGCCCATGTAGACGATGGCCACGGACCCCGTACGGAACTTCATCGCCGGCTCGGCCGGGACTCCCGTCATCGAATCCCCGAGGGCCGTGGTGAGCACCTCGCGGCCGTCGGAGGACACGCGCAGCACCACCGAGTTCAGGCCGAACTCCCGCTGGGCCTGCTGCGCGATGGTGCGGACCTTGAGCGCGTCGCCCTGGGCGGTGCCGGGTGAGTTCACGCATGCCCCCGGAGCCGGGGCGGCCGGCTCCACGCCAGCGGCCGTCCCCGCCGGAAGGGCCGCGCCCATCAGACCGGCGATGCACAGCAAGACCGTACGAGTACGCCTCACGGATCCAGTATGGGCGGGCCCCGCGCGCGGCGCATGTGGTGGCGGGGGGAACCGGGACGACCTCAGAGGAACCGGACAGATCCTCCCCCGCATCCACACCTGACGGCCGTTCAGATGGAGAGAACCGCCCCGCGGGGACTTCCAGAGCCATGTGATGTGTGCCATGTTACATCGCACACTGCATAGCCGTGTACACGACAGAGCTGAAATCCCCACCAACTCCCGTCGACGTCACGGTCCGCTTTCCACATTCGCCGCGTTGCCAGCGCGGCCGCAGACCGGCTCGGAGGCCCACCCCCCATGCGTAGTTCCCCCACCACGAAGGGCCGTGCCCGGCCCCTCATAGCCGCTCTGGCCTGCAGTCTGGGCCTGACGATGCTCGCCCCCGCCGGCCAGGCCCTCGCGCGCGAACCGAAGCCCGCCTCGCCCGCTCCGGCCTTCAAGTCCGGCGCCGCCCCGCAGCCCTCGACCCCGGCCGCCACGGCGGCCGCGCTCCGGGCCGAGCACGCCGCACGTCCGGACGCGGACCTGTCCGAGCGCGCCCCGCTCCGGTCCACGAAGGAGGCCGCGCGCACCGAACAGCGGTCGTCCAAGGCGATGCTGGCGCCCGGCGCCGCTGCCTCCGCCGAGGCCCTCGCCGCGGCCTGCAACGTCGCGGACTTCACCTCGAAGACCGGAGCCGCGCTGGTCAGCCAGATCAAGGCCTCCGAGATGGACTGCGTGAACTCGCTGTTCCTGCTCAAGGGCAACGACGCGCAGGCCGCCTTCCGCGAGGCGCAGATGGTCTCGGTGGCCGATGCCCTGCGCACCGCCTCCGCCACCTACCCGGGCGACAACAGCACCAAGACCGGGCAGCTCGTACTCTTCCTGCGTGCCGGGTACTACGTGCAGTGGTACAACGAGTCCACCGTCGGCACCTACGGGCCGGCCCTCAAGAGCTCGATCCGGGGCGCCCTGGACACCTTCTTCGCCGCTCCGCGCGCGGCCGACGTGACCGAAGCCAACGGCGCGACCCTGGCCGAGTCGGTCATCCTGATCGACAGCGCCCAGGAGAACGCCCGCTACCTCGGCGTGGCCAAGCGGATGCTGACCGGCTACAACTCCTCCTACAACAGCTCCTATTCGATGGTCGCGGCGGTCAACAACGCCTACACCGTGCTGTTCCGCGGCCACCAGACCGCCGAGTTCCTGCCCGCCGTCCAGGCCGACCCCAGCATCCTCACGGTGCTGCGCGACTTCGCCGTCACGCACGACGCCCTGCTGGGCACGGACAAGAGCTACCTGCCGGCCAACGCCGGCCGGGAGCTGGGCCGTTTCCTCCAGCACTCGGCGCTCCAGGCGACCGTACGGCCGCTCGTCAAGCAGCTGCTGGACCGCACCTCGATCACCGGACGCACCTCCTCCCTCTGGGTGCCGCTCGCCGAGATGACCGCCTCGTACGACGCGGCCAACTGCTCCTTCTACGGGACCTGCGACCTGCCGGCGCGGGTGCGTGCGGCCGTCCTGACGGTCAACCACACCTGTAGCCCGAGCCTGCGGATCGTCGCGCAGCAGATGACCGCCGCCGAGCTCGGCGCGAGCTGCACCAGCCTGGCCAACCAGGACGCCTTCTTCCACAACGTGGTCAAGGACGGCGGCCCGGTCGCGAACGACAAGAACACCGCGCTCGAAGTGGTGGCCTTCGACTCCAGCGCCGACTACCAGTCCTACGCCGGTGTCATCTTCGGGATCAGCACCGACAACGGCGGCATGTACCTGGAGGGCGACCCCTCGGTCACCGGGAACCAGCCGCGCTTCATCGCCTACGAGGCGGAGTGGGTCCGGCCGGAGTTCCAGATCTGGAACCTCAACCACGAGTACACCCACTACCTCGACGGCCGCTTCGACATGTACGGCGACTTCGACGCGGGGATGACCACCCCGACCGTGATGTGGGTCGAGGGCCTGGCCGAGTACATCTCGTACTCCTACCGGGGCGTCACCTACGACCGTGCCGTCACCGAGGCGGGCAAGAACTCCTACAAGCTCAGCACGCTGTTCGACACCACCTACGACAACTCCGACTCCACCCGCGTCTACCAGTGGGGCTACCTGGCGGTGCGCTACCTGGTCCAGTCGCACCCGCAGGACGTGGCGACGCTCCTCGGCCACTACCGCACCGGCAACTGGGCGGCCGCCCGCACCCTGCTCACCTCCACCATCGGCACCCGCTACGACGCGGACTTCGCCGCCTGGCTGGTCAAGTGCGCGGCCGGAGACTGCGGCGGCCCCACCACCCCGCCGGTCAACCAGGCCCCGGTGGCCGGGTTCACCGCCGCCGTGAACGCCCTCGCGGTCACCTTCACCGACACCTCCACGGACGCGGACGGCACCATCGCCTCCCGCGCCTGGGACTTCGGTGACGGCACCACCTCCACCTCCGCCAACCCGGCCAAGACCTACACCACGGCCGGTACGTACGCGGTCAAGCTCACCGTCACCGACAACAAGGGCGCCAGCGCCACCACCTCCAAGGCGGTCACCGTCGGCAGCGCCGGGCCCGGCGAATGCACCAGCCCCGACGTCCGGGTGCTGGGTGACGACTGCCGCCGCTCCAACGTCTCCGCCACGACCGGCAACTACGGGTACTTCTACCTGGACGTCCCGGCCGGCACCGGATCCCTCAAGATCTCCGTCTCGGGCGGCACCGGCAACGCCGACCTCTACTACAGCCCCACGGGCTGGGCCACCACCAGCAACTACACCGCCCGCTCGGCCCAGGCCGGCAACACCGAGTCCCTCACCGTCAACAACCCCGCGGCCGGCCGCGTCTACATCAGCCTGCATGCCGTCCAGGGCTTCGCGGGCGTCACCGTCTCGACCCGGTTCGGGACGGCCCAGGTGGAGTGCCCGGGCACCGACGTCCGAGTACTGGGCGCCGACTGCAGCCGCTCCAACGTCTCCGCGACCGCCGGGAACCACCGCTACTTCTACGTGCACGTCCCCGCCGGCACGGCCTCCCTCAAGATCACCGTCTCCGGCGGCACCGGCAACGCCGACCTCTACTACAGCCCCACCACCTGGGCCACCACGAGCAACTACACCGCCCGCTCGGCCCAGAGCGGCAACACCGAGTCCCTCACCATCAACAACCCGCCGGCCGGCTACCTCTACGTCAGCCTGCACGCCGCCCAGGACTTCGCCGGAGCCACCGTCTCCAGCCGCTTCTGAGCCCGCACGGCACACCGGCCCCCGCCCCTCCGAGGAGGGGCGGGGGCCGGTTCCGTACGCCGTCAGGAGTAGGCCTCGACCTCCCACAGCGAATAGCCGTAGCCGGTGGCCCGCTGGGTGCCGGTCACCCGGAGGTGGCGTCCGCTGCCATTGAGTCCGGTCAGGTCGTCCGTACCCCCGTCGCTCGTGGTGGTGGAGTACACGTCCCTCCAGGTGGTGCCGTCGTCCGACAGCTGGACCTTGTACGCGCGGCCGTGGGCGACCTCCCAGCCCAGGACCACCCGGTTCACGTTCTTCACGGACCCCAGGTCGACCTGGATCCACTGCGGGTCGGCGAAGGCCGAGGACCAGCGGCTGGTGGCGCTGCCGTCGGTGGCGGCCGTCGCCGGGTAGTCCGCGGACTGGACGGAGGAGGCCGTCGTCGGCCTGTTCAGGGCCAGGTTGGACGAGGTCGTGGCACCCAGGTCGTCGACGGTGAGGTCGTCGAGGACCAGGTCCCGGTCGGCGTTGGAGGTCTCGGCCGTGAGCTTGCGCATGCCGATCCAGGCGTCCACCCCGGCCGTGAAGGTCTTGGTGAAGGTGTTCGTGGTGCGGGCCTGCGGCAGCGTGTCGGAGGAGACCTGCCCCGTGCCGGCGCCCAGGGTGAAGGCGTAGTCCCCGGCCACCGACTGCTGGTACTTGAAGGTCACCTTGTACTGGTGGCCGGGCTCGAAGCGCAGGGTCTGCGGGATGGTCTGGTAGAGCAGCCCGGGCCGTTCCTCGTGGGATTTCAGGGAGTTGCCGCCGGCGAGCACGTCGTCGATCAGCTTGCCGTTCCAACCGGCCTGCGTGTACGGGGCGTTGAGCTGTGCCAGGTGGGTGCGCGGGTCGGCCGTACTGCCGCCCGCCGAGCCCACGACGAAGGGGTACCAGCCGGAGTCGACGTTCTCGAAGTCCTCCGCGAAGGTGTGGCCGCCCTGCGGACTGCGGGCCGTGCGCACCACGCGCACGTCGTCGAAAGCGGCCGTTCCCGCCGCCGCGTCGGCGCGCAGGGCCAGGGTGGCGGTGGACTGCCCCGCCGGGACGTCGAACAGCACCCGCATCCGCTGCATGGTGCTGCCGTTCTTCTCGTCCGCACCGACGTTGTTCGTGTACGGGGAACTCGTGGCGTAGGCACTCTGCTCGGTGCCTCCCGCCGGGGTCACGGCCAGGGTGGCCCTGCGTCCGGTGGCGGTGGAGACGTACACGCTCGCCGCGTAGGTGCCCGGCGCGAGGCCGGTGAGCTGCTGCGACACGGAGGTGGCGCCCTGCCCGACGGTCAGCTGCGACTGGCCCACCGCGTTGCGTGTGACGGACGCGGCCCCGGCGACCGTCCACTTCGACAGGTTTCCGGAGGTGAAGCCCGGGTCGCGGACGGGGCCTCCCTCGCCGAATCCGGCGTCCGCCTGGGCGGGCGCCGCGGACGGGTAGACCACGTAGGGGGTCTTCGCCGCGGCGGTGACGGTGACCTTGCCGCCGGTCACCGGGAGGTCCGAGACCAGGACGCGGCCCTGGTCGGTGAGCTTGTACAGCTTTGCCGTGCCGTTCTGGGCCCAGGAGGCGGGCACGTTCCAGGTGGAGGTGCCGCCCGCGCCGCTCCAGTGGTAGAGCTTGGACTCTCCGCTCTGGTTCCAGGGGAGCAGGTAGGTGTCGCCGATCAGGACGGGATGGCCGTCCTTGCTGATGGTGCGGGTGTTGCCGCTCAGGGTGGCGCTGACTCCGCCGTCGAAGTCGATGCGGTTCGCGGCCCACTTGCGGATGGTGAAGCCCTGGAGGTACTTGGTGGGCAGGTTGGTGGTGAAGGTGGTGTTGATGAAGTTCGCGAAGTCCTTGGTGCCCTGCCAGCCCTCGTAGGCGGTCAGGGTGCCGCCGCCGAGCAGCGGGTGTCCGGCGATCCAGTCGTCACGCTGCTGGTTGCGGATGAAGCGCACCACCTGGGAGTTGACCCCCTTGTAGTTGCTGCCGCCGTAGTTGAGGTCGTTGGCCCAGTGGGACCAGAGGGACTGGTCCTCGAACTTGTCGGGGAACTCGGTGGTGAGCTGGTAGCCGAGGCCGTTGATCTCGCGGGCCAGCGCCTGGGAGGTGTAGCCGTCTCCGTACCAGGTGTCCACGTAGAGGAACTTCAAGTCCGGTGCCACCGCCTTGAGTTCCTGCAGGCGGGCCAGGCGTTTGCCGCTGGTGCCGTCCAGCCGGTAGTTGAGGTGGTAGGACTGGTCGAGGTAGTCCCATCCCTTGTCGGCGCCGCCGTTGTTGAGGAGCGTCGGGTCGAAGGTGCGGGCGACCGGGTAGGCCTCGGTGTCGTTGATGTGCACGCCGATGTCGGCGTTGTAGCCGGCGCCCGCCGCGACGAGGGTGTTCAGGTCGGTGGCGCCGCCCTGCCGGGTGCCGACCAGCCCGTAGTCGGGGTGGGCCGAGTCGTGGCCCTCGGAACCGTAGCCCTTGAGCAGGACGAACTGGCCGAGCCCGTCGGTGGCCCGGGCCACACGCTTGGTCTCGTCCAGGGTCTGGAGGAAGGGGTGCGTGGCCTGGGAGGCGAAGTTGTACGGGATGCGCTGCACCACTCGGCGGGCGGTGTCCTGCCAGCCCTGGGGGCTGGTCATGATCGAGCGGAAGGCGATGGCTCCGTCCTGCCAGTCCACGGTGGAGTCGGCGTTGCGGTCCCCGGTCACCACCACCTTGGCGTAGGGCAGCGGTTCGGTGCCCGGCGCGCCGGCGGCCCGGTGCAGCCAGTCGCCGCTCCACAGACCGGCCCTGCGGTAGCCGGACTTGGCCACGGTCTGCTTCTGGATCCGTCCGCTGTCCGCCGCGTTCTGGCCGGACGGGTTGTCGTAGGAGGAGTTCGTGGCGATCGACGCGGCGAGTGAACCGGTGTTGAGGATCGCGTACATGGCCCCCTGCGGGGAGCCGTCCGCCGTCGTGCCCGAGGTGAGGGTGGTGAAGGTGTCGCCGGTGCCGGTGGTGTTGGTGTTCATGCGGGTGGTCTCGACGGCGGCGCCGGGCTGGGCGCTGCGCACCGACACCAGGTTGTGCTGCGGGATCGACAGCGAGGTGATGGGTACGGCGCTGTCCGCGATCGAGGTGACGGCGAAGGTGAGGGTGCTGCCGCTGACGGACAGGGTGGCCTTGACCGTGTCCCCGTTGGTGAAGGCCAGCGTGTAGTCGACGTGGTCGGCCGAGACGGCGCTGGTCACGGCCGGGGTCTGCGCGGAGCCGTTGAGGTTCACCTGGGTGAGGGGGTCCTCGTTGCCGTAGAGGACGGCGCCGGTGGCCTGGTCGGTGTACTGGACGACCCGGGGGAAGGCCGTGTCGACCTGCACGGCGAGGGCGGGTGAGGCGATGGTGACGGTCCCGGCGGCGGTGGCCGGCACCGCGGCGGCCACCAGCGTGGTGCCGAGGCCCAGGGCGGCGGCGCAGAGGAGGGACGTGGGGCGGAGCGGTCTCATGGGACTCCCTGGTGGTGGGTCCGGTACGGGTTCCTTGCGGGGGTTCGGTACGGGGCCTTGCGGGGGTCGGTACGGAGGTCTCGCGCGGGTCGGCACGGGGTTCTGTGCGGTCGGTACGGCGCCTTGCGCGTGGGCTTACGGGCCCCCGGGCGGGGTGTCGGGCCGGTGGGTCACCAGCGCAGGACGGCCCAGCCCCGGTGGGGCAGTTCGGGGTCCAGGCGCAGGGTGCGGTCCTGCCGTTCGGTGTCCGCCGGGCGGGGCTCGGCGAGGGGCGCCAGGACGGTGGCCGCGACCGCGACCGCGTCCGGGAGGGCGGGCAGGTGCACCGTCGGCCGGGCGGGGTCCTGGCAGCCGTTGGCCACGGTCAGGGTGGTGACTCCGTCCGCGTACGAGAGGTGCGGGATCAGGTACGGGCCGCCGCTGACCAGGGGGAGGCGGGGATCCTCCCCCTCCAGGAAGCGGACCGTGCGGTGCAGCAGCCGCTGCGCGTGGTCGTCGGCCGGCAGCGCGCGGGGGTCGGTCGCGGCGAGTACGGCGACGCGTCCGCCGAGGGCGTTGGTGAAGACGGTGCGGCCCGCCCCCCAGGCGCGGCCGTCCGGGGTGCGGACCTCGCTCCACCGCAGGGCCCCGGGTGCCTCCCGGAGCCGGGCCAGGGCGGGTTGGGTGTTGACGCTGAGGAGGAGGCCCGCGAGGTCCCCGCCCGCTGCGGCGCACAGCTGCTCGGTGGCGTACGGGCCCGGTCCCCCGACGGTGGCGGCCGGGGCCTCCCGGTCCACCGGATCGGCCGCGGCCAGCCCGATGAGGGGGCCGAAGCCGCGCCGGTGCAGGATCGTCGCGGCGGTCCCGTCGAGCAGCAGCCCTCCGGCCAGCAGGGCCCGTACCGCCTGATCGTCGAAGGCCCAGGCCGCGGGGCCGAACAGGGCCTGGACCGGAGCCGGTTCGGCCGTGACGGGCACTCCGTAGCGCAGCAGGAAATCGGCCGCCGGGCCCGGGTCCACGGCCAGCTCGCCCAAGCCCGCGCCGTGCGCCCGTACGTGGGCGGCGGCGTCCTGGGCGAAGGGCAGGCCGACGCCCAGGGTGCGCTGTCCGCGCGGATGCTGCCGGCGGACGTGGTCCAGGGCGGGCCGGGCGCGGCGCAGCAGTTCGGCGATCCGGGGGTGGCGGCCGGGGCTCGCTCCGTGCAGGGGGTACAGGTTGAGCAGGAGGGCGTCGGCCCCGGAGAGCTGGGCGGCGACCATCTCGGACCAGGTCTGGACATCGGATTTGGACCAGGCGGTGTGCGGCCAGTTCTCGATCTCCGGCTCGCTGTCCACGAACTCGGGCCGCAGGGAGCGCTGGAGTTCCGGCATCCACAGCTGCCGGGCGAGTTCGCGTCCGGGGGCGTCGGCGTACGGGGCGAAGTGCGGGCGGTGCGCGGCGCGGCCCCCGGGGGCCAGGGCCCCGAAGAGCGCGCCCCAGTCCCGGCCCTCCACGGAGGCGGCGTCCAGGCCCGAGCTCATCAGCCCGGTCCGGGAGCGGCCGCCCGAGCGCCGGTGCACTTCGACGGCCACCTGCGCGGCCACCTCCTGCTGCGCGGTCCGCCAGACCCGTTGCCACAGGGCCCGGAGCGGGTGCGGGGGGCCGGGGGCGGTGAGTGCGGAGACGAGCTCCGGTCGGGGGACCGGGCGTCCGGCGAGGGCGGCCAGCCGGTCGAGCATGAGGGGTTCGAAACCGCCGCCCCAGCCGAGCGGGGCGTGGTTGTGGAAGCGGAAGTCGTCCTCCAGCCACAGGACGCGGAAGCCCAGCTCGGCGAAGCGTCCGTAGTGTCCGGTCAGCCAGGCGCGCCAGCGCGGGCAGGCGAAGGAGGCCTGGGACGTGGAGACTTCCCCGGCCGGGGACACCATCGGGGCGAAGCCGTGGGTGTCGGTGCGGCCCCGGTCGGCGTGGCCCGTGGTCACCCAGGGGTTGAGGCTCACGTCCAGGCCGGCGCCGAGGAGGACCTCTTGCGCGGTGGCCGCGGCCTCGTACCAGAGGTCCTCGTGGGGTCCGGTGAGATGCCCGGTGAAGTGCTCCTCGGCCCCGAGGAGCAGCACCACTTCCGCCACACCCGCGTCGGTGCAGGTCTTGGCCAGTTCGGCCGCCGTGGCCGCGACGGCGTCCGTGCCTTCGTACGGATGGATCTGGAACCGCAGGTGGTACCGGGCATTCACGCCGTGGGCCTCCTCGCCGTCAGCTCGCGGCCGAACTCACCGCCGCAGCAATTAGTTTGGTTAGGATCTGAATTAATGAGAGTCCCGTCAACCCCGCGTGCCGCATCCGCTCCGGAAGGGGGCAGCGGGACCCGGGGGCACGGGTGGCAGACTCTCGGGGACGGCAGTGAGGAGCACCGGTGAGGACTGATCCACGAAGCACGCAGCGCAGCGACGACGGGGGCGGGCGGGGTGACGCCGGCATCGGACCCGTCGTGATCAACGGCCCGGCCAGGCCGGCCGGGAGGGCCTCCATCCGCCGCGCCAACCTCGGTCTCGTACTGCGCCTCCTGCGCGACGCCGGACCGCGCTCACGCGCGCGGATCGCCGATGACGCGGGGCTGCCGAGGCCCACGGTCACCGGGCTGGTCACCGAGCTCATCGAGCTCGGCCTGGTGTGCGAGGGGGACGCGGAACGGGACGGCTCGGTGGGCCGCCCGGGCCAGAGCGTCCGGATCGACGGGCGCGCCCTGTGCGGGATCGGCCTGGAGATCAACGTCGACTACCTGGCCGCCGTTGCCCTCACCCTGGGCGGGGACACCGTCTTCGAACGGCGGGTCGCCATGGACGTCCGCGGCGCCGGACCCGAGGCCGTCCTGGACTGCGCCGCCGAGCTGGTCCGTGAGGCCCTCGGCGTCCTCGACGCCGCCGCGATCGCCACGGCCGGGGTCACCGTCGCCGCCCCCGGGGTCGTCGACATCGCCGCGGGCACCGTCGTCTACGCCGCGAACATCGACTGGCACGACGTGGAGGCGGTCAGCGGGATCCGCGCCCGCCTGGGGCGCGGGGCTCCCCCGCTGCGCCTGGAGAACGACGCCAAACTCGGCGCGGTGGCGGAGTACTTGGAGGCCTCCGCGGCCGGCATCCACGACCTGATCTACGTCACCGGCGAGACGGGCGTGGGCGGCGGCATCATCAGCGGTGGCCGCCTCCACCGCGGCGCCGCCGGCTTCGCCGGGGAGATCGGCCACATGCCGCTCGACCCGGGCGGCGCGCTCTGCGCCTGCGGGCGCCGGGGCTGCTGGGAGACCATGGTCGGCCTCACGGCCCTGCTGCGGCACGCCGCCGCCCCCGAGGATCCCGTACACGACCCCTCCCTCGACCTGGAGGCGCGGCTCACGGACCTCCAGGCACGGGCGGCCGCCGGGGACGCCCGCACCCTGGAGGCCCTGGACCGGGTCGCGGACGGGCTCGGCCTCGGGCTGGCACTGCTGGCGGACGTCCTGAACCCGCGCGCGGTCGTGCTCGGCGGGTACTTCACCTACTTCGGCGACCGGCTCGCCCCGCGGGTGGAGCGGCTGATGGCCGAACGCGTGATGGCCCCGGACACGGGCGGCTGCCGTCTCCTGCTGTCCACCCTCGGCTTCACCGCCCCGGCCCGCGGCGGTGCGCTGCTGGCCCTCGACCCGGTGTACGAGGACCCGGCGCAGACCGTGGCGACGGCCACGGGGGCCTGACCTCGGAGGGGGAAGCCGGGGCCGGCCTGACCTCGGAGGGGGAGGCCGGGGCCCGAGACCCCGGCCGCCGGGCGTACCCGCGTCACCGGCAGCGCTCACGCCCCGACGTCGCCGCCGGGCCCGCTCACGCCACACGTCACCGCCGGTGCCTCACTCCCCCTCGGCCCAGAACGGCCGGGCCCGGAGGGACGCGGCGCGCACCGCGTCCCCGTCCAGGACCAGGACGGCGTCCCGCAGCCCGCGTTCCGGCCACGCGCACGACAGCGTGAGCGGGCCCGGCGGCGGCAGCGGCCGGATCCACAAGGTCAGGCGCACGTCCCCGCCACCGTCCGGGCCGCCCCAGCTGCCCTCGTACCCGCTGACGACCATCGTCGGTCCGCGCCCGTCCCGCGGGCCGGTCGTCTCGTCCTGCACCACGTCCCGGCCGTCGGCGAGCCGGAGACGGAATTCCGGTTGCGCGGGCCCGTCGGGGCCCAGGGGATCGGGCTCCCGCCCAACGGGGTTCGAGGACGCCCCGCGCGCGTGGGCTTCCACGTCGATCTCCAGGCCGACCGGGTGGGCCAGGACCTGCCGGGCCACCACCACGACCCCGTCCGTCCGGCCGATCACCACCGGTCCCGCGACGTGTCCGCCGATCATCCGCGGCGGTGACCGCCACTCGGGCAGATCGCCGGTACTCCCCTTAGCCGAATCGTCAACCATGATCAGAGCGTAGCCAGTTGGGGTGGCCCCGGTACGGCCGAAGCAGAACGCCGCCGCAAGGCCCGGCCGGCCCGGCCCGGCCACGCAAGTCTTCGACGCCTGTTCACTCCCCCGTGACCTGCATCTTCCCGGCGGGGGCGGTGTGGGCGGTCAAATAATCAGAGCACAGGTCTGGACCATATGAGATGCGCCAATCCCGTGGCCGATTGGCCTTGTTGGCCGCGCTGAAACAATTGGTCTATACCTTTGACGCTATGGTGGCCACCTGAAACAGGCGCAAAAACAGCTGTTGAGGGATTTATGACCTTGTCTCACCTTCCGCAACCTCCTTCCGACGAAGAGCTCTACTGGTACTTCGGCCCGCAACGGCGCTGGGTCCTGATCAGCACCAGCCTCGCCTTCGTCTTCACCGCCGCGACCATGTTCACCTTCGCGCTGCGCACCCCGGCCCTGTGGGCCTTCCTCGCCGTCCTGGGGCTCAACCTGGTGGCCCTCGTGCTCTCCTCGGTGAACAGCCTGCGCCAGCGCAGGCTGACCCGGCCCTCCCACGAGGTGCTCGTACGCGCCTGGCAGCCCGCCCGACTGCCGGGAGTGGACCTCTACTTGCCGACCTGCGGGGAGCCGCTCGCCATCCTGGACAACGCCTACCGCGCGGTCTCGGCCGTCGACTGGCCCGGCTCACTCACCACTTGGGTCCTGGACGACGCCGACCGGCCCGAAGTCGCCGCACTGGCGGCCTCGTACGGGTACGAGTACGTCGTACGGCCCGACCGGGGACACCTGAAGAAGGCCGGGAACCTCAATCACGCACTGACCCTGAGCAGTGCCGAGTTCATCGCCATCCTCGACGCCGACTTCGCACCCCGGCCGGACTTCCTGCGCCATCTCGTGCCCTATCTGGCCGACCCGGGCGTCGGGATCGTGCAGAGCCCGCAGTGCTTCGACACCGACGGCACCATGGGCTGGGTCCAGCGGGCCGCGGGCTCCGCCCAGGAGTGGTTCTTCCGCTGGATCCAGCCCTCCCGCGACGCCAGCGACGCCGCCATCTGCTGCGGCAGCAACGCCGTCTACCGGCGCGCCGCCATCGACCTGGCCGGCGGCTTCGCCCGCCTCGACCACAGCGAGGACCTGTACACCGGCCTCGCCCTGCACGCCCAGGGGTTCCGCACCGTGTACGTGCCGGTGCTGGTCGCCAAGGGCACCTCCCCCGACGAGGTCACCTCCTTCGTCAACCAGCAGTACCGGTGGGCGATGGGCAACCTCCACCTGCTCACCTCGCCCGTCCTGCGGGGCATGGGCGCGCCCTGGCGGATGCGGCTGTGCTTCTACGAGGGCATCGTCGGCTACCTGGCCGCCGCCGTGAACACCTTCGCGGCGCCGCTGCCGCCCCTGGTGATGATGTTCTGGTACCCGGACGACATCCGGCCCTGGCACGTGCTGCCGCTGCTCGCCCCGCTGTGGCTCTGGCACGTGCTGCTGCCGCGGATCAGCCGGACCCGCTGGCGGGTGGAAGTGATCCGGGCGAACGTCCTGACGAGCGTCGCCGCCGCCACCGCCTTCCTGCACACGCTGCGCGGCCGCAGCGCCGACTGGGTGCCCACCGGCACCCGGGGCCCCGCACGTTCCGGCGGGATGGCCCGCCGGGTGGTGGGCGTCTCGCTGATCTGGCTGGTCCTGTCCAACGGCGCGGCCGGGACGGGCCTGGCGCTGGCCGTGGCCCGCAACGGCTGGGAGCCCAACTGGGGTCTGCTCCTCTACTTCGTGGTGCAGTGCCAGATCAACGGCCCGCTGGTCCGCGACCTGATCGCCGAGCTGCGTCCGGGGACGCGCTCCGGGCGGGTGCGGACCGCCGCGGAGTCCGGCCCGGCTCCGGCCGGCGGCCGCCCGCGCAGCCTCGTACGGGCCTTCGCCGACCGCTCCCGCAGCGGCGTCCTGCCACGCCGCTGGCCCGAGACCCTCGCCGCCTCGGCGGTGCTCCTGCTCACCGGCCTGCTGGCATCCGGGTGGGTCAACCCCATGCTTCCCTGGCTGAGTTGAAAGGCTCCACCTCCATGCACTCCCCCGCACCACCTCCCTCACCCTCCCCCGCGCCGTCTCCCGCGCCGGCCACGCCGACGCCCGACGCACGGCACGACCCACCGCGCGCCGAGCCACCGCGCGACGCCGCCCCGCCGACCGGCCCCCCGGGCGCCCCGGCCCGCTCCGGCGGCGAGTCCGGGCCCAGCCCGCACCGCTCGGCGTTCCGGCCCGACATCGAGGGGCTGCGCGCCGTCGCCGTCCTCGCGGTCCTCGCCTTCCACGCCGGGGTTCCGGGTCTCGCGGGCGGATTCGTCGGCGTGGACGTCTTCTTCGTCGTGTCCGGCTACCTCATCACCGGCCTGCTCGTCCGTGAGGCGATCACCACCGGCCGGATCCGGCTTCTGGACTTCTTCTCCCGGCGGGCCCGTCGGCTCCTGCCCTCCGCCGCCGTCGTCCTCGGCGCGGTGGCCCTGGCCGGGGCCTGGCTGACCGTTCCGCTGCGGCGCGCCGACCTGGAGTACGACGTGGTCGTGGCGGCGCTCTCCGCCGCCAACTGGCGCTTCGTCGCGCAGCGGACCGACTACCTCGCCGCCGGGCAGGAGCAGAGCCCGCTGCTGCACTTCTGGTCCCTCGCTGTCGAGGAGCAGTTCTATCTCCTCTGGGCGCCGCTGCTCGCCCTGATCGTGCTCGGCACGGTACGGGCCGTGCGCCGTGGACGCGCCGTGCGCTCCGCCGTCGCCCTGGCGGCCGTACCGCTGGTACTCGCGTCGTTCGCGCTGTCGCTGCGCTGGACGGACCACTCCCCCTCCCTCGCCTACCTCGCCACGCCCTCGCGGGTCTGGCAGTTCGGGGCCGGGGCTCTGGTGGCCCTGCTGCCCTGGCACCTCATGCGCGGCCCGCGCCCGCTGCGGCTGCTGTGCGGCTGGGCCGGGGGTGCGGCGATCGTCTGGAGCGTCTTCGCGTACGACGCGGCCACGCCCTACCCCGGCCACGCGGCCCTGGTGCCGACCCTGGGTGCGGCAGCCGTGATCCTCGCCGCGATACCCGGCCGGGGCGAGCGCAGCACACCGGGGATCTACGGGATCGGCCGGCTCCTCGCCGGGCGCGGTCCCCGGGCGGTGGGGCGGCTCTCCTACAACCTGTACCTGTGGCACTGGCCGGTGCTCGTCTTCGCCGAGGCCCGCTTCGGCACGCAGGACTGGCCGGTGAAGGCCGCGCTCACCCTGGGCGCCGTCCTCCCCGCCTACGCGACCATGCGCTGGGTCGAGCAGCCGCTGCGCCGCAGCCGTACCGTCTCCGAACTCCCGCGCCGCGGGCTGTCGGTGGGCATCACGGCCGTGGTCATGCCGGTGCTCCTCGCGCTCGTGGTGGGCACCACGACGCTGAACCTGCTGGGTCCGGCAACGCCCGTCCAGATGGGCGGGCTGCCGCCGGGCGCCGCTTCCGGCCCGCACCTGCTCGCCCGTACGGGCTCCGCGCCGCTGGAGGCCGGTCCGGTCGTACCCGGCCCGGCGCAGGCGCGGGGGGACTTCCCGCCGGACGGGGAGTGCGAGGTGGCCCCGGCCGTGACGCGCAGCCCGGACTGCCTGTTCGGCGCGGTGGACAGCCCGGACCGGATCGTGCTGCTCGGCGATTCGCACGCCGGCCAGTGGTTCTCGGCGATGCTGGCCATGGCCGCGCAACGGGGCTGGGCACTGCAGGAGTTGGTCAAGCAGGGCTGCCCACTGCCGCAGCTTGCGGTGGACAGTCCCCAACTCGGCCGCGCCTACCGGGAGTGCGACACCTGGCGCGCCGACACCCTGGAGCGGCTGCGGGAGCAGCCGAAGCCCCGGCTCATCGTGATCTCCTCGCTCAACCGCTACACCTCCGATTCCGGACTCCTCGCCGAGGGCTGGGAGAAGACCCTCGAACCCCTGCGGGCGATCGGTGCGCCGATCGTCTACATCGAGGACACCCCCGTACCGGGTACGGACGTCCCCGCGTGCGTGTCCGGCAGCCCCGAGGAGCCCGCCGCCTGCGCGTTCAGCCGTACGCAGGCCCGGCAGCCCGATCCGCTGGCCCGGCTGATCGCCTCCGGCGCCCTGCCCGGCGTACGCGCCGTGAGCGTGAATCCGGTCCTGTGCCCGGGTGACGGGCCGACGTGCCCGGCCGTACTGGACCGCATCCTGCTCTACCGGGACGACGCCCACCTGACCAACGTGGCGGTCGTCGTACTGACCCCCCGGCTGGAACGGCTGCTCACGGATTCCGGGGCGCTGCCCGCCGTGGGCGCAGCGGCTTCCGCGGCCGGGGAGGCCCGCTCGGCGGGGTGGACCGAGGTGTTCCGCGACGAGTTCGACGGCCCCGCGGGAAGCCCGCCGTCCGCCGCCAACTGGCTGCACGACATCGGAACTTGCTACCCGGGCTGCCCCGCGGCCCAGTGGGGCACGGGTGAGATCGAGACGATGACCGACTCGACCGACAACGTCCGCCTCGACGGCAAGGGCGCACTGGAGATCGTCCCCACCCGTACGGACGACGGCGCGTGGAGCTCGGGCCGCATCGAAACCCGGCGCGCCGACTTCGCGGCCCCGCCCGGCGGAACCCTGCGGATCGAGGCGGCGATCGCCCTGCCCGGGGTGACCGGCGCCAAGGCGGCGGGTTACTGGCCGGCGTTCTGGACCCTCGGGGCGCCGCTGCGCGACGGGTACACGGGCTGGCCGGGCGTCGGGGAGCTCGACATCATGGAATCGGTCAACGGCCGGGACAGCGTCTTCGCCACCATGCACTGCGGCACCCTCGAAGGCGGCCCGTGCCGGGAACCGGCGGGCCTGAGCTCGGGCCCCCAGCCGTGCGGGGACTGCCGTACGGGCTTCCACACGTACGCCGTCGAGGTCGACCTCTCCCCCGGGGCCGAGGAGGTGCGCTGGTACCTGGACGGCCGGGTGCACCACCGGGTGGCGGCCTCCCGGATGGACCCGGACACGTGGAAGCGGGCGGTGGACCACGGCCTGTTCCTGATCCTCAACGTGGCCATCGGCGGCGGCCTCCCCCTGGCCGACGGCGCGACCCCGGGCCCGGACACCGAACCGGGCCACCCGATGCGGGTCGACCGGGTGACCGTTTCCACGCGGCGGTGAGGCGTCAGTCCCCGCCGAAGCCGCGGAAGGTCCCTGAGCCATCGGCCAGGTCGGCGTACTCCGCAAAGTCCATGTTCGAGAGGCTGAGGTTGGCCGAGACCGCGGGAAACCAGCGGACCGGAACCCTGAACGTCCGTCCCGGTTCGATCCAGAGGTCCACGGCCAGGAGCGGGTGGACCGGGTCGTCCATCGCGGTGGCGTCCGCCAGGAACAGGTGGGTGATCCCTACCTGTTCTTCCGCGGCGGCCGCTTCGTCCACCAGCGCCCGGACGTCCGCCTGCGCGAAGCGGAGGTCGCTCACATGCGTGGCGTGGCTCCACTCGTCGGCGCCCTCGACCGCGGCCCGCAGGGCGTCCCAGGCTCCCTCGTCGCCGAAGTGGGTGCGCAGCACCAGCGACGTCAGGTCATGGGGCTGAGGCAGGGGCATGGGGCCGATGCTCCCACCCGGCGCTGACATCGGCCGGACGCCGCCCCGGGCCGCCGGACGGGGTCTGCCGGCCGGCAGCCCCCGTCCGGCGAGCTCTGCCCCTCCCCGCCCGGGAAGAGTGGGACAGTGGAGGCATGTGTGGTCGATATGCCTCCACCCGGGCACCCGAAGACCTTGCCGGCCTCTTCGATGCCCGGCTCGATCCCGGCCGGGAGCTGGGGCCCTCGTGGAACGTCGCGCCCACCGACGAGGTGTGGGCGGTACTGGAGCGCGCCGACCGGGAGACCGGGGAGCTCGGGCGGCAGTTGCGTCCCGTGCGGTGGGGTCTGGTGCCGTCCTGGGCCAAGGACCCCGCCGTGGGATCCCGGATGATCAACGCGCGGGTGGAAACCGTCCACGAGAAGCCGGCCTACCGGCGGGCCCTGGCCAAACGCCGGTGCCTGCTGCCCGCGGACGGGTTCTTCGAGTGGGTCGCCGTACCCGCCACCGGTACGGCCAAGGCCTACAAGCAGCCCTACTTCATCCGGCCCGAGACCGGCTCGGTCATGGCCATGGCCGGGCTGTACGAGTTCTGGCGCGACCCGGCCGTCACCGACCGGGACGACCCGGACGCCTGGCTGACCACGGCCACGATCATCACCACCGAGGCCACCGACGCGGCCGGCCGCATCCATCCCCGGATGCCGCTCGCCCTCGACCCCGGCGACTACGAGGCCTGGCTCGACCCCTCCCACGAGGACACGACGGATCTGCGGGCCCTGCTCCACACCCCCGCCGGCGGCCGGCTCGCGGTGACCGCGGTCTCGACCGCCGTCAACAGCGTCCGCAACAACGGCCCCCAGCTCCTCGACCCGGCCGGCTGAAGGCACCGGGCCGAGGCACCGGCCGACGGCAGCGGCTGACGACACCGGCTGAGGCACCGCGACACGACAACCTCGCATCCTCTCGGATATCCGTACGAGTGTGGTGGCCGATTTCGGGGTTTCCAACGGTTTGGCGGGACGATCCGGCATTTGCCGCCCGCCGCGCCCCGGCCGCTGCGATGCTTCCGCCGGTATCACCGGGCCGCCGTCCTCCAACGGGCCCCGGAATACCGGCGATCGGGCGGCGCCGCCGGAGCAAGCTGCACTCGGGCGGTTCGTCGTACGGGAGCGTCCGGCCGCGGCTTCCCGGGAGTATGCGACTCCGGCCGCTGCCGGGCGGAGGCGAGAGGGGGAGACTTCGATGTCTTCGACTGCTGTGTTACACGGACCGCGCGCCCCGTGGCGGCGCCGGCTGCTGGCGGTGGCCGCGTCCTCGGCGCTGGCCGCGGGCGGTCTGACGGTTCTGGCGCCCCCGGCGTCGGCGGAGGGGGTGTGCGCCGCCCCGGTCCTGGTGGGTGCCACGACCACGATCACCTGCTCGGCGGGGGGTTCCGGAAGCGTCACCGTGCCCGACGGAGTCTCCAGCGGTGTGGTGACCCTGGACGGCGCCGGGGGCGGCAGCGCCGCCGACGGCACCGCCGGCGGCAAGGGCGCGCACCTCGTCGCGACCGTCCCGGCCACGCCCGGACAGACCTTCAACGTGACCGTCGGCCGGCGCGGTGCCAACGGGGCGTCCAGTGCCCAGTTCGGCGTGCCGGGATCGGGCGGCGCCCTGGTCGCGGTGACCACGGCCACGGGCGCGCCGCTGCTGACGGCCGGTTCGGGCGGCGGCGCGGGCGGAGCGGGCATCGGCTCCCCGGCCTACCCGGGAGCGGCCGGCGGTGACAGCGGCAGACCGGGCGCCGACGGCAACGGCCTGGTCCCCGACGCGCAGGGCGGTACGGGCGGCGGCCCGGGCACCGCCGCGGCCGGCGGGGCCGCGGGGACCGGAGGTCCCGGCACCGACAACGAGGGCCCGAACGGCTCCCCGGGCGCGTACCCGAACGGCTCCGGCGGCTCCGCCGCCCAGGGCGTGTTCAGCCCGACCGGCGCGGGCGGCCGCGGCGGAGCCGGGTACGGCGGCGGCGGCCGGGGCGGGGGCGGCGGCAGATACGGCGCCACCGGTGGTGGCGGAGGAGGCGGTGGCGGCGGATCCAGCCTGGTCTCCGGGACGGTTTCCGGCTCGTCCGTCACCCTGACCGAGGGCGCCAACGCCGGAGACGGCCGGATCGTGTTCGCCTTCACCCTCCCGCCGACGGTCACGGCCGTCGGCCCGGCCGCCGGACCCACGGCCGGCGGTACGGCCGTGACGGTCACCGGCACCAATCTGACGGGCGCCGTCCTCACCTTCGGTGCGGGCAACCCCGCCACCGACGTCACGTGCACGGCGACCTCCTGCACCGCCACCGCTCCGGCCGGAACCGGCGCCGTGGACGTACAGGCCACCACCGCCGGCGGCACCAGCAGCCCCTCCCCCGCCGGCCGGTACACCTACGTACCCGTCCCCGTGGTGACCTCGCTCAGCCCCGCCGTCGGCACGACGGCCGGCGGTACGGTCGTCACCGTCAGCGGCACCGGTCTGGACGGCGCCACCGCGATCGTCTTCGGCTCGGGCAACCCGGCCACCAACCTCTCCTGCACCCCCACGTCCTGCGCCGCCACCGCGCCCGCCCACGCCGCGGGCACCGTGGACGTCCAGGTCACCACGGCCGGCGGCACCAGTGCCGTGACCGGCGCGGGCCGGTACACCTATCAGCTCCCGCCCGCCGACATCGACGTCGACCTGACCGCACAGCCGGGCTTCAGCCTGCTGGTCCCCTACCTCTCCTACACCCTGACCGCCCGCAACACCGGTCCCGGTACGGTCACTTCGGCGACACTCACCGCCACCCTGCCGTCGGGTGCGTCCGCGAACACCCTGTCCCCGGGTTGCACGGCCGCCGGGTCCACCGTGACGTGCGTCTACGGGACCATCGCCTACGGCGCCACCGCCACCAAGACGTTCCGGGTACCGCTGGGCCTGCTCTCGCTGGGCCGCGTCTCGGTCTCCGCCACCCGCACGGCGTCCGCGCCGACCGACCCCGGCCCGCTCAACGACAGCGCGACCGCCAGCTGCACGGTCGTCTCCGTCCTCCTGGCCACCTGCCCCTGACCCGGCGCCGGCGTCGCCGCCCACGCGACGCCCCGCACGCATGACGGCCGCCGGCCCGCCTCGTCACGAGGCGGGCCGGCGGCGCGTCCGGGCCGTACTCAGGAGGGGTCGGCCGGTTCCTGCCCGGTCAGCTCGTGGCCCGTGACGGCGCGGGCGTAGGAGCGCAGGGCGGCGATGACCTCGGTGCGCGTGCGCCGCCCGGCGAGGACCTCCATCTGGTAACCGTCCTCCATGGCGACGAAGTTCGCGGCGAGCAGGCGGGGAGGATCCTGGAGCAGGAAGTGCCCCTGGGCCTGCCCGAGCACCAAGATGCCGGAGTAGACGGCGATCTGGCGTTCCGTCAGCGCGCTGTCGAGGGCCGCCGCCCGGGCGTCGCGCAGGCAGCGCGGCCAGTATTCGAAGAGCAGCCGGGTCAGCGCGTCGTCGGGGCCGCCGGCGACTCCGTGATCGATGCAGGCCCGCAGTTTGTCGCGGGCGTCCTCGAAGCGGTCGGCGGCCTCCTCGCGCTCCTGGCTGTAGCGCTCGATGGCCTGCTGGTACGTGGCGTGGACGAGGGCGTCCAGATCGCCGTAGTAGAGCACCGCGGCGGGGGTGACCCCGGCCTGATCGGCGACGTCGCGCAGCCGCAGGCCCTCCAGTCCGCGTACCAGTACGGCGCGCTCCACCGCCTTGCCCAGCTCGGCCCGGCGGCTCTCCTTGCCGGTCCCCTTCCTGGCTGCCACGCCATCTCCTCCAGAGGTTGATCATCTAAATCTCGATTTAACGATATCGCTCGATCTATTGACGGTCCAGGAGGCCGGGGTCTTAAATCTCGGTTTAACGCAGCGGCTCAGGCTCTGCGCACCACACCTGCGGCGTCCAGGAGGCATCATGACCAACCCGACCGACACCGGGACCAGAACCGGGCCGGCGCCCGCCCCCGTCGGCAAGGGGCTGCGCGGCGGCTCCGTGGGCCTGCTCGCCTCCGTCACCCTCGGGCTGTCGTCCGTGGCGCCGGCCTACAGCATCGCCGTCACCCTCGGCTTCGTGACGCTCGCCGTGGGAGACCTGGCTCCGGCCGCCCTGCTCCTGGGATTCGTACCGATCCTGCTCACCGCCTTCGCGTTCCGCGAGCTGAACCGCGAGATGCCGGACTGCGGCACCAACTTCGTGTGGACCACCCGCGCCTTCGGGCCGGTGGCCGGCTGGTTCACCGGGGGCTGGGTCGTCATCGTCGCCACCCTCATCGCGATGACCGCACTGTCCCAGGTCGGCGCCGTGTACCTGCTGGGCCTGCTCGGCCTGCACTCCCTCGCCGAGAACGACGTCGTCGTCACGGTGACCGCCCTCCTCCTGCTGGCCGCGTGCACCTTGGTCTCCGTCCGGGGACTGCACCTGGCGGCCTCCGTGCAGTACGTGCTCCTCGGCCTGCAAATGGCGGCCCTGCTCGGTTTCGGCGCGGCCGCCTTCGCCCACGACGGCGCCGCCACCCCCTCGCTGGAGTGGCTCGACCCCAGCGCCTTCGACGGATTCGGGCCCTTCGCCGAAGCCGTCCTGCTCTGCCTGTTCATCTACTGGGGGTGGGACTCGCTGCTCGCGGCGAACGAGGAGACCCGCAACGGCGAGCGCGTGGCCGGTCAGGCCGCCGTCATCTCGACGCTCCTGCTGCTGGGCACCTACCTGTTCACCGCGTTCGCGGCGATCAGCTTCGCCGGCACCGGCACCACGGGCCTGGGACTGGGCAACCCGGAGAACGCCACCGACGTCCTCACGACCCTCGCGCCTCCCGTACTCGGCGGGGCCCTCGCCAAGGTGATGCAGCTCGCCGTCTGCGTCTCGGCGGTCTCGGCCCTGCTCACCTGCCTCGTCGGCAATTCCCGGGGCACCTTGTCCATGGCCGCCCACGGCGCCCTGCCCCGCGTCTTCACCCGGATCCACCCCCGGCACCGCACGCCCGCCTTCGGCACCCTGGCCTGCGGCACGGCAGCGGCCGGCACCCTGATCCTGCTCCGGCTCGTCTCCGCGGACATCCTCGGCGACGCCGTCCTCTGCGTCGGGCTGCTCATCGCCTGCTACTACGGCACCACCGCCCTGAGCTGCGTCTGGTACTTCCGGCGGAGCCTGCGGGACTCCCCGCGCGACCTCCTGCTGCGCGGCGTCCTGCCCCTGCTGGGCGGCGTGCTGATGCTGGCGGCCTTCGCCCGCAGCGCCTACGACATGTACGACCCCGCGTACGGGACCACCTCCTTCCACGGCGTCGGCGGGGTCTTCCTCCTCGGCGCCGGCACCATCGCCGCGGGCGCCCTGGCCCTGCTGCTCGCCCGCACCCGGTTCCGCCGCTTCTTCCGCGAAGGCCGCACGTCGGTCGCCGCGCTCACCATCACCGAGGACTGACCACACCCATGCGCACTCTCGCCATCGCCGCCCTGCAGACCACGCCCGTGGCCCACGACCTCGAAGCGAGCCGACAGCGCTTCAGCGACCAGGTCCGCGCCACGCACGAGCTCTTCCCCCACGTCCAGCTCGTCGTCGCCCCCGAGCTCCTGCTCGCCGCCGAGGGCCCGCTGCTGCGGCCCGCCCCCGACGACTGGATGGAGCAGGCGGCCGTCACCATCCCCGGCCCGCTCACCGACCGGATCTGCGACCTCGCCAGGGAGACCGGGCTGTGGCTGGTCCCGGGGAGCCTCTACGAACGAGCGGAGGACGGCCACATCTACAACACGGCCATAGCGGTCTCGCCCGAGGGTGAGATCGTCGCCCGCTACCGCAAGGTCTTCCCCTGGCAGCCGTACGAAAAGGCCCGCCCCGGCCACGAGTTCACGGTCTTCGACCTCCCCGGGATCGGGCGGGTGGGCCTGGCCATCTGCTATGACGGCTCCTTCCCGGAGACGGTCCGCCAACTCGCCTGGCTGGGAGCGGAGATCGTCATCCAGCCCACCCTGACGCCCACCCGGGACCGGGAGATGGAACTGGTCTGCGCCCGCGCCAACGCCTGGACCAACCAGGTGTACGTGGTCAACGTCAACGCCGCCGACCCGGCCGGGGTCGGCGCCAGCGCGATCGTCGACCCCGAGGGCACCGTCCGCCAGCAGGCCGGACCCGGCGAGGAGGTGCTCGTCGACGTCCTGGACCTCGACACCGTCACCCGGGTGCGCCGCTACGGCTCCACCGGAATCAACCGGCCCTGGAGCCAGCTGGCCCGGCACGGGGAGTCGATCGCCCTCCCGATGTACGGCGGCGCGGTCTTCCGTACACCGCACTGGCTGCAGGACGGGACCGCGTAACCGCTCCCCGCCCCGGCCGGATCCGACCACGTGATCTGGTCCCTCACCACATCTTGGCGAGGAAGGCGCGGGTGCGGGGGTGCCGCGGGTCGTCCAGGACGGCCCCGGGCGCTCCCTGCTCCACGACGACCCCGCCGTCCATGAAGACGACGGTGTCGGCGGCCTCCCGGGCGAAGCCGAGCTCGTGGGTGACGACGAGCATCGTGGTTCCGGTACGGGCCAGGTCCTTGATGACGTCCAGGACCTCGCCGACCAGTTCCGGGTCGAGCGCCGAGGTCGGCTCGTCGAAGAGCAGCACCTTGGGTTCGAGGGCGAGCGCGCGGGCGATGGCGACCCGCTGCTGCTGCCCGCCGGACAGCTGGCGCGGGTAGGCGTCCGCCTTGTCGCTCAGCCCCACGCGCTCCAGCAGCCGGCGGGCCGTCGCCCCGGCCTCCTCCCGTGTCCGGCGCAGCGCGGAGACGGGAGCCTCGACGAGGTTCTCCAGCACCGTGAGGTGCGTGAAGAGGTTGAAGTTCTGGAAGACGAACCCGATGTGGGTCCGCTGTTTCAGCACCTCCTTCTCTTTGAGTTCGTGCAGCTTGCCCCGGTGGCCGCGGTAACCGATGAGCTCGCCGTCGACGCTGATCCAGCCGCGGTCGACCTTCTCCAAGTGGTTGATGGTGCGCAGGAGCGTGGACTTCCCGGAGCCGGAGGGGCCGAGGATCACGGTGACTTCCCCGGCGCGGACCTTCAGGTCGACCCCGCGCAGCACTTCCAGGGGTCCGAAGCTCTTGTGGACGCCCCGGACCTCGACCATGACCCGTTCGGGTGCGGGCTCGCTCACGTGTGCTCGGGCGGGTTGATCTGCGAGGTGTCGATCGCGGAGGGAGTGGTGCCCCATTTCTTCAGGATCCGCGCGTAGGTGCCGTCCTTGATCAGCTCGTTGACGGCCGCCTGGAACGCGGGGGTGAGCGGGGAGCCCTTCTTGAAGGCGAACCCGACGTCGAGGCGGTGGTACTCGCCGAGGAAGGTCGTCTGCGCGGCGGGCTGCGCGGCCTGGTGGCGCAGGCCGTTGATGGTCGACATGACGACGTCGATCCGGCCCTGCTGGAGGGCCGTGGTCACGGCCCCGGACTCGGAGAAGACCTTGACCTCGTACGGCTTCTTCCCCGCGGTGGCGCAGACCTCCTTCTGCCGGGTGAGGGTCTTCTCGAACGTCGTGCCCGCGCCGGTGCCGATGGTCAGCCCGCACAGCTGGGTGAGGTCGGAGACCTGGCCGGTCAGTGCGGTGTTGCCCGTCCGGACGGCGAAGCCCTGGCCGTCGTTGATGTAGGTGACGAAGTCGACGGACTTCAGGCGTTCGGTGGTGACGCCGAAGTTGCCCGTGCCCACGTCGTACTTGCCGCTGCCGAGGGCGGGGAGGATCGTCTCGAAGGAGGCGTCCTGCCGCTCCAGCTTCACGCCGAGGACCTTGGCCACGGCGGCCGCGATGTCGATGTCCTGGCCGGCGGGCGGCTTGTCCTGCCCGTTCGGGTAGTACGCCGACGGAGGGGATCCGACGGAGCCGCCGAGCCGCAGGCTGCCCGCCTTGCGGACCTCGGCGGGAAGCAGGGCGGCGATCGGCTCCAGGGTCCGTACCCCGGCGACCGGATCGTCGGCCGGCGCGGGAGAGGCGAGGGCGGCGGCCGACGGAGCGGATCCGTCACCGGAGCCGCAGGCCGTCAGGGTGGCCAGCAGGGGAAGGGCCGTCAGGAGTACGAGCGCGGTGCGCAGGCCTCCTCCGAGCCCGGCGCCCTTGTTCACCAGGGGGCTCATCCGCGGACCGCCGTCAAGGTCTGGCGCGGGAAACCGGCCTCGGGCCGGGCATCGCGTACGGCGTCCCGCGCGGCGTCACGCTTCGCCACCTCCTCGCGGACGAGCGGGATCACGTACCGGCCGAAGTCGACGGCGTCGCCGAGGAGGTCGTAGCCCCGGGCCGACAGGATGTCCACGCCGAGGTCGTAATAGTCCAGCAGTGCCTGGGCCACCGTCTCCGGGGTGCCGACCAGGGCGTTGGAATTGCCCGCGCCCCCGGTGGCGGCCGCCGTCGGCGTCCAGAGCGCCCGGTCGTAGCGCTCCCCCGCCTCGGCGATGGCGATCAGCCGCTGCGATCCGGTGTTCTGAGGGGCCGTGGCCTCGGACACCCCGTTGCGGTGGCGCTGTACGGTCCCCGCCCGCCTGCGCTCCCGGATGGCGCCGACCGTGCGGTGGGCCTTCTCCCAGGCCAGCTCCTCGGTCGGGGCGATGATCGGGCGGAACGCGACCTGGATGCGGGGCGCGTCTGTGCGGCCCGCGGCCCGCGCGGCGTCCCGTACGGCCTCGATCTGCTGGGCCGTCTGTTCCAGGGGCTCACCCCACAGGCAGTAGATGTCGGCCTCCGCGCCTCCGGCCGCGTAGGCGGCGGGCGAGGAGCCGCCGAACGAGACCTTCGGGTGGGGCTGCTGGACGGGGAAGACGTCGCTGACGAAGTCGTGGAAGCGGTAGTGCTCGCCTTCGTGGTCGAAGGGCTCGTGGGTGGTCCAGATCTTCTTGACGATGCGGATGTACTCGCGGGTGCGGGCGTAGCGCTCGTCCTTGGTGAGGACGTCGCCTTCGCGGCCCTGCTCGTGGTCGTTGCCGCCGGTGATGAAGTGGACGGCCAGTCGGCCGTCGCTGATCTGGTCGAGGGTCGCGAAGGTCTTGGCGGCGTAGGTGGGGTAGGAGACGTTGGGCCGGTGGGCCAGCAGGATCTGCAGGCGATCCAGCTTGCTCGCGATGAACGCGGCGGCCGGCGCCGGGTCCGGGGTGCCGGAACCGTAGGCGAACAGCACCCGGTCCCAGCCGTGCTCCTCGTGCGCCCTGGCGAGTCTGAGCGTGTAGTCCTTGTCGAAGGCGGCGCCGGATCGTGCGGTGGTTTCGGAGCCGTCGTTGGTGGCGGCTATGCCGAGGAACTCCACGGGCATGGGTGTGGCCTTTCGGAAGGTGCGGCGGATCGCGGCAGGGCAGGGTGAACCACCCCCCGGCACGGCGATGCGGGCGTGACGACGCTGGGCGAGGGAAGCAGGTGCGGCGGCAGCGCGCGTCCGGGTTCGCGACAGCCCGGCCCGGCGGCGGCCACAGGGCCCGCAGGACGGGTGCGCAAAGGGAATTCTCGGCCCGCGACGGGGTCACCGAGGGAGGGAAGGGCCGGTCAGACGGCCCGCTGCCGCGTCAGGCGCAACAGGCCGCGGACCACACCCGACCGAAGTCGATGTAGTCGCGCGAGACCAGGCGCTGATGGGCGTTCATGCGACTACTTGAACAGTACGGAGCGCTCTTCGTCAAGCAACGGACCGGATGGCGGACGGGCCCGACCGCCCCCGGACCGCGCACTGTTGACACGTTCGTGCGGTCGGCGCATACGATCGGCGGCGTTCCGGCTCCGCGCTGCGCGCGGGCCGGTCCGGCCGTGTTGAGGGACACGGCGAGCGTGACGGCGACCGTACCCGTGCCCGGCATCCCCTGCCGCGCCCGGGATCCCTCCCACTCTCCGGAGCACCCCCATGACCACCGTTTCCGACGTCTCCGACGCGCCCCGCGTGTCCGACGGGTTCCCCGTGTCCGCCCCCGGCGCGGAGCCGCCGCCGATCGTGCCCCGCCGGCGCCCCGGCCGCCGGTTGTCCGCCGCCGCCGCGCTGCTGGTCTTCGCGACGGTGCTGGTCTCCGTCGTCCGCAACGACGCCTTCCAATGGGGCCTGGTGGGGCAGTACTTCACCACCTCCGCCGTGCTCGACGGGCTGCTGCTGACCCTCTGGCTGACCGGCGTGGTGATGGTGCTCGGGTTCCTGCTCGGCACCGTGCTCGCCGTGATGCGACTGTCGGCCAACCCCGTCCTGCGCACCCTGAGCTGGGGCTACGTGTGGATCTTCCGGTCCACGCCGCTCCTGGTGCAGCTGCTGTTCTGGTTCAACATCGGCGCCCTGTACCCGACGCTCGGCCTGGGCATCCCCTACGGCCCCCAGCTCTTCACCGTCACCACGGTGAACCTGCTCGGCCCGACCCTCACCGCCGTCATCGGCCTGACCCTGCACGAGACCGCGTACGCCGCCGAGGTGGTGCGCGGCGGCATCCTCTCCGTGGACCCCGGCCAGACCGAGGCCGCGCAGGCGCTCGGGCTGAGCAGGCGCCGCACCCTGTACCGGATCGTGGTTCCCCAGGCGATGCGCTCGATCGTGCCGACCGCCGGAAACATGCTGATCGGCACGCTCAAGGGCACCAGCATCGTCAGCGTGCTGGCCGTGCACGACCTGCTGTACTCGGTGCAGTTGGTCTACAACCAGAACTACCAGGTCATCCCGCTGCTGATGGTGGCCACCCTCTGGTACGTGGCCGTCACCACGGTGCTGAGCGCCGGCCAGTACTACGTGGAGCGGCACTACGCGCGCGGCAGCTCGCGCGGCCTTCCGCCCACGCCGCTGCGGCTGCTGCGCGTCCGGCTGGCCGGCCTGCGGGGCCGCCTGAACTCGGTGACCGCACCGGGCTCCCGCTGAGTTTCATTTCACCAAGAGGCGTTGTATGTACGGCGGATGAAATCGGAACATGATTTCACGCATCCCGATATCAAGGCCGTTGACACCCCTTCTCCGGGCTGCCTAGCTTACGCCGCAGACAAAGAGATATCGGCGGCCTCTCCTGTTCTGCTTGACGGCTGCTTTTCGATTCTGCTCCCATTCGAAGCCGTGGAGTGTCCTTGACCGAATCACTGCTCCTCTCCGCGCCCGCCGGCCCCTCCGGGCCACCAGGGCCGCCCGGGCCCGCCGAGCGGGTCCTGCCGCTGCGCCGGCCCGGGCGGTGGGTCGCCGGCGTCGTCGTCCTGGTGCTGGTTTCGCAGGCCGCCCACGGGCTGATCACCAATCCCTTCTACCAATGGGACCGCTTCGCGTACTGGTTCACCCGCCCGGTGATCCTGGAGGGGCTGCTCATCACCCTCCAGGTGGCCGCGTACAGTGCGGTCCTCGGCCTGGCCGGCGGCGTCCTGCTGGCCCTCGGACGGCTCTCGGGCAGCCCGGTGCTGCGCTCGGTGAGCTGGACCTACATCTGGCTCCTGCGCTCCGTGCCGCTGATCGTCGTCCTGCTCTTCCTCTACAACCTCAGCGCCCTGTACCCCACCCTCAGCATCGGCGTGCCGTTCGGACCCGCCTTCCTGACCTTCGACGAGTCGCGGCTCGCCACCGACATGGTGGTCGCGGTGGTCGGCCTGAGCCTCAGCGAGGCCGCGTACGCCGCCGAGATCGTCCGGGCCGGGGTGCTCTCCGTCGACCAGGGCCAGCACGAGGCGGCCGCGGCCCTGGGACTGCCCAAGCGGTACCAGTTCGCCAGGATCGTCTTCCCGCAGGCTCTCCGCTCGATCGTGCCCTCGTACGTCAACCAGCTGATCGGCCTGCTCAAGGCCACCTCCCTGGTCTTCTACGTCTCCCTGCTCGACCTGTTCGGCTCGGTGCAGAGCCTGGGCAGCACCTATCCCGGCGACGTGGTGCCGCTGCTGCTCGTGGCCACCGTCTGGTACGTGATCCTCACCAGCCTGGTCTCCGTCGTCCAGTACTACGTCGAGCGGCACTACGCCCGCGGAGCGCTGCGCACCCCCACGCCGACTCCCCTCCAGCGGGCCCGGACGGGCCTGCGCGACCTACGGATCCGCTACCGGAAGGAGACGGCCCGATGACCGGGAACGCGAGCGGCACCGTCGCCACGGCCTCCCGGCCGGCCGCGATCGAGGTGCACGACGTGCACAAGTGGTTCGGCGGCCGGCGGGTCCTCGACGGGGTGAGCCTGACCGTCGCGCCCGGCACCGTCACCGTGATCCTGGGGCGCTCCGGATCGGGCAAGTCGACCCTGCTGCGGGTCCTCAACCACCTGGAGAAGCCCGAGGCCGGCCACGTCAGCGTCGGCGGCGAACTGATCGGCGTCCAGCGGCACGGGGGCCGGCTCAAGGAGCTGAAGGAACGGGCGATCCTCGCCCAGCGCGGCCGGATCGGCTTCGTCTTCCAGAACTTCAACCTCTTCCCGCACCTGACCGTACTGGACAACGTCGCCGCCGCCCCGGTGGCCACGGGCAGGCTGTCCCGGCCGCAGGCTCAGGCCCTGGCGCAGGAGTTGCTGCGCCGCGTAGGGCTCGGGGACCGCGGCGGCGCCTACCCGCGACAGCTGTCCGGCGGGCAGCAGCAGCGGGTGGCCATCGCGCGGGCCCTGGCCCTGCGGCCCGGGGTCATCCTCTTCGACGAGCCCACGTCGGCGCTCGACCCCGAGCTGGTCGGCGAGGTGCTCTCCGTGATCAAGGACCTGGCCACCGGGGGCACCACCCTCGTGATCGTGACCCACGAGATCGGCTTCGCCCGCGAGGTCGCCGACGAGATCGTCTTCCTCCACGAGGGCCGCGTCGTGGAGCAGGGCCCGCCCGCGCAGGTGCTGGACCACCCCGCGCACCCGCGGACCCGGGAGTTCCTCAGCAAGGTGCTCTGACCTCCCTGCCCCGCCCCTTCCAGAGCTTTCCCTTCCCACCCACCGCTTTCCCCACCTCGGCCTTCCCCGCATCGCCGCACACCCGAAAGGCAACGCCATGCACCGCCCCTCCCTCCTGCGCAACAGACTTCTCCGCGGCCTCGGCGCCACGACCGCCGCCGTCGCCCTCGCCGCCGGACTCACCGCGTGCGGCGGCGACGCGAAGGCCACCGGCACCGAGGCGGGCTCCGGCAAGGTGACCATCGGCGCCGTCTCCAACGGGGCCGCGCAGCAGGCAGAACTGACCGTCCCCGTCGTCGAGTCCCTGCGCGCAAAGCTCCCGAAGGCCGTGCGCGACCGCGGTGAGCTGGTCATCGGGGTCGGCGCCCTGCCCGCCGGGTTCCCGCCCCTCACCTACGTCGGCACCGACCAGAAGACCATCACCGGCTCGGAGCCCGACCTCGGCCGGCTCGTCGCCGCGACCCTGGGTCTGAAGCCCGTGGTGAAGAACTCCACGTGGGAGAACCTCTTCGTCGGCATCGACAGCGGCAAGGTCGACGTGGCCTTCACCAACGTGACGGTCACCGAGGAGCGCAAGAAGAAGTACGACTTCGCGTCCTACCGGCAGGACAACCTGGCCTTCGAGTCCCTGAAGGAGAGCACCTGGGAGTTCGGCGGCGACTACCGCAACCTGGCGGGCAAGACGGTGTCGGTCAGCAAGGGCACCAACCAGGAGAAGATCCTCCTGGAGTGGCAGAAGAAGCTCCAGTCCGAGGGCAAGGACTTCACGGTCAAGTACTTCCCCGACGCCAACAGCGTCTACCTGGCCCTGAGCGGCAAGAAGATCGACCTCAACTTCGGCCCGAACCCGTCGATCGCCTACCACATCCCCCAGACCGCGAGCGGCAACGCCCCGACCCGCAAGGCCGGTTCGTTCTCCGGCGCCGGCGAGACCCTCCAGGGGCTGATCGCCGCGACCGCGAAGAAGGACAGCGGACTGGCCGAGCCCGTGGCCCAGGCCATCAACCACCTCGTCGGAACCGGCCAGTACGCGCAGCTCCTCAAGGCCTGGAACCTCTCCGACGAGGCCGTGACCACCTCCCAGGTCAACCCGCCCGGCCTGCCCCTCACCAACTCCTGACCCCGCGGCCGTCCCCGGCCCGGGCACCCCACGGAAGGAGGGTTCCGCCCCCATGAGCACGAGCACCACCACCCCGAGCCCGGTGACCTCAGGGATCCCGGCGGCCCCGGCGGCCCCGCACGTCCTCGACAACCCGGCCTGGGCCTCGCTGTCCGGCGCGCACGCGGCCTTCGCCGTGCGGGCCGGCGGCCGCGCCGCCCGCTACGCCCCGGACGTCGCCGTGTTCTCCGCGATCTCCGATCCGGCCGACCCCCGGTCCTGGGACGCGCTGCGCTCCCTGGCCGGCTCCGACGGGATCGTCGCGCTCTCCGGGGTGCTGACCCCGCCCCCCGGCTGGGAGACCGTCGGGTCCACCCCGGGGGTCCAGCTCGTCGACACCTCGCTGCGCGCCGAGCCCGCCCCCGAGGCGGTGCTGCTCGGGCCCGCGGACGTGCCCGAGGTGCTGGAGCTGATCGAGCTGACGAAGCCGGGGCCCTTCCTGCCCCGCACCGTCGAGTTGGGCACGTACCTCGGCATCCGGCACCGGGGCCGGCTGGTGGCCATGGCCGGGGAACGGCTGCGGCCGCCCGGCTGGACGGAGATCAGCGCGGTCTGCACCCATCCCGGCTTCCGCGGCCGGGGCCTGGCGACGCGCCTGGTCCGCGCCGTCGCCGCGGGCATCCGGGACCGGGGAGACGTGCCGTTCCTGCACACGGCCGCCGAGAACACCGGCGCCATCCGCCTCTACGAGTCGATCGGTTTCACCGTGCGCCACAGGCCCTTCTTCATGGCCTTCCGGGCTCCGGGCAGCGCAGACGACACGGATGACATTGCAGCCACACGTATTTAACAATTCCGAGTTCTTTTCATACTCCCGACATTTCCGCGTCCCGTATTCCGGGCATGCCCTTTCCGAGGAGCGCCGACGTGAAATTCCTGGCCATCACCCTGATCACGGACGGCACGGATCCGGCGACGGGCGCTCCGACCCCCACGCGCGAGCGGTTCCGGCAGGTCGTCGACGCGGCGCTGCTGGCGGATGAGCTCGGCTTCGACGGCTTCGGGGTGGGTGAGCGCCACGAGCGGCCGTTCCTGTCGTCCTCGCCGCCCGTGGTGCTCTCCCACATCGCCGCCCTGACCCGCCGCATCCGGCTCTACACCGCCGTGACCACCCTGAGCCTGCTCGACCCGGTGCGGGCGTACGAGGACTACGCGACGCTGGACCACCTCAGCGACGGCCGGCTGGAGCTGATGATCGGCAAGGGGAACGGCACCGCGCAGCGCGAGCTGTTCGACGTGACCCCCGAGGACCAGTGGGAGCGCAACTCCGAGGGCTACGAGCTGTTCCGGCAGATCTGGAGCGAGGACAAGGTGACGGCGCAGCCTCGCTTCCGGCCCGCGCTGACCGGCGCCGAGGTGCTGCCCCGGCCGTACCAGAAGACGCTGCGGGTCTGGCACGGAAGCGCCACGAGCCGGGAGTCCGTGGATCTCGCGGCGCGCTACGGCGACCCGCTCTTCTCCGCGAACGTCACCCATCCCATCGGCCCGTACGCCGCGTTGATCCGCCACTACCGCGAGCGCTGGGAGCACTACGGACACGATCCGGCGCACGCGGTCGTGGGAGCGGGCACGGCGGGCTTCCACACGGCGCCCACCTCGCAGCAGGCGGTCGCCGCGTACCGGCCGGCGTTCGCCCGGTACCTCGCGGCCCACGCCGCGCAGGGGCTGGATCCGGTGTTCCCGACCCTGGAGGACTTCGTCGAGCGGAGTTCGGCACTGATCGGCAGCCCCGAGCAGGTGATCGAGAAGGTGCACCGCTACCACGAGGAGTTCGGCCACACGGTCCTGCACCTCCAGGCCGAGCCCGGGGGGCTGACCGAGGCCCAACACCGGGACTCCCTGGCACTGTTCCAGTCACGGATCGCGCCGGTGCTGCGCCGCTCGATTCCGGACCCGGCGTTCGCGGTGAGGTAGCGGAGGACTGTTGACAGAAGCACCCTCCTGCACCACCCTTTCACTACTTGCCTAGTGAAAGGGTGGTGTTGTCGTGCTCGAGTACCGCATCGACCGGCGTAGCGGCATCGCCACGTACCTGCAGATCGTCCAGCAGACCAAACAGGCCCTGCGCCTGGGCCTGTTGGAGCCGGGCGACAAACTGCCGACCGCGCGCGAGGTCGTCGAGGCCACCGCCATCAACCCGAACACCGTCCTCAAGGCCTACCGCGAGCTGGAACGCGAGGGGCTCGTCGAGGCGAAGCGGGGCCTGGGCACCTTCATCCGCAAGTCCCTGGGCGGCGCGCCGGCGGAGTCGCCGCTGCGCGCCGAACTCGCCGACTGGGCGCGGCGGGCCCGGGAGGCCGGGATGGAGCGGGACGACGCGGCCGCGCTCTTCTCGGCCGTACTGGAAGAGCACTTCAAGGGGGACGAACGCGCATGACGCACACCGTGATCGAGGCGGACGGCCTCGGCCTGCGCTACGGACGCCGGGGAAGGTGGGCGCTGCGCGACTGCACCTTCCGGCTGCCCGAAGGCCGGGTCTGTGCACTCGTAGGACCCAACGGGGCTGGAAAGTCGACCCTGTTGGCGATCGCCGCGGGGCTCGTTTCCGCGACGGAGGGCCACCTCCGCTCGGTGCCGCGCGAGGAACTGGCCTTCGTGGCACAGGAAAAGCCGCTCTACCCGCAGCTCACCGTGGGCGAGACGCTGCGCATGGGCAGCGAGCTCAACCCCGGCCGCTGGGACGCGAGCAGGGCGGAACAGATCGTGGAGGCGGGGGACCTCGACCCGCACGCGAAGGTCCGTACCCTCTCCGGCGGGCAGCGCACCCGGGTCGCCCTGGCCCTGGCCCTCGGCAAACGCCCGGGCCTGCTCCTGCTCGACGAGCCGATGGCCGACCTCGATCCGCTCGCCCGGCACCGGCTCATGGGCACGCTGATGGCCGACGCCGCCGAGAACGGCACCTCGGTGGTGATGTCCTCGCACATCCTCACCGAGCTGGAGGGCGCCTGCGACCACCTCCTGCTGGTGGACGGCGGCCGGGTCCGCCTCGCCGGCCCCATCGACGAGGTCGGCGCCGCGCACCTGCTGCTCACCGGCCCCGCCGCCGCCCTCGACGAACTCTCCGCATCCCACACCGTCGTCGAGGCCCGCACGACGGGCCGCCAGCTCACGGCGCTCGTACGGCCGCGGGGCCCGATCGACAGCGGCACCTGGCAGACGACCCATCCGTCCCTGGAGGAACTCTTGCTCGCCCATCTGCGCGCGCCCGAAGCCCCGGCGCTCGCCGTGGACACCGATGTCACCGAGGGGGTGCCGGCATGAGCACGCTGACGCTGAAGGGGCCGTATTGGGTGGCGGCCCGCCAGCACCGGCGCGTGCTGTGGGCGGTGCCCATCCTCCTCGCCGTGGGCCTCGTCGTGATGGTCGCGCTGCGCGTGTGGAGCGCGTACCCAACCTACGACGCGATGCACCGGCCGCTCCTGACCCCGGGATACGACCTGCTCCGGGGATACATGCAGTCCGCGACCAGGGTCCTGGTGTTCCTCCCGCTGCTGGTGGGAGCCTTCGTCGCCGGTCCCATGATCGCCCGCGAGCTGGAGAGCGGGACCTGGCGGCTCGCCCTCACCCAGTCCACGACGGCGAAGGCCTGGCTCGGGTCGAAGGTGCTGGTTGCGGCCGCGGTCTCCGTGCTCGGCTCCCTCGCCCTGATCGGGATCTACCGCCTCGGATGGACCCAGGTTTCCGACACCTACGAGCTCTACTGGTACGAGCGCGGGGTGTACGCGGCCACCGGCCCGGTACTCGTCGCCTACTGCCTGCTCGGCGTGGCCATCGCAGCCCTCGTCGGTCAGCTGGTCCGGCGGACCCTGCCCGCCATGGCGGTCGCCGGCCTCCTGACCGGTCTCGTCCTGCTCGTTCTCAGCGCACTGCGGTGGTCCTTCCTTCCCGTAGTAGCCGTTACCGCTCCCTACACTGTGGACGCGGACTCGCTCCTGCCGCCCTCCGCCAAGAACATGGGCACAGGACTCACCCTTACCACCGGCGAGCGCGCGTCGGGGTACCGCTGCTTCCCGGAGCCCCCGACCTCCGGGGGCTGCCGCGACGACATGGACGCCACCGCTTCCTACGCCGATTTCCACCCCACCTCCCACTACTGGCCGACCCAGCTCATCGAAACCTCCATCGTCCTCGTCCTGGCCGCCGCCGTCCTCTACGCCGCCTTCCGCCTGGTGCAGAAGCGACACCCCTGAACCTCCCGCGAGCAGCGCGAACGGCCCGTTCGGCCCGGGGCGAAGGTCCCGGCCGGGCGGGTCCTGTGCTGCTCCGTTCGCGACCATCGCCGCTGGTCAGTGCCGTACGCCGGACTGTCCAATGGAGGGAGGTCTTCGAGCCAGGAGGATGTCGTGTCCGAGGAGAAGCGAGGGTTCTGCACCCTCTGCAAGTCGCGCTGCGGCGCGATCTTCACCATCGAGGACGGCCGCCTGACCGGCGTCCGACCGGACCCCGACCATCCCACCGGCACCGCGATGTGCCCCAAGGGCCGCTCCGCCCCCGAGATCGCGCACAGTACGAACCGGCTGGCCACCCCGCTGCGCCGGACCAACCCCAAGACCGACCCGGACCCGGGCTGGGTGCCCGTCTCCTGGGACGAGGCGATGGAAGAGATCGCCGCGAAGATCGGGGCGATCGCCGCCGAGAGCGGCCCGGAATCGGTGGCCTTCGCCGTGGCCACGCCCTCGGGGACGATGGTCTCGGACGCCACCGAGTGGATCGAGCGCTTCGTACGCCTCTTCGGCAGCCCGAACACGGTGTACAGCGCGGAGATCTGCAACTGGCACAAGGACTTCGCGCACGCCTTCACCTTCGGCTCGCCGATCCCGCCGCCCGACTACGCGAACGCCGACCTCGCCCTGCTGTGGGGCTTCAACCCGGCCAAGACCTGGCTCGCCCAGTCCGCCGCCCTCTCCGCCGCCCAGGCGACCGGCACCAAGCTCGCCGTCGTGGACCCGCGCCGCTCCACCAGCGCGCTGCGGGCCGACCACTGGCTGCGGGTCCGGCCCGGCACCGACGCCGCGCTCGCCCTGGGCCTCGCCCACCTGCTCATCGCCGACGAGGGCTACGACGCGGCCTTCGTGCGCGCCTGGACCAACGGCCCCCTCCTCGTCCGCGCCGACACCGGACGGTTCCTGCGCGCGGACGAGCTCCCCGGCATCACCCCGGATCTCCCGGGCTTCGCCGTCTTCGACGAGGTGACCGGCCGGGCCGAGGCGTACGACACCGCGCGCGCAGCCCACCGTCCGGAGCGCTTCGCGCTGCGCGGCACCCGCCCGATCCCCCTCCGCGACGGCTCGGTCGTCGACTGCGCGCCCGCCTTCGAGCGGTACGCCGCCGCCTGCGCGGCCTGGACTCCGGACAGGGTCGCCGCCACCACCTGGATCCCCGAGCGGGAGATCCGCGCGCTCGCCGCGGAGATCGCGGCCGCGCCCTCGGTCACCTACTACGGGTGGACCGGAGTGGGGCAGAGCGCGAACGCCGCGCAGACCGAGCGTGCCCTGGCCACCCTCTACGCGCTGACCGGCTCCTACGACGCCCCGGGCGGCAACCACGTCGTCCCCGCCCCGCCCTACAACCCGGCTGCTTCCTTCGCCCAGTTCGCCCCCGAACAGCGCGCCAAGGCCCTCGGGCTCGACAAGCACCCGCTGGGCCCGCCGGCCTTCGGCTACATCAACTCCGGCGACCTGTGCACCGCCATCGAGACGGGCCGGCCCTACCCCGTCCGCGCCCTCGTCGGCTTCGGATCGAACCTCGTCGTCGCCCAGCCCGACTCCGACCGCACCGCCCGGGCGCTGGCCGCGCTCGACTTCCAGGTCCACCTCGACCTCTTCCACAACCCGACCAGCAGCAGCGCCGACATCGTCCTGCCGGTCAACAGCTCCTACGAGCACGAGGCCCTGCGCTTCGGTTTCGAGGTCAGCCACCGGGCCCAGGAGCAGGTCCAGCTCCGGCCCCGGATGGTGGAGCCGCAGGGCGAGTCCCGCAGCGACACCGAGTTCGTCTTCGACCTCGCCTGCCGTCTGGGCATGGGCGGGGAGTTCTTCGAAGGAGACATCGAGGCCGCCTGGAACTGGCAGCTCGAACCGCTGGGCCTGACCGTCGAGGAGCTGCGCGGCCGACCGGGCGGCGTCCGGGTGCCCCGCGAGGAGTCCTACCGCAAGTACGCCGCCCCCGTACGGGGCGACGCGGACACGGTGACCGGCTTCGCCACGCCCACCCGGCGCGTGGAGCTGTACTCCGAGCGGCTGCTGGAGCACGGGTATCCGGCGGCGCCCGAGCACCACGACCCCGCGCCCACGGACGCCGCGTACCCGCTCGTGCTGACCTGCGCCAAGCACGGGTACTTCGTCCACAGCCAGCAGAGGTCGCTCACCTCGCTGCGCCGCCGGGCCACCGACCCCTCGGTGGACCTGCACCCGCAGACGGCCGCCGCCCACGGCATCGGCGAGGGCCAGTGGGTGGAGCTCGCCACGCGCCTCGGCTCGATCCGGCTGCGGGCCCGCTTCGACGACTCCCTGCACCCCTCCGTCGTCGTGGGCGAGTACGGCTGGTGGCAGGAGGCCACCGACCTCGCCCTCCCGGGCGCCGACCCGACCGCCGCCACGGGCAGCAACTTCAACCGGCTCATCGACCACGCCGAGACCGACCCGCTCAGCGGCTCCGCACCGATGCGGGCTGCGGCCTGCCGGATCAGCCCCGTACCCGGAGACGGCGCCTGGACCGGAACCCGCCCCTTCACCGTGACGGCCCTCACCGAGGTGAGCCCCGGCATACGCGCCCTACGGATCGCCCCCGAGGACGGCGGAGCCCTGCCGAACTTCCGGCCCGGCCAGCACCTGACCGTCCGCGCCGAGAACCCGGACGGCACCGTCCAGGATCCGGCCGACGGCCGCAGCTACTCCCTCACCGGGCCCGCCCTCGCGGCCGGCCGCACCGACTACGGGCTCGCCGTACGCCACATCCCCGGCGGAGCCTTCTCCACCCGGATCCACGAGGAGCTCAAGGCCGGGGACCGGCTCCACCTGGCGAGCCCGGGAGGCGTCTTCGCCCTCCCCACGCACACCGGCAACCCGGTCGTGCTGCTCGCCGGCGGCATCGGCATCACCCCGTTCCTCAGCTACCTCGAAACCCTCGCCGCCACCGGCGGCACGGTCCCCGAGGTCGTCCTGCACTACGGCAACAACAACGCGGCCGACCACCCCTTCCGGGACCGGCTGCGCGAACTGGCCGCCCGCATACCGGCCCTCACGGTCGTCGACCACTACGCCGCTCCCGGTACGGACGACGTCCCCGGCCGGGACTACGACCGCACCGGGTTCATCACCGTCGACGACATCGACCCCGGCCTCATCGCACGCCGCGCCCGCTTCTACATGTGCGGACCACAGCCCATGCTCGACGCCCTCACCGGCGCCCTGATCGCGCGCGGCGTCCCCCGCTTCGAGGTGTTCAGCGAGAAGTTCCGCCCGGCCCGGCGGGAGGTAACCGTGCCCGACGACGCCGAGTACACCGTCACCTTCGCCCGGTCCGGACGCAGCGCCGTCTGGCGCAAGAACGACGGACCGCTCCTCGCCCTGGGCGAGGCGGCCGGGGTCGCGATGCCGAGCGGCTGCCGGGTCGGGCAGTGCGAGAGCTGTGCGTGCGGCGTGCTGGGGGGCACGGCGGCGCACCTGGTGACCCCCTCGGAGGACCTGCCCGACACCGACGTCCTGACCTGTCAGTCCCTGCCGACCTCGGACCTGGTGCTCGACATCTGAGGGCCGTCGGTCAGGAGGCGGTCTCCTCCGTCGCCTCCAGCCCCTCCAGGCTGTCCATGAAGGAGGAGACGGAGAACACCGCGCGCCCGGGACCGGCCGGACCGTAGCCGGGCGGGGAGCTCAGGCCGAACTCCTCCAGCGTCGCGCGGTAGGTCTCCAGCAGGCGGACGTGGTATTCGAGGGGCGCGCCCATCGGGTTGGCCTTGCCCAGCGGGGTCGTCGGCTCCGGGCACCAGGTGGTGAAGCGCGGGACGACACCGTGCGACATGAAGAACCGCAGGCCCTCCTGGGTCGACGCGATCGCCTCGCTCACCTTGGTGAAGCCGAAGGGCTCGGCCATCTCGATGCCCGCCACGAAGTTCGGGATCACGTTGCGCGGGCCGAACACCTCGGTGGAGTCCAGGATCCTGCGGTGCCATTCGTCGCGGCCGACGTAGCGCTCCTTGCCCGGGCAGTGGAGCTTGAACAGGTACTCGTCCCACACCTCGAAGTTGGGGTGGTAGATCTTGACGCCGTGGTCGTGGAAGCGCTGCACGGCGTCGCGCGGCAGGGCCTGCGCGACGACCTTGCCCGTCCAGCGGCCGGGGAAGCGCTCCTCGATGGCCTGCGCGTACTGGCCGTAGAAGTCGGCCTCGTCACGGCCGCCGACCTGGGAGGTGATCGAGCCGCCCGTGAGGGTGTAGGCCCGGGAGATGCCCGCCGTGTCGTACCGGTCGATGATCTCCAGCGCCTCCAGCACCTCCTCGACCGGCTTCACCCCGGTGTAGGGGCGGCCGGCCGCCTTGTGCTGGCGCCAGTTGTGGTTGATGTCGCAGAACTGGCACTCCTCCTTGGCGCCGAAGTACTGGCACACCCGGAAGACCGTCAGGTAGATGAGGTAGCCCCACTGGATGGTCGGCGCGACCTCCATCACCGACTTGCCGTTGGACAGCTTGTGCTTGTAGTACTCCGGCATCGGCGGCAGGCCGACGTCCGAGATCCGTACGCCGTCCAGGTACAGGCCGAGCGCGCCGTCCTCCCCGCCGCGCACGACGTACGGGGAGTCCGGGTTGACCCGTACGGAGACCACGGTGCGGCGCAGCTCGTACGGGCCGCCGGTGAGCACGATCTCCTCCGGGGGCCGGTTCAGCGCTGCGGCGCCGAGCTCCGGGAGGGTGCGGTGGTCGAAGGAGAAGATGAAGTACGACTTGGGCTTGATGTCGCCCGAAGACCCGTCGGCGCCCCCGCTGAGCGCGGACTCGTCGAAGGCCATGCCGCCCCGCAGGAGGTCTTCCTTGATCACGGCTTCCCGGGGCACGTGCGGGAAGCGCCCCATCAGGTCCTCGATCAGCGCGGTACGGCTGGGACTCTCCATCTGCGGCTCCATTCCAGGCTTTGCCGGTCCGGCGGCCCGCCCCCTTGGCGTTCCGCGCGGCACGGCGGTGATCTCACTGTAATCAGGACGCCCGGGCCCCGGTGCAGCGCCTCCTGGGCAGCCCGCCGGCCTCGAAACCTTCGCCTCGTACCACCACGCGGTGCTCGACCCGGCCACGGGAGCGCAGCTCACCAGCTCGTTCCTGGGCATCGGGCTGGTCTGCAACCCGCTGCGGATGACCGGCACCACCGGCCCGGACGGCACCCTCTACCAGGGCACCGAGACCGGCGTGGTCAGGATCACCAGGGGGTGAGCGCCGCCGTGGGGGTGCGCGGGGGCTGATTCCAGGGTTCCGCCGAGGCGGGCGCGGGCCGGGGCCAGGGCGTCCGCCGAGGGCGCCGTGATGATCCAGCGCTCTCCGACGAGGTACGTGCCACCGTACTGCCGGGACTCCGCCAGCCAGGCGGAGCGGCCCTGCGCCGTACTGAAGGTGGCGAGCCGGAAGGCCTGCGCGTCCACTGCGCAGGCGCCCTCGCGCACCTCCTGCGCGTCGACCGTCACCTCGGGGACGCAGCCCAGGGCGGCCGCGATCCGGTCCAGTTGCTCGGGGGCGGGGGGCGGGGGCGCCGCTCGCCCCCCGGCGCCGCCCGCGCTGCCTGCTCCTCCCGTACCTCCCGCGCCCGCGGTGCAGCCGACGCAGAGGAGGGTGGCGAGCAAGGCGATCGCGCGGGGCACGCGTCGTGCCCCGTTTCCCGTGCCGGGCACGGCCGGTCAGCCCGCCGCCGGGATCTTCTTGCCCGCGTCGTCCACCGCGAACCAGAGTCCCTGCAGGCCGTGTCCGTTGGTCTGGCCCGGTGCGGTGTCTCCGGTGAAGAGGTAGACCGGCCAGCAGTCGATCGTCAATTGGCGGGTTCCGTCGGGACGTTGTACGGAGCCGACCAGTCCTGCGGGAATTCCGACGGCCTTTTCCCCTTCTACGGGTTCTGCGGGCTTCCAGGTGTCCAAACAGGAATCGAGGCAGCCGAATTTCATCGGCCAGGCGCTGTCCTTTCCGAACCGGTAGAGGGTGCGCCCCCGGGAGTCCACCATGAGCTTTCCGAGTTTCGCGTCCTCCACGGCGGAGAGCGGTGCGGATTCCTTTTCCGGCTCCGCCTCCGCCGCCTTTCCTCCGTCCCGCGCCAGTGCGCGCCAGGTGCCGCCGACGCCCTCGCCCTTCGCGTCGCCCGGCCCGGTGTCCTTCGCGTACCGGTACACGGGCCACCCCGCGAGCGTGAGCTGGCGGGTACCGTCGGACCGCTCGACCGAGCCGAGCAGCCCTGCGTCGATGCCGGCCGGGGCCTGGGCCCCGTCCGCCGGGACCGGGGGCCAGAGGGTGGCGCAGGCGTCCTCGCAGTTCGACCGGGACGGCCGGGCGGTGTCCTTGTCGAACCGGTAGAGCGTGGCTCCGGCCGCGTCGGTGACCGCGCTGCCGACCTCGGGGATCTCCCTGACCGCCAGCCTGCCGGCCGGGGTCGCGTCCGCGTCGGCGGGGTCCGCGCCCGAACCGGCGTCGGCATCGGCGTCCGCCTCCGCCTCCGTGCCCGTGTCCGCCTCCGACCCCGCTCCGTAGCCCTTGCCGTCCCCGGCGCCGTGCCCCACAGCCCGTTCCGCTCCCGCCGCCCGGACGGTCACCGTACGGGCGCCCCCGTCCTCGCTGCCGCATCCCGACGCCAGCAGAAGCACCGTCAGCATCGATCCGGCGGCGGCCGTGGTCGCCCGGTTCCTGTTGCCCATGGGAGTTCTCTCCTTAGATTTCCATCCGGCGCGCTTCCGTCGGGATATTCATAAGGGCTGCGGGGACCGCCGTAATCAATGGCGCGGGAATTTGTCAGATCACGCCAAAGCGTGAACTCATTCCTGGATGCGGAGCGCGAGCGCCGGGCAACGGCGCACCGCACGCAGTGCTTTCGGCCGCAAGGGGCCGGGCACCGGCATGACGCCGCGTGCCGGATATCCGTCCTCGTCGAGGCGCACGACATCGGGGAGAAGGTCCACGCAGAGGCCGTGCCCCTTGCACAACGTCCAGTCCACGACGAGCCGTTCGGGGCTCTCGTCCGCGGGCAGCGGCAGGGCGCCCAGCACGCGCCGTCCACAGCCGCTGCCCAGCGCATGGTCACGGAACTCGTCGGGGAAGACGGCCAGCGCAGAGGCCACGAACGAGGAGGTGCCGTCCGGGTGTGAGCAGGCTCCCCGGCCGCGCACCCCCCGCATCCGGGCCTGTACGGCGTCGAGGGCCGCCCCGCCCCCGCCGGCCACGAGCCGTTCCACGGCGTCGGCGAGCGAGGGCAGGCCCCGTACGCACGGTCCGCACTGGCCCGCCGACTCCCGTGCCAGCCAGCGCGCGACCCGGGCCACCTCGCCCGCCGGGCACGTGTCCTCGGGTAGCGGCAGTACCGCGCCGGCGCCCAGGACCGCGTCGTAGGCCGCCAGCGACTTCCGCGAGATCAGCGCCTCGCGCGCCGCCCCCGGGTCCAGCCAGCGGCCGTGGAAGCCGCCCACCAGCACCCCTTGTCCGGGCACGGTGCCGCACAGGTCCAGTACGTACGCCAGGGACGTGCCCAGGGGCACCTCGACGACGGTCGTCCCGGCGACGGTCAGCAGGGTCGTGCCGGGTTCGTCGGGCAGTCCGGCCGTGCCGTACGCGGGCGCGCCGAGGCGGGCGGCGACGGCGAGCTGTGCGTACGTCTCCGCGTTGGACAGCAGGGTGGGCAGGCCGCCGAGTCCTCGCTCGCTGGTCCGCGTCCGGTGCCCGGAGGGTACGGCGGCGCCGCCGTCCAGGCCGTTCACGAGGGCGCTGCCCTCGCCCGTGACGAAGCGTTCGGGGAGCCGGACGACACGCACCCGCCGCCCGGCCGGTCCCCGTTCGGCGACGGCTTCGGTGAGCGAGCGCTCCACGTCGGGCCGGGTGACGCCGACGACCACGTCCTCGGCACCGAGCGCGGCGGCGGCCACCAGCGCGCCGTCGAGCACGAGGTGCGGCACGTAGAGGAGCAGGGCGGCGTCCTTGAGGCAACTCGGTTCGCCTTCGGTCCCGTTGACGACCACGGCGGTGCTTCCGTCCTGCCCCCGGGCGGACCGGATGACGGCCCGGAGCTTGCGGGCGAAGGGGAAGCCCGCTCCCCCGCGCCCGCCCAGGGCGATGCCCTCGGCGAGTTCGACGAGTTCGTCGGAGGGGTAGCGGGGCAGCGCGCCGTGCACGCTCAGATGCCCGGCCCGGTCCAGCCGCTCGGCGGTGTCGAGTCCGGCCAGCAGCCGGGGCGCTCCCACGCAGCCGAGGGCGGGCCGCGTGCCGGAGCCGCCGTTCACCGTCCGCTCCGTACGCCGTCGAGCGGCCCGGGCGACGGCGGGACGGACGGCGGCGGGACGCGCGGCCCCGCGGACGGCTCCGCTGCCCGTTCCGGGCGGGCGGGGAACACCGTGACACCGGGCTGCCGGGTCAGGCGCGCGGTCAGCAGCTCCGCCGCCCACTCCGCCGGCCTGCGCACGAAGGGCGCCGGCCGGTGAGGCGGCGCCTGCCCGGGCACCCGGGACGGTACGGACGGCGCGTGCGGCGGGGACGGCGCCGGCGGCTCGGCCGGTGCGGCCGGCGTGCCGGACGGGCGCGCGGCGGCGAGCGTACGGAGCTTCGCGCGCAGCCGCAACGCGAGCAGGCCGGCGACGGCGACCAGGCACAGGGCGTACCCGACGGTCACCCAACCACTGGCGGCGCGACCGGACTTGAGTCCGTGCACCAGCGAGGCCCCCCAGGCCGGGTACGCACCCATGTGCAGGGCCCGCCACCACAGCGACCGCCCCCGGGTGGCGAAGGCGCCGCGGACGGCTCCGGAGACGGCCACGGCGACGAACCCGTATCCGGCCAGGCTGCCGAGGCCGATGAGCAGGGGGCGCTGTCCGTCCGTGAACGGCAGGACCACGGCGGCGGCGTCGGTCCGCGAGCGCGCGACCTTGATCCACACGTGCAGGAGGAGGAAGCCGAGTCCGGCGACGGCCAGGCCGCGGTGCGCGGCTTGGGCGACGAGCCGGTGCCCGGAGGCGAGCAGTCTGCGGTCGGTGGCCGCCAGGCCCCACAGGACGGCGCCGGTCAGGGAGACCAGCGAGAGCACCCCGGCCGCGTAGTCGAGGAAGTCCCACAGGCGGGTCAGCGCGCCGGCGCGGGCCGCCACGAGCAGGGCGGCCAGGGCCGCGAGGCCCGCCGCGCCCAGGGCCGCGGGGTGCGGTCCCCCGGCGGCGGACAGCAGCGGGGGACGCCGCACCGCCCGCCGGCCGGAGCCGCTCGGCGTCGCCGGCGTCGACGCCGTCGGGGAGAAGGCTGCGGATGCGGGGCCGGACACGGAGCGGCCGGATTCCGGGCCCGCTACCGGCCCGGATGGCGTTCCGGCGTGGCGTCGGGTACCGCCTCTCGTGCGGCGGGCCCGGTGCGAACGGCCGGGCGGGCGGGGCTGGAGCAAGGGCATGTGGTCTCCCATACGTCCGGACCCGAGCACTTCCACCTCGCGCTCGGCGCCCGGGGGTCGACGTCGTAACCGCTCCTCGGCGGGCGGGAGATGGGCGCCTGGCCCACCGCGCCGGCCGGGAGCGGGGGCCGGAGTGCAGAAGCATCGTGGAGGTATGCAAGCGCTCCACAGGATTTATCGAAACGTGATAATTTCTGGCCCTCGCACAGCCATCGCATCGAACATCCCCGGAAGATTCCCTTCCAGTGGTGCGGTTGCGACGGGGTTGACACCTGATCCGCCGCCGCACCTCCCCGACGGCGATCGAGCCGATGCCGCGGGACTGCGGGCTTGCCACCGTCCCACGGGGCAGGCGATACCCCGGCTTGAACGAGGTAACAATGTGCGAACTTCTGAACCGCATCTGGTCCCGCCCCCGCGGCGAGTGGACCCGGGTCCTGCGCAAGGAACTGCCCACGCTCGCGGCGGGGATGGTGGAGGAGCTACGGGAGACCGTCCCCGGATTCTCGGCGCTCGTCGAGGACATCGGCGACGAGGTGGTCAGACGGAGGATGGAGGGCGCCCTGCTCACCGCCCTCGGTTACCGCGAGGGCGCCGGCGGCGCGGGGTGCGGGGAGACCACCCGCGCGGCCGACGGAGCCGACCCGGCCCGCGCGCAGGAGCCGTCTGACGACCACGCGCAGCCCCGGTCCGGCCCCGGACCCACCGCCCCGACGGCCGCGGCCTTCGAAACCGAGCACGCCCGGCCCCACCCACACGCCCACGCCCACCCCGACTCGGACCCGGACCCGCACCCGGCCTTTCGCGGAGGGGAGTTGCCACCGCTCCAAGCAGTCCCCTTACAACGCTTCGGCTCGGTCCGTGAGCAGGCCCGGCGCGAGCTCTTCGCCCTGCTCACGGGTGACACCCCGCACCGCGAAGCGGGCCTCGCCGAGCTGGCCGAGCTGGCCGGACCGGCCGGATGGCCGCTCCCCGTAGCCGTACGGGCGGTGGCGCTGGCCTCGCCCGGCGAGACTCAGCAGCTCGCGGCCCTCCTCGACGACTGCCTCGGCGGGATGGTCGCGGGCCAGCCCTGCCTGCTCGTCCCGACCGCCGACCCGGAGGCCCGTACCGCCCTGGACGGCGCGCTGCGCGGCCGGCTCGCCGTGGTCGGCCACCCGGTGGCCCCGGGCGACACCGCCTCCTCCCTGCGCTGGGCGGTACGTCTGCTCGCGCTGGTCCCGGCGCACAGCAGGTCCGGGCCGGACGCCCGGACCGTGTTCGTGGACGACCACCTCTCGACGCTGCTCCTCCTCCAGGACGAGCCGCTGGCCCACGCGCTCGCCGCGCGCTGGCTGCGGCCGCTGGCGGACCTCACCCCGCGCCAGAGCGAGCGGCTCGAAGTGACCCTGCTCGCCTGGCTGGAGGGCGGCGGAGCTCCCGAGGCGGCGAAGGCGCTCAGCGTGCACCCCCAGACGGTCCGCTACCGGATGCGCCAGCTGGAGAAGCTCTTCGGGCCCGGTCTGCGCGACCCGCGCACCCGCTTCGAACTGGAACTGGCGCTGCGCAGCCGCCGGTTGATGGCCCAGGTGCGGCTGCGGCCGGTCCGCGGCAGCCGCCGGGCGCGCGTGGTGGCCGCCGACTTCCGCCCGTCTCCGGGCGACGGCCGCATCGCCCGCGTCAACGGCCTCTAGATGATGGGGCAGCACCCCTCGTTTCTCACGTGAGGCCCTCTTGGGCGCGACGCCCAGGAGGGCCTCGGATCCGTCGACGGTGGTCGTCAGACCACCCGGGCGCGAGCAGGCACCTCGCGGACGAGGAGCAGTGCCACGGTGCCCAGGAGGGTCCCGGTGATGCGGCGTTGCACGGTGGCCCAGGTGGGACGTCGCCCGAGGAAGGTGGCGATGGCGCCGGCGCCGATGACGATCAGGGCATTGACGGTCAGGCTCACCGCGATCTGAAGCGACCCGAGCGTCAGGCCCTGCACCGTCGGACTCCCGCGATGCGGGTCGATGAACTGCGGGATCAGGGTCAGGTACATGATCGCGGCCTTGGGATTGAGCAGGTTCGTCACCAGCCCCATGCGGAAGAGTCGGGCCGGACTGTCACGGGGAACGTCACGGACCTCGAACACCCCTCGCCCTCCGGGGCGCAGGGCCTGCCAGGCGAGGTGGACCAGATAGAGGACGCCCGCGGCTTTGAAGCCGATGAACAACCAGGGCACGGCGACGAACACGACCGCGAGGCCGAGGTTGCCCATCAGCATGTAGACGACGAAGCCGACGCCGGTGCCGGCCAGGGAGACGAGCCCCGCGGCGCGCCCCTGGCTGATGCTGCGCGAAACGAGGTAGATCATGTTGGGCCCGGGGGTCAGGGCCATGACCAGCGCGGTGAGTGTCATTCCGAGGACGGACGCACCGAGGACGGGTGAGGACAACGGGGTGAGGGACATGACCCCACCCTGATGTAATGGCCTTATGCACCTCAACCCTTACGGCGAGTATGCCGTGCTCCTCGCCCGTTCCCTGGCCGACGACTGGCCCGGCACCCGGTCCGGGATCGTCGAGCGGACGCGCGAGTTCGGCATGACGATGCCCTTCCCCGAGCGGCCCGACGATCACGCCCGCTGCCGGGCGGTGCTGGATGACTGGATCCGGGTCGTCGACGCCCGCGACCCGGACGAGCGGGCGGCGATCCTCAACGAGCAGATGGCCACCGCGACCGCGTATCCACGCCTGACCGACCACAACGGCGAGGGCTGGCACCTGCACTACCGCGACGTCGACGACGACCTGGCGCGAGTCCTGCACGCCGTGTTCAGCGTCGGCACGGCCCTCCACCTGACGACTCGCGGCATGAACCGCCTCGGCCGGTGCGCGGCCGACCCCTGCACGAACGTCGTCGTCGACACCTCGCGCAACGGCACCCAGCGGTACTGCTCACCGCGCTGCGGCAGCCGCGACGCCGTCCGCCGCCACCGCGCTCGCCTGCGCGAGCGGTGACGGCTCGCGCCGCGCGCCTGCTCGCCGAGGACGGCCTCGTGCCACCGTCCCGGTCGCGGCCGTCAAGGGACGGCCGTGACGACACGGCCGCACCGGCCTCCGGTTAATCCTTTGCCGAGGAACCGACGGACCGGCTACGTTCTCCCGGCCGTCCCTGTTGATCCGGACCGGCACCGTCGACGAGGAGGTGTGGAGCACATGCGCAGGAGTGCCCGGCAGTTGAGCCCGCGTACTGACCTTTGCCACCTCCTCACGACGGAGACACCTTGTCGCTCCACATCACGCCGCTGACCGACCCCGCTCACGGGGCGCACAGCCGGCGCCTTGCATGGCTGGCGTCCGACGCCGATGCCAACCCTGTCGGGACGGCCTTTCTGCGCCTGTTCGACGGCGGACAAGCGCACTTGGCCGAACTCACCCTCCACGTCCACCCCGTGGAGCGCCGCGAGGGCGTCGGCTCCCGGCTGCTCGACACTGCCGTGGCCGCCGCCCGGGACGACAACCGGCGCTGCGTCGTGGCGCAGGCCGGGGCCGGATCGCCCGGCGACGACTTCTTGGCGGCCCGCGGCTTCCGCAAGGTCCTCACTCTGAGGTTCGCCCGCCTGCCCCTGGCCGATGTGGACATCCCCTCCCTGGCGGAGATCATCGAGCGTCCGCATTCCGGCTACCGGCTGGCGTCCTGGCAGGGAACCGTCCCCGACGATCTCGCCCAGACCTTCGCCGACTCACGTCGCGCCATGGACGACATGCCCATGGAGGACACCGACCACGGCACCACGGCCTGGGACGTGGACCGGGTCCGGGCTGCGGCCAAGGCGGTCGAACAGCGCGGCGACCACCTGCACACCGTCGTCGCCATCGACACCTCCAACGGCTCGATCGCCGGGTTCACCGAACTCGTCGTGCCCGGCGACGGCACAGGTGATGCCCAGCACTACGGCACCGGCGTCCTGCCCGAGCACCGCGGACACGGCCTCGGCCGATGGATGAAGGCCGAGTCGATCCGACAGGCCCACGGGGACCATCCGAACCTCGGCGGCCTCCTGACCGACACCGCCGACAGCAACACGCACATGAGACACATCAGCGACAGCCTGGGCTACCTGCCCACGCACACGACGCGCCAGTACCAGCTCGACCTGTAGGGACGAGCAGGCGAGGCGGCGCCGGCCCCTGAACGTGCCTCGGGGCCGGCGCCGCCTCTCGTCGGGTCAGCGGCAGGTGCGGCCGCCGTTGACGCAGCGCACCGCCCGGGCCATCAGCTGGTCCGGCATGACGTTGATGAAGTCCCCGTGGTCGGTGACCGGCTTGTGCAGTTGCTCGGGGAAGCTGTCCACCGCGAAGCGTGCGCCGGGGGGCGTCGCGTAGACGATCCGCTGCACCAGTTGCGGGACGGCCTTGAAGCCCGCCGGGCAGGAACCGTCGCGGGCGGCGAAGGCCACGTGGGTGCGGTGGTTGGCGCTGTCGGTGTTCTTTCCGTCCCAGCAGCTCTGGAAGGCGAACGTCCGTACCACGTCGGTGCCCTTGGGGCAGATCGGGTACTTGTCCTTCAGCTGGCGGTTTTCGAAGCCGGTGCAGCTCCACGAGGCGTTGGCGTTGGCCGGGCCGTTGGTGAAGGCCTTGGCGTCGCCCGTGATGATCCTCAGGAAGCGGGGCATGGCGGTGACCCGGGAGACGGGGCTGCCCTTGAACTGGATGGTCACCTGCTTGGGCCGCAGGATCGTGCCCACGTTGGCGTCCTGGCCGCCGCCGGGGGCTCCCGCGTCCTGCTCGGCCTTGCCGTCGCGCAGCCTCAGCACCGGCCAGTAGTAGGTGGACAGGTCTCCGTTCGTGCAGGTGGTCGCGGAGGCGGCGAGGCTGTTGTTGGTGGAGAAGGCGTCCGTGGTCTTGTTGCCGACGTAGTCGTGCATGTGGTGGGCGCCGTTGCTCACCCCGGGGGCGACGATCACGTTGTCGGGGTTGAGGTGGCGCTCGTCGTTGCGGCCGCATTCCACGGAGAAGGAGCCCTTGGAGGCACCGGACTTGGGGTCCGGGCGCCGGACGTTCGGCTTCACCGATCCGATGGCCACGAAGTCGGAGCGGGCCGGCCCTCCCTTCAGGACGGTGTCCGCGCCGGCCCGGGCGGCCTCCTCCTCGGCGGCCGGTGCCTCCCGCATCGCGCAGGCGCTCAGCTCCGCCAGCCCGTCGGGGCGGGCGGCGGTCCGTCCGATCGCTTCGGAGACCCGGCCGATCGACGTGTCGCGCCGGTCCTTCAGCTCGCCCAGCAGCGCGTCCGCCGGCGCCCGGCCGGTGGCGAGCCGCTGGTAGGCCTCGGCGATCTGGGTGTCCAGACCGGCGAGTTCCCGGTCCACCTCGCCGCGCACCTGATCGGGAACCTCGCGCAGCCGCTCGCCGACGTCGGGGCAGTCAATGGTGGCCGTCACCGGCGCCGACCGCGCCGGGTCCTGGCCCGCGGAGGCCACCTGGCCCGCGATCACCACCCCGGCGCCGCCCAGGAGCAGTGCGGACGCCGCGGCGAGCGCCTTGTACAGGGGACGGACCTTGCGTTTGTGCCCTGCACCGTCCCGGCGCGCCGGGCCTTGCGTGGAGTCGTTGTCGTGCATGTGATCACTTCACTTCCTCGGTCGGGTGTCGGTGGGAGGGGCGGGCGCGGGGACGGGGGGAGGGCTGTCCGCGAGACCCTCGAAATCGACCAGTCCGCTGGCTTCGAGGACCGCGATGTGGTCCAGGACCGTGGCGTTGGCGTCCGTGGCGAGCTCGCGGACCACGGAGTTGCGGGTCTGCGCCCGCACTTGGGCGACGAGCGTGAAGACCTTGCCGTGCGCCCGCCGCAGCAGCTGCACGAACAGCCGCTCGTACGTCGCCCCTTGGGCCCGTTCCAACTGGTCGAGCCAGGCCTGCTGCTGACCGGACGGCCGGTCCGGCAGTTCGACGCCGAGCGCCTGGCCCACCTCCAGGACCCTCCGGTCCAGTTCGGCGTGCCCTTCCACGAGGTGCTCGCCGGCCGTCCGCACCGATCTGCGGGTCCCCCGTTCCTGGGCCTGCTTGCCCGCGGGCAGTTCCCACAGGCCGGCGAGGCGGACCTTGCGCACGAACTCGCGGTCCTGCGCGGTCAGCGGCCCGAAGGCCGTGTTCATCACCCCGGCACCGTCGTCATCGGCGGAGGCGGAGGCGGGCGAGGCGGCGGGGGCGGACGCCGGGGCCGGGGCGGCCGTGGCGGTTCTTCCGCCGAAGCTCCGTACCGGTATCAGCAGCGCGATCAGCGTGAGGGCGAGGGCGCCGATGACGATGCCCGTGCCCATCACGTGTCGCGAAGCGACCGACATGCCGCCGACGTTCGTCCGACGGATTGACAGCACTGTGCCTCCTTGGCTCCCGGGACGATCCGGGAGCCGCACGGAGCACGCCGCTCCCCGGTCCCCGGGTGCCAAGGGACGCTAGCGCCGACCACGCCTCCCCCACCGAAGGCCCATCCGGACTGGACAAACATCCGGGCGACCCGCCGAAAGGCTGCTACGGTGCCGCGCGCCCGGCCGCCGCACGGCCCGCGCTCCCGACGCCTGACGTGAGGACAAAAACCCCGGCGCGTCGGCCAGTTGTCCGGATTTCCGGTCATTCGCGAGGAGTAGAGGGACCCGCCCCTCAGGTGGATTCGCCCGGGCCGCGGGGTGACCCAGGGTGGGGGCGTACCACCGCCCACCCGAAAGGAACGGCCCTCGTGCGCAAGAAACGACTGGCATCCCTCCTGGCCTCCGCCGCGCTCCTCGCGAGCTCCGTGCCGCTGCTCGCGGCCGCCCAGGCTTCCGCCCTGCCCGCCGGTGCATCCCTGTCCGCCGACAGCGTCCTGTCCACCGACACCGAGATGTCCGCCGATACCTTCCGGGCCGATGCCGCGTACCTGCGGCAGAAGCCGGCCTGGCACCGGTGCGCCGCCGATCAGCCGGCCACCTACGAGTGCGCCAGCATCAAGGTGCCGCTCGACTACCGGCGGCCCGCCGGACGCACCCTCGACCTGGCGATATCCCGGGTGCGGAGCACGAACCCCGCCAAGCGCCACGGGGTCCTCCTGATGAACCCGGGCGGACCGGGCGGGAGCGGGCTCGATCTGCCGCTGGCCCTCGGCGAGGTGGTCCCCCCGGAGGTGGCCGAACAGTACGACCTCATCGGCTTCGATCCGCGCGGGGTCGGCGCCAGCAGTCCCATCAGCTGCGGGCTGACCGAGGCCGAGCAGGGCATCGACCGGCCGTACCGGCCCGGGTCCTTCCCCTCCGACGTGGCCTGGGCGCGGAACATCGCCGAGAAGTGCCGGGAGAAGGCCGGCTCCGTGCTCCCGTACATCACGACCCGCAACACCGCACGCGACATGGACACGATCCGTGCCGTCCTGGGCGAGCGGAAGCTCTCGTACCTGGGCTACTCCTACGGGACGTACCTCGGCGCGGTGTACACGCAGATGTTCCCCGGCCGGACCGACCGCTTCGTACTCGACAGCGGCGTCGACCCGGACCTGATCTGGCGGAACATGTTCCGGAGCTGGGCCACGGAGTCCGAGCCGGCTTTCGCCCGGTGGACGCGGTGGGCGGCGGAACGCTCGGGCGAGTACCACCTGGGCGAGAGCCCCTCGGCCGTGTCGAAGACCTTCTGGGACCTGGTGGCGCGGGCCGACCGGGATCCGATCGTCTTCCAGGGGGAGAAGATCAACGGCGACGACATCCGCGGCGCCCGCGCGCTGTTCTTCTATCCGTCGCAGGTCACCCCGCTGGTGGCGGCCCTGAAGGACGCGGCCGACGGAAAGCCCGCCGTCACTCCCGGCGCCTCCGGGCCCGACTTCAACATGAAGCGGGCGCTCGCCGGCGAGTCCGGGCCGGCCCCGGCCGGGCCGGCCTCCGACAACGGCGTCGCCGTCCTCTGGAGCGTGGTGTGCGGGGACACGGACTCCTGGCCGCGCAATCCCGAGCGGTACCGTCGCGACGCGGTCCGGGACAAGGCCGCGTACCCGCTGTACGGCGACTTCGCCTCGAACATCAAGCCCTGCGCCTTCTGGCCGCGGCCGCTGGAGGCCGAGACCCCGATGAAGACGCGGGCCGCGGTGCTGACCGTGCAGAACGAGTGGGACTCGCAGACCCCGCTGGCCAGCGGCCAGGGCATGCACCGGGCGCTGAAAGGCTCGCGGATGGTGCTGGCTCTGGGCGCCGAGGGGCACGGGGTGTACCTGGCCGATCCCTCCTCCTGCGCCGCAGCCCCGGTCACCGCGTACCTGACCACCGGGCGGCTGCCCGCCGAGGACATCGCCTGCCGTACGCCGGCGCCCGGCGGGAACCGTCAGGTGGCGCCGGTGAAGCCGCTGCCGATTCCGTCCGGGCCCGGACGCTTCTGATCCGGCGATCCGGTGACCCGGTGACCTAGCGATCCGGTGACCTGGCGATCCGGAGACCCGGCCCGGGCCTCAGCCCAGCCGTGGGGACGCCTCCGCCGCCGCCTTGATCCGGCGGCCGAAGTCGGGGGCGTCCTTGCGCGCCGCGCTCAGGGCGAGGCCGACCAGGAGACGGCCGAAGCCGTGCCCGGTCAGGGTGTTGAAGACGCGCAACCGCGTCCGGCCTCCGGGGAGTTCGGACAGGTCGTAGCCGCCTTCGGCGGTCACCAGGTTGTGGCTCAGCTCCGTCCAGCGGATCCGCCCCGGCGCATCGAGTTCGGTGATCTGGAACTCCCGGGCGGTCTTCATTCCGGCGTCCTTCACCGTGCTGCGGAAGACCGTCCCGACGGCGGTCGGGGCGTCCGGGCTCCGGGTGATCCGCTGGACGCGCGGGCTGAACTCCGGGTCGTTGCGCCCGTCCGCGAGATACGCGAACACCTCGGCGACGGGCCGGTCGATCTCGACGCTCGCCTCGAACAGTCCGGACATGTCCGCTCCTCACCACACGCCCCGCCGCCGGAGACAGAACCGGAACCCCTTCTTCCACGATCGCAGAGCCCCGCTCCGGCCGCACCGCCGCACCCTCAGGCCCCACCGGAGGCCGAGGGCCCGGCCCCGGCCCCCCGGTCGAACAGCGCCACGTCCGCGGTCAGCGAGTCCAGCCAGGCCATCGCGGTGTAGAACACCGGCGGCGCGCCCTCGGGTCCGGCCCGGCGGGGGGCGGGACCGGCGGGACCGGGCTCCGGCGGCCCCGCGGTGTGGACGGGGTCCGCGGCCGCCGCCGCGCGGTGCAGCCCGGCTGCCACCCAGGCCCCGTACTCCCGGACCATCGCCTCCTCGCACGGGCCGGGTGGGGTGCCGGGGGGCCTGCGGCCGCCCCACAGGACGTGGTGGCCGGTCATCATCGCCGCCTGCCAGTCCTCGCCCGCGGCGGCGGCCGGACGCTGCCGTTCCGTCTGGTACTGGGCGTACGCGCTCTCCGCCAGGGCCAGCGCGTGCCGCACCCGCTGGTCGGGCTCCACCGCGCGGGCCCGGCCGAAGGCCGCCGTGGCCGCCTGGACGTCGTCGGCCGCGGCGTGCAGCAGCCCGGCCACGGCACGCCCCAGTTCGTCGTGGGCGCCGCGCGGCCAGGCCAACAGTCCGCACACCATCCCGATCGCACTGCCGACCAGTACGTCCAGGAACCGGACCTCGGCCAACTGCCACGTCACGGGGGCGAGCTGGGCGAAGGCCATGGCCACCACCAGGGTGAACATGGCCTGCGCCCAGCCGACGCCGCGCACGGGCCCGACGCAGAACGCGAACAGCATCAGCGGCGGCAACAGAAACGCGTACACCGTGCTCGCCTCCCCGGCCAGCGCGAGGACCCCGCCCGCGGCGACCGCGCCCACCAGGGTGCCGATCAGGGCGAGCCGGACGGTGGCCCGGGTCTGCACGGCGTTGGTGCGGGTCAGGCTGATGACGGCGAGCATCGCCCAGAACCCGTGCGGCAGGGAGTCCAGTCCGGCGACGGCCCGGGCGACGGCGAGGGCCACGCCGAGCCGGACGGCGTTCTGGAAGTGCACGGACCGGGGCCCGGTGTTCCCGGCCAGCCGGTACCACCAGAGCCGCACCGGCCCCTCCTCGGCGTACCAGAACCGGTCGGGTGGCCCGGCGGCCGGTCCCACGCCCGGCCCCACCACGTCCGCGGCCCCCGCACGCCCCCGTACCGCGATCCCGGCGGCGCCGCGCAGCACGAGCGCGGCCTCCGCCAGCTCGACCAGGGCGGCGTTGCGGAACCCGGGCCCGGGCCCCGTCACGGGGGCCCGGGCGAGGGAGACCTGCAGGTCCCGCAGCCGCGAGGAGTCCGTCGCGGGCGGGCTCCCCGCAGCGAGCAGCCCGGCCGTCCCGGCGGCCGACTCGCGCACGGCCGCCACGAGGTCCAGCCCGGCCGTCGCGGTGGCCGGGCCGGGTTCCGGCGGGGGCAGGGACCGGAGGCGGGCCAGCAGGGTGCGGGCCGCCAGCCCGGTGTGGGCCAGCGCGCGTTCCCGTACGCCGGGCCCCGCGGGCCGCTGCGCCTCCCCGACCCGGGAGGGCCGCAGGGACTGCTCCCGCTCCGCGGCGCGGGCGGCCTCCGCCGCGCGGAGGGTGTGGGGCGGCCGCTCCAGCACGGCGGCGTACCGCGACGCCTCGGCCGCGGCTGCGGCGGCCAGGTCCCGGTAGCCGGGGACGACCGGGTCGGGCAGGACGGTGGCTTCGGCGAGGATCAGCAGCAGGATCCCGACGACGGTGCCGGTCAGCCGCTGGCCGAGGGTGTCGGGGGCGTACGGCGGGAAGCTGGGCAGGATGTACAGCAGCTGGAGCCCGGGCGCGGCGCCGGCCAGGCGGGGTCCGGCCGCCGAGGAGAAGGCCACGCAGAAACCGATGACCAGCATGCCCGCCACGGCGGCCCAGGTCCGCACCGACAGCCAGGTTCCCAGGGCCACCAGCGCGCAGGCGGCGGGGAGCACCCGGGCGACGACCCGGGCCCGCAGGTGTCCGCTGCCGGGGATCCGGGAGAGCCCGGCCAGCGCGACGGCGGCGAAGAGCGCGTAGGTGGCCTCGACGGGCCGGTCCAGCCCGTACAGGAACACGTAGAAGCCGATGCCGGCGGCGAGGGTGACCCGGACGGCCCGCCGCGCGGCCGCCGGCAGGGGGCCGGTGCCCGTACGGAGCTCCATGAGGGCGGCACGCACCCTTTCAGCGTGCCACCGGGAGCCCGCGCGGTCCTGCGGTATCGCTTGACACTTCGTCAGGGAGGGCGCAACTTATATCGGCAGCCCGATATAAGTAGGCACCCGATACAGGTCGGCACCCGACAGGGACGCGGCACCCGGCGCGGCCCGGCATCCGACGCGGCCCGGCCCCCGACACGGGTCGCCGTCCCGATACGACCAGCACCCACCCCGGAGGCCCGGTGGAGCCGTCCCCCACACGAGAACAGCCCCGGCGCCGCACCCCGCAGGCGCAGCGCACCCCGCAGGCGCAGCGCAAGTCCGAGAGCCGCGCCCGCCTCATCGACGCGGCGGCCGACCTCTTCGCCCGCAAAGGGTTCCACGCCGTCTCCGCCGAGGCCGTCGCCGAGGCGGCCGGGCGCACCACGGGCGCGCTCTACAGCCATTTCGGCGGCAAGGAGGGCCTGCTGCTGGCGCTCCTGGAGGTGTGGAAGGAGCGCACCAGCGAGGAGCTGGCCGCCGAGATCGCGGCCGGCGACCCGGCCGACCCCGCCGTCCACTTCTCCGCGATGTGGGGCAGCCTCACCCGCCCGCACCCCGAGCACGGCGACTCCTGGCTGCTGCTGGAGACGGAGCTGTGGCTGCACGCCGCCCGCGGCCCCCTCATCGGGGACCGGCTCGCCCAGCGGTACACCGAGGTCCGCGCCCAGCTCGGCGAGGGCCTGGCCGACTGGGCCGAGGCCACCGGCACCCCCCTGCCCCGTACGCCGGAGGAGACGGGCACCCTCGTGCTCGGCATCCTCCTGGGACTCGCGATGCAGCACCGTCTCGAACCGGGCGCCGTCCCCGACGCGCTCGTCGTCGAGGCCCTCGGCGCCGTCCTGGGACTCGGCAGGGCCTGCTGACCCGTAGACCCCGATCCGTCCGACCCTGCCGTACAACCCCGATCCGTACGACCCCGCCGCGCCACCCCGATCCGTCCGACGAAGGGAACCGTCCCGTGCTGCCCACCGGCGAAATAGACCTCCTCGAGGACACCTGGGCCCGTGAGGTCCCGCACGCCCAGTTCACCCGGCTGCGCCGCGAGGACCCGGTCCACTGGCACGAGGTGCCGGGTCCGCACGCCGGCTTCTACGCCGTCACCCGGCACGCCGACGTGAAGGCCGTCAGCCGCGACCCCGAGCTGTGGTCCACCGAACTCGGCTCGTTCATGATCCGCGACCAGAACCCCGAGTCCCTGGAGACCCTGCGCCTGGTCCTCCTGGGCATGGACGCCCCGCGCCACTCCCGGTACCGCTCGCTGGTCAGCGCGGGTTTCACGCCCCGGGTCGTACGCAGGCTCGCGGCCCGGATCCAGGAGCGGGCGGTCACCCTGGTGGAGCGCGCGGTCACCCCGGGCCGGGACATGGACTTCGTCGCGGAGGTCGCCGCGTGGCTGCCGATCCAGACGATCTGCGAGATGGTCGGCGTGCCCGAGGGGGACGAGCGGCTGATCTTCGACTGGAGCAACCGGATGGCGGGCTCCCAGGACCCCGAGCTCTCGGCCGGCAAGCACGACAGCGATCTCGCGGCCGCCGAGATCTACGCCTACTGCGACGCGCTGGCCGACGAGCGGCGGGCCCGCCCCCGCGAGGACATCCTCTCGACGCTGGTGCACGCCGAGGTCGACGGGGACCGGCTGTCGCCGGACGAGATCAACATGTTCTTCGTACTGCTCTGCGTCGCGGGCAACGAGACCACCCGCAACCTGCTCTCCGGTGCCCTGATCGCCCTGATCGACCACCCTTCGGCGCGCGCCGAGCTGGCCGCGGCCCCCGAGGACGAGGCCCTGTGGACCACGGCGACGGAGGAGTTCCTGCGCTGGGGCGGTTCCATCCACAACTTCCGGCGCACCGCCACCCGTGACACCGTCCTGCACGGGCGGCCCGTCGCCGAGGGGCAGAAGGTGGTCACGTACTACACCTCCGCCAACCGCGACGAGGAGGTCTTTGCCGACCCCTTCGCCTTCGACATCCGCCGCACCCCGAACGAACACCTCACCTTCGGGGGCGGCGGTCCCCACTTCTGCCTGGGGGCCGGCCTCGCACGCACCCAGATCAAGGCCCTGGTCCGGGAGCTCCTGCGGCGCCATCCGGAGGTGTCCCTCACGGGGGAGGTACGCCGCCTGCGCTCGGACTTCATCAACGGGGTCAAGTACCTCCCCGTCCGTTTCGGATAGCGGCCCCGGGACCTTCGGCCCTCCGGGAGCACCCGACGCCCCTGTTACAGTGGTCGGCAGCGAAGGGGAGTAGTCCCGAAAACCGCTGGTCGACATACTGGACGCCTCGACGGGTCCCGGCCACCGGGCCACCGCGCTTCACGTGCGGGGCGGACGAGACCTTCGGCCAAGGCATGACCCGTCCCACATCACCGTGTGGGCCGCTTCGTCGTGCCGGGCCGAGTGGTTCTTCCCGTCGCCTCCCGCTGGGTGCCGATCCGAGCCATCAGAGCCCGGCTCCAGCAGAAAGCAGCACCCGGAATGGCTCTCGACCCCGTGGCGATCTTCACCGCCTTCGGTCTGATCTTCCTTGCCGAGCTCCCCGACAAGACCATGTTCGCCTCGCTGGCCATGGGCACCCGGATGCGGCCGCTGTACGTGTGGTTCGGCACCTCCGCCGCGTTCATCGTGCACGTGGCCATCGCGGTCGGTGCCGGAAGCCTGATCGGCATGCTGCCGAACATGGCCGTCAAGCTGACCTCCGCCGCCCTGTTCGCCTTCGGCGCCGTCGTCATGCTGCGCTCCGGGGCGGACGACGACGAGGCGGACTCGGCGGCCAAGGCCGTCACCGGCTTCTGGCCCGTATTCGCCACGGCGTTCATGGCCGTCTTCATCGGCGAATGGGGTGACCTGACGCAGATCACCACCGCCAACCTCGCCGCCACCAACGGCTGGCTGCCCACCGCGATCGGTTCCGCCGCGGCCCTCATGTCGGTCTCCGCCCTCGCCCTGGTCGTGGGCCGGTTCATCGCCAAGCGGGTTCCCCTCAAGACCGTCCAGCGCTTCGGCGCCCTCTGCATGGCCGTCCTGGCCGTCTGGACGCTCGTCGAGGCCTTCACCGGCTAGACCACAGCCGTCACTGCGCCGGCGGCAAGGCCTTGAGCAGGGCGAAGACCGCCCCGCTCGGGTCGGCCAGCCAGGCGATCCGCCCCACGTCGGGCACGTCCGCGCCCGGCATCAGCACCGCGCCGCCGGAGGTCCGCGCGGCGCCCACCACTGCGTCCACGTCCGCGACCGCGAAGTACGGCACCCAGCGCGCGTCGCTCTCCCCCTCCATCAGCGGCGCCACCCCGCCGAAGGAGCCGTCCTCCTGGTCCCCGTCGGCGGTGCTGAGCACCTGGTAGGTCATGCCGGGCGCCTCCATCTCCCGTGCGCGCATCCCGAAGAGGGCTCCGTAGAAGGCGAGCGCCGCCGTCGGATCCGGGACGTGCAGCTCGACCCAGCACAGCGAGTTGTCGGCGGAGGTCAGCTCCAGTCCCGGTGTCCGGCCCGGCTGCCAGACGGCGAACTCGGCGCCCTGCTGATCGGTGTACTGCGCGAGCCACCCCTCCCCCATGACGTCCATCGGCTCGACGCGGACGGCGCCCCCGCCGTCGCGCACGCCACGGGTGGTGGCCTCCAGGTCGTCGGTCCGGAAGTACACGGTCCACGCGGAGGTCGCCCCCGGGTCGAGCTGCCCGACCGCGGCGACGTTCTTCCCGTCCGCCCGGAAGAACCCGTACCCGCCGGTCTCGGGTCCGAGCAGGTGGAACTCCCAGCCGAAGACGGCCCGGTAGAAGGCCGCGGCCCGGGGGATGTCGGGGCTCCCGAGGTCGATCCAGTTGGGCGAGCCGGTGCGGTAGTCGGTACCGAGCATGGGTTCCTCCTGCGAAGGGGTTTCGCATGCGAGGTACCCGCACGGCGGCCCCTCACCCCGCTCTCCCCTCCCACCGCCACACGTACGGGTACCCCCGGCGCACCGCATTCGGCCGGTGCGCGCCTCGGCGTCCCACCGGTCCGGCTCCTAGTACGGACCGCCGCGGACCAGCACGCTGCCCTGGTGGCGCGGGCGGTCGCCCCGGTCGTGGGCCGCGTCGGAACGGTCGGCGGGGGCCGAGAGCCCGGCGAGGGTCCGCAGGGTCTCCAGACCGGCCATGACCTCGTCACGGCGTGCCGCGGACTTCATCCAGGCCGGCAGCCGGGCGAACATCGACAGCGTCGGGGAGGTGTGCCGTTCCCGCAGCCGGGCGCCCACGTAGGCGGCGAGGGCTTCGACGTGCTCCAGGTCGTAGGCCCACAGGATCCGTCCCGCGCAGCGGGTCTGCAGCCAGAGCGGACGCCGGAAGAACGGGTCCTCGGTGCCGCCGACCGAGACCCCGACCAGGGCGGGCCCCCGCTGCTGTGCCGTCCAGTCGGCAAGGGCCCCGCAGCCCCCACAGACGAGGCGGCGGGGCTCGAAGAGCAGGTGCCGGACGTACTTCGGCTCCGCGAGCCCGGGCCGCGGCACGACGAGGGCGCGTCCGCCGCACCCCGGGCAGACCACGAGCACCCGGCCGGTGAACTGGGCCAGCCACGTGCCGTGGTCCCGATGGCGGACCGGTTCGGTGGTCGCGGTCTCGGAACTCGCCGAGGAAGAGGAGGGCGAGGAGGGAGGGTTCGATGAGGGAGGGGTCGACGAGGAGGGAGGGGAAGGCATGGGGGACATGCTGCCAGCCCCTCCCCCGCCGGTCAGGTGCCGCCCGGCGCTCACCGCAGGGTGGGCGTGGTCTCGGTTCCGATGTGGGACAGCTTCTCCGGGTTGCGGACGAAGTAGAGGCCGGTGATGCGGGTGTCCTCGACGTGGAAGGCGATGACTCCGTCGAACTCCCCGTCGATGTGGACGGCCAGGGCCGGGGTGCCGTTGACCATGGTGGGGGCGAGGGAGAACGAGATGCCGCCCTTGTCGGCCTTGCCCGACATGCCGGCGAAGACGCGGGCCACGCTGACGGCGCCGACGATCGGCCGCAGTGCGGCGTGCTTGATGCCGCCGCCGTCGCCCATGTAGACGACCTCGGGGGCGAGCACGTCGAGGAGGCCCTGCAGGTCCCCGGTTTCGAACGCCCGCCGGAACGATTCCACGGCTGCCCGGGTCTCTCTCGCGGAGACCGTCCGGCGGGGGCGGCGGGCGTCGACGTGCTTGCGGGACCGGTGCGCGATCTGCCGGACGGCCGCCGGTGTCTTGTCGACGGCGGTCGCGATCTCCTCGTAGTCGAGGCCGAACACCTCGCGGAGCACGAAGACGGCCCGCTCGGTCGGCCCGAGCGTCTCCAGGACCAGCATCATCGCCATCGACATGCTCTCGGCCAGTTCCACGTCCTCGGCCACGTCCGGCGCCGTGAGCAGGGGCTCGGGCAGCCACTGGCCCACGTACGCCTCCTTGCGGCGGCTCATCGTCCGCAGCCGGTTCAGTGCCTGGCGGGTGGTGATCCGCACCAGGTAGGCGCGCGGATCGGTGACCGTGCCGAGATCGACGCCCGCCCAGCGCAGCCAGGTCTCCTGGAGGACGTCCTCGGCGTCGGCCGCCGAGCCGAGCATTTCGTAGGCGACGGTGAACAGCAGGTTGCGGTGGGCGACGAAGGTCTCGGTCGCCGTATCAGGGCCCTGCGAAGGGATGTCCATGGTCAGTTCTCTTCCGTCAGTTTCCGTCGGCCTTCGGGCAGTTCGAATCCGTTCATGATCATCGGATCGGCCGTTCGGCTCAAGCGGTCTGTTCGGCGGCGGCCCTGATCCCGCTCTTCTCGGCTTCCAGACGCCGGCCGCGGGCGTCGCCTCCCGACACCCGGTGCAAGCCGTACGAACCCGGCTTGCCCGCCTCCTCGGCGAGGTGCTTGACGGTGCCCTTGCACACGACTTCCTTGAGCTTCGCGCCGGGCCGGCCGCCGATGTGGAACCACAGCGCGGTGTCGTTCTTGTGGGCGAACTGGAAGATGCCGGCGCCCCGGCCCAGGCTGATGCACTGGCCGGCGAACACCGAGTTGAGGGTTTCCGGCTGCTCGCCCTCGATCCGGCTCAGCACCGTGTCGGCGACCCGCGCGCCCATCGGCGTCGCGGCCTGGCAGCTCATCCGCGGCGCCAGGCCCGAGGGCGCCGCCGAGTCCCCGGCCGCGAAAACGCGCCCGTCGTCCACGCTGGTCAGCGTCTCGTCCGTGAGGAGGCGGCCCAGGGCGTCGGTGCTCAGCCCGCTGCGCGCGGCCAGGTCCGGGACGCCGAAGCCGGCGGTCCAGATGGTCACCGCGGACGCCGGTTCGCGGCCGTCGGCGAGCCGGACGGCGTCGGCCGTCACGGCCGTCACCTTGGTGTCCGGGCCTTCGAGCACGGTCACGCCGAGCGCCGTCAGCCGCCGGGCCACGGAGCGCCGCCCGCGGGCGTGCAGGTACGGGCCGAGGACCCCGCCGCAGACCAGGGTCACGGCCCGGCCCTGCTCGGCCAGTTCGGCGGCGGTCTCGATGCCGGTCGGACCGGCCCCGACCACCGTCACCGCGGCCGTCCGGGGCGCGGCGTCGAGGACCGGGCGCAGCCGCTGCGCGTCTTCCAGGGTGGCGATCGGGTGGGCGAACTCGGCCGCTCCCGGCACGGTCGGGTCCGCGCTGCCGCTGCCCACCGCGTAGACGAGGTAGTCGTAGGCGACCCGGCCTCCCGAGGCCAGGGTCACGCTGCGTTCGGCGGCGTCGATCCGTTCGACGGAGTCGACGCGCAGGGCCACCCCGTCGGCCAGGACCTTCTCGTACGCGACCACGGCGTCGTCGGTTCCGCCCGCGAGCTGGTGCAGGCGGATCCGCTCCACGAAGACCGCACGCGGATTGACCAGCGTCACGGTGACGTCCTCGCGCTGCTTCAGGCGGTTGGCGGCCATCACTCCGGCGTATCCGCCGCCGATCACGATCACCTGGGTGTTCTCGGTCATGGTGTCCGTCTCCTTCGTTTCGAGGGTTCGGACACAAGACACCGGCCGGCCGGCGGTTGTGACAGCTTGCGCTCAACATTCTTTTCGGTCGTTCCGAAGGGCTCTCGCCTCAGCGGTCAGCAGGCCTTCCCGGGACCGGCCGCCGTGGCCCGCAGCAGGTCCTGAAGGAGTGCGAAGTCGATCTTCTCGGGCTTGCGGAAGCGCAGGCAGCCCTTGCCCATGTCGTGGCCCGCGAGCCGCTCCGCGAAGGCTTCGCGGACGTCCTCGCGCAACAGGTAGACGGAGATGTACTGCTTCTGGCTCGCGAAGGCGACCTCGCCGACGCCTTCCCGTTCGTACACGGGCATTCCGTACGCCATCACTTCGCCGAATCCGCGCAGTTCGGTACGGCACAGCTCGCGCAGCCGGGTCAGCGCCTCCCTGCGCTCCTCGGTGACCTCGGCGAGGTACGCGTCCACGTCTTCCGCCTTGCTCTGCACCATGCACCCGAGCGTATGCGAACCCGCACCACCCGTCCTGGTGCAACCTCACGGTTGCGCGATGTGGAGCGACGTGCAACCCTGGAGTTGCACTAAACCACTCGATGGCTTGCGACGAAGGAGTCCCTGATGAACGCGGACCGGATCGAACGCGACACCCTGATCGAAGCGTCCCTGGAGCGGGTCTGGTCCCTGGTGGCCGAGCCGGGCTTCTGGGTGGCCGACGAGGGGAGCCTGGCCGGCACGGTGGCCAGGGAAGGGGAGTCGGTCGTGGCGAGGAACAGCGAGTACGGAGAGTTCCCGGTACGGGTGGAGAAGGTCGAGCCGCCGACCTACCTGGCGTACCGGTGGGCCAGCGCCTTCCCCGGACAGGAGCTGCGCGAGGACAACAGCACCCTGGTGGAGTTCACGCTGAGCCGCGAGGGGGACAAGACGCGGCTCCGCGTCGTGGAGAGCGGGTTCGCGGCCCTGGCCGGGTCCGAGGAACTGCGCGACAAGGCGCTGAAGGACAACACGGGCGGCTGGCCGCAGGTGCTCGACGCCTTCAAGAAGCGCGTCGAACAACCGGCCGCGTGAGCGGGGAACTCCCCGGCGCCGAAGAGGCCGTCGACCACGTCCTCGTCGCACTGGCAGATCCGACCCGGCGCAAGCTGCTCGGCCTGCTCGCCGCTCACGGCGAGGTCAGCGCGACCACTCTGGCCGAGGGGCTGCCCGTCTCCCGGCAGGCGGTGGTCAAGCACCTCGCCGTCCTGGACGCCGCCGGGCTGGTCTCCGGCAGCCGGGTCGGGCGCGAGGTCCGGTACACCGTGCGGCCCGCCGCCCTGGACGCGACGGCCAGGTGGATGGCCACCCTCGCCGCGGACTGGGACCGACGGCTGGCAGCGGTCAAACGGATCGCCGAGGCGGCGGAACGGGATGCGGGCCGGGCCCCCACGGCCGGATAGTGGGAACCGTGAGCGAGTGGCCGGAGGGAACCGGACGAGCGGCGCGAGCCGCAGCGGGCGACGCGGACCACGGCGGCGGGCAGGAGCCCGTCGCCTGGTCCGGGCCGGAGGGCGCGCGGGCCTTCGCCGCCGTGGAGGCGGCCACGGACTGGCTGCTCGGGTACCCCTTCGTCTTGCGGACCCTGGCCCCGTGGGTCGGCAGCGGATCCGTCCTGGTGGACTACGGATGCGGGCCGGGCAAGGTCGCCGACCACGCGGCCCGGCAGCTCGGAGCCAAGGTGCTGGGCGTGGACACCTCCCCGGAGATGCTCGCGCTGGCCCGCGGCGCGGGGACGGCCGTCGCCGAATTCCATCTGGTCACGGACGGCCGGACGGCCTGTCTGGCGGACGGCAGCGCCGACGCCGTGATGTGCAACCACGTCCTGGCTTCGCTGCCCACCTCGGAGGCGGTGCTCGCGGTCTTCCGGGAGATCCGGCGGATCCTGCGGCCCGGCGGCCCCTTCGTCCTGCTGGCCACCGATCCCGCGTGCAGCGGGACGGAGTACGCCTCGCTGAGCATCGGCGACCCGGGTGGGGAGTACGCCCCGGGCGACGAGCTGCCCGTACGGCTCCGGCGCACGGACGGCAGCTGGCAGGTGATGCCCAACCACGCGTGGCCGGTCGACTTCTACCCGGCCCTGCTGTTGCGGGCCGGGTTCGCGGACCTCGGCCAGCACCGCCCGACGGTGGACGAGGCCCTCGGCCTTCCCGGCCTCGTCGACCCCGGCCTCGCCGCCGGCCGCGCCTGGTCGGCCGAGCGGGCGAAGCCTCCCCTGGTGATCACGACGGCACTGGCGGTCTGAGCGTACGGGCCCGCCGGCAACCGGGACCGTACGGCGTTCAGCAGGCGCAGGAGATGCCCGAGCGCGGGGCGGTCAGATCGTCGATCGCCCGCTGGTCGGTGCCCTGGGCGGTCTCGAAGGCGAAGCCCTCGCGGACCCAGTACTCGAACCCGCCGAGCATTTCCTTCACCTGGTAGCCGAGCCGGGCGAAGGCCAGCGCCGCACGCGTGGCGCCGTTGCAGCCGGGGCCCCAGCAGTAGGTGACGACCGTCAGCGCCGGGTCGATCAGCGAGGGCGCCAGCTCCGCGATCCGCGCCGTCGGAAGGTGCAGCGCCCCCGGGATGTGGCCCTGGTCCCAGGCGGCCTCGCTGCGGGAGTCGACCACCACCAGACCCGGGACACCGGCGAGCAGGTCGGCCCGTACGTCCGAGACGTCCGCCTCGAAGGCGAGCCGGGCGGCGTAGTGGGCCGCGGCGACGCCCGGAGCGGCGGCCGGGACCGAGAGGACGGCGCTGGCGGGCTCAGCGAAAACGGCGGAGGGGGCGGCGGCGATGGAGGCGGCGGTCGCGGACATGGGGGAACTCCTTGTGCGGGGCGAAGGGCGGGTGCTCGCCGGCCGGGTGGACTCCCTTGCGGCGATGACTCCATCCTCTGTTCCCGCCACGCCGGCGACGAGTGGCGTAAACGCCTCCACTCGTCAAGATCCCGCCAGGGGTGCGGAGACCCTGACGAACGCCTTCCGGTAGGCCGTCGGCGTCGTCCGCATCTGCCGGGTGAAGTGGTGGCGGTACGTCGCGGTGGAATCGAAGCCGACCGCCGCGGCCACCTCGTCCACCGTCCCCTCCCCCGACTCCAGCAACGGCAGGCTCGCCGCGATCCGCTGGGAGACCACCCAGCGGATCGGGCTCACACCATTGCGGCGGGTGAAGTGGCGGAGGAAGGAACGCTCCGACATGTTCGCCGCGCGGGCCAGCGCCGGGACCGAGAGCGGGCTGTACAGCCGCTGAAGGGCCCAGGCCATGCTCCGCGAGATGCCGTCGTCGGCGCCGTCGGGGCCTATCTCCCCGACCGCCGCCTCGATGAACTGGGCCTGCCCGCCCTCGCGATGGGGCGGTACGACGAAGCGCCGGGCCACGGTGTTGGCGACGGCGGCGCCGTGGTCGGCGCGGACCAGGTAGAGGCAGAGGTCGATGCCGGCGGCGCTGCCGGCACTGCTCAGCACGTCGCCGTTGTCGACGTAGAGGACGTCCGGGTCGACCTCGATCGCGGGGTGGCGCTCGGCGAGGGTGCGGGCGTAGCGCCAGTGGGTGGTGGCCCGGCGTCCGTCGAGGAGGCCGGTCGCGGCGAGCGCGAAGGCGCCCGAGCAGATGGAGACCAGGCGCGCACCCCGGGCATGGGCCTTCAGGAGGGCGTCGACCAGTGAGGGGGCGATGGTGCCGCCCGCCGGGGAGACTCCGGGGATGATCACGGTGTCCGCGGCGGCGAGGGCGTCGAGCCCGTGTTCGGCGCGGAGCGTGAACCCGCCCACCACGCGCAGGTCCCGGCCGGGTTCCGCCGAGCAGACCCGCAGCTCGTACCAGGGCAGGTCCCCCAGCTCGGGCCGGGCGAGGCCGAACACCTCGACCACCACGCCCAGTTCGAAGGGCGCCATTCCGTCGAAGGCGAGTACGGCCACCACATGGGCCGGGGCCGGCTTCGTGAGGTGAAGGGATACGGCCTCGGAAGTCATGGCCGTACTGTAGCCAGCCGTCCCCACAGCCCTCACCAGGCCTCATCGGGCGGTGAAGGAAGGAAACTCGGGAGGGTGAGCAGAAGGGTGAGGAGGAATACGCACTCCTTGCCACTTACAACATATAGCGCACTGGGGGGCTTGCGGCAAGGCCCCCCGCCTGGGGCAAAATCGCGGCTCGAGGCCAGAACTTGCCGAAAAATGGGAGATTCACTCAGTGCATGCCGCTATGTCAGCTCTTGGATCACACGGTTCCGTCGAGGCGGTGGCGACCGCCACCAGTGCGTTCGAACTTCCCGACCACCTGTCCCCCAAGGCCGACCCGGCTCTGATCGACGGCGACGAACGGCATTTCGCGGCCATCTCGCACTGCCTGGAGCAGACGCTCGCCGAACTGTCCGACCGCCTGGAGGCCACGCGCAAGGCGCCCGGCGGCATCGGCCGGGAGGCGATGGACCGCGACGCGGAGATCCACCGCCTGACCAGCCGGCTGCGCACCCTGCGCCGCTTCGGGCTGGACCTGTGTCTGGGGCACATCGTCCCCTCCGACGGCTCCAAGCCCGTGTACATCGGACGCCTCGGCCTCACCGACAGTGCCGGAAACCGGCTGCTGCTGGACTGGCGCTCCCCCGCGGCCGAGCCCTTCTTCGCCGCGACGCACGCCGTTCCGATGGGTCTGACGAGCCGCCGCAGGTACCGCTGGACCCGCGGCCGGATCAGCGACTACTGGGACGAGGTGTTCTGCGCCGACGGCCTCGAAGGGCGCGCCGCGCTCGACGACCAGTCCGCTTTCATCGCCGGCCTGGGCGCCAACCGGTCGGAGCGGATGCGCGACGTGCTCGCCACCATCCAGACCGACCAGGACGCCATCATCCGGGCCGGCTCCCGGGGCGCCCTCGTCGTCGACGGCGGTCCGGGTACGGGCAAGACCGTCGTCGCCCTGCACCGCACCGCCCACCTCCTCTACTCCGACCCCCGGCTGGGTCACCGCCGCGGCGGCGTGCTGTTCGTCGGCCCGAGCCGCCCCTACCTGGCCTACGTCTCGGACGTGCTGCCGAGCCTCGGTGAGGAGGGCGTACAGACCTGCACCCTGCGCGACCTCGTCACCGAGGGAGCCGGCGCCGGGGTCGAGGCCGACCCGCGCGTCGCCCTCCTCAAGTCCTCCGCGGACCTGGTGAAGGCAGTGGAGGCGGCGGTCCGCATCTACGAGGAGCCGCCCACCGAGGGGATGACGGTCTCCAGCCACTGGTCCGACATCCGGCTGAGCGCCGACGACTGGGCGGCCGCGTTCGAGGCGGTGGAACCGGGTACCCCGCACAACGAGGCGCGCGACCAGATCCTGGAGGAGCTGCTCACCATCCTGATGGACAAGGACGACAGCGACGTCTCGCCCCAGCTGCTGCGCCGTTCGCTGCTCCAGGACCGGGACCTGATCACCGCCCTCAACCGCGCCTGGCCGATGCTCGATGCGGGCGAACTCGTCGGAGACCTGTGGTCGGTGCCCGCCTACCTGCGCAAGTGCGCTCCGCGGCTCGGCCGCGATGACGTGTCCCTCCTGCAGCGCGCGGACGCCCAGGCCTGGACGGTGTCGGACCTGCCGATCCTGGACGCGGCCCGGCAGCGGCTCGGCGACGCCGAGGCCTCCGTACGCAAGCGCCGGCACGAGGCCGCCGTCGCCGCCGAGCGTGCGCGCAGGTCCGACGTCATCGACCGGCTGCTCCAGGACACCGAGATCGACGAGAGCGAGGGCGCGGTGGGGATGCTGCGCGGACGGGACCTGCAGGACGCGCTGATCGACGGTGACGCCCTGCCCGGAGCCGAACCGGACCTGCTCGCCGGCCCGTTCGCCCACATCATCGTGGACGAGGCGCAGGAGCTGACCGACGCCGAGTGGCAGATGCTGCTGGCCCGCTGCCCGTCGCGGAGCTTCACCATCGTCGGGGACCGCGCGCAGGCCCGCCACGGGTTCACGGAGTCCTGGCAGGAGCGCCTCGAACGGGCCGGGCTGGACCGGATCACGATGGCCTCCCTGAGCGTCAACTACCGCACCCCGGAAGAGGTCATGGCCGAGGCGGCGCCGGCCATCCGCGCCGCACTGCCCGACGCCAACGTCCCGGCCTCCGTCCGCAGCAGCGGCATCCCCGTCACGCACAGGCCGGTCTCGGACCTGGCCGCGGTCCTCGAAGACTGGCTCGCCGCCCAGGCCGACGGAGTCGCCTGCGTCATCACCGCCGACGGCGCGCCCCCCGCCGCGCTCCCGGCTTCGTCCCGCATCCGCTCGCTGACGCCGACCCTGTCGAAGGGACTCGAATTCGACCTGGTCGTCCTCATCGACCCTGACACCTTCGGCGAGGGCATCGAAGGCGCCGTCGACCGCTACGTGGCGATGACCCGCGCGACCCAGCGCCTCGTCGTCCTCACGAGCCCCTGAGGCGGCCCGGCCGCGCGGGGCGACCGCGGGCCTAGCGGAGGGCTCCGAAGGCCTTCGTGAAGGCCAGCGGCGGCTGGAGGATCGAGCTGCACGTCGCGTCCGCGTAGTTCACCACTCCGGCCGGGCACTGCCGGTCGCGGGTCGCGGACCACATCGCCAGCCTGCCGATTCCCTTCTCGCTCGCGAACTCCACGAGCTGGGTGGCGTCGGCGACGGTGAAGATCTCGCTCGTGACGTCGTTGACGCCGATCATCGGGGTCACGGCGACGGTCTTCCAGGCCGCCGCGTCGGAGAGGCCCAGTACTCCCTTGATCTGGGCCTGGGTGGCCGTGGCGGCCTGGATCGCGTAGCGGCCCATGTCGCCGCTGTAGGCGGGGCCGTAGTCCATGGCCATGATGTTGACGCCGTGGATCCGTACGCCCGCCTTCTTCGCGTCCGCCAACAGGGCCACGCCCGGCTGCGTGAGGCCTTCCGGCATCACGGGCAGGGTGAAGGCCACGTCGAGCCCCGGGTGGGCGGCCTGGAGCAGGGCGATGGCCTGGGCGCGGCGGGTGTTGGCGGCGGTGTCGGGCAGGGCCGCGCCCTCGATGTCGAAGTCGACCTTGGTCAGCCGGTACTGGTCGACGACCTTGCCGTAGGCGGCGGCCAGCTCCTGCGCGGAACCGCAGTTCAGGGCCAGTTCGTGCCCGGCGGCGCCGCCGAAGGAGACCCGCACGTCCCCGCCCTTGGCCCGCAGGGCGCCGATCTGCGCGGCGACCTTGTCGTTTCCGAGCTCGGCGACCCCGCCCCAGAGCGGGGCGCAGCCGCCGCCGGAGGTGATGAAGGCGAGGTGGAACTCCTTGACGCCGGTCTTGGCCACCGTGTCGAGCAGGTCGTAGGCCGGGTAGAGGGAGGTGTCCACGTACGGCGCGAAGCGCGCGCCAGTGGCCGGGTTGCCACCGCCGGGCGGGGTCGTGGCGGTGGGCGGGGACGTGGGCTTGGTCGGCCGGCCGGAGGGCCTGGGGGTCGCGGGAGCGCTCGTACCGGCCGTCGGCGCCGGCGTGGGCGCGGCGGAGGGGGCTGCGGTCGGGGCGGTGGTGGGGCGGCCGCCCGGCGGGGGTGTCGGGCCCTGGTCCGCCGAGCACTTCGCTCCGTTGATCCGGCAGGCCGTCGGGTTGCCCGGGGTTCCGCTCGCGCTCGTGACGAAGCCGATCGTGACGGAGGCGCCCGCGGCCAGCTCCCTGTTCCATGCGGCCGGCTTCACGGTGACGCGGCGGCCGCTGACCGTGTGCGAGCCGTTCCACAGGGAGTCGATCCTCGTGCCCGCGGGCAGGTCGAATTCCAGGGTCCAACCGGTCTGGGCCTGGCTCTTGTTGTTGGTGATCACGTACGTGCCGGTGTAACCGCCGCTCCAAGAGCTCGACTTGGTGTACACCGCGCCGACCGAGGCGGCCTGGGCCGTACCCGTGAAGGCGAAGGCGGCGGTCGCGATCAGCGCCGCCACCGCCGTCCCGCCCGCGGCCTTCGCCTTGATGCTCGTCCTGCGCCGGTGACCGGTCGTGCTGCCCATCGCGTGCCTGCCTCTGAATTGCCGGGTGGATCTGGGGGGTTTCGGGGGGTGCGGCAGCACGCTAGCCGCCCCGAAACGGACATTTGATCGATTCGGGGCGGTGATCGCGAACCTTAGGTTCCGCTTAAGGGAGCGATCGGGCGACCTTAAGACAGCCGGCCCCCGGGCAGCCGAGGTGGAGCCAAGTCCAGTGAGTGAACAGTCGGTTGATCCCCGGCACGAGCCGGGCCGATGCCGCATATGCTCCCTCCGTACCTCAATGCGACGTACATCCGAACGCCTCGCGAGCCGTAAGGGGACCGCCCCGTGAGTGTCCGAATTCAACCCTCCTCCCAGGTCGACGAGACGGCCGAACTCGGGGAGGGGACCACCATCTGGGACCTGGCGCAGGTACGGGAGGACGCCAGGCTCGGACGCGACTGCATCGTGGGACGCGGAGCGTACGTCGGTCCCGGCGTACGGATCGGGGACAACGTCAAACTGCAGAACTACGCGCTGGTCTACGAGCCCGCCGAACTCGGCGACGGAGTGTTCATCGGCCCGGCCGCCGTGCTCACCAACGACTTCTACCCGCGGGCCGTCGATCCCGACGGGCGGCAGAAGCGCGGCGGCGACTGGGAGGCGGCCGGAGTCGTGGTGGCCGAGGGGGCCTCCCTGGGGGCCCGTTCGGTGTGCGTCGCGGGCGTCCGGATCGGGCGCTGGGCGCTCGTCGCGGCCGGCGCGGTCGTATCCCGGGACGTACCGGACTTCGCGCTCGTGGCCGGAGTGCCCGCCCGGCGCATCGGCTGGGTGGGCCGGGCCGGGGTCCGCCTGGCGGAACGGAACGGCGAGCCGGGCGTGTGGGAGTGCCCGCGCACCGGCGCCCTGCACGACGAGACCGACGGAACGCTGGCCGAGCGCACCTGACGCGACGTCGGCAATTTGGGTCAATGGCATTTCCTCAAAACCACAATCAATGAACATCCTTGGGCATACCTTGTCCCTGTACACGGGATCTGAGCAGGCAACAGGCTGTGTTCAGTGGGGGGTTGTACACGACGAGGGCAATCGCAGACGAGGTAACGGCCGGCGCAGAACCCTGCGCCCGTCCGCCGCCGCCGTCCGCGCGCGCCCCGATCCGGAACTTCGCTGGAGGGGGATCCAGCGGGCCCGGACCGCTCGTGCCATCGGGGGGATCACACCGTAGGCACGCGCGCCGTCATGCGCAGTCCCCTCCGCCGAACGACGACCGCCGGGTCTGTCCTAGGAACGATTTTCAGAGGGGGTAGGTGTGTTGGAGCCGTACGGCTACAGCTCGGACATACAGGGCGAGCAGGACGCGCGGGGAACCGGGGTGGGGAACCGGTGACCGCCCGACGATTAGAAGCACTGGCCCACGAGGACCCCTCGCTGCACGCCCTCGCCGAGCGGCTGCTCGCACTGGCCGAGGCGGGGCTGCCCGAGATGTACCTGCCGGGCGCGGAGACCTTCGTCTTCACCCGGGTGGGGACCGTCTCCCCCGAGGGCGCCAGGCGCATGGAACGGCGCGGTACCAGCACCCGGTACGCGGCCATCACCGCGCTCGGCGCGCGGTTCCTCCCGGAGGAGCGGCAGCGCGCGCTCTTCGGCGGCCGCAGCACCGGGGAGTTCACGGCGCTCCTGGTGGAACGACTGCCCGCGGTGACCAACCTCGGCGACGCCGCGCTCATCGCCTGGGCCGCCGCGGAGACCGGCCATCCCAAGCTCGCGGACGCCGTGGCGAGGGTGGCCGAACTGGACGTCCCCGGACGTCCGCAGTACACCGTGGAAGCCGCCTGGGTGCTCTCCGCCCTCACCGCGGCCCGTACCTCGGTGGACGTCGAGTACCGGCTGGCGGCCGCCCGCGACCGCCTGCTGGCGGCCCGGGTCGGGGACGGTCCGCTGTTCCCGCACGCCACCGGGCCGGGGCTGGTCCCCGGGTACCGCTCCCACGTGGCCTGCTTCGCCGACCAGACCTATCCGCTCCAGGCGCTGGCCCGGCTGCACGCGAGCGCCCCGGACCCGCAGGCCCTCGCGGCCGCCGACGCCTGCGCCGCCCGGATCTGCGCCCTGCAGGGGGACGGCGGACAGTGGTGGTGGCACTACGACGCCCGCACGGGCGGCGTGGTGGAGGGCTACCCCGTGTACAGCGTGCACCAGCACGCCATGGCCCCGACGGCCCTCTTCGACCTGGCCGAAGCGGGCGGCACCGACTTCGGCGCCGAGATCCGCCGGGGTCTGCGCTGGATGACGGAGGTGCCCGAGATCAGCGGGCCCGACGGCACCCCGCGCGAGCCGATGATCCGCGAGGAGTTCGGGGTCACCTGGCGCAAGGTCTACCGCGGCGATCCAGCCAAGGCCGTGCGCGCCACCCGCGGACTCACCACCCGGGTCGCCCCGCGGGCCCGGCTGGCCCCGCTGGACCGGATCTTCCGCCCCCTGGCGGTGGACCGCGAGTGCAGGCCCTACGAGTTCGGCTGGCTGCTCCACGCCTGGCTCGGGGGGCTCGGGAGATGAAGCACAGACAGTCCCTCTTCGGAGTGGCGCTCGACCCCCTGACCATGGACGAGACGGTCCAGCGCTGCCTCGACGCCGTACGGCGCGGTGAACAGATCGAGATCGGCATGGTCAACGCCGCCAAGCTGGTCAACATGCGCCGCGACCCCCGCCTCGCCGCGGCGGTCGCCGGCTGCGACCTCGTCCTGGCCGACGGCCAGGCCGTGGTCTGGGCCGGCCGCGTCCTCGGGGTGCGGCTCCCCGAACGGGTCGCGGGAATCGACCTGTTCATGCGGCTGCTGGCAGCCGCGGAGACCGCGGAGATCCCCGTCCACCTGCTCGGCGCACGGCAGGACGTACTGGACCTCATGCTCGGCCGGATCGCCGAGCGGTTCCCCGCCCTGCGCGTGGCCGGCAGCCGCAACGGCTACTTCCAGGACTCCGAACAGGGCGAGATCGCCGACGCGGTGGCCGCGAGCGGTGCCCGGATGCTGTTCCTCGGCATGACCTCGCCCAAGAAGGAGATCTTCACCGCCGGCTACGGCAAGCGCACCGGCGCCCACGTGGTGCACGGCGTCGGCGGCTCCTTCGACATCCTGGCCGGCATCACCAAGCGCGCCCCCCTGGTCTGGCAGCGGATGGGGCTCGAATGGTTCTACCGGACCCTCCAGGAACCGCGCCGCCTGGGCAAGCGCTACCTCACCACCAATGCCGCCTTCCTCCTCATGACGGTCCGGGAACTCATCCGCCGCACACCGTCCACACCGTCTGCCGGTTCCGCGAACAGGAGTCACTGATGCGCGTCGTCGTCGTGGGACAGGGATACGTCGGCCTTCCGCTGGCCATCAGGGCCGCCGAGGTCGGACACCAGGTGGTCGGCTACGACGTGGACGCGCGGCGGGTCAAGAGCCTCGCCGCGGGCGAGTCGTACGTGGAGGACGTCTCCTCCGCGCGGCTGGCCAAGGCCCTGGAGCTGGGCACGTACCAGGTCAGTGACCAGGCCCGGGACTGCGGCGGCTTCGACGTCGCGGTCGTCACCGTCCCGACCCCCCTGCAGGACGGTGCCCCCGACCTGCGCTACATCGAGGAATCCGCGCACACCCTGGCCCGCTTCCTGCGGCCGGGGGCCACCGTCGTACTGGAGTCGACCACCTACCCCGGTACCACGGAGGAGCTGTTCGGCCCGATCCTGGAGGACGGTTCGGGCCTCACGGCCGGAGTGGACTTCCACCTCGGCTACAGCCCCGAGCGCATCGACCCCGGCAACAAGGTCTGGGGCTTCCAGCAGACGCCGAAGGTGGTCTCCGGCGTCAACGCCCTCTCGCTCAAGGCCGTGGAGACCTTCTACGCGGGCCTCGTCGACACCACGGTGCCGGTGCGCTCCCCCAAGGAGGCCGAGCTGGCGAAGCTGCTGGAGAACACCTTCCGGCACGTCAACATCGCCCTGGTCAACGAGATAGCCATGTTCGCCCGTCACCTCGACATCGACGTGTGGCAGACCATCGAGGCCGCCTCCAGCAAGCCGTTCGGCTTCATGAAGTTCACCCCGGGTCCCGGCGTCGGCGGGCACTGCCTGCCCATCGACCCCTCGTACCTGTCGTGGCGGGTGCAGCGCGAGCTCGGCCAGAACTTCCGCTTCGTGGAACTGGCCAACGACATCAACAGCCACATGCCCGAGTACGTGGCGCGCCGCGTCATGGACGCGCTCAACGCCAAGCGCCGCTCGGTCAACGGCTCCCGGATCCTGCTCCTGGGGCTGGCGTACAAGAAGAACACCGGCGACGCCCGGGAATCTCCGGCGGTGCGCGTCTCCCAGCTGCTCCTGGACATGGGGGCCAAGGTGCGCGCGGCCGACCCCCACGTGGTGGAGAGCATCAAGGTCGACGCCCGCCTCTCGCGGGTGGAGCCGACCCGCAAGGAGCTGGCCGCCGCCGACGTGGTCGTCCTGCTCACGGACCACGACTCCTTCGACTACCCGATGATCACCGAGCACGCCTCGCTGATCCTCGACTGCCGCAACCGGCTGTCGGGACCCACGGTGGAGGTGCTCTGACTCCATGCCCAGGATCATCTGTGTGGCCGGAGCCCGGCCCAACTACATGAAGATCAAGCCGGTGATGGACGCCCTGGAGCGCCGAGGCGCCGAGGTCGTCCTCGTCCACACCGGCCAGCACTACGACGAGTCCATGAACGATGTCTTCTTCCGCGACCTCGGCATCCGCTCCCCCGACCGCTATCTGGGAGCCGGGTCCGGCAGCCACGCCGTCCAGACCGGCCGGGTGATGGAGGCCTTCGAGCCGCTGCTCGAAGAGCTGGTCCCGGACGCGGTCGTGGTGGTCGGGGACATCAACTCCACCGTGGCCTGCGCGCTGGTCACCGCGAAGGCCGGGCCGCTGCTGGCCCACGTGGAGGCGGGCCTGCGCAGCCGGGACTGGAGCATGCCCGAGGAGGTCAACCGGGTCGCCACCGACCGGCTCAGCGACTACCTGCTGGCCCCCTCCCCCGACGCAGCCGCGAACCTGCGGGCGGAGGGGTACCGGGAGGACCAGATCCACGTCGTCGGCAACGTCATGATCGACACGCTGCTCGCCAATCTGGACCGGGCCCGGCGCTCCGACGTCCTCGACCGCTACGGGCTCACCCGCGGCGGGTACGGCCTGGTCACCCTGCACCGGCCGGCCAACGTGGACGATCCGGACGCCCTGCGCGGCCTGCTGAAGGCGCTGGGCGAGATCGCGGGCCGCTGCCCGCTGCTGCTGCCGGTGCACCCCCGGGCGGCCGAACGGCTGGCCGAGATCGGCGTCCCCGGCGGCATCCGGCTGGTGCCGGCCGCCGGATACCTCGATTTCATCGCCCTGCAGGACTCCGCCCGCGTGGTGCTCACCGACTCCGGGGGCATCCAGGAGGAAACCACCGCGCTCGGCGTGCCCTGCGTGACCCTCCGGGAGAACACCGAGCGGCCGATCACCGTCGAGCAGGGCACCAACGTCCTGGCGGGCACCGACCCGGACCGCATCACGGCCACGGTGCACCGGGTGCTCGACGATCCGCCCGCGCCCCGCTGCCCCGAGCTGTGGGACGGCCGCGCGAGCGAGCGCATCGCGCAGGTGCTCCTGGAGGGCGGCAGCGCGGCGACCCGGCCGCGGCCCACCGACCTCGTCCCGGGCAGCGCGCCCGTCGTGTAGCGCTGTGGTCGCAGGGGTTTGCCGGAGGCGGCGGACCCTTCCGGCCACAGCACCGTTTTCCACCCCTGTTCCACCTGGATCGAAAGAAGGCTGATGGACCTCGCGGAGATCTGGCGGGTCATGCGCAGGCGCTGGTACGTGCTGCTGCCCGGGCTGCTGCTCACGGCCGCGCTCATCACCGGCGTGTACCTGCTGGTGCCGGTGGAGTACCGGTCGCAGAGCACGGTGACCCTCCTGAACTCGAAGAAGGCCACGGTGGCCTTCGACGGCAACCCCTTCCTGAGCACCCAGGCCTCGCTCACCGGCATGGCCGACGGACTCGCCCGGAACCTGAACTCCGACGATTCCAAGGCCGACCTGAAGGCCCAGGGACTCACCGGCGTGTACGAGGCGAAGATCGCCGACAACGCCCAGGGGCCCTTCATGTGGCTGAGCGTCACCGGCACCGACCCGGCCGCCGTCCTGCAGTCCGACAAGCTCTTCACGGCCTACGCCGAGAAGCGGCTCCTGGAGTTCCAGGCCCAGCAGTCCGTGACCCCCGAGGCGATGATCCGCATGGCGACGATCGTGCCCCCGCAGAAGCCCGAGGCGCAGACGAAGACCCGGCTCCAGTACCTGGTCATGGCGGCGGCGCTGGGCTTCGTACTCAGCCTGGTGGCCACCTTCTTCGTCGAGGCCCGGCGCCGCAAGGCCGGCAAGGCCGGCCGGCGCAAGCCCGTGGCAGCCGCTGCGGAGCCGCCCGAGACTCCCGGCTCCGATTCAGGTTCCGGTTCCGGTTCCGGTTCCGGTTCCGGTTCCGACGATCACACCGGCGCCCTCGACCCCACGGCCACGATGGCCCTCAAGGTCCTGCCCTCGTCCGCCTTCCGCTCCAAGGCACCGAAGTGACCGCCCCCACCACGGACACGGGCATCCAGGGCCCGTCCGAGGTCCCGCCCGAGGCGCCGTCCCTGGCGCGCAAGGTGGGATCCGCCGCCCGGTGGAGCCTGGTCAACACCATGGTGATGCGCCTGGGCAACTTCGTCACCGGCATCATCCTCGCCCGCTTCTTCCTCGGCCCCGAGGCCTGGGGCGTCTACGGGATCGCCCAGACGGTCCTGCTGGTCCTCCTCTCCGCCAACGAGCTCGGGGTCTCCCTCGCCATCGTGCGCTGGGAGGGCGACCCCCGCCGCTTCGCCCCGACGGTCCTCACTCTGAGCGTCGCCTCCAGCCTCCTGCTGTACGCGGGCCTGTTCGCGGCCGCCCCCCTGGTGGCCCGGGTGCTCGGCTCCCCCGAGGCCTCCGGCGTGCTGCGGGTGATGTGCGTGTGCGTGGTCCTCGACGGGCTCTCTCAGGTGCCCGCCGGTTTCCTCACCCGGGAGTTCCAGCAGGGCCGGCGGATGGCCATCGACGCCGTCAACTTCGTCCTCAGTACCGCGGTGACGCTGCTGCTGGCCGTCCAGGGCTGGGGTGCGATGAGCTTCGCCTGGGGCTCCGTCGCGGGCAACGTGGCCGCGCTCATCGGCTGCTGCCTGGCCGCGCCCGGCACCCTGAAGTTCGGCTGGGACCGGGAGCAGGCCCGCGCCCTGCTGCGCTTCGGGCTCCCGCTCGCCGGGGCCAGCATGCTCGCGCTCGGGGTCGTCAACGTGGACACCATGGTGGTGGGTTCCTCCCTCGACCAGCTGGCCCTCGGCTTCTACGTGCTGGCCTTCAACATCTCCGGCTGGCCCGTACGGATCATCTCCGAGGCGGCCCGCCGGGTCTCCTTCGCCGGGTTCTCCCGGCTGGCCGACTCCCCCGGCGCATTGGCAGGGGGCTTCGGCCGGGCCCTCGGCGTGGTGATGACGGGCACGGTCCCGCTCTGCGTGCTGCTGGCCGCCCTCGCCGGGCCGATCGTGGAGCTGGTCTACGGGGCGCGCTGGCTGCCCGCCGCCGCCGCACTGCCGTGGCTGATGGGCCTCGGGCTGGTCCGGATCGGCTGCGAACTGGCCTACGACTGCCTGGTGGCCATCGGCCGCCGCCGCTCCCTCATCGGGGTCCAGGGCCTGTGGCTCGTCGTCCTGGTCCCGGTGCTGGTGGCCGGCGCCGGCGCGGGCGGGATCGAGGGGGTGGCCCAGGGCCACGTCCTGGTGGCCGGGGCCGTCGTGGTGCCGGTGTTCCTCTTCGCCCTGCACCGGGGCGGCGTCGGGCTGGGCACCGTGGCGCGCGCCTGCGCCTGGCCCTTCCTCGGCGGGGCCGTGATGACGGGCGTGGTCCTCGCACTGGAACGGCTCCTCGGCGACGGCGTCCTCGCGCTCCTGGCGACCGCGGCCGCCGCGACCCTGTGCTACGCCGTGTGCGTCCTGCCCAGCTTCGGGTTCCTGCGCGGCGCCGAACCGGCCGCCGCGGCCGCGACGATCAAGGACTGACTCCATGGCACGCGTGCGCAAACGACTGTGGGCCTGGCTGCTGGCCGGGGTCTTAACCGTCGCCGCCCTGACCCTCTACCAGGCCGAGCGGACGGGCCGCAGCGAGTCGGCGGCCGGTACCTGCCCGGAGAGCGCCCTCGAATGCCCCGGCCAGGAGAAGCCCCTCCCGCTGCCCGCGCCCAGCGCCGCGCCCTCCGACTCGCCGTCCGCGCCGGTCAGCCCGAGCCCCTCCGCGACCTCGGCCTCCCCGTCCCCGTCGGCCACTGCCCCGCCGGGCAGCAGCGCGCCGCCCGCACCGGGCCCCGTCTGCAACGCCACCTCGCCCGGCGCCTGCGGCTTCCCCGACGCACGGTCCACCGGTCCCCGGATCGCGCTGGAGCGGCACGACACGGGGAACATGTCGATCAAGACCAACGGCACGGTCATCCGGGGCTGGGACATCCGCGGTTCGCTGGACGTCTACGCCGACAACGTCACGATCATCGACAGCCGGATCACCTCGACCAACTGGTGGGGCGTCAACCTCCGTCCGGGCTTCAAGGGCCTGCGGGTCCTGCACACCACGATCACCGCGCTGCCGGGCAAGGGCCCCGACAACGGAGGCGTCAACTACGCGGTCTCCAACATGGGCGAGAGCTCCGTCGAGGTCGGCTGGTGCGACGTCTCGGTGTTCGGCAACGCCCTGTCCATGGGCCAGGGCGATCTGCACGACAACTACGTGCACGACATCGTCGCCTTCCGCAACCTCGGCGGGGAGTGGCAGCACACCGACGCCGTGATCAGCGGCGGCGGCAACAAGGGCCGGCTGACGGTCCGCCACAACACGCTGCTGAACTCCGTCCCGATCGACAAGGGTGCCAGCGCGGCGCTCGGGCTCTTCGCCGACACCGGCGTGGTCTCCAACGTGGTGGTCGACAAGAACTGGCTGGCCGGAGGGGCGTACGCGCTCTACGGCGGCGGCCCGGGAGCCACCGGCATCCAGGTCACGGACAACGTGTTCTCCACCCAGTACCACCCCAACAGCGGGCTTTACGGGGCGGTCGCCGCGTGGAACGCGGGCGGCGCGGGGAACGTGTGGCGCGGCAACCGCATGTCGGACGGACGCCCCGTCGTCCCCGAGCCCTCCCCCTGACCACCGAGAGGACATGACGTGCGCTCCATCGCCCGGGCCCCCTGGGAGCTGCTCAAGCGGGCCTTCGGCTGGCTGGTGCTCTTCGAGGCCAGGAACAAGCTCGTACTGGCCCCCTCCGCCCTGCGGCTGCGCCGTTTCGAGAACGCGGAGACCAGCAGGCTCGGCTCGCTCCTGGGCCGGCCGCCGGCCGCCCTGGTCGCCACCGTGATCGCCACCCACCGGCGCCCCGAGGCCCTGCGCGCGGCGGTGGCCTCGGCGCTGGCGCAGACCGTGTCCGACCAGGTGGTCGTCGTCGTGGACGACGGGGCAGGTCTGCCCGAACTCCCTCCGGACCCCCGGCTCTTCGCGGTCTCACTGGCCCGGAACACGGCCACGGCCGGGGTCGTGCGCAACGTGGGGATCCGGCTGAGCCGCTCTCGGTACGTGGCCTTCCTGGACGACGACAACCTGTGGGAGCCGGACCATCTGGAGCAGGCCCTGACGGTCCTGGAGTCACCGGGCGGGCCGGACGCGGTGTACACCGCGCTGCGCAGGATGCTCCCCGACGGATCGCAGCGGGACGTCCTGTCGGTGCCCTTCGACCGCCGCCGCTCGGCGCACGAGGCCTTCCTCGACACCAACGCCTTCGTGGCGCGGCGCACCCCGGCCCTGCACTTCAGCCGGCTGCGGCGGACCCCGGAGGTCCTGCCCCGCGAGGACTGGGAGCTCGTGCGCCGCTACAGCCGGCGCCACGAGGTCCGCCACCTGCCCCGGCCGACCGTCCGCTACCTGGTCAACCCGGAGAGCTTCTACACCGCCTGGGAGGGGTCGGCGCCCGCGGGCCCGGCGCCCACGGGTCCGGCCCCCACCGCCTGACCCGCCCGGGTCAGGGTCCCGGCGTGGCGCGCAGGGCCCTCCGGCTGGTCAGGGCACGCGCCGCGGCCCGGCTGGCCGGGCGGCCGAGCGCCGCACGGGAGGTCTCCCGTAGCAGCACGGCCGCGTGGAAGGCCGCGGTGGCCGGCGCCGAGTGCCGGCGGCCGTAGAGGCGCACGCGGTTGAGGGTCAGCAGGGTCCACAGGCGCGGGGAGACCTGCGAGTCCCCGCCGAGGTGGACGGCCGAGGCGGCGGGTTCGAGGCGGGTGGCGAAGCCGTGGTCGCCGGCCCGCAGGCAGTACTCGGTCTCCTCCGAGTACAGGAAGAACGATTCGTCCCAGGCGCCGCAGGCGTCCAGGCACTCACGGGAGAGGGCCATCAGCGCGCCGGACGCCCAGTCGGCGACCGTCCTGCGCCCGTACGCCGCCGGATCGGTGACCAGTTCGCTCCACCGCGGGAAGCGTCCCGCGCGACGGTTGCCGATCACGGCCTCGCCGAGGGCCCGGGTCACCCGGGACTCCCTGCGCAGCGAGTGGTGGAGCGTGCCGTCCTCCTCGTACAGCAGGGGCACGCTGATGCCCACCCGGCGCCCGCCGTCCCCGCCGTCGACGGGGGCGCCGAGCGCGCCGACGAGGTGGCGCGCGCAGCCCTCCCGCATCCGCAGGTCCGGGTTGCAGACCAGGCCGACGCTGAAGCCGCCCTCCCATCCGGCGGCGGCCTTCAGGGCCGCGTTCACCCCGGCGGCGTAGCCGGCGTTGCGACCGGTCTGGACGATCGTGGCCTCCGGCGCCAGCGACCGGATCACCTCGACGGTGTCGTCGGCGGAGTCGTTGTCGGCGACGACGAGCCGCCAGTCGACCCCGGCCATGCCCTGCGGCAGGGAGGCGAGGAACCCGGGTATCACCTTGGCGCTGTTCCAGGTGACGACGAGGACGGCTACGGGGCCGGCTGCATCCGGCCGGTCCGGGCCGCGGTCGGCTGCGGGGCCGGAAGCTGTGCTGTCGGAGGGCACGGGTTCTCCAAGGTTCGGGGCTCGGGCGCGGAGCGCCGGATGAAGCCGAGGTAACTGCCTCCGGCGGCGATCGTCAGGAAGAACATCCCGGCGAACATCGGGAAGCTGAGGGCGTCGAAGGTGGCCGCGCTCACCAGGGCGACGAGGGCCGAGGCGAAGAAGGCCTGGCCGAGCTCCCGGTCGGACTCGTCGGCGGCGATACGGCGGATGGCGCCACCCTGGTGGATTCCGGCGAGGAACAGCGCCAGGAGCGCGAGCAGGCCCAGCAGGCCCATCTCCGCCAGGGTCAGCATGTACTGGTTGTCGGTGAAGAAGTACAGGTCCGGTGTGAAGGTGCCCAGGCCCCGGCCGAACAGCGGGCGTTCCTCCAGGTAGGGCACGATCGCGCTGTACTTCACGGTGCGGGCCTGGGTGCTGCTGTCGGAGTTCGACACGAAGGACGCGAAGAGCGTGGTGATCGTGCCGATCAGTCCGGGTACCAGGACCTTGAAGACGGCCACCGAGCCGAGGAGCAGTCCGAAGGCGGTCCAGCGGCGCTGCGGCTTCCACCTCGGCACCATCACCAGCACCACGATGAGGGCCCCGATGATGGAGGTCCGCGACACCGTCAGCGGCAGGGCGCCGCCCATCAGCGCCACCGGCGCCCAGCGGCGCCAGCGGCTCAGGTGCGCCCGGACCGGATCGAAGGCCTGCTGGATCGCGAAGGGCAGCATCAGGGCGAGCATGCCGCCGAACTCCAGCGGCTGCGCGGTGGTCGAGCGCGGCCGGGTGAACGCCCCGCGGTCCAGGGTGGTGATCTGCGCGACGCTCGACTGGAGCCCCGGGATGCTGATCTTCTCGGCGATGTTCGTCGCGGTGAAGAAGTCGTAGTAGCCGATGGCGGCGACCACCGCCCCCATCACGACGGCCCGCCGCAGCAGCACGTCCAGGCGTGCCCGGTCCTGGATCCCGGCGGAGATCAGCACCACCAGCGAGACCCAGACCAGCAGGCCGATCAGTCCCCGGTCTGCGCCCAGCACCTCCTTGTGCGAGCTTCCCCGGGAGGCGTTCGCCAGGTACGAGGCAAGGACCGAGACGGCCAGCAGCCACATGACGACCCGGGGCAGCCGGGTGCCGGGGGCCGGTCTGATCCGGCCGGTCAGCCAGGTGGCCAGGTACCAGAAGAGGGCCAGGAGCGCGAAGACGTTGGCCGGGGTGCCCACGCCGCCCAGGCCCGGAAGGGTCAGGTTGGAGGGGATGAAGAAGGCCAGCCCCAGATAGCCGGTGAGCAGTGCGGTGGCGTCCAGCTCACGATGGCGGGTCCGCTTGCGCCCGCGCTTGCCGGCCGTACCGGCCGCGGCCTCGGCGGCCTCCCGCCGGCGCCGCCGGCCCGCCAGCATGCTCTCCATGACGAAGGAGGCGGTGAAACCGGCGACCAGGCCCGCGATGACCACGGCCAGTACCTGCTGGTAGCGGGTCTTGAGCTGGGGTTTCGGGGTCTGCGGCAGCACCACGGGGGCGGTCTGCACGAAGTACGCGGGCTGTACCTTGGCCGCCGCCTGGAGCGCGTTGAGCTGCTCCCCGGCGAACTCGGTGAGCTTGGTGGTCTCCTTGAGCACCTTGTTGCGGTTGGTGCCCGTGACGGTCAGGGTGAGCATCGGGCCCGAGGCGTTCGCGGCGAATCCGACCGTGTAGGGGTCGGTCACCCCGAGACCGTGCAGGTCCCGCGCCGCGTCGGCGCCCGACAGGGTCCTGATGAGCACGTCGGCGGTCACCACGAGCGAACCGCCCGCGTTCGCGATGGGGTTGCCGAAGGCGGGGGCCAGTTCGGCCACCGCCGTGGAGTCCAGGAGGGCCACCGAGCTCTGGGACTGGTAGGACACCGGGACCGTCTGGTACAGCTGCCCGCCCGCGAGGACCCCGCACAGCGTCAGGGGCGCCATGACGTACCAGCGGCGCCGCAGTACGGCTCCTATCTCACCGATGTTCACGAATGCTCCCTCCCAACCACCCTGGAACCGTTGGCGTGTTGCCCGGCGTCCTGGGAAGATCGAACACGACGGAAGGAATCCTGTGTCGCCTGGTGAGCTGTTCCGCACGCTGCGCCGCCGCTGGTACGTGCTGGCCCTGGCGGCAGTGCTCGCGGCCTCCGGGGCGCTCCAGGTGCTCCGGCCCACCACCACCTACGTGAGCACCGCGATCGTGGTCCTCAAGCCGCCCGTGACGAGCAACCAGCCCAACCAGCTCGCCAATCTGCAACCGCCGCTGGCCGCCGTCTCCCTCGCCGCCGTACAGCAGCTGGACTCCTCCGACGGGGAGGCCGAGCTGCGCGCGGCCGGGGTCGCGGGCACCTACCGGCTGATCCCGCGCAACAGCGGCACGAGCGTCACGCCGCGCTATCTGATCCCCTCCCTCCAGATCCAGGCGGAGCACACGGACCCGGCCACGGCCGACAGCTCGGTGCTCAAGGTCGTCGAGGTCTACGGGAAGCACCTTTCGGACATGCAGGCCGAGCAGCGGATCCCGGCGGCGGGCCGGATGAGCGTCACCCTGCTCGTGCCGCCCTCCGCGGTGGCGCAGCTCGGGACGAAGAGCCGCGGGCTGGCCGGGACGGCGGTACTGGCCGTGGTCGCCGGGGTGGCCTGCGCACTGTGGACCGATCAGTTCCTGGCGGGCCGCGCCCGGCGCCGGCGCGTTCGCGCCGGCGCTGGGGGCAACGGGCCGCTGCGGGGCGAGAGCCCCGTGCCGACGGCCGCGGCGGCCCGCTGAGACAGCGGGCCGCCGGGCCGCCAACGCCCCTGGTTCGGGGCGGTGGTGCGGTGTCATCAGATCCCTCGGCGCTTCCAGGACTGCCACCAGAGCCATTCGCGTCCCCGGTCGGCGACCGCGGACAGCACCAGCGGCTGGAGGTACGGCATCGTGCGGGCCCCGATCCGCCGGCGCCTGCGCAGTGCCCCGTACTCGGCGAGCGAGGTGTACTGCGGCAGGCACTCGGCGGCGAAGGCCTCCAGCTCCTCGACCGGGACCACGTCGGTGCGCCCGCGGTCGTAGGCCCGGTAGGCGCGCCGCAGGGCGTACCGGGCGAGCCGGGTGCGGGCCGCGGTGGACAGCCGGCCCGCCTCCGGGAGCAGGCCGCCGCACTTGTCCAGCACCGAGTCGAAGGCGACGAGGCGCTGGCGCAGGTCGTCGAGCTGTCCGCCGAAGTCGGTGGTGGACATGTTGTTGCCGTGGACCCGGTAGAAGGCCTGGTCGGCCCCCCGGACGTAGCCCACGTCTGCGTGGGCGGCGAGCCGCATCCACATCTCGATGTCCCCGGCGTGCGGAAGCTCCGGATCGTAGCCCCCGACCTTGCGCTGGAGGCTGGTGCGCACGACCACCTCGGGTGAGGTGATGCACCCGGTGCCCTCCCGGAAGCGCCGCTCCAGCCACCACCGCCCGGGGTAGACCACCGAGCCGGTGCTCTGGGTGCGGGCCTCGGGCAGCGGCCCGCCGTGCTGGAACCGCAGCGGCCTGCCGTAGGCGAAGCCGGCCCGCGGGTGGGCGTCGAGCAGGGCCGCGGCGCGCACCAGGGCGCCGGGGACCAGCCGGTCGTCGGCGGAGAGCAGGGCGACGTAGTCCCCGTCCGCCCACTCCAGCAGGCCCTCGTTGTAGGTGGCGATGTGCCCCTGGTTCTTCTCGTGGACCCGGACCTCGATCCGGGGATCGGCGGCCGCGAGGGCGCGCGCGACCTCCGCGGAATCGTCGGGCGAGGCGTCGTCGATGATCAGTACCCGTACGTCGACGCCTTCCTGTTCGTCCAGGACGCTCTTGACGCAGTCGGCCAGGAAGTGGCCGTACTTGTAGCAGGGGATCACCACGCTGACGGTGCTCACTGGCCGGACACCTCCGTGGATCCCTCCGTGAGCGGGGCGGGGGCCGTGGTGGTGAAGACCGGGCCGACCCAGTAGTTCACCGATCCGAAGGTGTTGTTCGGGAAGACCGTGGCCGCCCCGTACTTGTAGAGCCCGTTGCCGGTGACGGGGCCGCCGGTGCCGTCGGCCGGGGCGACCAGCGGGTAGGAGCGGTGCGCGGCGCTGAAGTAGCCGCCGTCCACGGAGTACTTGCCGTTCGGCGCGTGGTACGAGGCCACGTACTCGGTGTTCGCGGTGATGGCCACCGGGGTGGTGAAGTGCAGCTGCTGCCAGCCGGACAGGGTCTCGCTGCCGAAGGTTCCGGTGGCCAGGAGCGTGCCGGTGGCGGTCCAGAGGCTGCCGGTGTGGGTGCCGGTGTTCCCGGGGCCCTTGTAGAAGGTGACGCCGGTGATGTAGCCGGCGACCGTGGACTGGAAACGGGTGCCCAGTTCCACGGAGTTGGTGTCGTCGCCGACGTTGGCGGTGGTCGGGGTGGCGTTCGGACCCCACAGGGTGCAGGGGCAGGTCACCGCCGGAGGGGTCGCGCTGGTGGTGAAGGTCCAGGTGACCGGCGCGGCCATGAGGTTGCCCCACAGGTCGGCGGCCTGCACCGACGCCGTGTAGGTGGTGTTCAGCGCCAGTTCGGAGGACGGGGTGAAGGTGGCGCTGTTGGACACGTCGAGGATCTTGCTTCCGGGGACGTTGGAGCCGCCGGGACCCTTGAGGGTGAACACCAGGGTGTCCACGTCCACGGCCGAGCTGAAGGTGGCCTTCACCGTCGTGGTGATCGCGGTGCCGGTCGCCGCCGACTGCGGGGTGGTCGAGGTGACGGTCGGGGGCGTCGTGCTCGCGGTGGCGGTGTCGAGGACCGCGTCGACCCAGTAGTTGCTGCCGGAGGAGGCGCTCGACGGGAACCCGCCGGTGCCGCTGTAGCGGTAGACGCCGTTGCCGCCGTCGGTGCCGCTCTTCAGGGCGGTGAGCGGGGCGAGCCCCGCGGCGGCCGAGGCGAAGGTGGTGTCGTAGGAGTATCCGCCGTTGGGGGCGAAGTAGGAGGCGATGTAGGTGGTGTTGGCCTTGACGGGGATCGGGGAGGAGAAGTTGAGCTGCTGCCAGCCCGAGGCCGTCTCGTTGGTGAAGGTGCCCGTGGCCAGGCGCTGGCCGGTACTGCTCCACAGGCTGCCCGTGTGGGTGCCGGTGTTGGCCGGGGACTTGTAGAAGCGGACGCCCGTGATCGAACCGGGCACCGAGGAGCGGATCTTCACGCCGAGTTCCACGGCGCTGCCGTCGCCGGCGTTGACGGTGCCCGGCACGGCCGCGGCGGGCCAGACGGTGCAGGGGCACTGCTGGGGGCCCACGGTCAGCGGCACGGTGGTGGTGGCGCCGATGTTGACGCTGTCGTCCACCGCGCGGACCTTGATCTGCGCGGCACCGGGGGTGGTCGGGGTCCACTTGTAGCTCCAGGACGCGACGCCCGTGGTGGCCTTCCAGGTGGTTCCGCCGTCGGTGGAGACCTCCACGCGGGCCACGACTCCGCCACCGCTGTCGGAGGCGGTGCCCGTGATGGTCACGGGCCGCAGGGCGGGCACCGTGGCATTCGCCGCGGGGCTGCTCACGGTGATGACGGGGCCGGTGGTGTCCGTGGAGGCGGTGGCCACGAGCAGGTTGCTCTGCAGGGACTTGGGCTGGACCCCCATGTCGGCGAAGATGTTCACCGTCGCCTGCTGCATCCGCTTGTCCTCGGTGACCACCGCGTCGTCGGGGTTCCCGGTCGGCATGTTGGTCAGGCCCCAGGACCACTGCACGGTGCCGGAGCCGAAGACCAGCGCGTTCGAGATCTGGTCGCGGAAGGCGACCAGGCTGTGCGTCGCGGTCCCGTTGCCGTAGGTGTTGCCGTAGTCGAGGCGGTACTTGCCGTCGTTGATGTCCACCGTGGTGGACGACATCGCGATCTGCCCGGGCGGGCGGGCGGCGTCCTCCACGTCACTGTCCCACTCGTAGCCGAGCGTGCCGACGGGGAAGGTGGCGGTCTGGGAGGGGGTCAGGTTCGCGACGGTGGTGCCCCGCCACAGGCGCATCTTGGCGTAGGCGCCGGGCACGGTGATCGCGTCGCTGCGGTAGCCGTTCACGCTGAACAGCGAGCCGGTGACCTGGTTCTGCGGCTGGTAGGGCCGGCCGTTCGTGGCGCTGGCCGGGTCCATGAAGGTACCCGTCCAGATCCCGCTCGGGTCGGGGATGCCGTTGGGCTGGGGGAAGGAGAGCTTGGTCTCCTTGTAGCAGACCAGGGTCCGGTTGGCCGTGTTGGCCCCGTCGATGCTGGGGGTCAGGCGGGTCTTCCAGAAGACCTCGTTGCCGGCGAAGTAGGTCTGGTTGACGCCCGCGTGACGGGCGTTCAGCGCGTTGGTGAACTGGTCCTGGGTCCAGTACTCGTCGTGGCCCGAGGACATGAACACCTTGTGGTTCTGCAGCTGGGTCGCGCCCTTGGTCGACATGTCGATGCCCGACATGTAGCTGACGTCATACCCGTTGCGCTCCAGCCAGGCGACCATCTGGTACTCGGATCCGTAGATCCCGTTCTCCCCGCCGATGTCCATCGGCCGGTTGTAACTGACCTCGTAGGCGCGGCCGTCGGGCGCGGGGCCGGCGCCGTCGTACAGGTCCTGGCCGCCGTAGTTGTTGTACGCCTGCCAGGTCTGGTCGCTGGTCTGCACGACGATGTCGGAGTGGCTGGAGTCGTTGCGGACCACGAACGGATAGGGCATGACCCCGTTGCCGTCCGCCTGGTCGAAGTTGGCTATGTAGAGGCCGGAGACGGCGTCGGAGGGCACTGACCAGGTCGCGGTGACCGGCCAGTTGCCGCAGTCGACCAGGCCGGTGGAGGGCTTGGTGGTGCAGCTCTGCGGGGCGCCGCCCTGCGGGAAGTTCGCCGGGTGGGTCTGGGCGGCCTGGGCCGGGGTCGACATCAGGCGGGCGCCGTCACCCCCGTAGTGGCCGAGTCGGTAGACCGACACCTTGTACGCCGTCGGCGACTGGATCTTGAACTGCAGGGTCTCGCCCGCCTGCACGCTCTCCTTGGCCGGGAAGCCCTTGATGTCGCCGTAGGCGCTGGGCGCGAACCAGTCGGACATCGGTGTGCCCGTCTTGGAGTTCTCGCACACGATCGCGTTGGAGCCGGGACCGCACGGATCCGCCGCGACCGCCACCGATGGCGGCAGCGCCGCCGCCATCAGCGCTGCCACCACGGTGTAGAGCCCGTACCGCAGCAGCCTTGTCCTTCTGTTCATCCGAACCTCATTTGGGAGGGGCTTTGGTGATTCGACGCCGGAGCGTCAGCGCAGCGCTGCTGAGAGCGCGTCCACGACCCGCTGCTGTTGGGCGGCGGTGATCTGCGGGAAGAGCGGGAGGGACAGCATCCGGTCGGCGGCCAGCTCCGCGTGCGGGAAGGCCCCACGGCCGTGGCCCAGGTGGGCGAAGGCCGGGGTGAGATGGACGGGCGCCGGATAGTGCACGCCCGCGCCGATGCCTTCCGCGTTGAGCTTGCCGACGACGGCGTCGCGATCGGCGCCGGCGACCCGGATGACGTACAGGTGCCATACATGGACGTTGCCCGGCGCCGTGACCGGCAGGGTGAGGCGTCCGGTGGCCGCCAGGTCCGCGAGCAGGCCGTCGTAGCGGGCGGCGGCGGCCCGGCGGGCCTCGTTCCCCTCGGCGAGCCTGGCCAGCTTGGCCCGCAGCACCACGGCCTGCAGACCGTCGAGCCGGCTGTTGAATCCGGCCACGTCGTGCCGGTACTTGGCCACGCCTCCGTGGTTGGCCAGCGCCCGCACCAGGTCGGCGGCCTCCTCGTCGTCGGTCACCACCGCGCCCGCGTCCCCGTAGGCGCCCAGGTTCTTGCCCGGGTAGAAGCTGGTCGCGGCGATCCCGCCACTGCCCGGGGTGCGGCCCTCGCGGGAGGCCCCCTGGCTCTGCGCGGCGTCCTCGACGAGCTTGGCGTACGGGGGCAGGCCCGCGGCCAGAGCGGCCGTGTCGGCGCACTGCCCGTAGAGGTGGACCGGGACCACCGCGCGGGTGGCCTTGGTGACCGCGTCGAGCGCGGCCTGCGGGTCCAGCAGCAGGGTGTCCGGGAGGCAGTCGGCCAGCACCGGCCGTGCGCCGATCCGGGCGACCGCGCCGGCGGTGGCGATGAAGGTGTTCGCGGGCAGCACGACCTCGTCGCCGACGCCCACTCCGCTCGCCCGCAGGGCCAGTTCCAGGGCGTCGGTGCCGTTGGCCACGCCGACGCAGTGTCCGACCCCGGCGAAGTCCGCGTACTCGCGCTCGAAGGCCCGTACCTCCTCGCCGCCGATGAAGGCGGTGTCGGCCAGTACGCGGTCGAATCCCGCACGTAATGCGTCCGCGACCTCGGCGTGCGCGGCCTTCAGGTCGACGAGCGGTATCTGGTTCATGCGGCTGTGCTCCCCATCCGTGTCTCCGGCCTCCGGCCGGTCTCCAACTCATCGGCCCGCAGCTCGTCGAGCGCCGGGCCCCCCGCCTCGCGCAGCCGGCGGGCGGGGCTTCCGGCCCACACCTCGCCTGCCGGCACGTCGGTCAGGACCGTGCTTCCCATCCCGGTCAGCGACCAGGCGCCGACCTCCCGGTACTCCCGGACCAGCGCGCCGGCGCCCACGTAGGCCCCGCGCCCCAGCCGTACCCCGCCGCCGAGGCGGACCCCGGAGGCCAGGGTCGCGAAGTCCCCGACCTCGTCGTCGTGGGTGAGGACCACGTGCGGCATGACCGCCACGTGGGACCCCACCCGTACCGCCGCCGTCAGCACGCAGTGCGCGAGCAGCACCGTGCCGGGGCCGAGGACCGAGGAGCCGGAGAGGGCCGCCGTGGGGTGGACCACGGTGGCGTACCGGCTCTCGGGCAGTGCCAGGCGCCGCACCAGGCGGGCCCGCACCCCGTAGTCGCGGGGGCTGCCGACGCAGACCACCACGCGGGCGTCCACACGTTCGTGCACCAGGGCGCTGCCGCCCAGGACGGGCACCCCGTCGACGTCCCGGCCGTGCAGGGCCGGGTCGTCGTCGAGGTGCCCGGCGAGCCGCCAGCGCGGGGCCCGGCCGGCCGCCAGGTCGGCGGCGGCCGCGTCCCGTACGGCCTGGGCGGTTTCGCGGGCGAAGCCGCCCGCGCCGACGATCAGCAGGCTTTCGGTCGTCGGGGTCCCGGTCCCTGTCCCGGTCCCGGTCCCGGTCCCGGGATCGTGCGGCCCGCTCATCCGCCGTCCGCCTGTTCGCGCAGCACCGCCACCACCCGGTCCTGCTGCCCCTCGGTCATCGTGTGGAACAGCGGCAGGATCAGGGAGTCGCGGGTGATCCGCTCGGTGACCGGCAGCGGCGCCGCCCCGTGATCGGCGTACGCCGGCTCCAGGTGGGAGGCCATGATCCCGCGCCGGGCCGAGATCCCGGCCTCGGCCAGCGCCGCGAGCAGTTCGTCGCGGCCGACGGGGAAGTCCTCGGCCAGGAGCACCCAGTACGACTGGAAGTTGCCCTCGCCGTGAGCGGGGTCCCGGACCGGGGTCAGGCCCGGGATCCCGGCGAGGAGCCGCGCGTACCGGGCGGCGAGGAAGCGCCTGCGGGCCACGATCTCGTCCAGTTTGCCCAACTGCACCAGGCCGACCGCGGCCTGGATGTCGGTCATCCGGTAGTTGTAGCCGACCTCCAGGTAGCTCTCGGCGATCGGCTTGCTGCTCGCGTGCCGCTGCGCCGCGGACACGTTCATGCCGTGCTCGCGCAAACGGCGCAGCCGCTCCGCCCACGCGGCGTCGTCCGTGGTCACCATGCCGCCCTCGCCGGTGGTGATCACCTTGCGGGGGTGGAAGGACCAGGCGGCCAGCAGCGCCCCCTGGCCCACCGACTTGCCGCCGACGGTGGCGCCGATTCCGCAGGCGGCGTCCTCCACCAGCGCGAGGCCCCGGTCGGCGCAGGCGGCGCGCAGGGCGTGCACGTCGGCCGGGACCCCGCCCTGGTGGACGGCGATCACCGCCTTGGTGCGCGGGGTGCGGACGGCGTCCACGGTGGCCGGGGTCAGGTTCCCGGTGGCCTCCTCGACGTCCGCGAAGACCGGCTGCGCGCCCACGTAGCGCACCGCGTTGGCCGTGGCGATGAAGGACAGCGAGGGGACGACGACCTCGTCGCCCGGTCCGAGGTCCAGTGCGATGAGCGAGAGGTGCAGGGCCGTGGTGCACGAGCTCACCGCGATGCCGTGCTCCGCGCCCACCCGCTCGGCGAAGGCCCGCTCGAACTCCGCGACCCTGGGTCCCTGGGCCACCCAGCCGGACAGGACCGCGTCGGCGGCGGCCCGTGCCTCGTCCTCGCCGAGCCACGGGATCATGACGGGGATCCGGGCGGGCGCGGGAGCGGCGGCCTCCCGGGCGCTCATCGGCCGGCCTCCGCGGCGGCCGCGTCACCGGCGGCCGCGTCCGCCGCGCGCTCGGCCCGCCACCAGTCGACCAGGTCCCGCAGCCCGCTGCGCAGGTCGATCTCGGCGGTGAAGCCGAGGTGGACGGCGGCCTGCGAGGTGTCCGCGAGCCGGCGGGTCACCCCGTTCACGGCGCGGGCCGGTCCGTGCTCCGGCGCCAGGCCCTCGGCGCCCATGGCCTCCAAGAGGCCGTTGGCCAGGTCGAGGAGACTGGTCTCGGAGCCGCTCGCGACGTTGAACACCTCGTCGGTCAGGTCCGATTCGGCGGCCAGCAGGTTGGCCCTGGCGATGTCGCGGACGTCGACGAAGTCCATGGTCTGGGTGCCGTCGCCGAGGATCAGCGGCGGTTCGCCCGAGGCGATCCGCTCCATCCAGCGGATCAGTACCTCGGTGTACAGCCCGTGGATGTCCATCCGGGGGCCGTACACGTTGAAGTAGCGCAGGGCGACGTAGTCCAGCCCGTACATGGCGTGGAAGCTGCGCAGCACGCCCTCGTTGAAGGCCTTCGCGGCCCCGTAGAAGGTGTCGTTGTTGTAGGCGTGGTGGCGCTCGGTGGTCGGGAAGGACTCCGCCATCCCGTAGACCGAGGCCGAGGACGAGGCGACCACCTTGCCCACGCCGGCGGCCGCGGCGGCCTCCAGCACGTTGAACGTCCCGTCGACCATCACCTCGTTGGCCAGCCGCGGCTCCTCGGCGCACTGGGTGATCCGGATCGCCGCCAGGTGGAAGACGAAGTCGGCGCCCTCGGTCGCCTTGCGCACGGCGGATATGTCCCGGATATCGCCCTCGACCAGGTCCACGACCCCGCTCGGCAGGGCGCGGGCCAGGTTGGCGCGACGTCCCCGGACGAAGTTGTCGAGCACGACGATCTCGCGTGCCCCGTTGTCCACCAGCAGGTCCACCAGGTGCGAGCCGATCGTGCCCGCTCCGCCGGTGACCAGAATCCTCTTGCCTCGTACGCTGCTCAACGCCCTGCCCCTACTGAGTCGGTCATGGTGTTCCCTGCTGTGCCCGGCGCGCCGCACGCGGCCCGGGCGGCGCCTCCGACCCTCAACGGCCGGTGCGGAGTCCGACGACGGCGCCCTTGAACTCCAGGCTGCGGGAGGCCGCTTCGAGGATGTCGAGGACCTGGAGTCCGGCCCGGCCGTCGGTGAGTGCGGGCCGCCGCGTCCTGATCGCCGCGGCGAACTCCTCGACCATGCTGCGCAGGGCCTCCTTCTCGCCGAGCGCGGGTGCCACCATGTCGCCGGTCCGGTAGGAGACGAGCATGTCGCGGCGCTCGTCCGCGCCGATCTCCTGCGGCGCCGTGAGGTCGACCCCCCGGTCGAACACCGCGACCCGCTGGGTGGGGTTGAGGTCGTCCCACACCAGGGTGCGCTTGGAGCCGCCGACCATCGTGGTGCGGACCTTCACCGGTGACAGCCAGTTGACGTGCACGTGCGCGATGGCGCCGGTGTTGAGCTGGAGCGTCAGGTAGGCCACGCAGGACTGACCGGCCCCGATCGGGTCGGCCCCGTGCGCGGCGACGGCGACCGGGTGGACGTTGTCCGGGAGGATGAAGTCGAGGACCGAGAGGTCGTGGGGGGCCAGGTCCCACAGGACGTCGATGTCCTTCTGGACCAGCCCGAGGTTGATCCGCACCGAGTCCACGAACTGGATGTCGCCGAGTTCGCCGGAGCGGACCATGTCCCTGATGCGGCCCACGGCCGGGGTGTAGCAGTAGGTGTGGTCGCACATCAGGGTGAGGCCGCGTTCCTCGGCCTCGTTCACCAGCCGCAGTCCGTCCTCGTAGGTCGCGGCGAGCGGCTTCTCCACGAGGACGTGCTTGCCGGCGCGCAGGGCGGCCAGGGCGACGTCGAGGTGGGTTCCGGCGGGGGTCGCCACGGCGACGGCCTCGACGGCGGGGTCGGCCAGGACCGCCGCGTAGTCCGCGGTCGCCTGGACCGTGGAGTACCCGCCGAGCACCTGGCGGGCCCGGTCCACGTTCAGATCACAGAGCCAGCGGAGCCGGAACTCCGGACTCGACTGGAAGTTGCGGACGAGATTGGGGCCCCAGTAGCCCGCTCCGACGACTGCGACCCCTAACGGCTCGGTCCGTCCCGCACCTGCGCCCGCGGCGTCCCGCCCGGCGTCCTTCGCGGTGTCCTTCACAGCGTTCCCTTTCCTTCCGCGCACGCCCGCGGGCGTGTCGACGACCCATGGCCGGAACGCGTGCGAAGGAAGGGGGTGCCGTCGAGGGCATGCCGGGCGCCTGCGCGACCCGTGCGTGACCCGCCCGACGGTGATGGCCCCCACGACCGATGCCGTACGTGTTGCACGTACTTCCGCCCCCCGGCCGTCCGGCACCCCTCGCGCCGGCCGGCCACGGACAGGCGGCCTGTTCCCCCAAGCCGCCGAACCCGTAACCTGCCCCAACTACCCTGCGCCGACTGGATCGCAGCGCGGACCACGGCACTGCCGAAGCACGCCCAATCCGGTCGGCTGCGTTCAATCTAGACCACGGGGCGTACCCCCGGGGAGAGTTGGAGGAAACGGTCGGTACGGGCGTTCGAGCATGCATACTTCCGGGGTGACCAGCATCGTGATCCCGGCCCACAACGAGGGCCGGGTCATCGGCCGGCTCCTCGACGCGCTCCTGGACGGGGCCCCCTCCGCGGGACCCGACATCGTCGTGGTGTGCAACGGCTGTACGGACGACACCGCCACGGTGGCCGCCGCGCGGGGCCCCCGCGTACGGGTGGTTGAGATCCCGACTCCCTCCAAACACACGGCACTTCGGGTGGGCGACGAGCATGCTCGCGGCTTCCCCCGTCTCTACGTGGACGCGGACGTGGTGGTCGGCGCGGCCGACGTACGGGCCCTCGCCGACGCCCTCGCCACCAGCCCGGCCCTGCTCGCCGCGGCCCCCGGCCGGGACATTCCGCTTGTCGGCTGCGCCTGGCCGGTCCGGGCCTACTACCGGGTCTGGCAGCTGCTGCCGGCCGTCCGCGAGGGACTGTTCGGGCGCGGGGTGATCGCGGTGACCGAACCGGGGCACGCCCGGCTCGCCGCCCTGCCGCCGCTGATGGCCGACGACCTGGCCGCCTCCCTGGCCTTCGCACCGGGGGAGCGGCGGGTGGTGGAGTCGGCACGGGTCGTGGTCCTCCCGCCGCGCACCTGGGGCGACCTGATCAAACGCCGGGTGCGGGCGGCGACTTCCTCCGCCGAGCTGGAGCGCTTCCAGGCCGCGCGGGCTTCCGAGCCGGCGGCCGCGCCCCCGCCGTCCGCGCGCACCGGTACGGGAGACCTCCGGGAGCTGCTCCGGGCCCGGCCGCGACTCCTCCCCGGAGTGGTGGTGTTCGTGGTGGCCGCCCTCGCGGCCCGCCGGGGTGCCCGCAAGGCCATCCGGACCGGGGACTTCTCCACCTGGCTGCGGGACGAGAGCAGCCGAAAGGGCTGAGCGGCCGGCGGGTGGGGCGGTCGAATCCCTCCGTAATCAGCCCAGTTGGCCCGTACAACCATTAGGGTGCCATTCGCACGCACCACTGGCTCACCGCACAGACGCACGCCGGACCGGGAGTTCGAAAGCATGTACCTCGCGGACCGCTCCGCGCCCGAGGACGCGAAGTCCGCCGCCGACGGATCCCCCGTCCGCGGACCCGCGGTCGCCTCGACCGTCCTCGCACTGGGCTCGGTCAGCCTGATCACCGACGTCTCCTCGGAGATGGTCACCGCCGTCCTGCCGCTCTACCTCGTCGCCGGACTGGGCCTGAGCCCGCTCGGCTTCGGCGCGCTCGACGGCCTGTACAACGGGGTCAGCGCGCTGGTGCAGCTGACCGGCGGCCACCTCGCCGACCGGATCCGCAACCACAAGCTGATCGCCGGCATCGGCTACGGACTGTCCGCGGTGTGCAAGCCGCTGCTGCTGCTCGCCCACAGCCTCGGCCCGGTGGCGCTGATCCTGGCCCTGGAGCGCACCGGCAAGGGGCTGCGCACCGCCCCGCGCGACGCGCTCATCTCCCTTTCCACGCCGCCCGAGTTGCAGGGCCGGGCCTTCGGCGTGCACCGCGCCATGGACACCACCGGGGCCCTGCTCGGGCCCCTCGCCGCCTTCTTCATCCTGAGCGTGACGGTCGACGGGTACGACGCCGTCTTCGGGGTCAGCGCCTGCGTGGCCGCACTGGGCGTCGTGGTGCTCCTGCTGTTCGTCCCCTCCGGCGCGGAGCCGGGACCCGCCCGCCCGAAGCCCGCCGCTCCCCCGGTACCCGCCCCGCGCCGGCCCGCTCCTCCTGCGGCCGCCTCCCCGAAGCCGGACCCGGTGAACCTGCGCGACGCGCTGGGCCTGCTGCGGCTCCCCCGGCTCCGCGCCCTGGCGGGCTGCGCCGCCCTGCTCGGGCTCACCACCGTCAGCGACGCCTTCCTCTACCTGCTGCTCCAGGACCGCACCGGCATCGGCGAGCGGTGGTTCCCGCTGCTCCCCCTGGGTACCGCGGCCGTGTTCCTGCTGCTGGCCGTGCCGGCCGGCGCCCTCGCGGACCGCATCGGCCGCCGCACCGTGTTCCTCACCGGGCACGCCCTCCTGCTGGCCGGGTACGGGCTGCTCCTGTGGGCCCCCGGCCTGCCCGCGCTGCCCTACCTGGTCCTCGCCCTGCACGGCATGTTCTACGCAGCCACCGACGGGGTGCTGCCCGCCGCCGTCGCCGCGACCGTCCCCGCGAAGCTGCGGGCCACCGGCATCGCGCTCGTCGGCACCGGCCAGGCCCTGTCCCGCTTCGGCTGCTCACTGGCCTTCGGCGCCGCGTGGACGGTCCTCGGCTCGGGCCCGGCGCTCGCCGCCGCCGCGGCCGGGCTGTGCTGCTGCGCGGCCGTCGCAGGCTTCGTACTCCGCCCCACGGCCCCGGACGGCGCCGCCGCCGGGGCCCCGCGACCCCGACGCCCCCGAGGAAATCGATGACGCGCTCACGCCGGCTGCTCGTACTCGCCCTGGCCGTGCTGCTCCTCGCAGGCGTGGCCGGCGTGCTGGTGGTGCGCGCCGCCGCCCGGTCCGAGCAGACCCGCGCGGGCGACCCGACGGCCGTCCCGGGCAAGGTCACGCTCGACCGGCGTGACGGCCTGGCCTTCCTCAACGGCGCGCAGGGCCCGCACCGCGGAGCCCTCGTCTCCGTACCGGACCGCTCCCGGCAGGACCAGCGGACCGCATCGGGCCTCACCTGCCTGCGGTTCCACGCCGCGGCCGGCACCGGCGTGTGCCTGAGTTCCTCCCCGGGCGCCCTCGCCCAGGACAACCGGGCGCTGATCGTCGACTCCGAGCTGCGCACGCGGCGGACGTTCCCGCTCGCGGGCACCCCGTCCCGGGCCCGGGTCTCCCCGAGCGGCCGCTTCGCCGCCTGGACGGTCTTCGTCGCCGGGGAGTCCTACGGCTCCGCGTTCTTCTCCACCCGCACCTCGATCGTGGACACCCGTAGCGGCGCGCTCGAACCGGACCTGGAGAAGTTCGCCATCGAGCTGGACGGCCGCCCATACAGCGCGAGCGACGCCAACTTCTGGGGCGTCACCTTCTCCAAGGACGACGACACCTTCTACGCCACTTTGGGCACCAACAGCCAGACGTACCTGGTGAAGGGATCGATCGCACGGCGCACCGTCACCACCCTCGCCTCGAACGTGGAATGCCCGTCCCTGTCCCCCGACGAGACCCGGGTCGCGTACAAGAAGCGGGTGCAGCGCGGGGCCTCCCTGTGGCGCGAACACGTGCTGGATCTGCGGACGTTGCGGGAACAGCCGCTGGCGGAGAAGCGCAGCGTGGACGATCAGGCGCTCTGGCTCGACGACCGGACCCTCGCCTACGCCCTGCCGGCCGAGGGCTCCGTGGACACCACGGACCTCTGGACGCTCCCGGCGGACGGCACCGGAGCCCCCCGCGTCCTGGCTCCGGCGGCCTCCTCGCCCACCCGGCTGGGCTGATCGACCGGGCTGATCCGCTGGACCGATCCTCTGGGCCGACGTCTCCCAGCGCCGGCCGCGCGCTCCATCCCGCCGGTCCGGGGGGCGTACCCCGGGGGCCCGCAGAATCGTTGGGGCGGGCATGGGCACTCCACACGCCGTCTCCCCGTCCCCGGCCCGGCACCGGGCACCCGAGCGCGCCCCCGCCGCGATGGCCCGGGGCATCCCCCGGCAGCAGTCGGGCAGCGCCGCCCCCTCGGCCGGGGCGGTCGTCTTCGACCAGCTCGCCCGCGAGTGGGAGGCGCGCGGGGCCACCGTTCCGGGCCGTCCCGACCCGCTGTGGGAGCGGCTGATCACCTACGCGCACTTCCAGCGCGAGACGGACGCCACGCTGCGCAGCCTGCGCCTGGACGGAGCCGAACCCCCGCCGGCCCCCACCGCGGCGGGCCCGCGCTGGACCCGGGCATGAGCCTGGCATCAGCCGGGCAGGAGCCGGGGCGCACGAAAAGGCCCAGGGCCCCGGTCGGCTGTGGCCGACCGGGGCCCTGGGCTCCGTACGCGTTGTTCCCGCTGCTCCCGCTACACGCCCGAGGGGGCGCCCAGCATGGCCGAGGCCTTCTGGAGCGGGGTCAGGGCGGCGGCGGGCGCCGGGACCGTTTCCTGCGGGCGACAGGTGAAGCCCAGTGCGGTCAGGGCCCTGATCACCTCGGCGGCGGTGAAGTCGCGGCGGTCCTGGCGGGTGATGACGGCGCCCACCTGCTTCACGGGGTAGGAGCGACGCCCTATGACCACTGAGTCGGCGGTGATCGGTTCGGGCTTGACGCCCTTCATCGATTCCAGGACCCCGGCCTTGGTCAGGTCGAACGGAAAGCGGGCGATGACGAAGCGCATGCTGCCTCACAGGTAGAAGAGAACCGTCCGTGCCCGGACCGGCAGGATCCGGGCGGGGCTACCTAAGCCGCCGTGGTGACCGGGGACTGGCGCTGCGGCCCCCGGGCGGTCGTGGCGGTCCTGCTGCGCCGGTCCTGTGCGGGCCGGCTGCGGCGGCCACGGGAGGCACCGCCGGTGCCCCTGGGCCGCTCGGTGACGGGGGCCGTGATGACGACCGGGACGCCCGAGGGCGCCTGGGCGCCGGTGATCCGGCTCAGCTCGGCCTCGCCGGAGCGGACCTGCGCGGTCTGCGGGGTGATGCCCGCGGCCTGCATGAGACGGACCATGTCGCGGCGCTGGTTGGGCAGGACCAGGGTGACGACGCTGCCGGACTCGCCGGCGCGGGCGGTACGGCCACCGCGGTGCAGGTAGTCCTTGGGGTCGGTCGGCGGGTCGACGTTGACGACCAGGTCCAGGTTGTCGACGTGGATGCCGCGCGCCGCCACGTTCGTGGCCACGAGCACGCTGACGTGTCCGGACTTGAACTGCGTGAGCGTACGGGTGCGCTGGGGCTGCGACTTGCCGCCGTGCAGCGCCGCGGCGCGCACGCCGCTGCTCAGCAGGTGTTCGGTCAGCCTGTCCACGCCGTGCTTGGTGTCCAGGAACATGATCACGCGACCCTCGCGGGCGGCGATCTCGGTCGTGGCGGCCTGCTTGTCGAAGTTCTGGACGTGCAGGACGTGGTGTTCCATCGTGGTGACGGCGCCCTGCGAGGGGTCCACGGAGTGCACGACCGGGTCGGTCAGGTAGCGGCGGACCAGCAGGTCGACGTTGCGGTCCAGAGTGGCGGAGAACAGCATCCGCTGGCCCTCGGGACGCACCTGGTCGAGGAGCGCGGTGACCTGGGGCATGAAGCCCATGTCGGCCATCTGGTCGGCCTCGTCCAGGACGGTGATCCCGACCTGGTTCAGCCGGCAGTCACCCCGCTGGATGAGGTCCTTGAGCCGGCCCGGGGTGGCGACGACCACTTCGGCTCCGGCACGCAGCGCGCCGGCCTGCCGGTGGATCGGCATGCCGCCGACGACCGTGGCGATCCTCAGCTTCACGGCACGGGCGTAGGGCGTGAGGGCCGCGGTGACCTGCTGGGCGAGCTCACGGGTGGGTACGAGGACCAGCGCGAGCGGCTGGCCCGACTCGGCCTGCTGGCCGGCGGTACGGGCCAGCAGCGCCAGGCCGAAGGCCAGGGTCTTGCCGGAGCCGGTACGGCCGCGGCCCAGGACGTCCCGGCCGGCGAGGCCGTTGGGCAGCGTGGCCGCCTGGATCGGGAACGGGGTCGTCATGCCCTCACGGGTGAGGGTGGTGAGCAGCTGGGCCGGCATGGCCAGGTCGGCGAACGCCTCGACGGCGGGCAGCGCGGGGACCACGGTGACCGGCAGGGCGAACTCGCCCTGCGGTGCGGCGGGACGGCGCCCGCCGTAGCCGCCGCCACCCGAGCGCTTGGGGCCGCCGCCGGAGCGGCTGGGGGCCGAGGAGCCGAAGCGGCTGCCGGAACGGCTGGAGGAGCCGGAGGAGCCGCCGTACGAGCCACCGTAGGAGCTGGTGGAGCCGTAGGAGCTGGTGGAGCCGTAGGAGCTGCCGGATCCCCCCGAACGGGAGGACGAAGAGCGGTCATTCATGCGGGTCGTGCGGTTCATGCAGAACCTTCCTCGATACGGCGCACATCGAGGAGTTCTCGGCAGCGGAAAACTGGCCGCACGAGGAACCACAAGAATGAGCCGGAGCATAAAAAGATATGACGGAGTCGAATCGAACTTCGACCGGCCGGTCATATAAGGATTATCACCCTATGCGTCGACGAATTATGCGCCGCATGCGGGGTGGGGAGCCGAGGAGTGCATCCATCGGCCGAACGGTGGGGCGCTGGGACAGGTTTCCCCGTCGCGCCGCTCACGCGGGCCCAGACGGCCCGCGGATCCGGAAACGCAACGAGCTGGGGCCCGCACCCAAGGTGCGGGCCCCAGCTACGCGGTTACGCGTGAACGTCAGGCGGTGACGATGTTCTCAGCGGTCGGGCCCTTCTGGCCCTGCGCGATGTCAAAGCTGACCTTCTGGCCTTCCTGAAGCTCACGGAAGCCCTGCGAGGCGATGTTGGAGTAGTGGGCGAACACGTCAGGACCGCCACCCTCCTGCTCGATGAAGCCAAAGCCCTTTTCCGCGTTGAACCACTTCACGGTGCCATTTGCCATGTTTTTATCTCCTTCGGGGCACAGCCCAGAGATCCGCACTGTGCGAACCTCAAGTCGCCGATGATTGCCCAGCCCGGAAAACGCCGGAAAAACAAGAACACTCGCCCGGCTCCTGCGAGAGGATCGGTCAGAGGTGCTCGAAATTTTGGGAACCACAACTGCAACTCAAACCACAGTAGCACGGCAGGGTCGGCTCGGCGTGAAAATAAAACGCGCCCCATCTCCGGTCCGGAAATTCTCATGCCGCCCGCTCATATTTTCCCTCCCGGTGGGCAGGGATTTTTCGGCGGCGGTTCCGGGTGGTCGGGAGCCACCCCGGGATCCCGTACAGTCATGTCCACAACGACGCGGGGTGGAGCAGCTCGGTAGCTCGCTGGGCTCATAACCCAGAGGTCGTAGGTTCAAATCCTGCCCCCGCTACGAAAGGTTCGGCCCCCTTGACGCCCAGGCGTCAAGGGGGCCGAACTCATTTCCGGACCGGTTCTACTTGATGCGGGTGTTGAGGAAGCCGGCCGCGGCGAAGGCAACCGCCGTGGCGGCGAGCGAGACCGTGTCGGAGCCCAGGGAGAGCACCGCGGCGAAGACGACCGTCGGGCCGAGCTCCATCGCAGTGTTCATGACGCCCCCCGCGAGTCCCGCCTGGTGGGGCTCCACCCCGTCCGTGGCGAGCACCGCGGCCCCCGCGAAGGCGGCCGCCGTGCCGGCGGGCAGCAGGAGCAGTCCGGGGAGGAGGCCGTAGGCGTACGGGATCTCCGCGGCGAGGCCGGTGAGCGCGAGGAGTGCGAGTCCGGCCGCCGCGACCACGAGGCCGGCGGTGGTGACGCGGGGCGCCCCGTACCGGGCCACGAGCGGGCCCGCCACCCGGCCGGCCACGAGCAGCGCCACCGCGAAGGGGAGGAAGGCGGCGGAGGTGCTCAGCGCCGACCAGCCCAGTTCCTGCTGGAGGTGGAGGGAGAGGAGGACGAAGGTCACGGCCGTGCCGGCGGCGGTCAGGCCGATGGCCGCGAGGGCCAGGACCCGGCGCCGGTCGCGGAGGAATCCCAGCGGGAGCAGGGGGTCGCGGACCCGGCGTTCCACCAGCGGGAAGGCCAGCAGGAGCACGGCCGCCGTGAGCAGGGTGACCAGGACGCCCGTCGATCCCCAGGACTGGACGTCGGTGAGGACGAAGCCGTAGCTGGCGAGGCTGATCCCCGCCGTGGCCAGCAGGGCGCCCGGCAGGTCCAGGGAGCGGCCCTCGCCCGCCGGGGTGACGGGCAGCAGCCGGGGAGCGAGGAGCAGTGCGGCGACGGCCACGACGACCGGTACGGCGAAGGACAGCCGCCAGGTGGTCAGGGCCGAGATGACCCCGGAGAGGAGGTTCCCGGCGGTCGCGCCGAGCACCGACAGCCCGCCCCAGGTGGCCATCGCCCGTCCGAACGCGGCGGGTTCGGGGAAGACCGCCCGCAGCACGGCCATGGCGGCGGGTGCGGTCAGCGCCGCGCCCACCCCCTGGGCGAAGCGGGCGGTGAGCAGGGTCCCGGATCCCTGGGCGAACGGTGCGGCGAGGGAGGCCACGGCGAAGAGGAGCAGGCCGGCGGTGAGCACCCGGCGCCCGCCGAACCGGTCGGTGAGCCGGCCCCCGAAGAGCAGCAGGCCGGCGAAGCTCAGCCCGTAAGCGGCGCTCAGGAGCATCAAGTCGTCGCGGCCCAGGGTGAATTCGCGACCGATGGCGGGCAGCGGCACGATGAGCGAGGTCAGCGCGAAGATCAGCGTCATCTGCACGGTGCCGAGCAGCGCGAAGGCCGGGCCGGATGCCGGTCGGGCCGCCTTGGGTCCCGACGCGGTGAGCGCCTTCGTGGTGCCTGTGGTCTGCGTGGTGTGTGCGGTGTGTTCGGTCTGCGTGACGGTCATTTCTCCCCCTTGAACTAGATCGTTCATTCCAAAATGAAGCCCTAAAAGAACCTCCCCGAAGGGAGGTGCCCTACAGCCGTGCGGCCGTCATTCGAGCAGCGCCAGGGCCTGCTCCGCCGCGTCCCGCGCCCTGCCCGGGTCCTGCGAGGCCTTGCCCACGACGCGCATGCCCTGCGTCAGGACCAGCAGCATCCTGGCGAGCATGCGCGGATCGCGGTCCGCGGGCAGTTCGCCCTGGGCCTGGGCCCTCGTCAGTGCCGAGTGCAGCAGGGTCTCGATGTGGTTCCAGTTCGCTTCGACCCTGCGGGCCGCCGCCGGGTCGTGAGCCCCGAACTCCGTGGCCGTGTTGGTCACGAAGCAGCCGTTCAGCCGCAGTTCGTCGATGCTCGACTCGGCGGCGAAGCGGCGTACCACCGTCCGCACGGCCGGCAGCGCGGGCCCCGGCTGGGACAGCTCGCGCAGCAGGCCGGGGTCCCGTTGCGCGTTGTAGCGGTCCAGCGCCTTCAGGTAGAGCTCGCGCTTGTTCCCGAAGGTGGCGTACATGCTGGCCCGCCCGATGCCGAGCTCCTCCACGAGGTCCGCCATCGACGTCGCCTCGTAGCCGCGCCGCCAGAACAGCTCCAGAGCTGACTGCAGCGCGGCGTCCGGATCGAATTCCTTGGTCCTGGCCACATCCCGTACTCTACGAGATACTGGAACGGTCAGTCAAGTAATCCGTGCCGTCTCTTCAGATGGCCCGGGTCTCCCCCGCCGGGTGGGCGCTCAGCTCCACCACCTCGACGCAGCGCCGGAGCTTGGCCTGGGCGCGGGGCGAGTCGGCGACGGGGACCACGATCTCGCACACCGCGAGGCCGCCGCCCTCGGCGGCCCTGAAGGACAGCGTCCTGACGGACAGGTTGTTGAGGAGCGCGGAGATGCGGGTGAGGGCGTGGCCGCCGTCCCGGACGGTGATGATCAGCGTGTGGCAGGCGGTGTCGTCGGTGCGCACGGCGTCGTCGACGGCGGGGAGAACATCGCTGCGGGTCATGAGGAGTGGGCTCCTGTCCTGGGGCGGAGTGCGTGGTCCCGGAAAACAAGAAGACCCCTCGCGGATGCGAGAGGTCTGCGTGCGGGCGGTGGGCTGCTGGGGTGGTCTCAGTTCAGCTCCGGGCCGGCACGCCGGCGCTAATCTTCTGCTGGCGCATGCGGAAGAGTCTGGCACGCCGCCGCCGACATGTGACACCGCATCTCACGATGCGGATGGCCCGCGCCACGGGGCCGCCCGCGGGTGTCACCCGGGCATGCGCAGCCAGACCGTGGTGTCCCGGGGCAGCACGGGCACGCCGTTCTCGCCGGTGCCGAGGGGACCGCTGCCGAGCAGGACCCGGGCGCCCGCGGGAAGCGGGACCGGGCTCGCGAAGGCGGTCAGGCAGCGGAAGCCGCCGGGACGGTCGAAGCACAGGGTGTCGGGTCCCGCGTCGACCCACTCCAGCGTCTCGGGCAGCCGTGCCAGCTCTGCGCCGCGCAGCGCGAGGGCCTCGCGGTAGAGGGTGAGGACGGAGTACGGGTCCTCCTGTTGCGCCATCGCGCTGAGGGCGGCCCACTGCTCGGGCTGGGGCAGCCAGGGAGCGGCCGGCCCGGCCGGGGCGTCCTCGGCGGCCGAAGCGGAGAAGCCGAGCGAGGGCCCGCCGGCCTCCCACGGCAGCGGTACCCGGCAGCCGTCGCGGCCGCGGTCCGCGCCGCCGGACCGGACGAAGGTCGGGTCCTGGAGGACCTCGTCGGGCAGGTCCTGAACCTCGGGCAGGCCCAGTTCGTCGCCCTGGTAGACGTAGACGCCGCCGGGCAGGGCGAAGGAAACGAGGGCGGCGGCGCGGCCCCGGTGGCGGCCGAGTCCGGTGTCGCTGGGGTCGAGGAGCCGCTTGTCGCCCATGTCGAAGGAGGTGTCGGCGCGTCCGTAGCGGGTGACGTGCCGGATGGTGTCGTGGTTGGAGAGCACCCAGGTGGGCGGGGCGCCGACCGGTTCGTGCGAGGCGAGCGTCGCGTCGACGACCTTCCGCAGGGCGCCGGAGTCCCAGGGGCAGCACAGGTAGTCGAAGTTGAAGGCGGAGTGCAGTTCGTCGTGCCGCAGGTAGCGGGCGAACTGCTCGGCCTCCGGGAGCCAGACCTCGCCGATGAACACGCGGTCGCCCGGGTAGGTGTCGAGGATCTTGCGCCAGTCGCGGTACACGGCGTGGACGGCATCGACGTCCTGGTAGGGCAGGTCGGTGGGGTCGGGGTTCTCGCCGACGTCGGGGAGGCCGGGCTTCTTGGCGAGTCCGTGCGCGACGTCGATGCGGAAGCCGTCCACGCCCCGGTCGAGCCAGAACCGCAGGACGTCCTCGAACTCGGCGCCCACGTCCGGGTGTTCCCAGTTCAGGTCGGGCTGCTCGGGGGCGAACATGTGCAGGTACCAGGGGCCCTGGGTGCCGTCGGCCTCCGTGATCCGAGTCCAGGCGGGGCCGCCGAAGTACGAGTCCCAGTCGTTGGGCGGCAGTTCGCCGTGGCTGCCGCGGCCGGGCAGGAACCAGAAGCGCTCGCGCTCGGGGGATCCGGGGCCGGCGGCGAGGGCCCGGACGAACCAGGGATGCCGGTCGGAGCAGTGGTTGGGGACGAGGTCGACGATGACCCGGAGGTCGTGACCGTGGGCCTCGGCGATGAGCTCCTCGGCTTCGGCGAGCGTGCCGAAGAGGGGGTCGATGTCGCGGTAGTCGGCCACGTCGTAGCCGGCGTCGGCCATCGGGGAGACGTACCAGGGGTTGAACCAGAGCGCGTCGACGCCCAGTTGCCGAAGGTAGGGCAGCCGCTCGCGCACTCCGGCGATGTCACCGGTGCCGTCGCCGTTCCCGTCGGCGAAGCTGCGTATGTAGATCTGGTAGATCGCCGCGTGCCGCCACCAGGGGGAGGCGGCGGGGTGCGGGGTGCGCTGGGTCACGGGGTCTCCTGGTGCGGTGGGTTCGGTGGCGTGCGCGGCGGAGGTGCCGGGGTGGAGGCGTGCCGGGGTGGGAGGCTGCCGGGGTGGGAGGCTGCCGGGGTACGGGGCCCGGTCGGGCGGGGTGTCTGGGGGTGACCGGGCCCCGGGTCGCGGAGGCGGAGGAGCCGTACGGTGTTGCTACCAGCCCGAGTTGCCGGCTCCGCGGCTGACGGCGAAGCCGCCTGCGAGGCTCAGTCCGCCGGTGGCGGCGTCGGTGACCGTGACCCCGCTGAAGGTGCCCGATCCGGCCGCGTTGATCTCGATGCCGTAGCCGCCGGCCTTGGCGATCCTGGTGTTCTTCACGGTCAGGTTCCCGACGTTCTTCTGCCAGGAGACGAGCAGTCCGCTGTAGGTGCTGTCCAGGATGTCGTTGTCCTGGAGGATCACCGGGGTGGTGATCTCGGAGGTGTCGGCGTACACCCACAGGGCGCCGAGCTTGCTCGCCCAGTTGGGCTCGTAGCCTCCGGCCCGGTCGATGGTGTTGCGCTGGACGGTCGCCGGTCCGCTGAAGGGGATGCCGAAGCGGGTGCTGACGGCGATTCCCGCGGCGCCGGTGACGGTGTCGGAGACCAGGTTGTCCTCGATCCGGTTGCCGCTGCCGCCGTAGATGGCGGCTCCGTTGGCGAGCAGCGGGAGCTGGACCGTGTTGAAGCGGAGCACGCAGTCGGTGACGGCCTGCGCCTCCGACCACATCGCCAGGGCGTCGTCGCCGGTGTTGCGGATGCTGCTCTGGGAGACCTCGCTGCCCGTGGTGCCCTTGTGCAGGTTGACCCCGTCCGCGTACGTGTCCCGGATGCGCAGGCCGGTGGCGAGCAGGCCCCGGGTCGGTGCGTCGATCCAGAGGCCGACCTTGCTGTGCTGGATCCAGAGGTTCTGCAGGGTGGATCCGGAGCCGAAGTCTCCCTCCACGGCGGCGTCGCTGTTGGCGTCGTCGCGGTGATCGGCCTCTCCGGTGATCGCCAGGTCCTGCACGGTGCTGGTGCCGCCGCGCCCGAAGAGGCCCCCCTTGCCGTTCTTGCCGCGCAGGGTGGTGTGCCATTCGCCGGCGCCGCGCAGGACGGCTCCGGTGAGGTTCACGGATCCGGAGATGTCGTAGGTGCCGGCCGGCAGCCACAGGCCCTTGCCCTGGCCGGTGACCGTGGACAGTGCGGTGTTGAGGGCGGCGGTGTCGTCGCCCGAGTCGTTCGCGGTGACGCCTAGGGCGGCGGCGGAGACGAATCCGGTGGCGGGCATTGTGGGGGCCGTCGGGGCGGTCTCGGTCTCGACGAGGTCGATGGCGTAGGAGGCGGCGGTGTCCCCGGCGTCCTTCTGGAACTTCAGCACGGTTCCGGCGGGGAAGTCACCGGTGAGGGTGCGGGTCTCGTCGAAGAAGCGGTGGGCCTCGCCCTGCGCGGGGTCGTTGCCGTAGGGGTAGGCGCCGTAGACCCAGCCGTACTTGGAGGTGAGGGCCAGGTCCTTGGAGTGGACGCCGTTGGCGTAGAGGCTGAGGCTGGCGTTGGTCCCCGTGCCGGCGGCGTTGTCCGGGATCGAATAGCGCACGGTCAAGGCGTTCGCGGCCTTGGCCAGCGTGAACTGGACGTACTCCCCCGTCTGGTCGAGTACGACGGCCCGGCGGCCCGACGCTTCCGAGGCGAGGGTCTTGTAGGTGCGGTCCGGCCCGGTGACGGAGGCGTTGGTCGCGCCGGCCTCGGCCTCGTAGGCGGTGTACGGAAGGCTCGCGCCGCGGGCGGCGCTGGGCGCGGAGCCGGTGACGTCGATGCCGTCGAGCTGGAGGTCGCCGTTGTCCCCGGCCTCCGTGCGCAGGGTGAGGGTGTTGAGCTGGGCGCGCAGGGGCGCGTCGGTGGTGAAGCCGGCCCAGGCTCCCGAAGTGGCGGGGAGGGTGAGGCGGCGTACGGGGACGCCGTTCGCGGTCAGGGTGATGGTCGCGGCGTTCGCCCCGGGGGTGCGGTACCGCACGGCCACCTGCCGGGTGGCGGCGGTGGGGGCGGAGACGGAGAAGACGGCTCGGGCACCGGTGGCGGTGAAGCCCGTCAGATAGCCGGCGCCGCTGAAGCCGGTGACCGCGGAGGCGGGCGCGGGGCCGCCCGAGGCGAAGGCGGTCTCGGCCTGGTGGCTGAGGGAGGCGGGCGGTGGGTCGGTGGGCGTGGTCGTCGGGCTGGTGGGGGTGAGGCTGTCGAGGTTGACGTTGCCGGAGTCGGCGGTGGTGAAGGTCAGCGCGACCGTATTGGCTCCGCTCGCCAGCGGGACCGGCTCCTCGCGGACGGCCCAGGTGTCCCAGTTCGCGGTGGCCGGGAGGGACACCTGGCGGACCTTGACCCCGTTGACATAGAGGCTCAGGGTCCGGGCCGCGCCCGTCCCGTTGGCGTACCGGATCGCCACCGAGCCCGTACCGGCCGCGGTCGACTGCACCGCGAAAGAGGCGGAGGCCGCCCCCTTGTTGCCGTCCGTGAAACCGCCGACGTAGCCGGAGCCGGTGAAACCGGAATGCGCCGACTCGGCTCGGGCCCCGCCGGAGAGGGCGGCCGACTCCGCTTCCAGGGTGACGGCGACGGCGTACGAGGTGGTGGCGAGGGTGCCGGTGAGGCCGGTGGCGGCCAGGGCGGTGAGGAGGAACGGGGAGACGAGGCGTGCGGCTCTGGTGCGGGTTCCTCGGGAAGAAGACACGGCGGCGTGTCCTTTCTGAAGGGCGCGCCCTGCGCGCGGGGGCCACAGGGCGCGGTGGGGGCCGCCGCGGCGTTCCGTCGCTGCGGCGGTGACGAGGAGTCGGGGCGGGGAGGGCCGGCCGGGGAGTGATCAGCCCTTGAGGCTGCCGGCGGTGAGGCCGGAGATGATGTGCCGCTGGAAGACGAGGAAGAGGACCAGCAGCGGGATGCTCGCCATGACCATGCCTGCGAGGAGCTGGTTGGCCGGCATGAACTCCGCGAGGCGGTTCAGGGCGACGGTGACCGGCTGCTTCCTCTCGTCCGGCAGGACGAGCATCGGCCAGAGGAAGTCCTTCCAGACTCCGACCACGGCGAAGATCGACACCACGGCCAGCACCGGACGGGACAGCGGGAGGACCACCGAGACGAGGATCCGCACGGTGCCCGCGCCGTCGATCCGGGCCGCGTCGAGCAGTTCCGCGGGGATCTGGTCGAAGAACCGTTTGAGGATGAAGACGTTGAAGGCGTTCGCCGCGGCGGGCAGCCAGATCGCGAACGGTGTGTTGATCAGGTTCACGTGGACGAGGGGAACGTCCACGACGGTGAGGTACGCGGGTACGAGCAGGGCGGACACCGGCAGCATCAGGGTGGCCAGCATCATCGCGAGCACGGCGTTGCCCAGGACCGGACGGAGCTTGGACAGCGCGTACGCGGCGGAGACGTCGATGACGAGCTGAAAGAGCAGGGCTCCGAAGGCGAGCAGGAAGGTGTTGAAGAAGTACCCGGCGAGGCCCGTGTTCGTCCAGGCCTCCGCGTAGCTCTCCGGGTGCCAGCTGCTCGGGAGCAGCGTGGGGTGCGGCTGGGACAGCTCCGCGGAGGTCTTGAGGGCGCCGGTGGTCATCCAGTAGAGCGGGAAGACGAAGGCCAGGGTGAAGCCGGTCAGGGTCGTGCCCAGGACGAAGCGGTGCAGGAACCGGCCGACGGGCCGGGTCAGTTCGGCGGGCGCGATGAGTGTGCGGGAGCGGGGTTCGGTGGCGGCCATGCGGCCCGCCCTCCTTTCAGTCCTTGGTCCGGGTCAGCCGCAGGTAGAGGCCGGCGAAGAGGCCCAGGACCACGAAGAGCAGGGTGCTCATCGCGCTGGCCAGGCCGAAGTCGTTGTAGACGAAGGCGTAGCGGTAGAGGAGCAGCAGGATGGTGACGGTGGCTTCGTTGGGGCCGCCGCCGGTGAGGACGAAGGGCTCGACGAACACCTGCATGGTGCCGATGACCTGGAGCAGCAGGGTGATCATGAGGATGAACCTGACCTGCGGGATCGTGACGTGCCACAGGCGCCGGCGGATGGAGGCCCCGTCGAGTTCGGCCGCTTCGTAGAGCTCCCCCGGGATGCCGCCGAGGGCCGCCAGGTAGATGAGGGTCGTGGTGCCCATGTTGGCCCAGGTGGAGACGAGGACCAGGGAGATCATCGCGAGGTGTTCCGACTCCAGCCACTGCTGGGCGGGCAGGTGCAGGACGCCGAGCACGTTGTTGAAGAGGCCCGGGCCCGGATCGTAGAACCAGCGCCACAGCAGCATGGTCACGATGGGCGGGAGCATCACCGGGAGGTAGACGGTGAGCCGCAGGTACGACTGGCCGCGCCGGACCTCGTTCAGGACGACGGCCGTGACGAACGGGGCGGCGAAGCCGAAGACGAGCGCCAGCAGCGTGAAGTAGCCGGTGTTGCGCCAGGCGGTGGCGAAGAGCGGGTCGTCGAAGAGGCGGCGGAAGTTGTCCAGGCCGACCCACTCGGCCGGCTGGGCGAAGGTCACCTGCTGGAAGCCGAGGAGGACGCCGCGGACGATCGGGTACCAGGCGAACAGCGCGAAGCAGATCAGTCCGGCGGAGAGGAAGAGGTAGGCGACGAGGTTCTCCCGCAGGCGGCGGGCCCGACCCGTGGCGGGGGCCGCGGGAGTGGGGAGTGCGGACATGTCACTTCACCGTGGCGAGGATGGAGTCGGCGCGGGCGGCGGCGTCCTTCAGCAGGGTGTCGATGTCCGCGTCCTCCTTGGTCAGGACCGACTGCATGACGCCGTCCAGGACGGTGTAGAGCTGCTGCGCGTTCGGCGGCTCGACCTTGACCTCGACCTGGGGGCTGCGGTCGACGAACGGCTTGTAGTTCTCCTGCGGCACGTTGGCGTGCGCGGCGTGGACGGCCTGGATCTTCTGCTGGGCGGCGCCCGCGAACAGGTTCGGCTGGGGAAGGCCGATCGGGACGCCCAGGCCGGAGAACTTGGTGACGTTCTCCTCCTCCCGGTCGGGGTTGAGGTACTTCCACTGGATCCACTGCAGACCGGCCTTGATCTTCTCGGGCGTGGCCTTGGGGTTGAACATGAAGCCGTCGCCGCCGCCGAGGGTGGCCGTGCCGGGGAGGGCCGCCAGGCCGAACTCCTCGTACTTGCGCTCGAACTGCTTGACGATGGTGGGGATGTTGTCGGGCCCGGCCATGTACATCCCGAGCTTGCCGGAGCCCATCATCTTCTGGACGTCGCCGATCTCCAGGAGCTGGCGGGTGCCCATGCTCCGGTCGGTCCAGCGCATGTCGTGCAGGGTCTGGAGCGCCTTGCGGCCCGCGTCGCTGTCGAAGGCGGCCTTCCACTTGCCGTTCTCCTCGGCGGCGACCTCGCCGCCCATGGAGTACAGCCAGGACGTCAGGTGCCAGCCGCCCTGGTTGTTCTTGCTGTAGTCGGCGTACCCCACGGTGTCCTCGCCCAGCGCGCTGATCTTCTTCGCGGCGGCCCGGACCTCTTCCCAGGTGGTGGGGGGCTTGTCGGGGTCGAGTCCGGCCTTGCGGAAGAGCTCGCGGTTGTAGACGAGGCCCATGGAGTAGTTGCCGGTGGGCAGGCCGTAGGTCTTGCCCGCCTTGTCCTTGAACACCTTCTGGAGCTCGGGGCGTATGTCGGACAGATAGGGGACGTCGGCCAGGTAGGGGGTGATGTCGGCGCCCTGCTTGCGCTGGATGAGCCCGGCCGGGTCGGTGAAGTAGACGTAGTAGACGTCTTCGAGCTGGCCCCCGGCGAGTTTGGCCGCGAAGGTCTTCGGATCCATCTGGCCTTCGCGGGCATCGATCTTGATCTTCGGGTGCGCCGCTTCGAACTGCTTGACCAGCTCCTCGAAGTCCTTTCGGTCGGCGGCCTGCGTGGCCGCCGGCATGCCGTTGACCGTGATCGTCACCACCCCGCCGGCCTTGTCGCCGGCCGGGGCCGGCGCACCGCCGCAGGCGGCGGTTGCGAGGCTCGCCACGAGGGCGGTGGAGATGAACAGGGCGCGACGTCTGGTGATGCCATCCATGCGAACAGGCCTTCCGAGCGGGTCGGGCTTCGATGGCGCGACAGTAGAAGCCGTGAACGCAAGAAGTCAATAATGTTACGCAAGACATTAAGCATCAAGATTCAGGGATGTGACAGAACGTGATGTCGGGCCGTCACCTCGAAGGCCTCCCCCCGACATGCGGAGGGGCCCGGCTTGCGCCGGGCCCCCTCCTTCTCGCTCCGCATCCGCTCCCCCGTCAGCGCCCCGGGAACGAGCGCGCGGTGGATGACCGGACGATGAGTTCGGTGTCGAAGAGGATCTCCGCGGACAGGCCCACCCCGGTACGGATCTGCTCGGTCAGGAACTGCACCGCTGCCGAGGCCATGGCCGCGACGGGCTGGCGGGACGTCGTCAGCGGCGGGTCGGTGGCGACCATGAAGAGCGAGTCGTCGAAGCCCACGACGGACAGTTGGGCCGGCACGCTCAAGCCCCGGCGGCGCGCACCGCGGATGGCGCCGAGAGCGAGGGCGTCGCTCGCGCAGACCACCGCCGTCACCCCGCGCGCGAGCAGCTGGGTGATCGCCGTGGCGCCGCCCTCCATCGAGAAGAGCGCGTGGGCGACGAGCGGCCGCCACTCCTGGGCCGGGACCCCGCGGCGGGCATTGAAAGCCGCGTAACCTGCGAGTTTACGGACCGAGGGGACGTGCCCGGAGGGGCCCACGATCATCCCGATCCGCTCGTGGCCGAGCGCCGACAGGTGCGCCAGCGCCTGCTCGGCCGCCCCGGCGTCGTCCACCGAGACCTGCGCGACGCCCGGGTTCTCATCGGCCGGATTCACCAGGACGACGGGGATCGCGCGGCGGCGCAGCTCGCGGCCCTGGGCCTCGCCTATGTCCGTGTAGCTGGCGCCGACGAACACGATGCCGCCGACGTTCTGCCCGAGCAGCATGTCGACGTAGTGGGACTCCGAGACCCCGTCGGCCGTGCGCGTGCACAGCACGGGGACCAGGCCCTGGCCGTTGAGCAGTCCGGCGAGGGCTTCCGCCGAAGCGGAGAAGACGGGGTTCTGGAGGTCGGGCACCACCAGTCCGATCAGCTGGGCCCGCTCCTTGCGGAACTCCACCGGGCGCTCGAACCCGCACACGTCGACGGCCGTCAGGACCGCCTCGCGGGTGGCGGGCGCCACGTCCCTGTTGCCGTTCAGTACGCGACTCACCGTAGTCGTGCTGACGCCGGCCATCTCGGCCACCTGGGCTAGCCTCTGGGTGCTCACGCGACCAAGCTACCAGCCGGGTGCGCAAAAACCAGTCCCTGATACGCAAATCTCTTGCAAGCGGAGTACGGGTTCCCGCCCGGAACACCCGTCCAACGGCGCACCCGAGTCGCGGCAGGGCACAGGGGGTGGTGGCCTGGGTGGGTGACCGTACGGCCGACCGGGGTGCGTACGGCCAGGGCGAGGAGACACATCGTGGCGAAGGCCTATCTGGTGGGTGCCGGCATCGCTTCCCTGTCGGCGGCGGCACTGCTGATCAGGGAGGGCGGTTTCGCGGGCTCGGACATCACGATCCTGGAAGCCCAGGGCCGCACCGGCGGAAGCCTGGACGCCGCGGGAGACCCCGAGAACGGCTACACCATGCGCGGCGGCCGGATGTTCGAGCTGCACTTCGAGTGCACCTACGACCTGCTGCGCTCCATCCCCTCGCTGGACGCTCCGGGCACCTCGGTCACCGAGGACACCTTCGCCTTCCACGAGGACTTCGCCTGGAACGACAAGGCCCGCCTGGTCGACTCCTCCGGCCTGCGGGTCGACACCCGCTCGATGGGGTTCTCCGAGCGCGACCGCCTGGACCTCGTCGCGTGCGTGGCCTCCCCCGAGTCCCGGCTCGACGGCAAGCGGATCTCCGACTGCTTCACGCCCGCGTTCTTCACCACCAACTTCTGGTACATGTGGTGCACGACCTTCGCCTTCGAGCCCTGGCACTCGGCGATCGAGTTCCGGCGCTACCTCAACCGGTTCGTGCACCTCTTCAAGACCTTCGACACCATGTCGGGCATCTACCGCACCCGCTTCAACCAGTACGACTCGATCGTGCGCCCCCTCCAGAGCTGGCTGCGGAGCAACGGCGTCGTGTTCTCGATGAACACCACCGTCACCGACGTGGAGCTGGCCGACGGCGAGGGCACCACCGCCACCGCCCTCGCCTGTACGCGGGAGGGCTCGGCCGTGCGGATCCCCGTCGCCGCCGAGGACCTGGTGTTCGTCACCAACGGATCGATGACCGCGAACTCGACCCTGGGATCCACCGACACCCCCGCCGTACTGGACACCTCCGAGCCGGACGACTCCTGGCGCCTGTGGCAGACCCTGGCCGCCAAGCGCCCCCACCTGGGCGACCCCTCGGTGTTCGACTCCTCCGTCTCGGACTCCACCTGGGGCTCCTTCACCGTGACCACCCAGGACCCGACCTTCTTCAAGGCCATGGAGGAGTTCTCCGGCAGCGAGGCCGGCAAGGGCGGTCTGATCACCTTCAAGGACTCCGGCTGGCTGCTGACCATCGTCCTCAACCACCAGCCACACTTCCACGAGCAGCCCGAGGGCACCTACGTCTGGTGGGGGTACGCCCTGTTCCCGGACAAGGCCGGCGACCACGTGGGCAAGACGATGGCCGAGTGCACGGGCCGCGAGATCCTCACCGAGGTGCTCGGACACCTGCGGCTCGAACAGAGCGAGCAGATCCTGGAGTCCTCGGTCGTCGTTCCGGCGCTGATGCCGTACATCACCAGCCAGTTCCTGGTGCGCAAGGCCGGCGACCGGCCCGAGGTCGTCCCGGAGGGCTCCACCAACCTGGCCTTCATCGGCCAGTACGCCGAGGTCCCCGACGACGTGGTGTTCACCGTCGAGTACTCGGTGCGCACCGCGTGGACCGCGGTGGCCCGGCTGCTGCACCTGGACCGGCAGCCGCCGCCGGTCTACAAGGGCGGCCACGATCCCAAGGTGCTCCTCGAAGCCCTGCACACGATGCACCGCCGCTGAGGCCGAGCGGTCGCGTCCGTCCCGCCGCCCCCACCCCCGGTCTCCGGGCGGCGACACGGCGGGCGCGACCGGGTACCGTACGCCCCTCTACGACAGAGAGGTGCGGCCATCGTGACCCGAATCCCGGACGTGGGCGATGTGGTGGGCGATTTCTCGCTCCCCGGCGGCCTGCTCAGCGAGGACGTGTTCGTCCGCGGGCAGTACGCGCTCGGCGAGCAGCGCGGGAACCCGGTCGTTCTCGCCTTCTACCCCGGCGACAACACCCCCGTCTGCACGACGCAGTTGTGCTCCTACTCCGACGGGCTGGAGGCGCTCTCCGCGTGCGGCGCCCAGGTGTGGGGCATCAGCCCGCAGGGCGTGGAGAGCCACGAGGCCTTCGCCCGGGCCCGCGGCCTGCGGATCCCGCTGCTCGCCGACACCGACCGCGAGGTGGCCCGCGCCTTCGGCATCGCGGCTCCCGTGATCGGTCTGCGGCGGTCCGTCTTCGTCATCGCGCCGGACGGCACCCTGCACTGGAAGCACGTCGGGACCCTGGGCATGAGGTTCCCTTCGGCGGACACCATCGCGGAGCAGCTCGTCGGCGTCTCCACCGGCTGACGCGCCGGGCCCCCGGCCGTCCGGCGGGGCCGGACGAGCGGGGACCTCGGAGCCGGTGCTCAGTTGTTGGAACCCACCGTGTTGTTGAGGCCCGCGTTGAACACGTCGTCGGCGGCGAACTGCAGCCAGTCGCCGAAGACGATCGTGTACGACTTCTCGGACGGGGCGTTGACGGTCACATCGGCGGCGGCCGCGGAGGCGCAGCCGAGGACGATGAGACCGGCGGCGACCACGGAGAGCGCGGAGCGTACGGAACGCATGGATCCACCTTTCGAGGGGGCTGTGAGCACCCTCGAACCTAAAGAGGCCTCGCCCGTCTGTCCCGTCACACCGCCGGGCAGGGCCGAGAGCAAGCCGATCGGACGAACGTCGCCGATCGCCGGTGGAGAGGTACTGGGCGGCCTCGGCCCAGGGGTTGGCCGAGGCCGCGGAGGCGCTGCGGGATCCGAAAGCCGGACGGGACACCTGGCGTCACGTGAGGAGGAGAAACGTCACGCCGGTATCTGGTTCTAGGACGGTGTGGGGACACCTTCCTTGGCATCTTGACGGATGACCGCGCCGCCATCAGTAAACATATATACCGCCGAGTACGCAAGGGTATGAAAATATTCATGTGCGGGCAGGGTGTGAATATGACGGCTCACACCAGTTCGCCCTAGGGGTGCCCTAGAGGAAGAAGCCGTGCTGGTCCGCGGCCTGCTCATAGCTTTCGAGCCGGGCCTGCGTCCGCTCGGGGTCCGCGTCCGCCATCGCCTGGAGCAGCGCCGCGGACAGGACGCCCGGCGCCGAGTACGAGTCGAAGACCAGCCGCGAACCGGTACCGGCCGTCAGCGCCACATCGGCTTCGTCCACCAGCGGCCCCAGCGTGCGGTCCGTGATCAACGCGATCTTCAGCCCCGCGCCGCGGGCCACCCGCAGCGCCGCCAGGGTCTCCTTGGCGTGCCGGGGCATCGCGAAGGCCAGGACCCAGCTCCCGCCCGCCGCACGGGCCTGCAGCAGTGCGTCGGAGGCGACGCTGCCGCCGCCGGTCACCAGGCGCACGTCGGGGTGGATCCGGCGGGCCGCGTACGCGAAGTACTCCGCCAGCGAGACGGAGATCCGCAGCCCGAGGACCGTCAGCGGCACCGACCGGGCCAGCTCGCGCCCGATGTCGAGCACCTGGTCGGTGTCGGCGAGCAGCTGCCGGACGGTGCGCAGGTTCTCGATCTCGGCGTCGACGGCCGCCTGCAGTTCGTTGCGCCGGGTCTGTTCGGGGCTGTCCGGGGCGCCGGCCACCGCGCTGAGCGCGATCGGCTGGAGCACGTCCCGCAGGGCGGGATATCCACTGAAGCCGAGGGCCGAGGCGAAGCGGGTCACGGACGGCTGGCTCACGCCGGCCCGCTCCGCGAGCTCGGTGATGGAGAGGAACGCCGCCTCGGTGAGGTGGTCGACGAGGTACTGGGCGATCCGGCGCTGGCCCGGCGAGAGCGGGTGCCCGTCGAACAGCGCCCGGACCCGGTCGGCGGGAGCCCGCTCGTGATCGACCGCCTGCCCGCCCGGCGTGATCGCTGCCGCCTGTGCGCGCGCCTGCTGCCCCGATGACACCGGCGGACCTCCCTCTCGTGCCACTCCGTGATCCCAACATAGCTCACGGCATCCGGCTGACCAGCGCGCTTCCCCCTGCGGCCGGCCGCAGGGGGCGTCCCGGGAGCCCGCGGTGCGCACCGGTACCGCCACCTCCACTCGAAGTGACGCCACGTCAGCAGACCTGCACCGGCTGCCCCGTTGTGATCCGGTGCGGGGCCCGGGGGTCGAGGAGGAGCACCGCGAGGGCGCGCAGGGGCTGGCCCAGCGGAACGAACGCGCCGCCGTCGGCGGTGGGTACGGCCCGTACGCCGTGGAGGGCGAGGCGGCCGCCGGTCGCGGCGTACCGGGCCGGGGTGAGCCGGTAGCCGCAGGGCGGGTCGGCGAGGATCTCGCCCCCGGCCGCGGGGGCGTTGTCCGCGCCGCCCAGAGGGACGGGGCCCAGCGCGCTCCCCGCAGCCCGGCGGGCTGCGTCCGAGGCCGCGGCCAGGGGGCCCGTACGCGTGGAAACGTAGGCGAACAGGCCTTGTAGGGCTGCCAGTTGGGAGTCGACCCGGCGGCGGTGGTTGAGGGACGGGTCGGCCCGCTCCGCGTCCCCGGCCGCGCCCGAGGGGGCTTCGATGCGGCTTTCGATGAGCAGCGCGACCGCGTGTTTGACGCCCGCCGTGTTGCGCAGGATCCGCTCCTGGCCGTCGCCCGCGGACTGCCCGGCCGGGGCGCCGGTGACGGGGTCGGTGCGGATGCCGTAGGTCCCGGTGGAGTGGCCGGCCGCGTGGGCCGCACCGCGCACGTACGCGGCGGACAGGAGGCGGGACTGCGCGTACACCGCCGGGTCGGTGTTGAGGTTGCGCGGCCAGAGGTCGAAGAGGTCCTTGTCGTACGTCCCCGGTGTCGCCCGGTACTCGTGCAGGTCGTACACGAGGTGCGGCCGGTGGTCGCGCAGCACGGCGGCCATCGCCCGCGCCTCGGGCGAGGTCAGGGCCATGTGGTCGCGGTTGATGTCGGTGCCCCCGGCGTTGGGGCGGGTACCGGCCGCCCGTCCGTCCGGGTTGGCGGTCGGGACCACGAGCAGGGTGACGGTCTCCAGGAGGCGCCGGGCCGCCGTGTCCCGGGCGTGGGCGAGGTCCCGTACGGTGCTCAGGCACGCCTCGCGCCCCGCCGGCTCGTCCCCGTGCTGGCTGCACACCAGCAGCACGGTGACGGGACCCCGGCCCAGGCTCACCAGCCGCAGCGGGCGGCCGCGCACGGTCGTACCGATGGTCCGGACGGTGACGCGCTCGCCCCGCCGGCCGACCGCGTGGAGGAGGTCCCGCTCCTGGGACTCGCTGGTCCACCTCGCTCCGTACGCGGCCTCGAAGCCGGTACGGGGCGCCCCTTCGGCCGCACGCACCGGATCAGGGGCCAGGGCCACCGCGAGCACGGCCGTCAGTGTCGCGGCGAGTGCGGACAGGCCGCGCGCCGTCATCTTCTCGATCACGCCATGGTTGTAGCGGGCCCGGTACCGCCGCGGCGGGGTTCCGCTCCTGAACTCACCCGGGTGGCCGGGCGAGTTCCTCCGGTACGGGACTGCGCGCGTCTGTCGAACGACACCACCGCCGCACCCGTGCGGGTGGCGTTCGGGTGGTGTTCGGGCGCCGTGGGCGCGGTCGGGGCCGGATGGGACGGGACGGACACGAGGATCACGGAAGCGCGACCCTCCGGGGCCCGGAAGCCTATGAAGGAGATCTTGGTGGGATACGTGACGGGGCCGCCCGGTACCGCCGCCGGGGAGGCCGGCCGGTGACGATCACCGTTCTCGTCGCCTTCCTCGCACTGGCCGCGGGGCTTGCCGCGAACCGGTTCCTGCGCCCCGGGCTGATGGGCGGTGACGACGCCGAGGGCATGGGCGTGCGCGACCTCATCGGACCCTTGATGACCCTGACGATCCTGATCCTCGCGTTCATGCTCGTCACCGCCTCCAGCTCCAACGGGCGGGCCGACGACGCCGCACGGGCGGAGGCCCACGCACTGGACCACCTCGCGGAGGTGGCGGACTACGCTCCCCCGGCGTTGCGCGAGCGGCTGCGCGGTGACGCCGTCTGTTACGCGCGCGCCGTCGAGCACAAGGAATGGCCGGCCATGGCCGGGGGCAAGGGCTCCCCGGCCCCCAGCGTGTGGAGCAGGGACTTCCGCGCGAGCTTCAAGGAACTGGGCACGGACAGCCCTACGTTCGGCATGCTGGTCGCCGCGGATGATCAGCGGTCTCTGGGCCGACAGGCCAGGATGGCCGAATCCACTCCGACCATCCCGGGCCTGATCTACTGGTTCATGCTGGTGAACCTCGCCGTGACCGTGGTCGGCCTCGCTCTGTGCCTGCCCCGCAAGGGCAACAGGGGGCCGCTCGCCGCCCTGGTCGTCGTCACCGTGCTGCTGACCGCGACCCTGCTCATCATCCGGGACGTGGACCGCCCCTTCGGGGGTGTGATCGTGGTGGAACCCGTGCAGATGACGGAGGTCAGGAAGGAGTCGGTCCGGGACTTCCTGGCCGACTACCCGGCGGACCGGCTCCCGTGCGACGAGCAGGGTCTGGCCAGGCCGCCGGGGAGCGGCTCGTAGATCCCGTTCCCGCTACGGCTGTCCGTCCAGGCCCTCCGGCAGGCGGCCGGTGTGGAGCACCCCCAGGGTCTGGGTCGCGCGCGTCAGGGCCACGTAGAGGTCGCTCGGCTCGTGATCGGCCGGTTCCACGACGATCACCGTGTCGAACTCCAGGCCCTTGGCCTGCCGCGGTGCGAGCAGGACCACCGGCCGGGTGAGGTCGGGCTCCTCCCCCGCCCGTACGCCGGGCAGCGCGGCCGCCAGTTCCTCGTGCAGCGGGCGCGGGGCGATCACCGCGAGGCGGCCCTCGGCCGGAGCGCCCTCGCGTACCGCGGCGGCCACCGCCGCGGCCAGGTCGTCGGTCCGCGCCACCCAGGGCCGGCGCCCCGTGGAACGGACCGAACTCGGCGGCTCGAAGCCCGGGTGGCGGGCCCGGAGCACGGCTGCCGCCAGCTCCATGATCTCGGCGGGCGTACGGTAGTTGACGCCGAGGCGCACCAGCTCCCAGCGGTCTTCCACGTAGGGCGCGAGGATCTGCCGCCAGGAACCGCAGCCGGCTTCGTCGCCGGTCTGGGCCGGGTCGCCCACCAGGGTCATGGAACGGGTCGGGCAGCGCCTCATGAGCAGGCGCCAGGCCATGGCGGACAGTTCCTGCGCCTCGTCCACGATGACGTGCCCGAAGGCCCAGGTGCGGTCGGCGGCGGCCCGTTCGGCCGCGCTGCGGTGGTCGGCCTCCTCCTGGCGCTCCGCCATCCGCTCGGCGTCGATGATGTCGTGCGCCGCGAGGAACTCGTTCTCCGTGTCCTCGAACTCGTAGGACTCCGACCCGGCCGACAGGTCGAGGACGCCCTGCGCGTACGCGACGCGTTCGAGGCGCTCGCGCTCCTCGGCGGCGCGCCGCGCGGTGTCGTCGACTCCGAGCAGCTCGGCGGCCTCGTCGAGCAGCGGGACGTCGGCCGGGGTCCAGTCCGCGTCGCCCGTCGTCGTGCGCCGGATCAGCGCTGCGTCCCGTTCGGGGAGGTACGTGGGCTCGGCGAGGTAGTCGGAGATCAGCTGGCGGGGCGTGAGCGGGGGCCACAGCGTGTCGATGGCGGCGTGCACCTCGGCGCTGGTCGCGATCTCCTTGCCCAGCTGGGCGATGTCGTCGGGGCCGAGCAGGTTGGGGCCGCCGTAGGGGTCGGCGCCGAGCCGGTCGGCGAGCTGTTCGGTGAGCGCGTCGATGATCCGGAAGGCGAAGTACGGGCGCGCGAGGTTGTGCGGCAGTCCGGTGGCGCGGGCCCGGTCCCGGGCCTCGTGGGCCATGGTCCGGTCGAGCAGCAGCGTCCCGTAGTCGTCGTGGTCGATCTCCAGGGCCGGTTCGGGGACCACGTCTGCGTCCTCGCCGCTGCCCGCGGGCACGGTCTCCGGCAGCGCCTGGCGGTCGCTCACGACGCGGGCGAGGATCCCGGCCATCTCCGCGCGCCCCTTGACGGCGGCGGCGCCGGGGCGGTCGGCGGCGCTCGCGCGCACGCCGGGGAACAGCTCGCCGGGGGTGGCGAGCAGCACCCCGGTCTCGCCGAGGGCCGGGAGGACCTCGCCGATGTAGCCGAGGAAGGCCGGGTTCGGCCCGACGATCAGTACGCCGCGCTTGGCGAGGAGCTCGCGGTGCGCGTAGAGCAGGTAGGCGGCACGGTGCAGGGCCACGGCGGTCTTGCCGGTGCCGGGGCCGCCCTCCACCACCAGGATTCCGCGGTGCGTGGAGCGGATGATGCGGTCCTGCTCGGCCTGGATGGTCTGCACGATGTCGTGCATCCGGCCGGTCCGGGCGGCGTCGAGGGCGGAGAGCAGCACGGCATCCGCGTCGGCCCCCTCGTGGCCGGTGCGTTCCGTATCGGCGAGGTCGAGGATCTCGTCGTGCAGGGCCGTGACCTCGCGGCCCCGGGTGGTGATGTGGCGGCGTCGGCGCAGCCCCATGGGGGAATACCCGGTCGCGAGATAGAACGGCCGTGCGACTTCGGCCCGCCAATCGAGGACGAGAGGGGTTCGCTCCCGGTCGTCCTGCCTGATTCCAATGCGGCCGATGTGGCGATCCGAGCCGTCGGAGAACTCCAGCCGGCCGAAACACAGGCCGCTTTCGCCCGAGTTCAGAGCGGAAAGCAGACCGGACTGTTCAGCGACCACGACGTCCCGCTCCAGTCGCGCCTGGAACCCGCCGCCAGGCTCGCCGAGCGCACCCTGCACGGCGCGTTCGGCCTGCTCCCGCAGGTCGTCGAGGCGCGCGTAGAGAGACGTGATGAATTGCTGCTCATTCCGGAATTCTTCGGTTGACAATTCCACTCCTGACGCGGTACGGTGTCCTCATAAGCTTTCTCACGTCTCGGCTCTGCCTCGATGTGAAACATCAAATATACGCAGGCAAACACCCCGGCCGTCAATCGGTCCGGGGTGTTTTTGCGTAGCGGCGGCGATATGCGAGCGGTATCGCCCGGTGATTACTCGGTTGGCAGCATGCGGACCTTCTGGTCGTCCAGGTCGTAGCGTGCGACCGCCACGGCGAGCCGGCCGGTGGCTATCCTGCGGGCCAGGTCCGGCTCCGCCGCCAGCAGGCCCCGGGTCCGGCGCGCGTGGGCATCGATGGTGGCGGCGACACGGGCCTCCCCGTGCTGACCGTGGTCGATGGAGGGCCGGATCTGCTCGGCCAGGTACCGGATGTGGGCGGGCAGCTCGGTACCCGTCTCCTCCGCGTGGACCGCGGCGCCGACGGCCCCGCACGACTGGTGGGCGAGGACCAGGACCAGGGGGACGCCGAGCTCCAGGACCCCGTACGCGATGCTGCCGAGCACCGCCTCGTCCAGCACCTCGCCCGCCGCGCGTACGGTCAGCAGGTCTCCGAGCCCCTGGTCGAAGACGAGCTCCGGCGGGACCCGGGAGTCGACGCAGCCCAGCACGATCGCGAAGGGGTGCTGTTCCCGCGCCACTTGGAGGCGTACGGAACGCGACTCGTGCGGGTGCTGCTGGCGGTACGCCGCCCAGCGCCGGTTGCCGGCCGCCAGGCGCCGCAGCGCCTCCTGCGGGGTCTGCGGACGGGCCCCGTCCAAGCCTCCCGCGGAGGCCTCGGAGGCGGAGGCCGGGAAGACGGAGCCGAGCCCGAGGACGGACCCGGCGGCCGCCGACCCGGCCAGGGCGGTGCGCAGGAGAACGCGACGACTGGGTGAACTGGCGGAAGGCGCCTGTGTGTTCGAGGACATTCGGGGACGTTAACCCCGCACCGGTCCCGCGCGACCGCCCCCGGACGGAAATGGCGGGTTCCTCCCGGAGCCCGGCGCGATCGGGCCGACGGAGTTGTAGGGACCGCCCGCGGCCGCCCCGTTTCACTGGTCGATCACCCGGAAGGCGCGGACCGCCGGACGTCGGATGCGAATCGGCGCCCAGACCGTGGCCGCCCGCCGGTCAGGCCCGGCGGAGTGCGGAGCGGCCCGCTTAGCGAGCCGAGGATCGCGTGGGCGCCGAGCCGGGACACGGCCGCGCGCCCCGGGGACCCGTCCGCCAGGACGACGTCGACCTCGACCGCCGCGCGCACCCCACGGACGGCCGCCACAGCACTAGGCAACCCCGTCGGCGAAGTCGGGGAGTTCCGTGGACAGCAGGGCTTCGGCGCCGCGGTCGAGGAGCTGCTGCATCTCTGCGGAGCGGGGCAGCATGGTCTTCTCGTAGACGCGGACGGCCTCCTCCAGGGTGTTGCCGTTGACCACGGCGAGGGCGAGTTCGCAGGCGTCGAGCATGGCGAGGTTCACGCCGACGCCGAGCGGGGGCATGAGGTGGGCGGCGTCGCCAAGGAGGGTGACGGTCGGGTTGTGGTCCCAGGTGTGCGGGACGGGCAGGGCATTGATGGGGCGGTCGACGTAGCGGCCGTCGTTGTCGCTGATCAGGCGGCGCAGGGCCGGCGACCAGTCGCGGTACTGCTCCAGGAGGTGGGTGCGGATGGCCTCGGTGTCCTTGCCGGTCAGGCCGTTCGCGGCGATCCAGTCCGCGGGGACCCGCTGGATGACGTAGACGCGGATGTGGTCGCCACTGCTGCGCTGGGCGAACAGCCCGCGCTCGCCGTCGGCCGCGGCGGCGCTGCCCTGGCCGACGAGTGCGGCGATGGCGGGGTGGCGGGTTTCGACGTCGTGGAACCAGGCTTCGAGGAAGCTGACGCCGGTGTATGCGGGGAGCGCCGGGGAGATGGCTCGGCGGACCTTGGACCAGGCGCCGTCCGCGCCGATGACGAGGTCGGCTTCGATCGTGGTTCCGTCGTCGAAGCGCACCCGGCGGGGGCCCTTTTCGGGGCCTTCGACGGACCGCAGGGTGTGGCTCCAGCGGACGGTGCCGGGCTCCAGCGAGTTCAGGAGGAAATTGCGGAGGGCGCCGCGGTCGATCTCCGGCTTGAAGCTTTCTCCCTCTTCGGGGGTGTGGTGGAAGAGGAGGGTGCCCGCCGGGTCCAGCTGACGCATCTCCTGCCCCTCGGGGCGGGAGAGGCGGAAGAACTCCTCCAGGAGTCCGGCTTCGCGCAGGGCGATCTGGCCGTTGTCCTCGTGCAGGTCGAGGGTGCCGCCCTGGTCGCGGGCGTCGGGACCGCTCTCGCGGTCGTAAACGGTGACGGCGACGCCGTGGCGCTGGAGGATGCGGGCGCAGGTCAGGCCGCCGGGACCGGCGCCGATGATGGCGATGCGGGGGGTGGGGGCAGGGGTGGGCGTCTTCATGGTGGTGCTCCGTTCGTACGGGTCGGCAGTGCTGCCGTGCGCGGGGGATGTCAGTTGGCCGAGGCGACGGGGGTCTTCGCGGGGGTGTCCGCGGGTGCGGGCGGGCCGGCCTTCCTCAGCGGGACCTCGATGACGAAGAGCGCGGCGATGAAGGCGAGGGCGCAGACGGTCGCGGCGGTGAGGAAGATGTGGCCGGTGCCGTCCGTGACCGCGGTGAGGTAGGCGTCCCCGGATCCGGCGGGCAGGTTCCGCAGGGCGTTCGGGCCGCTGTCGCCGCCGGCCGGGAGGGTGGGCTGGACGGCGCGGGTGAACAGCGAGCCGAAGACGGCGACGCCGAGGGATCCGCCCAGGGTCCGGAAGAGGTTGACCGAACTCATGGCCGCGCCCATGTCGCGCAGGGAGACGCTGTTCTGCGCGATGGTGCCGGCCATCTGCAGGGTGAAGCCGAGGCCGATGCCCACGAGGACCATGTAGAGGCTGGTCAGCAGGGACGAGGTGCGGGCGTCCATGGTGGCCAGCAGGCCGAGCCCGGCCACCAGGAACAGGGTGCCGACGACGGGGAAGATCTTGTACTTGCCGGTGGCGGACATGACCTTCCCGGCGATGGTCGAGACGATCACGACGGGGATCATCATCGGGAGCATCAGCAGGCCGGAGTTGGTGGCCGAGGCGCCCTGGACGGTCTGCTGGAACAGCGGCAGGTAGAGGCCCGCGCCGAACATGACCACACCGGCGGCCAAGAGCAGGACCATGGCGAGCGGGTAGTTGCGGTGGCCGGTGAACACGCTCAGCGGCAGCAGCGGTTCGACGGCCCGCTTCTCGACCTGGACGAACAGGGCCAGGCCCACGATCGCGGCGGCGCCGAGCGACAGGATCTGCCAGGACCCCCAGGCGTAGGTGCTGCCGGCCCAGGTGGCGGCCAGGACGATCGCGGTGATGGACAGGGTCAGCAGGGCGATGCCCGCCCAGTCGATCTTCGCCTGGATGCGCTGGGCGGGGACCTGCAGCTTCCGCCACAGCCACACCAGGGCGACCAGGCCGAGCGGCAGGTTGACGTAGAAGGCCCAGCGCCAGTCGAAGTGGCCGGTGACGAAGCCGCCGAGGAGCGGTCCGCCGATGGTGCCGATCGCCATGACGGAGGCGGTCATGCCCTGGTACTTGCCGCGCTCGCGCGGCGGTACGAGGGCTCCGATCAGCGCGAAGGCGCCCGCGCCGATGCCACCGGCGCCGATGCCCTGCACGACGCGGTAGGCGATCAGCTCGCCCATGGAGCCGGAGGTCCCGCACAGGGCGGACCCGAGGATGAAGACGGCGATCGAGGCCAGGTACATGCGCTTGCGGCCGAAGAGGTCGCCGAATTTGCCCCAGACCGGGGTGGTGACGGCGGTGACGAGGGTGTAGGCGGTGACGACCCAGGAGATGTGCTCCAGGCCGCCGAGGTCGCCGACGATCGTGGGCATCGCGGTGCTGACGACCATGTTGTCGAGCATCGACAGCAGCATGGCGAGCATGACGCCGAGCAGCACCCAGCGCACGTTCTTCGGTACGGCCATGGGCCCGGCAGCGGGGCCGGTGGAGGGGAGGGAGGCAGTCGTGGACATGACTGATCACTCCTTTCGAGCGCGGGGAATGAGGGGCGGGGCGCTGATCCGCAGCCCGCTCCCCCAGAAGAACACAACAGCTAAATAAATGCAACGGCTACACTTTTACATCCGCACAACCGAAGCAGTCGGCCACTAGGCTGCCGGGATGACCGCACAGTCGCCCATGCCGCTGACCGTGGAGGCCGCCCGGGGCCTTCAGAACATGCTCGGTGCCGAGATCGGGCCGGGCCTCAGCGAGCGGGAACTCGACGCGGTCCAGGCACGGTTCGGCTTCACGTTCTCCGCGGACCACAGGGTCTTTCTTGCCGCCGGGCTCCCGCACGGCTCGCGAAGCTGGCCCGACTGGCGGGGCGGCGATCCCGAGGACCTTGCCGAGCGGCTCTCCCGACCAGTCGAGGGCGTGCTCTTCGACGTGGAACACAGCGGCTTCTGGCACCCCTCCTGGAGGCCGAGGCCCTCAGGAACATCCGCGGCGCTGCGCATGGCACGGTCCGAGCTGGCGGCCGTCCCGCAGCTGGTCCCCGTCTACAGCCACCGCTACTTGCCCGGCACGGCAGGCGAGTGGGGTCACCCCGTGCTGTCCGTCCACCAGACCGACATCATCTTCTACGGGAACGACCTCGCCGACTACGTACGGCACGAGTTCACCGGCGGGGCGAGCACCCTTCCGGCCCGCGCGACCGTCGACTTCTGGTCGTACTTCGTCAACGGCGGTCCCGCCACGGACCTTGCCACGCCCACCCCGCACACCCCCTACGCCGTCACCGCGCAGGAGGCCGTCGAGGCCCTGCGCATGCTGGCATTGGAGCGGCTGATCGGCCGACCGCACCACCCGTACCAGCTGATCGAGGCGGGGCTGACGGCACTGGTCCTCGACGTCGAGACGGAGTCGCTTCCGCTCCTCGCCGGCCTGTCGCGCACCGAGCATCAGAGCGCCGACGCGCTCTTCGACAAGGTGCTGGCCGAGCTGGGGCCGGCCGGGGACCTTCCCGCCGATGACACCGGCATCCCGTGGGAGGCCGCGCGTGGGGAACTCGTGCGCTGGTGGCTCCGGCTCATCGCGAACGGGAGTCTCGCCCCTGGAACCGGTGGTGACCTGACCGCGTACGAGGGCTGGGGTGCGCTGGCCCGGCCCCGGGCGCTCCGGCCGCTCGTCGACAGGGTCGATGCCTACAACGACTGGGACCGGATCCGGCGCGGCACGCGCGAGCAGTTGGCCGGAGCGATCGTCGCGGAGGCCGAGCGCCTACTGGCCGGTCCCTGGCCGCCGTTGAGCGGAGAGCAACAGCCCCCGGGGCTCTCGGACCACTGAACCACCCGGCCTTGCCGGGGCACTGCTGAGATACGAGCCCGGTTGCCGAACCACATTGGGCCCCTGCGGCAGGGCGCTCTCCCGATAACGCCCGCCGAGGTCCTCGCCCCGGTGCCAGGAGTGAGGCCGGGTGGAGGGCGCCGGCGCCGAAGCGCCGGCCGGCCCGGTCGATGACCGGTTCCAGTGCGCGGGCGTTCTCGGTGGGCCGGTCGAAGGTCAGTTGCTCGGCGGTGCCGGCCGAGCCGGTCAGCTCGCCGACCCGGGCGGTCACCGCCCGCACGCGCGCCCGTTGCAGTCCGAGCGCGGAGAACAGTCCGTACAGCGTCTGCTGGAGGGAGGGCGTGTGGGCGGTGGGCTCGGGCAGGGTGCGCGAGCGTGTGGTGGTCGACCGGTCGGCGTAGGTGACCTGCAGCTCGACCGTTCGGGCAACCTGCCCGGCGATCCGCAGCCGGGCTCCGAGATCCGTGGCCGCGCCGAGCAGGGCGCGGCGGACCTCGGCCGGGTCGAGGACGTCCCGGTCGAAGCGCTGGGCACTGGTGATGGTGGCGGGCGGTCCGCCCGGGCTGACGGTGCGGCGGTCGGTCCCCCGAGCCCGCTCGTGCAGGAGGCGGCCGGCGGAGGCGCCGGCGATGCGCTGCACCGTGGTCACCGGGAGGACGGCCAGATCGCCGATCGTCTCGATCCCGTACCGGAGCAGCGAGCGCTCCAGTACGGACCCGACCCCGGGCAGTGCCCGTACCCGGCAGCTCCACAGGAAGCCCTCCTGTTCGGCCGGGTCGTCGGGCAGCACCCGGACGGTGCCGGGCGGGGCGGCGCCGGCGGCGAGGGTGGCGAGGAGACGGTTCGGGCCGATCCCGCCCGTGCTGACCAGTCCGTACCGGGCTGCGAGCCGGGTCTGGAGCCGGTCCGCGAGCTCTGCGGGAGACTGCCCGAAGTACCGCGTGGCACCGGCCAGGTCCAGCAGCGCGCTGTCCGGCGGGAGCGCCTGGACGACGGGGGTGATGTCGCCGAGCACCGTGAACAGTTCGCGGTAGGTCTCGAAGCCGGCGCGGTGGAAGCGCAGGTGAACGATCGTCGCCCTGGTGGTGGTGCTGGTACTGGTGCTGGTGCTGGTGCTGGTGCTGGTCATCCGGCGCTCCCCTGACTGGCGTGCCACAGCCGCCCGGCACCACTGCCGCCCTGTCCGCCGCCGCCCTGTCCGCCCGGTGTCGGCCGGGCTGCCGAAACGGCTTCGCCGTCGGAGCACGGGGGCTCGCCGACGAGCAGCGTACGGACGGCGGCGGTCCCGCCGTCCCGGTGGGCGTCGGCGATGTCCTGGAGGTTCCAGGCGTGGGTGCCGATGACGGAGACGGACTTGCCGCGGCGGGAGACGGTGCCGCGCGCGAGGAGCAGGAAGTGGTGGAACAGCGGGTAGGCGGCCTGCTCGTGGGTGTCGTCGAAGAAGGTGAGGTCGATCTGGCCGGCCGGGCTGCCGTCGTCCAGGGAGACGAAGATGGTGCGCCGTCCGGAGCGCATGGGCGGGGTCTGGATGGCGACCTTCGCGCCGGCCACCAGCACGGTCCCGCCGGACGGCTGGTCCTTCAGCCGGTGGGAGGGGGTGACGCCGAGCTCGGCCAGCAGCGGGTGGAACGGTTCCATGAGGTGCCGGGAAGCCTCCATGCCGATGACCTCCAGTTCCGCCTCCAGCTCCTCGCCGACGGTCATCGCGGGAAGGCCGCTGTCTCCGGCGGCGGGGGTGGTGACAGGGGTGAGGAGGAGCTGGTCGGGGATGCTGCCGGCGCGGTGCTGCCGGTGGAGCTCGTCGATCTGCAGGAGCAGGTCGCGGCGGGCCGCGCCCGGGGCGAGGGTGGCGAAGGCACCGACCCGGGCGAGGCGGTCGGCGATCGGCTGGGAGGGCCGGGCGCGGGCCCAGAAGTCGGCGAGGTCCGTGTACGGCCGGCCCTCCTGGATGCGTGCGGACTGGTCGTCGGTGATGCCGTGGACATCGGCCAGCGACATGCGCAGGCCGAGACGGCCGTCCGCGAGCCGCTCGGTTCGGTACTGGGCGGCGGAGTGCTGGACGTCGAGCGGCAGGATCGGCACGCCGCGGCGCCGGGCGTCGGCCAGTACCAGCCGCTTCGGATACATGCCGGGGTCGTGTTCGAGGAGTCCGGCGTAGAACGGCGCCGCGTAGTGCGCCTTCAGCCAGGCGGACTGCAGGGTGGGCAGGGCGAACGCCACGCCGTGGGAGCGGGCGAACCCGTAGCTCCCCATGTTCTCCAGCATCCGCCAGACCTCGTCGATCACCTTCTGTTCGTAGCCGGCCCCGGCTGCCCGCTGCCGGTACCAGGTCTGGAGTTTGGGCAGGCGTTCGGGTCTGGCCAGGGCGCGCCGGGCCTCCTCGCCCATGGCCAGGTCGGTGCGGGTCATCGTCGCGAACAGACCGATGACCTGCTCGTTGAAGATGACCACGCCGTAGGTGGAGCGCAGCCAGGGCTCCAGGTCCGGGTGGGGGTAGGTGACGGGCTTCTTGCCGTGCCGGCCCAGGAGGAACGGGCGGATCATGTCCGCCTGGACCGGGCCCGGGCGGAACAGCGAGATCTCGGCGACCAGATCGGCGAAGGTCTCCGGCTGGAGCCGGCCGAGCAGGTCCTTCTGGCCGGGGGATTCCAGCTGGAAGACGCCCAGCGATTCGCCCTCGCGCAGCAGCTCGTAGGCGGCCGGGTCGGTCAGCGGTACCTGGGTGCGGTCGTCCAGGTCGATCCGCTCGCCGGTGGTGCGCTCGATCTCCCGCACCGCGTACGCCATCGAGCTCTGCATCCGCACGCCGAGGACGTCGAGCTTGAGGAGTCCGAGGCCATCGCCTTCCACGTCCTCCTTGTCGAAGACCGTGGCGGGGAAACCCTCGGTGGCGGTGGGGACGACGGGGGTGCGCTGCAGCAGGGTCGCGTCGGAGAGGATGACGCCGCACGGGTGCATGGCGCTGCCCCGGGGCAGCGCGTCCAGTCCCTCGACCAGCTCCCACAGCCGTCCGTACCGGTCTGCGCCGGCGGCGACCTGTCGCAGCTCCGGGAGTTCGCGCAGTGCGGTGCGGGCCGAGCGGGCGGCGATGTGCGGGAAGGCCTTGGCCAGGCGTCCGACCTCGTCCGGGGGCAGGCCGAGTGCGAGGCCGGCGTCGCGGATCGCCCACCGCACCCGATAGGTCTCGGGCATCGACAAGGTGCAGACCCGGTCCGTACCGAACCGGTCCATGATCTTGCGGTAGACCTCCAGGCGCCGGGCGGACTCCACGTCGATGTCGATGTCCGGCAGTGTGCGGCGGCGCAGGTTCAGGAACCTCTCCATGATCAGCTCGTGGTCGAGGGGGTTGGCGAAGGAGACGCCGAGCAGGTGGACGACCAGGCTGCCCGCGCCCGAGCCCCTTGCCTGCACCCGGATCCCGAGGTCTCGTACGTCGTCGACGACCTTGGAAACGGTCAGGAAGTACGTCGGCCAGCCGAGGGTCTGGATGACCCGTAGCTCCTCTTCCAGGCGGGTGCGCATCGTGGCGGAACGGTCGTAGCCGTGGCGGACCATCGCCGCCTCGCACCGCAGGCGCAGGATCCGGGCCGAGGTACCGGGGGCCGCGCCGATGACGTGCTCCTCGGGGAAGTGCACGCGACCGATCCCCAGGTCGGACTGCGGGTCGAGGCGGCAGTCCGCGGCGGTACGGGCCGTGGTGGCCAGCAGGTGTTCGGCCCCGCCGTGCTCCTGACCGGCCGCGCGGGCCACCTCCTCGGCGAGCTCGGCCATCTCGGCGGCGCCCTTCAGCCAGCGCTCCCCGTTGCAGGTCCGGCCGGGCTGGATCGTAGTGAGCAAACGCGCGGAGTCCAGGACGTCGGCGATCGGTGCCTGTTCCCGGTTCGCGTAGCGGACCGCGTTGGTGAGGACGGGGAGCACGTCCAGTTCGGCCGCCAGACCGACGGTACGGGCGGCCAGGCGAAGGGAGCCGGGTCCGGTGCCGGTGCGCCGGTGGTGCACGGCTTCCAGCCGCAGGTGCTGCCCGTAGACCTCGCGCCAGGGGGCCAGAAGCAGGGTGGCGCGGTCCGGGCGGCCGGCGGCGAGCGCCAGCACCGGCTCGGAGGCCGGGCCGAGCAGCGCGGTCAGTCCCTCGGCGTGCCGCTGGATCGCGTCCCAGGGGGCGATCGGCTGGCCGCCGCCGGCCTGCGCGCGGGCTGCCCACGCGGCGGTGATCAGCGCACAGAGGTTGGCCCATCCGGTGCGGTCCCGGGCCAGCAGCGTGATCCGCGGTGCGGTGTCGGCAACGAAGGCGCCGCCCCGGGCGGGGGTGCGGCCTTTCGGCGGCTCCGCCCCTGCCGGATGCATGAGCGGGACCGCGAGATCGACACCGAACACCGGCCGGACCCCGGCTTTCGCGCAGGCCCGTGCGAACCGGACCGCTCCGGCCACGGTGTCACGATCGGTGAGAGCCAGTGCCGCAAGGTTTTGCGCGGCCGCCTGCTCGACCAGCCGGCCGGGCAGCGAGGCGCCGTAGCGCACCGAGTAACCGGAGGCTACGTGCAGGTGCGGGAACACCCGAACCACCTCCAGCTCTTGCGGTCAGCCCCCATTCGTTGACACCCGGCTCCCTCCGGTCCTTCCAGCATAGACGGTATTCGATAGCTTGTTCGACTCCCATTCGACACCCCACCCCGGGAGATCCCGCTGGTCACCCACCCGGCCGCCCGCCGCCCACCGCCGGACCGGCCACCCATCACGACGGCCGCAGCCGACGCCCACCATCCCTTTCCAGCCACTCCGGCCGGATACGACCACCGTATCGAACATAATTCGAACAGTGCGACTCCACTGTCGGCTCCACGATCACCTCGCTCGCCGCTCGGTCCTGCCCGCCCCCGCCGACTGGAGCACGGTCGGCCGCTAGGGGGAGGCGCCGCGTCGCCTCCAATCGAGCGCGTATCTGGCCGGACGGGCCAACTAAAACGCCCAGTCACAAGACTTGGCGTTCTAGTTGGCGATTTCGCGTTGCACTTGGCCTCGGTGCGCGTTCTAGTCGGCCCGGCACGGCCGTTGTCGCAGGTGGCGGCTATGTTTCAGCTCGTCGTTACGGAGGCGAGCGGGAGCGGGGAGCGGGGAGCGGCAATGATGGTTGAGGTGGGGTACGCCCGGGCGTGGGACCTGGGGGCTCGCGCCCCCTGGAGGCCGATATCCGTGGAGGAGGCCCGTGAGCGGGATGCCGCCGGGCTTCCGTATGTAGTGGTGTACCGGACTGAGGGCCGGGAGGCTCCGCTGGAGGTCAGGCTCGTCTCCTGGCGGGATCACTACGTCGGTCTGTGGGTGTACGACGCTCAGGGCCGCGGTACCTGCGAGCTCGACGTGCGCCTGCTGGACGACCCGACGCGGCTGTGGCCCCGGCGCAACGTCCGCTGGCACTACACCGGCCCAGAGATGACGGAATTCGACGAGGCCTGTCCGCGCATCACCGTGGAGCTCTTCCCGGGCGGGAGGGGCCGCCAAACGGAGCAGCCCCAGGGCGAGCGCGGGCGCATACACGTCACCGCGCCCAGGAGCCGCGATGACGAGCACTGGGTGGACCGGCCGGTCTTCGGGGAGTGGCCGCTGCTCTCGTCTCAGGTGCACGGGCTTACGGAGACGCCGGTCCTCGACGTCGCCGAGCCGACCGCGGCGGCCACCGACGGCAGCGGGCTCGCGCCCACCACGTGCTGGTGTCCACCTCACCCGGCGCAGCCCGGACCGATCGGTGAGCTGTTCCGGCCCGGGGTACGCGTGACCGACGGATACCACCCCGAGATGACGATTGTGGAGCCACGCCGCATCGGCACCCTGCGCGTGCCCAGCGGGCTGCTCGCAGTCTCCGGCCCGGACATCGACCACGGAGACGGCCCGCACATCACAGTCTCCGTTCCGCCTGGGGAGTACGCCTTGGAGGAGGCTCGGGCCCGACACAGCTATCACTGCATGTGGGAGGGGAGCGAGGTCACCCGTACGGACACCATGGCTGTCCGCGTACTCGTCAGCGAGGTCCCCGCTGTGACCTGGGAGATGGCGCTGAAGCCCGACGACGACCTCCGACTGTTCGTCGATGATCAGATCTCCGGTTTCGCCACAGACGGAGCCACCGGCTGCTTCGCCGATGCCGGGGCATGGGAACCCCTCCTCGCGCTCTTCGAGAAAGGCCTGATCCAGGGAGACCCTGACCTGGACCCGGACGTCTACGAGGACATCAACGACTCCATGTACCTCCTGCGGACCCGGGACCAGGCCACCGGCGGCGAACTGGCAGCCTTCGCGACGACGGGGGACGGCACCTATCCCGTCTGGGTCGGCCGCACCGAAGCCGGCGAAGTGGCCGGGGTCGTAGTACTGGTGGATGGGATGCCCGAGCTGCTCCCGGACGGCGGCGCCACCGTCGGCGCCTGACCTGGCCACGCGGAGTCCAGGTGCCTGGCGGCCAGCAGGAGCCGCCTGACCAGCGCGCCGCGAAGGAGACCCCGCTCAGCACGCACATGGCCCTGATGAACAGGCAGGTCAGACGGGCGGCGCCCGCGGAGCGGCCGGAGCGTGGGCAGTTGGGCAGGGACGGGATGGTCGAGCCCTTCGCATGGTTGGGCCGCCCAGAGGCGCCGGGTGGGCTAGGGTCCTTCGTTTGGATCATCTGGTCGTTGAATAGGACCGCTGACTGGAGAAACGGCCGCGGCATCGATACCTGCGCCCAGGCTGCACAGGCTTCCCGGTGATGAGTGCTCACTGGATCAGTTCGATGTGCGGATGATCCGGGGACTCCGGGCACACGTGGAGCTGCAGGTCGTAGCCGCTTGCGATGACGATCATGGTGATGTTCCCCGGAGGGGTGCCGGGGAGGAGTGGTGTGGGATCGGCCCGCTCCTCCTCGGAGATCCAGCTCTCGTTGCCCGAGCTCCATTCGGTGCTCGCGATGGTGAGCAGCGGCACCGCCTCGGTGCCGCACTCGGAGCAGACCCGGGGCATGGGATCGGTGAGGCCCCAGCGAGTCCAGCCACCCGCCTTCCAGCCAGGAGCGGTGGACAGATGGTCCCCGTAGAACTCGTCCGGGGCTACCGCGTATGTGCTGTCCCACGCTTCTCCGGCCGTCTCCCACCTGCTCAGGTCCCCCAGCTGCTCCTGCAGCTCCTTGCTCAACTCCATGGAATTGGGGTACTCGGTGACCTGCTCCGGCGCGAGCAGGCACGGCTCCGGTAGGTAGCTTTCGAACTGGACCGCGGGCGGCTCGGGTGGTGCGTCGAGCACGTCCGTCACGGTCGCTGCAGTCCGCCAGAACAGTGCGGTGGTGGGGTGCTCCGAGTGATCGAAGGGGCACCAGAGGACTTGGAGTAGATCGGCCTCGGACTGCCCCGGCGGGCACAGCAGGGGGACATCGCGCACGTACAACTGAGCAACAGGCACCATGGCGATTGGGCCCTCGGGCCACGGGCGGCCTGCCAGGAGCCGCTTCTCCGTCTCCAGCTCCTCGGGTGTGACCCAGGGCCCCTGCGGATCGCGGCCCCGCCGGCTCTCTGCTGCCGCCCGGCTACGACGCCATTCCCGTATGTCCTGCGGCGAGAGGATCCTGTTTCCTCCCCGCACGTGCGGTCCCTCGCAGTACGGCCACGGCTCGTCGGTGGGCCAGAGCAGTGGCCCACCGACGGAGCTGTCGTGCGGCGTGGGCGAACCGGGAAGGGGGTGCAGCCGGGTCGCCGTCCGTGCCAGGGGTGCCAGTTGGGGAAAGAGCCCCGTGACGTCGAGTGGCCGCGGCGGGGTGGTACGGATGGCGTTCATAGCGGCGATGCTGCCAGCAGCCTCCGACAATGCGTGCGCCGGCCCACGTCCATGCGCCGGCCCACGTCCAACTGACACCAGGCAGCTTTCCCGGGTCAGTAGGCGGACCAAAGGAAGGTGCCTGCGATATGAAGTCCGGCCAGGTAGAGGGTCGCAGTGGTCGCGAATCGCGCGGGAGGAATACGCCTTGCCGGCGAGGACTACGTCCGGCCTGGTCCGGGGCCGTCCACGGCGACGCGGAACACGCAGGCCAGCCATGGGGTCCACAAAGGCGGGTGCGTCCCCTGCCTGGCCGCCGGTCAGAACGAACGTAAGGGGACGGCAGCGGCCGTCGGCAGCAAGATGAATCTTCGTCGTCAGTCCACCGCGCGACCGGCCGATGGCGTGATCATCCGGCTCCACTGCCAGAACCCCTTTTCGCGGGCCCCGGCGGCGTGCTGATGAGCGCGCACGATCGTGGAGTCCACCGAGACGGCCCAGTCCAGCTCCTCGTCGGCATCTGCCTGGGCCATCAGCGCGGTGAACACTCGCTCCCACGTGCCATCGACAGCCCACATCCGCAGGCGGTTATAGACGCCTCGCCAGTTCCCGTACTTCGCCGGCAGATGGACCCACTGCCCTCCCGTCCTGAATTTGAAGGCGATCGCGTCGATCACCTCACGGTGATCCCGCCAGCGGCCACCCCGCCTCGGGGTCCGGTCCGGAAGTAGCGGCTCGATCCGCGCCCACTGCACATCAGTCAATGACACGCCCGGCCCAACGTCCCACTGATCCAAACGAAACTGCCTAGCCCCTGCTGTCGGTACCTGGTGACAAGATCACCAGCATGAGTTTCGTACGCACTACTCCGCCGCGGCCTGTCGAGGTGGCAACGGTCTTCCCTCAGCTGGCGCCGCTGGCACGCCCCGCGATACGGCTGCATCCCCGGCCGGGGTCGCCGTCGGTCAGGGACAGCTCGGTCGGCGGGCCATTGCTGTGGCCAGCAGAAGAGCCCTGGCCGCACTGCAAGGACGCGCACCTGCACGTGGACACCGGCTTCCGCCAGTCACCGACCGAAGTGCGGCTCGAGAGAGCCTTGCAGTACCGGCGGCGCCCTGATCTGGAGTCCACACTCACGCCCGAGGAGGAGGCGCTCAAGGAGCGCAACGCCGCGTGGCTTGCCGAACGGCTCAAAGCCGACCTTCCCGGTCCGGCGGATTGCCCGGTCCCGATGCTTTCCGTGGCTCAGCTGTTCCTGCGCGACGTACCCCTGTTGCGGCCGCCCGGGCAGGCTGATCTGCTTCAGATCCTCTGGTGCCCGTATGAGCACGATCCGGACTACAAGCCGGCGACCGCACTGTTCTGGCGGTCCGCCGCGGAGGTCGGCGACGTCCTCGCCGCACCACCGGAACCGTACGAGGCGGACTATCCGGGTTACGTTGCGGAGCCGTGCCTGCTCGCGCCAGAAGCGATCACGGAGTACCCCAACAGCCTGGACTTGAGCCCGGAGCTGCAGGAAATGCTGGAGGACTGCAACAGGTGGCAGGCAGGCGGCGCCAACCTGGCCAGCTCCTACGCGGCGTATCCGCGCGACTTCTACTCCATCCATCTGGGCAACGCACCCGGCTGGAAGGTCGGCGGCTGGCCCCCGTGGGGCCGCACCGACCCGTACCCCCGATACTGCGCCGTCTGCGAGGTACAGATGGTCCCGCTGCTGACGATCGCTTCCTGGGAGTGGGACGGTGGTGATGGGCACAGCTGGGCGCCGCAGGAAGACCAGGCCGCTGCTACCAGTCCGCACTACGCAGGCCACTACCCCTCGCAGCCGACGGGGGTAGAAGTAGGCAGCACGGACAACATGCAGATCTACGTCTGCCCGACCTCCCCCGAGCATCCGCACACCGACTTGATCCAATGAGCTGTCCCAGTTGGCCTCACAACCCCGCTCACCCGTGACAGAAGGGCCGCCGAGTCGGAGTCGGAACATCCTGGAAGAACACGCAGGCGAGGCGATCGATGTCGCCAACCGGGAGGAACGCATCATGTGCGCGCGTTTCCACAGGCGAGAGGAAATGGAGGTGCTGCCCCCTGGCCTGCGCAGGCAGGATCTCCCCATGTCGACAGATGTCAGCGGAATGATCGAATGCCGGCCGGGAGCCCGCCTGTGGGGCCCTGACGACGAGGAATCCGTATGGGAGCCGGCATCGATCTCCTCCTCCTGAACATGGCCAACGCCTACGACGGCCTGGCCTGTCTTTTCGGAATCCGCAACCACTTCGGTTTCCGCCCCCTCGCGGAGGATCGCGGCTTTCCGGATGACGCCTCGGAGGGGCTGCGGCGGGAGTTCGCCGACTGTGGCGGCCCCCGCTAGGTGCACGGGACGACCTGGCTGACCTGGTCCGAGTTGGAGACCACGGACTGGCAGGAGACCGAGGCCTCGGGCACGCGAACCCGTGCCTCAGCCGCGGGGATCGACACCCACTGGGGCCCCGTCTGGAAGGTCATGCGCATCCTCAGCGAAATCCACGGTGCCGAGAACGTACGCCTCGTCGCCTGGTTCCACTGACTCGCGGCTGAGCGTCGTAGTTGGCCAGGCTGGCCAACTACGAGGTTCTGACCGTTCTTCCGTGATGGCTACGCCTGCAGGAGGATGCGGGCTCTGAGTAGGGCGAATGAGGCCCTGCTGTACATCTGCCGCTTGATCGTTTTGATCCTGTTGACGTGGCCTTCGACGATGCCGGAGCTGTAGGGCAAGGTGAGGCCGGCGGCAACGGCGTGAAGGTCCTGGCGGATGGAGTCGGCGAAGATGCCGATGGCGGCGGGGCCGCCCAGCTCGGCCTTCTGAATCCAGTCCCGCAGCAGGTGTCGGCGGCGTTGGCGGAGCTTGTCGGTGAACTCCCGCGCGAGGTCGCAGGCCTGGGCGATCTCCGGGCAGGCACTCCGCACAGCGTCGAGCTGGGCCATGTCGGACGTGCTGAGTGAATCCTCGGGGCGCATGATCCATGAGGTCATGTCGCGAGGGCGGGGAGTCGCCGCCCGGGCAGGGACCGCGATGCCTTGCCGGATGGTCACTACGTAGCGGTGCGCGACGTGGTACCCGCCGGTGTAGCCGAGGGCGAGCACCTCGCGGTAGAGCTGCATGGAGCTGGTGCAGCCTGCGTGGAAGCGGTGCTGCACGTGCTCGATGAATGGGTCGAGGACTCCGTGTCCGCGGTCCTGCGCCGAGGCGAGAAGCCCTGGTAGATCCTTGTTCCGGTAGCGCCTGACCGTCTTGCGATCCAGCTGTAGGTGGCGGCCGATGGCGTTCAGCGACATGCCGGTGGCGGCGAGCTCGTTGACCTCCGCGTGGCGTTGTCGGATCCGGTCCAGGAGCGGAGTTTCCCGGGTGGCCAACGGTGGGCTGGCCTCTGGTTCGGCTGGCCGTCGAAGGCAGTCACGGTGCCGGCGGCAGGTCTCCTCCACCGCCGTCGAGAGGTTCTGGAGGAGGTGCCAGCGATCTGCCACCTCCAGCACGTCGGGGGGCGGCCTGTCTGATGGCCTTTGTGAATGCCATCAGGCGGTCTCGGCAGATGATCTCGGCGCCGGGGCGCTCCTGGAGCCATGCGGCGACCGTGCTGGTCTCTCGGTCCGGCAACACATCCACCGGCCGGGAGGACTCGACGTCGACGAGGACAGTGCCGTAGGTCCGGCCCTTGCGGAACGCGAACTCGTCGATGCCGAGGATCCGTGGAGCTCGCGCTGGTACAGGCGGAGCGGTCAACTCGCCCAAGACGGATGTCCGCCGGCCGTAGAGCCGCAGCTTTGCGCAGAGGCGTGCGCCCGGGCGGCCGCCGAGCTCCACCGCGACCGACCGCATCGCCGACCGCGCCGCCGTCGAAGAACGTCGTCGAGGCTCGGTCAGGCCGGCCACCTGTTCCACGAAAGTCCGACGCGGGCATCGGGGCTGATCGCAGAAGAAGCGGTGGACGCGGAGACGGACGATCAACCGACGGCCGCTGAACGGCAGTCCGGCTATGTGACGCGAGTACCGGCTGTGGACGCGTGCGGCGGGATGTTGACACGCGGGACACGCTCCGGGCGGCCCGCAGCCAGCTGCGTCGATCATCAAGCGGTCATCCGCGACGACGGCCTGCCGCAGGACGAGGGTCAGGCCCGGGAAGAGGGCGTCTTCGACAGTCTCCAGCTCCATGATGGCGTGATCCCCTAGTGGAACGATCCTGCAATCTCTCGACCGTTCAGCGCATCCCGCCAGGTGCGAGGTGTTGCAACTGGGCGATCAGGGGGCCTGCAAGAAGGGGATGGGAATGTCGTGTGCTTTCAGAGCCGCCGTATAGCGAGCCAGCAGCCCGTCGATGCCCGAGAGGAGGTAGGACGCCTCTTCCCGGGCCTCAGCGACGTCACCCTGGTCGCAGGCCCTTACGATCCGGGCGACGTCGTCACGGATGACCGAAAGGGAATCGCCCTGGATCAACACGCCCGGAAATCTACGCGGGGGAAGAGGGACTACCGCATCGTTACTTGCGTCCGTGAACAGTTCGACCTCTACACGTTCCATCCGATCATCCAACCTCAGACCCGTCCTCATCTCCAGGCACAGCCGTCGTGGAAGCGACCAGAACCCTTCGCATGGCCAGCTGTGCACAACGCTTGGCCGCCTCCGCTGACCTGGAGTGCTTCCCTCCAGCCTGAAATCTCGTCGATCTCATGACGGGGTGATGCCTACGCTGCCTCCATGGCCAATTCGAAGACCAGCGCGACCTGCGACAGGCTGGTTCAGCTGGTGGCGCCGCCGGCTGCCCCGGTGGACGCCCACGGGGATTGGGCCCTCGTGGAGACCGCAGTCGCTACCCGGCTGCCCGACGACTACAAGCGACTCGTCGAAACCTACGGCTGGGGAGAGTTCTGCGACGTCCTCTACCTTCGGACGCCGTTCGGTGCGAGCAAACACAACGGCATCGAGTGGCAGAGCCCCCACCCCACGGAGTCGCCCGAACAGGATCGCGAGCGCTATTCGTATCCGCTGCACCCGGCTCCGGGCGCGCTGCTGATCTGGGGCACCACGATGGACGCCGACCGCCTGTGCTGGCTCACCGACGGGGATCCCGAGAAATGGCCCGTCGTGGTGTGGAGCAGTGAGGGCTGGTACGAGACGCACGCTGTGGGCGCGGCCGAGTTCATCGAGAGCTGGGCCTGCGGACACGCCGGCTCTGGACTGCTCGCAGACATGGAACCGGGGCTGGCACCATGGTTCAACGCCTTCCGTCCCCGCACCCACCGGTGCCTGCGCCTGTCCGAAGGCCCTTTCTCCCACCCCGAGCGCCTGGAGCTCCTGCGCGAGGCACTGGCTCCCACCACCGACCGGGGCTCGTGGCGCTCCACGCACGACGAAACGGGACAGGATCACTTCGCGACCGTCGATACCGACTGGTTGCTCACCTACGACGCCTCCCGCCCCCACCAAATCCGGATCGACTTCCCACCCGAAGACAGCGGACAGGTCCAGCAACGCCTCTTCGCCGCTGTACACCGAATGGAGTGCGAGGTTCTTCGGATCACGGCTGCGTCTGGAACATCGCTCCCGGCCTGGGACACGGCCACGGACGAAGACGAGGGGTAGGAAGAGAGCCAGCCTGGACGCGGGCCGCCTGTCTAGCGTAGCCATCACGGAAGCGCGGTCAGAACCAACTACGACGCTCAGTCACACATAGGCTGAGACTTAGAGGATGTCTCACGTGGATAGGTTCCGAGCTCCTTCAGCAGGTCTGGGCGGTGACCATAGCTGACCACGGCTCTGCCAGTCGTTGCGGAGCGCGTACGGGATCTTGAGACCATGAGCAGCCCATGGCAGGCTCGTGCCCCATGATCGATGAGTTCGCGAAAGACAACCTGCACAAGAGACTGCGGCGGGACCGTGAGGCGCTGCTCTGGAAGCTCGATGGCTTGTCCGAATACGACGCACGCCGGCCTCTGACAGCGACCGGGACCAACCTCCTCGGCCTGGTCAAACACGTGGCCACGGTCGAAGCCAGGTACTTCGGTGAAGTCTTCGACCGCCCTTCTCCGGAACCGCTGTGCCGGTGGCAGGACTCCGACGGCAGCGATCAATGGGCAGCCGAGAACGAGACACGCGATCAGATCGTCGCGTTCTACCGGCGCATGTGGGAACACTCGGACGCGACAATCAGCGAGCTTGCCCTCGATGCCCCCGGCCACGTGCCCTGGTGGTCGGAGCCTCATCCGAACACGAACCTGTTCGCCATCATGGTCCATGTCCTCGGCGAGACCATCCGGCATGCCGGGCACGCCGACATCCTGCGCGAGGGCGTCGACGGCCGGACCGGGATGCGCGCCGAAAACGAGCAGCCGATCGACGAGGAAGCCCGCGCAGCCTACTTCGCGAAGATCGAGCAGGCCGCCAGGCCGACCGCACCAACCAAGGCTTAGAAGGCTGTCCCGCGACGTGACGTGATGTTCGAGCGGCATGATGCCGGTCGTGAGTGCTGCTGATCTGTCGAAACGCCTGGTTCCTGATGCACTCTGGGAGCTGGTTGCCCCGTTATTGCCGTCGTTCGCGGCTCGACCGCAAGGTGGTGGGACCGCTCCGTGTGACGAACGGGCAGTGTTCACGGCAGTGGTGTACGTCCTGACCACCGGCTGTGCCTGGCGGCATCTGCCGCCGACGTTCGGCACGTCCCCCGCCACCGCGCATCGCCGCTTCACGATATGGACCGAGGCCGGCCTATGGCGTCGGCTCCACCGGGCGGTGCTGGACGAACTCGGGGCCCGGGGCAAGGTGGACTGGACCTCGGCAATCGTCGCCGCGGCCTCTGTTCGCGCCAAAAGGGGGGATCACTGACCGGTCCGAACCCGGTCGATCGCGGCAAGAAGGGCAGCAAGTTGCACGTGCTGTCCGATGCCCAGGGCGTCCCACTCACCGTCGCCGTGTCCGGCGCGAACATGCACGACAGTCTCGCCCTCAAGCCGCTCATCCTCGGCATCCCCGCCATCCGGTCCCGCCGGGGGCCACGGCGACGCCGCCCCGTCAAACTCCGCGCGGACAAGGCGTATTTTTCCGCCGAGCACCTGGCCTGGCTGCGCGAGCGTGGGCTGGTCGCGCGCATCGCGCGGCCAGGCGTCGACTCCGGAAAACGCCTCGGGCGGCACCGCTGGAAGATCGAGCGGTCGATCGCTTGGCTCTTCGGCTACCGCCGCTTGACCGTCCGGTACGAACGAAAGGGCTCACACTTCCTCGCCTTCCTCGGCCTGGCTGCTGCCCTGACCTGCTACAAGAAGCTCGCGAAACTTGCCACGTGAGACACCCTCTTAGCGTTCTAGTTAGTCTTTCGGCGCCACGTGCTGACCTTGCCGGACGGCTGGATCGAGCACTTCACCATGGCCACCAGGCGCACGGCATTCGCCCTGCCCGGGCTGCGAGCCGGCTGACCAAGCCTTTAGACCGGGGCCCCGGCGGGCGGGGGAACGAGGAGCAAAGCCAGCCCGGCCCCGCGTTCGGGCCGTGATACTGGCCGCCATGACCAACACTCCCGAGAAGCAGACGGTCCCGTTCTCCCGGATCAAGATCCGTACCGGGGCCGTTATCTTCTGCGGTGACGACGTCGCCCTCATCCGCCGTGACCGCGCCGACTCCACCCACTACACCTCGCCGGGTGGCAACGTCGAGGACGGCGAAGACCTTCGTGAAGCCCTCCGCCGTGAGCTCGCGGAAGAACTCGACCTGGACATCGACCAGGCCGAGGGCGGCGAACTCCTGTGGGTCATCGACCAGCGCGTCACCCGCCCCGGCCCCACCCCGCCACCGCGCAAGCTCCACATGATCTACCGCCTACACATCACCACCGAACTCCGCGACACCCTCGCCGAGCAGGAACTCGACGAACAGCCCGACGGCAGCCACGAAGTCGGGGTCGTCGAGTGGATCGACTACCGCAAGATCGCCGAGCTGCCGATCTTCCCGCCCATCGGCCCCGCCCTCGCAGCCCTGGCCACACCCCGCGCAGGCGTCATCGACGCCGCGCTCGAGCCGGTCACCGACGAGACGTACACCTGGGTCTGACCGAAGAGCTGGCCGACTGTGACTGATTCCCAATCATCGTTGTCAAGCCTGCGGACCAGTCGGTCAGTCTTGTTGGCTCTCCATGGGAGAAGACGCGTGCGTGCAGCGTCCCAGGAGCAAGCGATACCGTTCGGGGTCTGCCAGGATGATGCGCCTCGCCTTCTCGTGGCTGTCCTGGAGAGCGGCGGGGTAGATCGTCGCGTCGAGGCTGAGGTCGAGGGAGAGGTCCTGGCGTGTCTCCGGGTCTTCGCAGGTCAGGAAAACGGAGAGGCAGGCTGCGCGGTAGTCGTCGCGAAGGTCGGCCAGTGCCTCCAATTCCGCCTTGCTCTCCTCTGTGGGGACTCCTCGGCGGAGATCCTCCATGGAGGCGTACTGAAGTCCGGGCCGGGCGAAGTACCAGGCCATGGAGGCGCCGACCTTCTCAGCGTCGGAGCCGGTCCTCATGTAGTCGACGATCGCCGACTGGACCTGTCGGTGGCCGATCGCCTTCACCAGGGGCTCGATCAGTTGCCGAATACCGCTCCGGCATTGATCGTGCACGGCCGCGCGCATAAGGAGGTCTGCGTGTTGCCGTGTGGCTTCAAGATCTTGCGCTGCGGCCTCGCCGACCTCAAAACGCTTCACCTCATTGCAGTGATATCGCTCTTCGCCTTCCATGATCGGCGGCAACTCCCAGTCAGGAGAGAAGGCCGTGAGGAGCTCATCCAGCATGGGTTCAAAGGCGACTTCCCGGCCGGCTCGATCGGGGATTATCTCCAGCGCCATTCCGTTGCCTCCCTGGGGTTGGATGGCCCGATGAGGGCCTTGCCTCAGGCTAGGCGTCAGACTGGCCCCAAGGTCAGCGAAGTGACCGTCACCCGCAGGCCGTCCCGGCAGACTTGTGGCTGAGCCGGAATGTTCATGCTGCCACTGCTTCTGGTTGGGGTGGTTGGGCCGTCCAATGGCGTTGGTCGCGGAGGAGAGCCCACAGGACGTCGAGGCGACGGCGGGCGAGGGCGAGGATCGCCTGTTTGTGGTTCTTGCCCTCGGCTCGTTTGCGGTCGTAGAAGGCTTTCGAGGTGGGGCAGAAGCGGGCGGCAATCTGGGCGGAGAGGTAGAAGACCCGCAGGAGTCGGCGATGGTAGCGGTGTGGCCGGCGCATGTTGCCGCTGATGCGACCGGAGTCACGTGGGACCGGAGCGAGACCGGCGACGCCGGCGAGCTGGCCCGAGCTGCCGAAGGCGTCCATGTCGCCGCCGGTGCAGGCGATGAACTCCGCCCCCAGCAACGGGCCCATGCCGGGCATGCTGAGGACCACCTCAGCGTGGCGGTGCTCTCGGAAACGGACCGCGATCTGCGCGTCGATGCCAGCGATCTCTTCGTCCAGAGCGAGCACGGCCCTGGCCAGGGCGTTGACCACGGCCGCGGCAGTGCTCTCCCCGGTCACGGCCGTGTGCTGGGCCTGGGCCGCGGCGACGGCCGCATCGGCCATGGCTTGGGCGCCACGGACTTTCCGGTTCTTCAGCCAGGTCGCGAGCCTGCTCGGGCCGACCCGGCGCAGACCAGCCGGTGTTTGGTAGCCGGTCAGCAGGACAAGTGCCGCCTTGGAGGCGGCATAGTCGAAGGCCCGCTCGAGAGCAGGGAAGTACTCCAGGAGCTGGGCCCGCATCCGGTTGATGGCGCGCGTGCGGTCTGCGGCGAGGTCGTAGCGGCGGGCGGTGAGGATCTTCAGGTCCACCGCGATCTCGTCCCACTCCTGCAGAGGCTGCAGGTCCCGACGCATCCGTGCCTGATCGGCGATGACGTAGGCGTCCTTCGCGTCGGTCTTGCTGTCGCCTCGGTAGCCACGGGAGGCGTGGTGGACGGTGCGGCCAGGAATGTAGAGGAGCCGCTGACCATGGCTGGCGAGTAGGGCGATCAGCAGAGCCCCACCGCCCGCGTTCAGGTCGACGGCCCAGGTCACCGGGCCGTCCTCCGCAAGCGCCAGAACGTCGCCTATCAGCTCCAAGAGGTCGGGTTCATTGTTGGGCACCCGGCGCGAGAGCACCTTCGCCCCGTCCGTGTCGATCACCGTGCAGTGATGCGCGGCCTTGCCGGCATCCGTCCCCGCCCAGAGCTCGGGCACCCGAGCCTCCCTCGTCGTCCGGTTGACTGGTCCCTGCAGACGACCAAGCCGGCGTGTCCTTACGAAGCGATCTCTGTTCGCTTATCCCAATGAGTGGCCGTGTCGTCGCGGGGCACTGGGCGGCCAATCAGTCAAAGCCACAACCACGGCATGAGCGCGCTAAAGCCACACCCAGGCCCCTGGGTCTCCCGATCGTACGAAGGACCGGAATCAACCCGCCAACAAGGTAAGGAGCGCTTTAGTTCGCTCAGTCACACCTGCGTGACGTACCCCTGTCACTACGCGGGCCAGGACCCTCGCAGCCGACGGCGGACACGTCCTCTGGTGCGCCGACCGCCCGATCGTCGACGTTTCCGAGCGCGTCCGCGTGCTCGAACGGTTCCCCGAGCTCCTACCGAGCGGCGAGGGGATCTCCGGCACGGCCGGCACGTACGCCTTCTTCGCTGCTCTTGTCCTGCACCACGCCTTGCTGGCCAACGCCTCCGGGAAAGCGGATGCGGTAAGCGGAGCGGGGCTGGTATCACCTGGAGGATGGATCCTCTCCAGACCCGACGCCTCATCCTCGTCCCGCTGGACGCCGACCGGGCCCGGCGGCTCGTTGCCGGAACACCGGGTCCGGAGGACCGCTGGGCCGAGGGGTATCCGGACGCCGGGGACCGGGTCGGGGCCGAACGGTACCTGCGGGTGCTGGCCGACACGGGCGACCCCGCACCGTACGGGGCGTTCGAGATCCAGCGGCGCTCCGACGGGCTGTTGATCGGCGGTGCGGGGTTCCACGGCCCTGCCGACGAGGAGGGCGGGGTGATCGCAGGTTACGGGCTGGTGCCCGCCGTGCGGGGTCGGGGCTACGCCGCCGAGGCCCTGCGGGCCCTGCTGGAGCACGCCCGCGCTCACGGGGCGGCCTCGGTATCGGGCGACACCGACCGGGAGAACACGGCCTCGCAGCACGTCATGACGGCTGCCGGCATGCTCCCGGCCGGCGAGGACGCGCGGCGCCTCTCCTACTCCGTGAGCTGGAAGCGGGCAGTCGATTCGGCACGGGAGAGCGGCCAGAGCCAGGAACTGACGCGCCACGACCACGTACTCACCGTCCTGCGCGGGCATCCCGATCTGGCGCGGACGGCCGCGGAATCCTTCGATTTCGATCTCGACCGGGCCGAGCACGTGGAAGAGGTCCGCCTGGCGAGCGGGGCGCCGCTGAGGGCCGTGGCGGGCGACGACACCGGCGGAACCTTCTTCCTGTGCGCCGACGGGGCCGTGCTGTACGCGAGCTCCGAGGGCGGAGCGGGCCTCATCGGGAGGAGCTTGGACGAGGCTCTGGAGATCCTCTTCGGCCTGCCGGGCTGGCACGACCACACGGACCTCGACCTCTCGGCGGACGACGAGGTGCTGGAGGAGGTCTTCGCCCGGACCGAAGACGAGATCCGGAGCTCCTACGCCCCCGCGCTGGACGCCGATCGCAGCACGCTGCTCAGCGGGCTGGGTCTGCGCCGGCTCCCCCGGCGGGAACTGCTGCGCAGGCTCCAGGAAAGCCTTCTGCGGACCGAGCCCGAGTTCCTCCTGGTGAACGCGGACGAAGGCTGCGCGTACGAGCCGCTGGACCGGCTTCGGCGTCCGCCGCTCTGGGAAGCGGTCCTCGCTCCGGGCCGGGCCGACCTGGTCCGGATGCGGGCGGACCCCGACTGCTGGGACGAGATCGCGAACGATCCCGTACGGCGGGCCACCGCCCTGCGCACGGCCCAGTACGACCGGCAGCCGGGGGACCTGCAGCTCTTGCGCACGCTCCTGCGCCAGGAGGCTGCCGACCGCGGCAACACCGCGGAACTCCGCCTCGCCGCGGTCCTGGTGGGACTGCACGGCATGACGGAGGACCACGCGCTGCTGCGGTCCCTGCGGGAGGCCGACCCCGATGTCCACTTCCTGCTCGGCGAGTTCCCCGACTCCGCGGGAGTGCTCGCCCAGTGGGCGGCCGACGTCGACTGGTCGGACTACGGCCAGGATCCCCACGACGAGTACGACCTCACCTGGACGGCGCTGGCCCGCCGCCAGGGGCGAACCGAACTGGCCCGCGCCGCGCTCATACACCTCCTCGACGGTACGGGCCCGCGCGATGCGGCCCTGCTCAGCGGCCTCGCCCGCGAGTTCGAAGCCCTCGGGGACCTCGGGCAGGCGATCCGGGCACTGCGCCTGTACGTCTCGCTGCAGGACGACGCCGGCAGGCACGGCTCGGCCCTTGCCCGCCTCGCCTCCTTGCAACGCCGTCACGGCGAGGTGGCGGCCGCCTGGCGGTCCCTTCAGGAGGCGGTCTCGGTACTCGACGGCCCGCTGGAGGGACTGCCGCCCCTGCCGCCCACCGATCAGCCGGAGCTCGATCTCGGTCTCGGACTGCCAAAACCTCCCTGCCGGAAGCCCACTTGGCGGGAGCTCGGCCTGGGGGTGAGTGTCGCCGAGGAACACTTCCTCATCGCACGGGCCGCCGTGCCGCTCGGACTTCACGAGGTGGCCCGGGAAGCGCTCCGGGCGGGCACGGCCATGCGCGACGCATGACCGGTCTCAGCCGCTGATGTCGAGTGCCGTGCCGTACAGCCGAGATACCTTCAGGCGGATGACCACACGGCGCTCGGCGACCAGCTGTTCCAGGAAGGCGTCCTCGTCCTGCGGTTTCGCGGCCTCCGGCACCATCGCGAGCAGCTCGCGCCCGGTCGCGTCCCCCGGCGTGGTCGTGACCTCCGAGACCTCGGCCTCGCCTTCGGCCACGGCGAACGACCACACGTCGCCGCCCGGAACGTGTACGGCCGCTCGTGGATCACGCCGGAGCTGCCGGACCTTGATGCGGTCGGCCGTGGTGGAGAACCGCACGATGCGCGCTTCGGCGTCCCAGTGGTAGAGCATCGTGGTGAGGTGGGGATGGCCACTGCTCTTGTTGGTGGCGAGAGTGCCGAACTGCTGTGAGCCCAGCAGTTCGGAGAGAGCTTCGTCGGACAGGGCGCGGGGACCGGCATTTTGAGTCATGACGCGATCAACTTCCTTGCGTGGAAGGGTATTCCACGCTGCCGGAGGTGACCCGAACCGCTGCACCTTGTGGGAAAGTCGGCGTGTGATACGTCTGGCGGACCCGCTCCGCTTCCTCAGCATGCTGGCCGCCTGGGTTGCCACTCCCTGGGCGCTCGCACCGTACTCCGTGCCGCTCGCCGTGGCGGCGGTCCTCCTCCTCCTCGCCACGTTGGCCCTCTTCGGCACCCCGGGTGACAACGGGATGACGAGGGAGCAGATCCTCGTGCCCGTCCCCGGCGTGGTGACCATCAGCCTGGCTCTGCTCCAACTGGTCGCGGCCGTCGTCTCCTCCTGGGCGGCCTGGCCGACGTGGGCAGCCGTCGCCGTGACGGTGCTGGCCTCGGCCAGTCTGATCGCCGAGCAACCGCGCTGGCGGCTGCTGCTCGCCGTACGGAGTTAGTGCTCCAGCCACAGTTCCCCGTCCACCGCGTGCGCGCCCCTCTCCACGTCGCCCCCAGTGGCGGCGGGGTGCTGCCGCCCGAGGGGAAGACTCACAGCCCGGACTCACAGCCCGGAGCCTCCGGTCGCATCGATCACCTTGCCGGTGACCCAGCGCGCGTCGTCCGAGGCGAGGAAGGCCACGATGTCGGCCACGTCTGCCGGCCGGCCGACCCGGCCCAGCGCGGCCAGGGACGCCGCGTGGGCTTCGGCCTGCGGGTTGCCGCGCAGCCAGCCCGCGTTGACGTCCGTATCGATGATCCCCGGGGCAACCGATCCGCATGCTCAGGCCTTGGCGGCGCCGAACCACTTCGGCAGGTGCGCGTCGAGGTCGTGCTGGTCTTCGCCGACCCATGCCACGTGGCCGTCCGGGCGCAGCAGCACGGCGGGCGCGTCCAGCTCCTCACTGCCGTCGACGACGTGATCGATCCGGTCGGCCCACCCGGAGACCGAGAGCCGGCCGGTCTGGTCGAGCAGGATTCCGCGGCCCGTGTGCATCAGTTCGTACAGGCGCCCGCGCTTCAGCTCCACGTCCCGCAGCCTGCGGCCGAGCAGTTCGTGGCCCTCGCCGAAGTCGTAGCGGACCTCGACCGCGGTGATCATCCCCGTCACGTACCGGTTGACCTCCTCGAAGTCCATCAGCTTCGCGAACAGCTCCCGCAGCGCGGTGGGGCCCGCTTCGGTCCCGAGCAGGGTGATCTGGGCCCGGGTGTTGTCCAGTACGGCGGCGCCGACCGGGTGGCGTTCGGCGTGGTAGCTGTCGAGGAGGTCCTGCGGGGCCCAGCCGTTGACCGCGGCGGCGAGCTTCCAGCCCAGGTTGAAGGCGTCCTGCACGCCGAGGTTGAGCCCCTGTCCGCCGGTCGGCGGGTGGATGTGCGCCGCGTCTCCGGCCAGCAGGACCCGGCCGACCCGGTAGCGCTCGGCCTGCCGGGTGGCGTCGCCGAAGCGGGACAGCCAGCGCGGCGAGTGCACGCCGAAGTCGGTGCCCGCGAAGGCCCGTAGCTGCTGCTTGAACTCCTCCAGGGTCGGCGCGGTACGGTCTTCGGCCACGCCGTCGGCGGGTACGACGATGCGGCAGGACCCGTTCTCACCCGCGCTGACGCCGAAACGCAGCTGGGTCTTGCGGACCTCCGCGACGACGGCGGCGATCGTCTCCGGGTCCTCGGTCACCTCCATGTCGCCCAACAGGGTCTCGACCGTGGCGGGCTCGCCGGGGAAGCCGACGCCGAGGAGTTTGCGCACCGCGCTGCGGCCGCCGTCGCACCCGACGACGTAGCGCGAGCGCAGGCGCGTGCCGTCCGCCAGCTCGACGGTCACCCCGTCCTCGTCCTGGGTCAGGCCGACCGCTTCGCAGCCGCGCCGGATCTCGGTACCGACTTCGAGTGCGTGCTCGCCGAGCAGGCGCTCGGTGACCGGCTGCGGGATGGCGAGGCCGTAGGGGTGCGCCGTGTCCAACCGGTCCGGCCACGGCTTCATGATGCCGCCGAACAGGCCGCCGACCTGGAACTTCTCGCTCACGGCGAGGAATCGGTCCAGCAGGCCGCGCTGGTCCATCAGCTCGACGCTGCGCGTGTGCAGGCCCTGTCCGCGGGACTCACCGGTCGGCTCGGTCAGCTTCTCCAGCACCACCACGCGGACGCCGTGCAGGCGCAACTCGGCGGCCAGCATCAAACCGGTCGGTCCGCCGCCGACAACGGTCACGTCCGCCACGTCGGTCACGTCGGTCGGGTTGGACACGTCGGGCACTTCGTTCGTCACGCAATCACCATTTCCGCAGGTTCCGTCTTCGGCCAGTGATTCTGCGTCACCACCGGGGCCTTGCCGCAAGCCCCCCCGTGCGCTATAAGTTGAGAGTGGCAAGGAGTGGAAACACCTCCTTGCCCTTCTGTGTTCCGGGTGAAATCCGCTGGTCGGCCGGCCCGTCGTGGACGAGCATGGGACGCATGAGTGATCAAGGCGAGCGATGGACCCAGGCGACCGTCTACCCCGACATGTGGGCGGACCCGGACGACGACCCCCGCAACAGCGGGGAGAGCGGTGCGGAGGGTGAGCTCGCCACCTTGCAGGAGTTCCTCTCGGACTACCGCCTGACCCTGCGGATGAAGTGCGAGGGCCTGGATCCGGAGCAGCTGGCCCGGCGGTCGGTCCCGCCGTCGACGATGTCGTTGCTCGGTCTGGTGCGCCACCTCGCCGAGGTGGAACGGGACTGGCAGAACTGGATCACCGACGGCGACCCGCTGCCGAAGCTCTACGGCCGGCGCGACGGGGACTTCGACGGGGCCGTCGCCGAGCAGACCGCGGTCGACGGAGCGTACGCCGACCTCGAGCGCGAGCAGGCCGCGACCGACGCGGCGCTGGCCGCGCACCCGGATCTGGGCGAGCGGCTGGGGAAGGACCGGATCGCGGTGCGGGAGCTGATGGTGCACCGGATCGAGGAGTACGCGCGTCACTGCGGGCACGCCGACCTGTTGCGCGAATGCGTCGACGGGCGGGTGGGCCAGTAGCCGGCGGCGGCCGGGCCGGGCGCCCACGCGCTTGGCGCCCGCCGCACTGACGCGCGCATGCCCGTAGGCGCATAGGCGCGTAGGCGCGTAGGCGCGTACGGGAGCCGGCGCAGCCCGTGTGACCATGGCTTCCTTCGTCCATCAGCACCTCATGGGGGGACCATGCGCACCCGTACCACCACCGCCTCGGCCGGCCTCGTCGCCGTGCTCGCGGCGGCCCTCGTCCTGTCCGGCTGCTCGGCGTCCGGTGGGGGCACGGCCGGGAAGGGGACGGCCGGCGCTTCCGCGTCGGCGGCGGCCTCGCCCGCGCCGGTGCCGGGTGGCGCCGGGTACGAGGGGCCCCGGCCGCAGGACCAGAACCTGCTGGCCTGGACCGGGGATCCGAACGACGCGGGGCACGTCACCGCCCAGTCCGCGGCCGGGGTCGGCGGGCGGGTCACCCTGGTCCGGATGGTGCTGCGCGAGCAGCTCACCTGGTCCAACATCTGGCTGGGGCTGGCCGGGATCGACCCGAACGCCCAACTGTCCAACTGCTACCTCGGCGTGTACGACGCCAAGGGCACCCTGGTCGCGTCCACCGCGGACATCTCCCCGCAGCTGATGACCGACGCGATAGCCAAGCCGTTCCCCCTCACCAAGCCGTTCGCCGCCGCCCCGGGCACCTACTTCGTCGCCCTCCTCCTCAACGGCAGCTGGGCGACGAACGCCCTCACCCTCAAGGCCACGGGCGCCGGGATCTCGGTGAACGCGGGCCTGAACCCGCCGAGTCTGCGCTACAGCACCGTCCTGACCGGTCAGACCTCGCTCCCGGCCGGCGTGAACCTCGCCGAGCAGTCCACCAGCACGATCAACACCGGCTGGGGCAGCCAGTGGTACGCGATCTCCTGACCGCTCCTGCCGAAGGCCGAGCTCCCGCCGAGGGCCGAGTCTCCCGCCGAAGGGCGATTCTCCTGCCGCGAATGACTGGTAGGAAAGTTTCCTGTTTGCTAGCATCCCGCTTCGGCGGCTCGGCGCGGTGCCCGCATCCGTGGGTATGACGCGCTCAGCGAGAGCTCTGACCCGGCCGCTGTGACCACGCCCACCCCTGTCCGCACCCGGACAGGGGCGCGGGGTCTCGTACCGGTGCCAGCTCTCGCCACCCACCAGGCCAGGGAGTCAGGAATGCACCTGAGCACCCCAAGCACGCCTCATGTTCACACATCACGCCGCACGATAGGTGTGGTCATCACCGCCGTACTCCTCCTCGTAGGCGGCCTGTTGCTCGCCTATCCCGAACGGGCCGGCGCCGCCGTCGACCCCCTCATCTCGCGCGGCAAGACCGCCACGGCCTCCTCCGTGGAGAGTTCGAGCTTCGGTCCGCAGAACGCCTTCGACGGCAGCTCCACCACCCGGTGGGCCAGCATCGAGGGCAAGGACCCGCAGTGGATCCGCGTCGACCTCGGCGCGAACGCCAAGGTCACGCGGGTGGCGCTGCGTTGGGAGGCCGCGTACGCCAAGACGTACCGGGTCGAAATCTCCGCCGACGGCACCACCTGGACCCGGCTCGCCAACGAGACGGCCGGGAACGGCGGCACCGACGACTGGACCGGCCTCTCCGGCAACGGCCGCTACCTGCGCGTGTACGGAACCGCCCGCGGCACCTCCTACGGGTACTCCCTGTACGAGGTCGAGGTGTACGGCACCCTCGACGGCGGGACTCCCCCGCCGACCGGTGCCTTCACCGTGGTCGCCGCCGGTGACATCGCCGCCCAGTGCACCGCCTCCGACAGCTCCTGCGCCCACCCCAAGACCGCAGCGCAGGCCCAGAAGATCAACCCGAAGTTCTACCTGACGATGGGCGACAACCAGTACGACGACGCCCGGATCTCCGACTACCGGAACTACTACGACACTTCCTGGGGCGCGTTCAAGGACAAGACCCGCCCGGTGCCGGGCAACCACGAAACCTACGACCCCGCCGGACCGCTCGCCGGGTACAAGGCCTACTTCGGGGCCGTCGCCTACCCCCAGGGCAAGAGCTACTACAGCTTCAACGAGGGCAACTGGCACTTCATCGCCCTCGACTCCAACTCCTTCGACCAGAAGGCCCAGATCGACTGGCTCAAGGCCGACCTCGCCGCGAACACCAAGGGCTGCATCGCCGCCTACTGGCACCACCCGCTGTACTCCTCCGGCGGTCACGGCAACGACCCGGTGAGCAAGCCGGTCTGGAACATCCTGTACGGCGCCAAGGCCGACCTCGTGCTGGGCGGGCACGACCACCACTACGAGCGGTTCGCCCCGCAGGACCCGAACGGCAACGCCACCGCCGACGGGATCACCGAGATCGTCGGCGGCATGGGCGGCGCCGACCCGTACGCCATCGAGGACGTCCAGCCCAACAGCCAGAAGCGGATCAGCGGAACCTACGGGGTCCTGAAGCTGGACTTCACCGACTCGGCCTACAGCTGGACCTACGTCGCCACCGACGGGACGATCAAGGACACCAGCCCGAAGTACACCTGCCACTGATGTACCTGGCCACCACAGGCCGCCGGGCCGCTCCGGCCCCGCCCCCCACCACGGGGGCGGGCCGGCGCGTCCCCGCCGCCGTTCTGGCGCTCGGTGCGGTCAGTCTCGTCACCGATGTCTCGTCCGAGATGGTCAGCGCGGTGCTGCCGCTCTACCTCGTCCTCGGACTCGGCCTCTCCCCCCTCCAATTCGGCTTCCTGGACGGGCTGATGGGAGGAGCCGGCGCGGTCGTACGGCTGCTCGGCGGGCACCTCGCGGACCGCGGCCACCGGTACAAGCACGTCGCGGGGATCGGCTACGCCGTCTCGGCCTGCTCCCGGCTCGGCCTGCTGCTCGCGGGCGGCGCCACCGGCGGGATCGCGGCGGCCCTGGCCGCCGACCGGGTCGGCAAGGGCATCCGTACGGCCCCCCGTGACGCCCTGATCACCCTCAACAGCCCTCCCGAGGAGCTCGGCCGGTCCTTCGGCGTGCACCGGGCCATGGACACCACCGGCGCCCTGCTCGGCCCGCTCGCCGCCTTCGCCCTGCTCTGGGCGACCGCGGGCGCGTACGACGCGGTGTTCGTCGCCAGCTTCTGCTGCGGCCTGCTCGGCGTGCTGCTCCTGGTCCTCTACGTTCCCGGCCACCACCACCCGGCGGCAGCCCCCGCCCCAACTCCACGCCGGAGCAAGGCCTTCGGGGCGCTGCGCGACCCCGCCTTCCGGCGGATCCTCTGGGCCGCCGCCCTGCTCGGCGCAGCCACCATCGGGGACGCCTTCGTCTACCTCCTGCTCCAGCGCCGGCTGGGCCTGGACCCCGGCTGGTTCCCGCTGCTGCCGCTCGGCGCGGCCGCGGGCTACCTGCTCCTGGCCGTCCCGGTGGGCCGGATCGCCGACCGGGTGGGGCGCCGGCTGCCGTTCCTCTACGGACACCTCGCCCTGCTCGGCGCCTACCTCGTCCTGCTCGCCCCGGCCGGCGGACCGGCCCCGCTCCTCCTCGCGGCCGTCCTCGCCCTGCTCGGGGTGTTCTACGCGGCCACCGACGGGGTGCTGATGGCCCTCGCCGGGCCGGTACTGCCCGCCGGGGGCCGGGCGGGCGGGCTGGCCGTGCTCCAGACCGGCCAGGCCCTGGCCCGGATGCTCGCGGCGGCGGGCTTCGGCGCCGCGTGGACGGTGTGGGGGCCGCGGCCCGCGCTCTGGGGGGCGACGGCGGTGCTGCTCGCCGCGCTGGCGGGGGGCTGGGCGCTGCTGCCGCGCGATCCGGGCGCGCCCCGCGATGCGGGCGATCCGCACGACGCGGTCGATCCCGCAGCCCCGCAGTCCCCGGCCGCTGCCGTGGGGCCGGGGCGATCCCCCACCAGTGAGAGGAGCGCCCCATGACCACGCAGCTCACCGGGCCGGCGCCCGCACGCCGGCTCGGCGCCCGGGCCCGTACCGCCGTCACGGCCGCCGCGGTCGTCCTGCTCGCGGGCTCCGCCGCCGGCTACGCCCTGCACGCGGCGAACCGGCCGGCCGGTCAACGGGGCGGCGCGGAAGCCTCCTTCGCCCTGGAAGGTCCCGCCCTGTACTTCCGGGACACCGCCACGGGACGGGTGGCGCACCAGCCCCTGACCGCGACGGAGGGCGGAGCCGGGCGCACCGCGGGCGGCCCCGTCTGCGACCGGTTCCACGCCGCCGGGGGCACCGCCCTCTGCCTGCGCGCCGAGCCGGGGGTGCTGCCGAAGACGTACGCCGTCGTCCTCGACCGGGACCTGCGCGAGGTGAGGCGGACGACCGTGCCGGGGGTTCCGACCCGGGCCCGGGTGTCCGCGTCCGGGCAGATGCTCGCCTGGACGGTGTTCGCCACCGGGGACTCGTACTCCACCACCGGCTTCTCCACGCGGACGGCCGTCCTCGACCTGCGCACGGGGTACCTGGTGAAGTCCCTGGAGGAGATACCCCTCACCATCGACGGTGTCCGCTACCACTCCCCCGACGTCAACTACTGGGGCGTGAGCTTCGCCCGCGACGACAGCCGCTTCTACGCGACCGTCTCCACCAAGGGGCGTACGTACCTCGTCGAGGGGAACATGGGCGACTGGTCGGCGAGGACGCTGCGGGAGAACGTCGAATGCCCCTCCCTGTCGCCCGACAACACGCGGGTCGCCTTCAAGAAGAAGGTGTCCGACGACCCGGCCGCACCCTGGCGGCTGTACGTCCTCGACCTGCGGACGATGGCCGAGACCCCGCTCGCCGAGACGCGCGGCGTGGACGACCAGGCGTCCTGGACGGACGACGGGACGGTCGCCTACGCCCTGCCGGGCGCGGACGGGCGCGCGGGCGACGTCTGGACCGTCCCCGCCGACGGCACCGGAGCCCCCCGCTTGGCCGTCGCGGGGGGCTCGTCGCCGGTGGCGGTGGCGGGCTGACCGGCGCCGGCGGCGGTGGCGGCCGGCGCCCGCGGATCAGCCGAGCTCGGGCGGCGGTCCGGCTGCCGTCACCGCGGCCAGCCGGGCCCCGGTTCCGGTCAGCCGGATCCGCAGTTCCCGCACGGTGAGGGGCTCCACACGGTGGACGCGGCGGACCCCCACCGTGTGGCCCGAGGCGATCGGCCGGCCGTCCGCCCAGACCTCGTGGCCGTCCACCCGCTGGCCCCGGGTGAGGTCCTCGCGCAGTTCCACGTGGTCGATGCGGACGGGCCTGCCGAAGTCCGCGAGGATGCCGTCCCCCTCGGCCGTGAGGACGGCCGAGTGCGGAGCGCCGAGGCGCCGCTCCAACTCTCCGGTGAACTCCAGGAGTCGCGCCCGGTCGGCGTCGTCGATCAGTCCGCGCCGGTCGGGCGGGACGCCCAGGAGCAGGCCGGCGCCGAGTCCCACCGAGGAGTACCAGATCTCCAGCAGGTCCTCGCGGCTCTTGAGGGTGTCGTGGTTCCCGGGTTGCCAGAACCAGTCGGCGCGGAGCGGGACATCGCATTCGGGCGGCAGGTAGGCGGCCGATTCGAGCTCGGCCTGCCGCTCGTCGTACAGGCTGATGCCCGTGGAGTGCGTGACGTAGCGGCAGGGATCCGCGGCGAGCCCCTCCTCGTTCCCGACCCAGCGGATCGTGGGGCGGCCCATGTTGAAGACCATGGCGTCCGGCTGGTGCCGGTCGATCACCGCCATGACCGCGTCCCAGTCGTACGTGCGCCCCTCGGAGCCCGCGCCGTCGAACCACAGCTCGCACAACGGGCCGTAGCGGGTGCAGAGTTCGGTGAGCTGGCGGAGGTAGAAGGAGTCGTACGCGGCGGGCTCCTCGTAGCAGTCCGCGTTGCGGTCCCAGGGGGAGAGGTACAGCCCGAGGCCGAGGCCCGCCTCCCCGCAGGCCTCGGCCAGTTCGGCGACCACGTCGCCCGCTCCGTTCTTCCAGGGTGAGGAGGCCACGGAGTAGGCGGTGGTTTCGGTCGGCCAGAGGCAGAAGCCGTCGTGGTGCTTGGCGGTCAGCACGACGTACTTCGCTCCGGCCTCGGCGGCGGTGCGCACCCACTGGCGCGCGTCGAGCCGCGCGGGGCGGAAAGAGGCCGGGTCCAGGGTGCCGTCGCTCCACTCGACGCCGTTGAAGGTGTTGATGCCGAAGTGCAGGAAGATCCCGAATCCGGCTTCCTGCCAGGCGAGTTGCCCTGGAGTGGGCAGGAGGGGGCTCTCGGCCGGACCGGCGGGTTGTGAGGGGGGACCGAGCGTCATGGGGGGGCTTCCGGGGTCGTCGGCGGGCACTCAGGCCGAGTGGGCCAGGCTCGCCGGGTGGACTGCGTGGGCGAAGGGGAGTCCTCGGGCGTACCGCTCCAACTCCTCGGCCGCACAGGCCGCGAGACGTCCGAGTTCGTTGCCGAGGGATCCGGCGATGTGCGGGGTGAGCAGCACGTTCGGCAGGTCGTAGAGGGGCGATCCGGCCGGCAGTACGTCGGGGTGGGTGACGTCGAGGACGGCGTGCAGCCGGCCCGAGACCAGTTCCGCGGTGAGCGCCTCGGTGTCGACGAGCGTTCCTCGTGCGGTGTTGACGAGGGTCGCGCCGTCGCGCATGAGGGCGAGGCGGCGGGCGTCGACCAGGTGGCGGGTCTCGGGCGTCTGCGGCGCGTGCACGCTCACCACGTCGCTGCGGCCCATCAGTTCGTCCAGGTCGACGGGCTCGACCCCCAGGGCCCTCGCTTCGTCCCCGCCGAGGTACGGGTCGTGGACCAGCACGCGGGCGTCGTAGGAGCGCAGCAGTTCGATGACCCGGCGGCCGATGCGAGAGGCGCCGATGATGCCGACGGTCCTGCCGTAGTTGCCGATTCCGGGGTACAGCGTGAGCGGGTTGAGCTGGGTGCGGGACTCCCGGTAGGCCCGGGCGGTGGTCAGGACGCGCTTGTTGGCGAAGACGATCGCGGCGACCGTGAACTCGGCGACGGGCTGGGCGTTGGCCTCGGCCGCGCTGGTGACGGACAGCCCGCGCCGCCAGGCCGCTTCCGTCATCAGGCCCTTGACGGTTCCGGCGGTGTGCACCACCGCGCGCAGGGACGGGAGGAGGTCGAGGGCCTGCTCGGTGAGGGGCGGGCAGCCCCAGCCGGTGAGCAGGACCTCGGTTTCGCGCAGCCGCGCGGGGTCGGCCGCGGCGAAGTCGGTGACCAGGAGGTCGGGATCCAGCAGCGCGGTGGCGCCGAGCCGGGCCAGGGCCTGCTGGTCGAGCAGGGCCGTCTTCGTCTCCGGGCTCATGGCGAGGAGGGTGCGGGGCTTGCGGGGCCCGGTGGGCTCGCGGGTCGGGTCGCAGAGGTCGGGGTTCGTCACTTGACCGCTCCCGCCGAGAGGCCGGAGCGCCAGAACCGCTGCAGGCCGACGAAGGCGAGGGCGAGCGGGACGACGGCCACCAGGGATCCGGTGATCACCAGGGAGTAGAACTCCGGGTACTGGAGCACCATTTGGTTCCAGCTGTAGATGCCGAGCACCGCCGGGTACAGGTGCTGGTCGTTGAGCATGACCAGCGGGCCGAAGAAGTTGTTCCAGCTCGCGGTGAAGGAGAAGAGGAAGAGGGTCATGAAGCCGGGCAGGAGCATCGGCAGCGAGATCGACCGGAAGACGCGCAACTCGCTCGCTCCGTCGATGCGGGCGGCCTCCAGGACCTCACCGGGTACGTAGCCCTCGGAGAAGACCCGGGCCAGGTACACGCCGAAGGGGTTCACGAGCGCCGGGATGAGGACCGACCAGTAGGTGTTGACGATCCCGACCTCGGAGGCGAGCAGGTACTGAGGGAGCGTGATGACGATCGTCGGAACCAGGGTGCCGGTCAGGACGAGGCCGAAGAGCGCGCCCTTGCCGCGGAACTCGTACTTGTCGAAGCAGTATCCGGCGGCGAGGCTGATCAGCGAGGAGGCCAGTGATCCGACGACGGAGTAGAGGAGGCTGTTGAGCAGCCAGCGGCCGAAGATGCCGTCGCCGTAGCCGAAGACGGCCCGGAGGTTGTCGAAGAAGCGGAACTCGCCGAAGGCGAAGCCGGCCGTCCCGAACAGGTCGGCGTGGCTCTTGGTGGCGGCGATCAGCAGCCAGGTCAGCGGCATCAGGGTGTAGAGGACCGCCACCAGGAGCACGGCGTTGACCACGGCCTTGGAGGCCATCGCGCCGCTCCGGCGCCTCTTGCCGGCCGGCTTCCGTTCGGCCTGCCGGGCGGTCGGTGCCCCGGCCGCGGGCGCCGGGGCGCCGGCGGGAGCGTCCTCGGGCGGGGCCGAGGGGGCGGTCTGGGTGCTCATGCCGAGTCACCTCGCTTTCCGATCCGGGTGACGACGTAGGAGAGGGTGCCGGCGACGAGGGCCACGATGAGCGTGGCGGAGGACGCGAGGCCGTAGTCGTGCCGCTCGAAGGCCGCCTTGTGGATGAACATCATCGGGGACCAGTCCGAGCCCATCGAGCCGGCCCGCTTCGAGAGGAGCATCGGCTCGCCGAAGATCTGGACCACTCCGACACAGGTGAACAGGAGGGTGAGGAAGACGGCGGAGCGGATCATCGGCAGTTTGATCTGCAGGGCGATGCGAAGCTGCCCGGCGCCGTCCATGACGCCCGCCTCGATGACCTCGCGGGGCACGGCCTGCAGGGCGGCGAAGAAGATGATCATGTTGTAGCCGATCCACTGCCAGGCCGCGACGTTCACCAGCGAGGGCAGGACGCTGCCGGGGGCGAAGAAGTCCCAGTGGCCGCCCGCCGCTTCGATCCAGTCCAGGACCGGGCTCAGGCCGGGGGTGTAGAGGTAGGTCCAGATGATCGCGGCGATCAGTCCGGGGACCGCGTGCGGCATGAAGACGGCGAACTGGACGAGGCGCTTGGCCTTGGCCGCGGCCGAGTCGACGAGCAGGGCCAGGGCGAGTGCCGCGCCGATCATCACGGGGATGTAGACGGCGCAGTACGCGGCCACGTGCAGGAACGAGGAGGTGAAGCCCTGGTCGCCGAGTGCCTTGGTGTAGTTCCCGAGCCCGCTGAAGACCCGTTCGGTGCCGCCGAATCCGAGACCGGAGGAGCGTTCGGTGAAGAAGCTCATCCAGAGCGCGTAGGCGACGGGCAGGATCAGGACCGCGGTGAAGAGCAGGAAGAACGGGCCGAGGAAGACGAGCACCGCCCTGCCCTGGCCCGGCCGGCCCACGGGCGCGGTGCCGCGCGCTGTACGAGTGAGTGGTGCTGCCACCGGATCTCCTTGGTGGGTGCGCTACGGAGGTACGGACGAGGGGACTTCGCAAGGGGCGGGGCGGCGGGGCCCGGATGCCGGGAGGGCTTCGGGCCCCGCGCGGCGCCTACTTCGCGAGGTTGAGCCCTCGGCCCTTGATGGCCTCCTCGGCGGCCTTCTGGCCGGCCGCGAGTCCGTCGGCCAGGGTGCCCTTGTTTCCGGCGTCCTGGATGGCGGTGTTGGTGGCCGTCTGCACCGGGCCCCAGACCCAGCCCGGGACGATGGTGTCGACCTGCGCGCCGGAGATCTCGTAGACCTTGTCTCCGCCGAAGAAGCCCTTGTCGTCGAAGGCCGCGGCGGCGATCGCACGGAGCTCGGGGCTGGCGGGCAGGCTGCTGCTCGGCGCCTTCAGGCTGCTGAGGCGGGCCTTGACGCCTTCGGGGCTGGTCGCCGCCCAAGTGGCGAACTCGGCCGCCTCCTTGACGTGCTTGCTGCCCTTGGTGACGGCGTAGCTGGTGCCGCCGAACATGCCGGTGGCCGGGGTGCCCCAGTGCGGCAGCGGGGCGACGCCCCACTTGCCCGAGTCCTTGGCCAGGGTCGTCATCGTGCCGCCCGCGCTCCACGAGGCGCCGATGAAGCTGGCCATGACCCCGTCGGCCTTGGCCTTCGCGAACTCCGGGCCGTTGATCTTCAGGTTCATCACCAGGTCGTCCTTGACCAGGCCCTGCCAGTACGAGGCCACCTTCTGCGAGGAGGCGTCGTTGATGTTGACCTTCCAGCCGTCGCCCTCGGTGCCGTACCACTTGGCACCGGCCTGCCAGGAGAGCGCGGCCAGCAGCGGAGCGTCGTCGTTGCCCCAGCCGCCTATGCGCACGTTCTTGTCGGCGGCCTTGATCTTCTCGGCGGCGGTCTTGTACTCGTCCCAGGTCTTGGGGACTTCGACGCCCGCGGCCTTGAAGAGGTCCTTGCGGTAGTAGAGGAGGTTGGGCGTGGCGTCGTACGGCACCGCCCAGGTCTTGCCGCCGAGGGTCACCCGGTCCTGGACGCCCTGCGGGAACTTCGCCTTCACGGTGGCGCCGGCCGGGCCGGTGATGTCGGCCAGGTATCCCTGGCTGACGAACTCCGGGAGGGTCGGGTACTCGATGCCCGCGACGTCGGGAGCGTTCCCGGCCTTGATCGCGTTGCTGATCTTGGCGTACCCGTCCGGTCCGCCGGTGATGGCCGAGAAGGTGACCTTGATGTTCGGGTGGGACGCGTTGAAGGCGTCCACCACCTGCTGGGCACCGCCGGCCCAGCCCCAATAGGTCAGGTTGACCGGCTCTTTGGGGGCGTCGGCCTTCGGTGCGGCGCCCTCGCTCCCACCGCAGGCGGTGGCGAACAGGGCCAGCGAGAGCGTGGCGAGGGCGGCGCGGGAGGTACGGGAAGTGAGCTTCACTGCTCTGCTCCTCAGATGCGAGCCGGCGATGCGGCGAGGTGATGCACATCATTCGGCCAGAGGAGAAGGGAGTCAATAGAAAAAGAAAGCTTGAGAAAGAAAAGCCAAGTAACGGTTAGGCCTCGCTGGAGGCACGCACCCTCAGCTCGGGGAGGATGGCGATCCGCCGTCTGGGCCGGCCCGGCTCGCGCAGCCGTCGTACGAGCAACTCGACTCCCGTGACCCCGACTTCGTGCTTCGAGGGCGCCACCGCGCTCAGCGGCAGGTCCGCCAGGGAGGCCACCTCGTCGTCGTACGAGACCAGCGCGACATCGCCCGGCACGGCCAGCGAGGCACCGCGCAGCCGCTGCATCAGCACCATGGCCTCGTGGTCGGGATGGACCAGGGCGGCGTCTACGCGACCCTCGCGCACCCCCTCCACGAAGGCGGCCATCACCTCTTCGTAGACGGCGTCACCCGCCCCGAACTCCGCGAGGTCGAGGAAGAGCGCGTGCTCGGCGACCTCGGGACCGGCCTCTTCCATGGCCGCGTAGTAGCCCTTCTTGATCCAGGGTGCGGTGGGGGTCCCGCCGCGCATCACCAGGGCGATCCTGCGGCGCCCCGTGTCCAGGAGGTGGCACACCGCCAGCCTGGCTCCGTACCCGTGGTCCGTGCCGACGTGCTCGGCGGCGGAGGCCTGCTGTTCGGGGCGGCGCTCGATGAGCACGACCGGCACGCCCAGCTCCTCGTACCACTGGCCGCCCGGCTTGCCGTCGCCGGCGGAGGGCGCAAGCAGCAGCCCGTCGACGCCGTCCGCGACCATGCGCGCGGCCTGCGCCTTCTCGGTCTCCACGTCGTACGTGGACACGGCGAGGGTCAGCCGGACCCCCAGGGCGTCCGCCGCCTCCCGGGCCCCCTTGATCACCTCGGGGTAGTAATAGGCGGAGGACGGCACGATCAGCCCGAGGACCAGCGGCCGGCCGGAAGCGCTGCCCGCTCCGGGCCCGGCCCCGGCTCCGGGAGCGGCCGAGGCCGAGGTCGCGCGGGCCGCCGGCGGGGCGGCGGTCACGGGGGCGGTCTCCGCCCAGTCCTCGGGCAGCATCGCGCCGCCGTGCACCCGGGCCAGCAGACCGCGCTCCGCGAGGACTTCGACGTCCTTGCGGACCGTCACCACGGACACGCCGAGCTCGGCCGCGAAGTCCGTGACGCGCATGGATCCCGCTTCGCGGACCCGTCGCAGGATCGCCTGCTGTCGTTCCTCTGCGTGCACGGTGGAGCTCCCCTCGACTGCGTCCCTGGTCGAGGTCAGCGTAGCGCGCGAAAGCCGAAACTTACGTTTCCTTTCGAACGAAAGCTTTGCATGGAGAGCGTGGCTGAAAGCCGTCCGTCGAGCTACTCGGCGTCGGTTCCACCGCAGTCGGGGTGGCCCCAGCGCGAACCGAGCTTGCTGATCTTCTCCCCCGCCGCGTACTGCTTCCCGCAGGGGCAGGTGCCGGGGAACTTGGCCTTGATGGTCACCCCGGCCCGGCCGGCGGTCGCGCTCTTGGCGGCCGTCGCGCTCTTCGCCGACCCGGCTCCGGCCGGACGGCGAGCGGAGGTGCTGCGGGCCGGAGTGCTGCGGGCCGGCGCCGGGACGGGCATGGAGGCATGGCCCAGCGCGGTGCCGGCCGGCTCCTGGCTGACGGCCGCGTCGCTGGCAGCCTGGTCGGCGATCGCGTTGAGGTGGTCGCCGTCCTCGCGGTGCGCGGGGACGTAGCGGAACTCCACGTCCCGGTCGGTCAGCAGGGCGTCGATGCTTTCGACGAGCTCGCGGTTGGCCACCGGCTTGCCCGCGGCCGTCTTCCAGCCGTTGCGCTTCCAGGCCGGGAGCCACTGGGTCACGGCCTTCATGGCGTACTGGGAGTCCATCCGCACCTGCACGGCCGTGCCGGGGGCCACGGCCTCCAGCAGCCTCTGCAGAGCGGTCAGTTCACCGACGTTGTTGGTGGCCCGGCCCAGCGGACCGGCTTCCCAGCGCTCGGGGTGCCCGTGGACGTCGGCGATGACCCAGGCCCATGCGGCCGGCCCGGGATTTCCCTTGGCCGCCCCGTCGCAGGCGGCGATGATGCGATCAGACATCCCCCGATCATGCCTCACCCCGACCGCTGCCCGTGCCCACGGTGGATGCCGGGGCCGCGGCCGATGCCGGGGCAGCGGCCGCACGCCGAGCACCGGCCGCGCCCGGCTCCGGCGACGGCTCCGGCCGCTCCCCGGTGTGCGGCCGCGGCAGGAGCCGGTCCAGGAAGGGCGGCAGCCACCAGTTGGCCCGGCCCATCAGGAACATCGCCGCCGGGACCAGCACCAGTCGCACCACCGTCGCGTCCAGGACCACGCTCACCGCCAGGCCCACCGCGAGCATCTTGACCACGACGGTCGGCGAGGCCGCGAAGGACAGGAAGACGGCGGTCATGATGAGCGCCGCACTGGAGATGACCCGGCCGGTGGCCGCCAGGCCCGTGCCGACGGCGAGGGCGTTGTCGCCGGTGCGGTGCCAGGCGCCGGCGATGGCGGAGAGCAGGAAGATCTCGTAGTCCATCGACAGGCCGAAGACGATCGCGAACATCATCATCGGGACGAACGACTCGATGGGTACGGGCTCCGACACCCCGATCAGCCCGCTCCCCCAGCCCCACTGGAACACCGCGACGAGGACCCCGTAGGACGCGGCGGTGGTGAACAGGTTCAGCGCGACCGCCTTGAGGGGGACCACCACGCTGCGGAACACGAAGGTCAGCAGTACGAGCGCGGCGGCCAGCACGATGGCGATGATGAGCGGCAGCCGGTCCTTGACGGTGTCGCGGAAGTCCAGTTGGCCGGCGGTGGATCCGGTGAGGTAGCCCTCCGCGCCGGTGCCGTTCAGTGCGTCGGGCAGGGTGGCGGTGGTCAGCGTCGTGAACAGGCTGCCCGTTCCGGCGCTCTGCGGCCCGGTGGCCGGGGTGACGGTCGAGATGAGCAGGCGGCCGTCGGGGCTCGGAGCGAGCGGGGTGAACCCGGCCATCCCGGTGGTGTCCCGCAGGGCCGCGGTGAGTCCGGCGGCGATCCGGTCGGCCGGGACGGTGGCTTCGTGGAGGTCGGCCACCAGGACGAAGGGGCCGTTGGCCCCGGGGCCGAAGCCGGGTCCCCGGCCCTCGGAGATCCAGTCGTAGGCCGTGCGCGTGGTGCTGCCCGCCCGGTCGGCGCCGTCGTCGACGTGGCCGAGCCGCAGCGAGAACAGCGGTACGGCGCACAGCGCGAGCAGCAGGGTGCCCGCGGTCAGGAACCTCCACGGGTGCCGGGCGACCAAGGCGGCGTAGCGGTGCCAGCCGTCGTGGTCGCCCGAGGTCTCGGCGACCGGGCGGCGCAGGGCGAACCGGTCGATCCGGCGCCCCACCAGGCCCAGGGCGGCCGGCACGAGGGTCAGGGCTGCCGCCCCGGTGACGACCACGACGATGGTGGCGGCCAGCCCCATCCGGCCGATGAAGGTCAGTCCGCAGGTGTACAGGCTCAGCATGGCCACCGCGACGGTGACGGCGGCCACCGCGACGGCCCGCCCGCTGGTGGCGGCGGTACGGCCGGCCGCGTCGACGGGGTCGCGGCCGTCGAGGAGGTCTTGGCGGAAGCGGGTGGTGAGGAAGAGGGCGTAGTCGATGCCGACGCCGAGGCCGATCATGGTGGCCAGGGTGGGCGCGGCGGTCGCGAAGCTGATGACGCCCGCCACGATGCCGACGACGCCGAGGCCCACCCCGACGCTGACGACCGCCGTGAGCAGGGGCAGCAGGGCGGCGGCGACGCTGCCGAAGGCGAGCAGCAGGATCAGCAGCGCCACGAGGACCCCGGCCGCCTCGCGGGCCCTGTCGTCGGCCGGCGGCCGGACGACCTGATTCAGGTCCCCGCCGTACGCGACCTCCACGCCCGAGGCGCGGGCCGCGGCGGTGGCCGTGTCGAGGGTGCCGGTGTAGGCGTGCCCCAGGGTTTTGACCTGCCGGTCGAAGGACACCGTGGTGTAGGCGGTACGGCCGTCCGCGCTGGTGACGACCGGGGACGCGGCGGTGACGTGGGGCATCCGCGCGAGGCGGGCCGCGCTCTCGTCGAGGGCCTGGCGGTGTCCGGCCAGGGAGCCGGAGTCCACGTGGAAGACCACGCGGCCGTTGGGGTCCCCCACGCCGGGGGCGGACGCGGCCAGCAGATCGGCGCCGGTACGGGACTGCGTGCTGGGGAGGCTGATCTGGTCGCTGTAGACCGGGGCGGCGAGCCGGCTGCCGGACATCGCGCCGACCAGCAGCAAGAGCCAGGCCGCGATCACCCAGACGGGGTGGCGGGCGCAGAAGGCGCCTAGTCGGCCTAGTCGGCCCGGGCGGCCCGTTCGTCTGAAGGGGGAATGCACGACGCCTCCGAAAAGTGTCAGGACTGACACGAAGCACCCTGTCAGAAAATGGCAGGCCTGACAATTGTCACTCCTGACAATTGACAGAGGTGACGTCATTGCTAGGCTTCGACCGTGAACCAAGATCCGGACACGCCCCTCTCCGTACCCGCGTCCACGCCCGACACCGAGCCGGAGCCGGAGCTCGAGCCGGAGCACGGTCTGCGCGAGCGGAAGAAGGAGCGGACCCGCAAGCTGCTGCGCGAGGGCGCCGCCGCGCTGTTCGCCGAACACGGCTTCGCGGGCACCACGGTCGCGGACATCGCCGCCTGCGCGAACGTGTCCGAACGGACCTTCTTCCGCTACTTCGAGAGCAAGGAAGCCCTGCTCCTGCCCGACAGCGTCGACCTGTTCACGTACATCGAGGCCGAACTGGCCCGGCGCCCACCGCAAGAGGACCCGCTCGACGCGGTCTGCAACGCCCTGATCGCCGCGGCGGCCCCGTTCGCCGCGTCCAGCCTCACCGCCCTGACCCACTCCGTGGCCATCGCGGGCGACGAGCGCGTCGTGGCCGCCCAACTCGTCCAGCTCTTCGCCGATTTCGAGAACCGGCTCACGCTCATGGTGCTGGACCGGCTCCCCGCCGAAACCCCCGACGCCGACCTGCGTGCCGGGGTGATCGCGGGCGCCGCCCTGTCCGCCGTCCGCGCCGTCCTGCGCACCCAGCGCCGGCGCCGCGCGAACGGCACCCTCACCGTCACCCCGCCCTCCGCGCTCCTGCTGGAGGCCTTCGGAATGCTGAAGCAGATCGGATCCGCCGCACCATGAAGCTCCGACGCACCCCCGTCCTCGTCGCCGCCGGAATGGCCGCCGCCCTCGGCGGCGTCTTCGTGGCCGACGCCGTGGTCGAGAACGCCGCCCAGGACCGCATCGCACGGGCGGCGGGCTGCCGCCTTCAGGCCCGCGGACCCGTCAGCGCCGAGCTCTCCGGCGCCTTCGCCGGACTCCGCGCGCTGACCGGCCGGCTGGGCTCCGTACACCTGGCGGCCGAGGGCGTGCGCCGCGCCGACACCGACATGGACATCAAGGCCGACCTGTACGACGTCACGCGCGACGGCGGCATCAGCGGCGGCCGGGCGACGGCCACCATCCCCTACGAGGCCCTGCAGAAGCGCCTCGCCGACTCGGAGGAAGCCGCAGCGGGCGCCGAGGGGCTGACGGTGGGCGGCGACGCGAAGGGACTCACCCTCACCGGGACCGTGGGCGGCCTCGGCCTCCCCATCACCGTGCGCGCCAGCACCAGCGCCACGGCGACCGGCCTCACGATCACCCCGACGACGGTCACCGTGCTGGGCCGCGAAGTACCGATAGCCACCGTCAGCGGACTGCCGGGCGCGGCCGGCCTGGCCGAGCGGCTCGCGCCCCGGACCGTGGACGTCGGGGACCTGCCCGAGGGAGTCAGCCTCACCGGTGCCCGGACCACCGGCGCGGGCCTCACCCTGGACGCCTCGCTCTCGAAGTCCGCCACGTCGGACGCCGACGGGAAGGACTGCAAGGTGGCGTAGCTCACCTCGCCACTTTCCCGTTAGCAAAGGCTTAAATCAACCCAGATCCCCCACTCCAAGGTGGCACAGCAACCCGGAATTGACTTTACGGATTCTTTAAATTTACCCTCCGGCCATGCGCAAATCTTCCCCCACCACACGCTCCGCCCTCGCCCTGGCCGGCCTGGCGCTCGCCGTCGCCGGCTGCTCCGCCGGTACGGCCGACAAGGCCGTGGAGCAGGTCGACAAGGCCGTGAACGAGACCTACGAGGTCACCTACGAGGTCACCGGCAAGACCGTCGACTCGATCTCCTTCCACGACGGAGGCGGCACGGCGACGGCGCCGAACCTGGCGACCGCCGAGCAGCCGGGCGCCACGTGGACCAAGACGGTCACCCTGCGCGGCATCATGCCCGCGGCCGTGTCCCCCAGCTCGGCCGACAACACCGCCGACCTCACCTGCAAGGTCATCTACAAGGGCAAGGTCATCAAGGAGGCCACGGGCGAAGCGGCGACGGCCGGCGGCTGCGTCGCGGTGTCCCCGATCACCGCCCGGTAAGCCCCGGGCGGACGGGTGCCGGACGGGCCCCGCGGCGGACGAGCCCAAATCGGCTCGCGCGCGGCATCCGCGGACGGAGAGGATGGCGCGACCAGCCCGCCGTCCGAAGGACCGCCGATGAGCAGCCCGCCGTACTCCCGATCCGCCTCCGCCGCCCTGGACGGGCTGGTGACGGGCGACGCCTTCGGCGACAGCTGGTTCACGCTCTCCGGCGAGAACGTCGAGGAGCAGTGGGCGGCGCGCGGGCTCAGGCCCGCCCCGTGGCAGTGGACGGACGACTCCGCCATGGCGTTCGTGCTCTTCGCCCACCTGGCGGCCCACGGAGAGGTCCGGCCGGACCTCCTGGCGCGGGAGTTCGCGGCCGAGTACGCGCGGGATTCGGGACGCAAGTACGGGGCGTCCATGCACGAGGTGCTGGGGCGGATCGGCGCGGGCGAGGACTGGCGGGGCGTCACCGCCGAGCAGTTCGGCGGGCAGGGTTCCTACGGCAACGGCGCCGCGATGCGGGTCGCACCGCTCGGCGCCTGGTTCCGGGGCGACCCGAAGGAAGCCGCCGCGCAGGCCCGGCTGTCGGCTTCGGCCACGCACGCCCACCCGGAGGCCGCCGCGGGCGCCGTCGCCGTGGCGGTGGCCGCCGCGCTGGCGGCGGCGAGCACGGGCCGGGACGCCCCGCTCCGCGCCGAGTTCCTCCGGGAGGTCGCCGGTCACGTACCGGGGAGCGAGGTCGGGTCCGGGCTGCGGGTGGCCGCGGACCTCCCCTCGGGTACGCCGGTGCACCGTGCCGCGTCCGTACTGGGCTCCGGGTGGCGGATCTCGGCGCCGGACACCGTGCCGTTCGCCCTGTGGTCCGCCGCGGGCCACTTGGACGACCTGCCGGAGGCCTTGTGGCAGACCGTCGGCGGCTGGGGCGACCGCGACACCACGTGCGCGATCGCGGGCGGGGTCGTCGCGGCCCGCACCGGCACCGGCGGCGTTCCCGCCGACTGGCTGGCGGCCCGCGAGGCCGTTCCGGCGTGGAGCGGGTGGACGCCCGAGCCGCCGGCTCCCTGAGCATTGTCCGGATGATCATGTGACTACTAGGCTGCGCCGATGGAACCTGAACGCGTAGCCGTAGCCGACGTGCCCGGGAGCAACCATTACGACAGCTTCGCCGAGGCCTACTCGGCGGAGAACGAGAACAGCCTCATCAACGCCTACTACGAGCGCCCCGCGATGCTGGCCCTCGCCGGAGAGGTGGCCGGCCGTCGGATCCTGGACGCGGGTTGCGGCTCGGGCCCCCTCAGCGCTGCCCTGCGCGACCGCGGCGCCGTCGTCACCGGCGTCGACGCCAGCGCCGGGATGCTGGCGCTGGCGAGGCGGCGGCTGGGTGAGGACGCCTCCCTGCACGTGGCCGACCTCCGTGACCGCCTGCCGTTCCCCGACGGTGCGTTCGACGATGTGGTCGCCTCGCTGGTGCTCCATTACCTGGAGGACTGGGGACCGGCACTGGCCGAATTGCGGCGTGTGCTCAGGCCCGGCGGCCGGCTGATCGCCTCGGTGGACCACCCGTTCGTCGCCTACACGATCCAGGACCCCCGGCCCGACTACTTCGCGAGCAACAGCTACAGCTTCGACTGGACGTTCGGCGGACGGTCCGTCCCGATGAAGTTCTGGCGCAAGCCCCTGCACGCGATGACCGATGCCTTCACCACCGCCGGATTCCGGCTTTCCGTCCTCAGCGAACCCCAGCCCGACCCGGCCGCCCGGGAGCTGTTCCCCGACGGCTTCCGTGACCTTTCGAGCAAAACCTGCTTCCTGTTCTTCGTCGTCGAGGTACCGCTGCCGGATGCGGTGCGTTGACGCCGGGGATCGCGTGCATCGCACGTATGGCGCGTATGGCGCGTACGGCGCGTATGGCGGGCGTATCGAAAACCGCATACGCCACCGCAACGGCCCACCGTCTCCCCTAGGGATATGGACCACAACGCATCCCCGTCGCCGCCGCCCCGCCGCCCCACGCGCAGGGTCGTACTCCTCGGCCTGGCGGCCCTCGTCATGGCGAGCGCCCTGTACGCCGTGCGGATGCCGCTCATGATGTCCGCCCCGAGATGCATGGCCTGGCAGTGGCACGGCTGCTTCGACACGTTCAACGGCGTGGTGCTCATGACCCTCGTCGCCCTGCCCCTGGCCGTGCTGGTGGCGTGGGCCCTGACCCGCCGTCGGCGGGCCGCCGGCGTCGACGCCGGATCGGCGTGGCGGATGTCGCTGGCCGAGGTCGCCATGGTGCACGGGACGGTGCCGTTCGTGTGGATGACCATGATGCCGGGCTCCGGAGCCGGGATCGTCCCCGGCCGGTTCAGCCTGGTGCCGGTACGGGACCTGCTCACGATGGGGCCGCTCGGGATCGGCGGCAATCTGCTGGTCTTCGCCTCGCTGGGGTTCTTCGCCCCGATGCGGTGGGCGGCGCTGGCCTCCGTGCCGCGGGTCCTGGCCCTGGGTGCGGGCTGCTCGGTCCTGGTCGAAACCGCGCAGTACGTCTTCCGGCTGGACCGGGTCTCCTCCGTGGACGACGTCCTGGTCAACGCGGCCGGCGCCGCCCTGGCCGCAGTCGCCTCGCGCCGCTGGTGGCGCACCGAGGCGGCGTCGTCGGACCGGCCCAGCCCCGCACTGGCACCGGCGGGCTGACGCGCGTACCCCCTGCGCGTCTTGCATACGACGGCGATATGTCCTGGTGCTTAGGCTTCGGACATGCGCGTACTGATCGTCGAGGACGAGCCCTACCTGGCCGAGGCCGTCCGTGACGGTCTGCGGCTGGAGGCGATCGCGGCCGACATCGCCGGCGACGGCGACTCCGCCCTGGAACTGCTGGCCGTCAACTCCTACGACCTCGCGATCCTCGACCGCGACATCCCCGGCCCCTCCGGCGACGAGGTCGCCCGCCGCATCATCGCCTCCGGCAGCGGCATCCCGATCCTCATGCTCACCGCTGCCGACCGGATCGACGACAAGGCTTCCGGGTTCGGACTCGGCGCCGACGACTACCTCACCAAGCCCTTCGAGCTGCGGGAGCTCGTCCTGCGGCTGCGGGCGCTCGACCGCAGGCGCGCGTACGCCCGGCCCCCGGTCCGCGAGCTCGCGGGCCTGCGGCTCGACCCCTTCCGCCGGGAGGTCTTCCGCGACGGCCGCTACGTGGCGCTCACCCGCAAGCAGTTCGCCGTGCTGGAAGTCCTCGTCGCCGCCGAGGGCGGGGTCGTCAGCGCCGAGGACCTGCTGGAGCGGGCCTGGGACGAGAACGCCGACCCCCTCACCAACGCCGTCCGCATCACCGTGTCCGCCCTGCGCAAACGGCTCGGCGAACCGTGGATCATCGCCACGGTGCCCGGCGTCGGCTACCGCATGGACACGGCGCCGGAGGCCGGACCCGAGGAGGCAAACCGGGGAACAGGCCGGGGACTGGGCCGTGGGGTGGACCGTGGATAGGGCGCCCGGCTTGAGCGTTCGCACCAAACTCACCCTCAGCTACGCCGGATTCCTCATGGTCGCCGGCGTCCTGCTGCTCGCTGCGGTGTGGCTGTTCCTCCTGCGGTACGTCCCCGACCGGGCGCTCGTCGTCTCCGCCGACATGCCCACACCCGGTGTCTTTCCCATCCGGTCCAACCTCCTGCGCGTCTTCGCTCCGAGGGCGGCCGCGGTACTGGCGTTCCTGCTGGTGCTCGGCCTCGTCGGAGGGTGGATCCTCGCCGGCCGGATGCTCGCACCGCTCACCCGGATCACGGACGCGGCGCGGACGGCCGGGAACCGCTCCCTGTCCCACCGGATCCGCCTGCGGGGCCGCCGGGACGAGTTCCGCGAACTCTCCGACGCGTTCGACTCGATGCTCGACCAGCTGGAGTCCCACGTGGCCGAGCAGCAGAGGTTCGCCGCGAACGCCTCCCACGAGCTGCGCACCCCGCTGGCCATCTCGAGGGCGCTCCTCGACGTCGCCCGCAAGGACCCGACGCGGGACCGGGGCGAGCTCATCGAACGCCTGCACTCCGTCAATACGCGGGCGATCGACCTCACCGAGGCCCTCCTGCTGCTCAGCCACGGCGACCGCGCGGACTTCGCCCGCGAGGGCGTCGACCTCTCGCTCCTCGCCGAGGAAGCCGCCGAAACCCTGCTTCCCCTCGCCGAGCAGCGCCACATCACCCTCGACGTCACCGGCGGGCCGGCCCGGACCGACGGCTCCGCGGAGCTGCTGCTGCGGATGGTGACGAACCTCGTCCAGAACGCCGTCGTCCACAACCTCCCCACCGGCGGGACCGTGACGGTCCACACCGAGGAGCTCGGTGACAGGAGCGTGCTGCGGGTCGAGAACACGGGCCCTCTGCTCCCACCGGAACTGGTCCCGACGCTCACCGAACCCTTCCGGCGCGCGACGGACCGCGTACGCACCGACGAACACGCCGGTGTCGGCCTCGGCCTGGCGATCGTGGACAGCATCGTCCGCGCCCACGCCGGAACCCTCGACCTGACCCCCGGCCCCACCGGCGGCCTCCTCGTCACGGTGCGACTCCCCGGCACGCGGTAGGCATCGCCCGTACGTGGGACGTCCGACGGCCGCTCAGCGCAGGCGTACGAGCTTCGCGCCGAGGGACGGTGCGGACAGGTCCGTCTGGAGTGCCACGGGGACCGTCGGGGCGCCCGGACCGGTGCCGATGGTCAGGACCCCGATCTCGGTGCCGGCCCGCGCCTCCTCGGGGAGTCCCTTCTCTCCTACGGCCAGGGTCAGTTCGAGCTGCTGGCCCGGCACGGCGACGGCGGCCGTGTCGCGGGTGGCCACCACCGGGGTCCGGGTGCCGAGCCCGTCGTCCACGTAGCCGACGACCTGGCCCTTCTTGACCGCGCCGGCCGAGGTCAGGGACGCGCGGACGGCCTCGATGACCTTCTTGCTGTTCTGCTTGACCAGTTTCAGGCTGTTGGCACCGTCGGGGTCGGCGCCGGTGACGTGCTGGTCGAGCATCGTGCCGAGGATCAGCGGGGTCTTGTCGCCCACCGTCTTGTACGCCGCCCACATCAGCGCGCCGCCGGCCGCCGAACTGGAGCCGGTCTTGATGCCCTTGATGCTGAGTCCGGCGATGAGCAGGTCGTCGTTGTTGTTGATGAGCTTCTCCTGCAGCCCCGGGATGTCGGCGTTGGGGAGTTGGACGATCGCCCGGAACGCGTCGAACTTCATGACCTCCTCGGCCAGTTTCAGCTGGTCGACGGCGGTGCTCACGGTCTTGGCGTCGAGCCCGCTCGGGTCGGTGTACGTGGTGGAGGTCATCCCGAGCGCCTTGGCCTCGGCGTTCATCTTCTCCACGAACGCGGCCTCGGAGTCGCTTCCGGTGTCCCAACGGGCCAGCAGGCGGGCGATGTTGTTGCCCGAGGGGATCATCAGCATCTTCAGCATGTTCTGCTGGGAGAAGCGGGTGCCGGCCGTCAGACCCGTCACGCGCGATTCGCTCGAAGAAGTGCCGTCCGCGACGGCCTTGGCGTCGATCGCGATCTGCGGGCCGTCCTCGTCCTTCTTCAGCGGATGGTTCTTGAGGATCACGTAGGCCGTCATGACCTTGGCGACGCTGGCCGTCGGCACGGGCTTCTGCTCCCCGAACGTGCCGACGTCGCCCGCGCCGCCGATCCGTACGGCGGCCTGGCCCTTCTCCGGCCAGGGCACGTCGAAACGCCCGTCGAGGGTGACGGAGGACGCGGCGCCCCCACTGGTGAGGACGGCGTCGGGCAGCGGCCGCAGCGCCTGTACGACGGCCAGTACGGCGACCAGCAGGAGCAGCGGCGGCACCCAGATCCGAAGCCGCCGGGCCACGGTCCGACCGGGGGTCGCGGGCGGCGGCGGGGTGTTGGTGAGCTGCGCGAGCAGATCGAGCGCGGGCAACGGCTGCTCGGTGGTCCCCTCGGGGGTGGGGGCGGGCGCCGTTCCCGGGGCCGGGGCGGTGTGCGGAGCGGTCGGGACGGCTCCCGAAGCCGGGAGGGGCACAGGTCCCCGAGCCGGCGCGGTTCCCTGATCCGGGACGGGGCCCGTAGCCGGCACGGTTCCGGAAGGCGGGGCAGGTCGTACGGGTACCTGCGCCCGGCCGGGCGCCGACGCCGACGCCGACGCCCATGACGGCACCGGCGGAGAGGGAGCCTCGTCCAGCGGCTTGAGCGCGATGAACGTGCTCGTCTTCTCGGAGTCCGACTCAGGACGGGTACCGGAATCGGCACCCGTGCCGGTACCGGCTGCCGGCGTCGTGTCCGGCTCCGGGTCAGCACCCGGCGCGGGGGCCGGCTCCGGCTCGGGCTCCGCGTCCGGCTCGGGCTCCGGCTCCGCGTCCGGAGCGGACGCGGCCACCTCAGGCCCGGCGGGAACGCCGGGCGCGGGTACGGCCGCGCGCTCGGACGAAGGCCCGGACGCCGCCCCGGCCCCGGACCTGGCCGCGGGCACGACCGCGGTCTCGGACCCGGACCCGGACCCGGGCTCGGGCTCGGACCCGGACTCGGACCCGGACTCAGGCTCCAGCCCGGAAGCCGTAGCGGCATCGGGCGCAGCCGTCGCCCCGGGATCCGTCCTAGGAGCGGGCACCGTGCGCGGCTCCTGACCCGGCCGGGATCCGGCGTCGGGGGCGGGCCGCTCGGCGGGACCCGGCGTGTGCGCGTCGCGCGCGCCGGGCGTCCCCGCCGGGTGCTCGTCCTTCGTAGCGCCGGGCGTCTCGCCCTCCACCGGTACCGCCGTCATGCCGTACACCGCCTTGCTCGTGCCGTTCTGGATCAGCAGCCAGTCTCCTTGCCGCATATGCGCAGGTGATGCGCACTGGATGACCAGTTGGTCACAATCCGTCCGGCCGGGCCCGGGGCGGCACCCGTCGTCAAACGGTCATCAAACGATCACGGCCCCATCATGAGCGCCCCGAAGAATCACCCACTCCCCCACGCATGGCACCACCAAGAACCGGACACCCCTCATGAGCCCCAATCCCCCCGGCCCCCCGGCTCCGTCGCGGCGACGTCTGCTCGCCGGCGGCGGCGCCCTGTTCCTCACCACGACCACCGGCTCCCTGCTGGTCGCCCGGTCCGGCGGCTCCGGACGGGCCGACGACGACCGCGGCCGGGACGGGCGAGCGGCAACGCCCGAGGCCTCGCCCACCGCCTCCGCCGCGTCCGGATGGATGCCGGGGGCGTCGAGGATCCCCCTGGAGCGCAACTTCGTCCTCGGCGACCGCGACGCGCAGCGCGGGCTCGTGCTCCATGTCCAGGAGGGCGAAGGCTCTCTGTACGAGCGGTTCAACACCCCCGGGGGCAAGACCTCCTCGCACTTCTGGGTCTCCCGGGACGGGGAGACGGAGCAGTACGTGTCCGTACTGGACCGGGCCTGGGCGCAGGTGGAGGGCAACGGTTCGTGGGCCTCGGTCGAGACCTCCGGTTTCGCCACCCGCCCGCTCACCGAGGCGCAGGTCGACGCCGTCGCCCGCATCTACGCCTGGGGCGCCGGCGCGCACGGCTGGCCGGCAGCCGTCAGCGAGCACCCGGACCAACCGGGGTTGGGGATCCACGCCATGGGTGGCGCCGCGTGGGGCGGGCACGCGTGCCCCGGCACCCTCCGGTCCGGCCAGCGCGCCGAGATCATGCGCCGGGTGCGCGAGCGCCTGCCCGGCGGAGAGTGAGCCGGGTCAGGCGGTCCGTGAGGAGGCCTGTCCGCCCGGTGGTTTCGTGCATGTTCCCGTCAGTCCACTGACAGGAGGTGTCAGTGGATGGGCTCTAGTGTCCGGGCCATGAACGGCATAGTCGAGCTCCGGCAGTACACCCTCCACCCCGGCGCCCGGGACACCCTGGTCGACCTCTTCGAGCGGGAATTCGTCACTGGGCAGGAGGCGGCGGGCATCACCGTAGGCGGCCGGTTCCGGGACCTCGACGACCCGGACCGCTTCGTCTGGCTGCGCAGCTTCCCGGACATGGAGGCACGGGACCGGGCGCTGCGCGCCTTCTACGGCGGCCCCGTCTGGCAGGCCCATCGCGAGGCGGCCAACGCGACCATGATCGACTCGGACGATGTGCTCCTGCTGCGCGGACCGGGGTTCACCGCCCCGGCCACCACGGGGCCCACCGTGGCAACCATCTGTCACCCCCTGGACCTCACGGCCTTCACCGATCACTTCGAGCGGCACCTGCGCCCCGCCCTGGCCGCCGCCGGGACCCCCGCGCAGGCGGTACACCGCTCCGAGCAAGCGGAGAACACCTTCCCCGCACTGCCGGTCCGGACCGGTGAGGACGTCCTGCTCTGGTTCACGGCGGGGCAGGCACCGCGCCTGCCGGACCTCTCGCTCCGGCTGAAGTCGGCTCCGCGGCACCTCCGGCTGGAGCCCGTCCGGGGGCGCATCCCCATGGGTGGATCAAGGTCGGGTGATGCGTCGCCGTGAACCGGCCGATGCCGAGAAAGACTTCGTGCGGCCGTTGCCGCCGCGCCCCGGGCCCGTCACCACATCAGGACGTCGGGTGCAGGGCCCGTAGGGCCGAGCGGTGGGAGACCCATCCCAGAAGGCGGAGCCGTTCCTCGTCGAGGACCGGGAGTCCGTCGCCCTCGCTCGCGGCGAGGAGCGGCAGCGCTTCCTGAAGGGACTGGCCGGCGAGCAGGGTCGGCGGGTGGTCCCGTACCGCCTCGACGGGCGTGTTCCCAGGGAGGCCTTCGTGCAGGGCCCGGGAGAGGGCGAGCGCGCCGACCGAGCCCGTGTAGGTGCCGTGCCGGTCGATGACGGGGAGGCGGCCCGCGTCGGCCTCGATCATCGCCGTGACCGCCTCGCGCAGTCCGGTGCCGGGAGCGAGCGCGGGCGGCGGCGGTCCCATGGCGGTGCGGACCTCGATCGCGGCGGGGCCGGTCAGGTCCAAATCGACCCCGCGGCGGCGGAGTTTGGCCGTGTAGACGGTGTCCCGGCTGAGCGCGTGGCTGACTCCGGTGGCGAGGGCGACAGCGACCATCAGCGGCAGGATGATCCCGTACTCGCCGGTCAGCTCGTAGATGATCACGACGGCGGTGATCGGTGCGCGGGCCGAACCGGCGAAGACCGCGCCCATCCCGATGACGGCGTAGGTCGTGGCCGAGCCGGTCACTCCGGGGGCGAGGTGGTCCATCGTCTGCCCGAAGGCGCTGCCGAGCATGGCGCCGACGAAGAGGCTGGGCGCGAAGACGCCTCCCGAGCCGCCGATCCCGATGGTGACGCTGCACGCGATGATCTTGCCGACGAGCAGTACGAGCAGGAATCCGATCGCGTACCCGCCCACCGCGGCCTTGCCGAGGACCGGGTAGCCGACCCCGTACATCTCGGGCAGTGCGAGCAGGATCGCGCCCAGCACGATGCCGCCGGCTGCCGGGCGGAGCCATTCCGGGCCGTGCCACACGGAGTCGCAGAGGTCCTCCACCCCGTACAGCACCTTGGTGAAGAGCACCCCGACGACCCCGGCCAGCGCGCCGAGCAGTACGTACAGGACGTACGCGGCCAGGTGGCCGGCGCTCACCGGCGCCAGCTCCAGGAACCGTTCGTCGCCGAGGGCCGCGCGTCCGATCACGCTGGCGGTGACCGCGGAGACGGCCACCAGGCCGAAGGCGCGGGCCGTGAAGTCGCGCAGGATCAGTTCCATCGAGAAGAAGACGCCGGCCAGGGGCGCGTTGAAGGTGGCGGCGATGCCGCCGGCCGCGCCACAGGCCACCAGCAGCCGCATCCGTTCCTCGCGCAGGCGCAGGAGGGCTCCGGCGGTGGAGCCGAGCGCGGCCCCGATCTGGACGATGGGCCCCTCGCGGCCCACGGAACCGCCGCCGCCGATGCACAGCGCGGAGGCCAGGGATTTCACCACCGCGACCCGGGGCGGGATCCGGCCACCCTGGCGGGCGACCGCGTACATCACCTCGGGGACGCCGTGGCCGCGCGCCTCCTTGGCGTAGCGGTAGACGAGCGGTCCGTACAGCGCGCCCGCGACCACGGGTGCGAGCAGCACGAAGTACGGTCCGAGCCACGGCACGTACGGGTTGTCGGCGTGGCCTGCGGAGGAGTAGTCGTCGTGGCCGGACAGCGCCCGGGTGAAGACCTCGATCAGCCAGCGGAAGCCCACCGCGCCGAGTCCCGACCCGGCGCCCACGAGTACGGCGGGCAGCAGCATCGCGGCCTGGGTGCGGTTCAGCGCGTCCCGTGCCGCGTCCGCCGAGAACGGACCCATGTGCACTCCTCAGGAACCGATCCACCGCCGATCGCGCGCCCCGGCCCCTGACCACGATCCCCCGGACCCCCCATCCAACGGGCCTCCTCCCGCCGCGGCCCGGAGGCGGGCCGGAGGTACACCCGCCCGGCGTAGGCCTGTCGTGGGCCGCTCGCCGATACGGAAGCCGGTCCGTCGCCGGTCCGTCCGGGAGGGTGTGCCGCCTGGCCGAAGGCCGACCCCCGACCGTTCCCTGTCCCGTACAGTCCGTGCTGCCGCCGGCCCGGCGCGGGCGGCACCCAGCCGACCAACGGACGCACAGGGGAGCACCGATGGCCATCGAAGCCGGTCCCGTGGGCCGCGTCAGTCCTCCGGTCCCCGAGCTGGAGCCCTCCGTCGTGGAGCGGTGGAGCGCGGGGGGAGGCCAGCTCGTCGAGCTCCTCGCCGAAGTGTGCGGACGGCTCGGCGGGGTCGGCGCGTTCCGGCTCGGCGACGGCGGCCCCGGCGGCCCCGGCGGCGGGCCAACGGGCCGGCCGACCGTGCTGGTCACCGATCCGGGGGCGATCCAGCACGTGCTGGCCCTGCATCCGCAGCGCTACGTCAAACGCTCGCACCGCGCCCGGCTGCTGGTCGGCGAGGGCGTGCTCTCCGCGACCGGCGAGGCGTGGAAGCGACAACGGCGGCTCCTGCAGTCCCAGTTCACGGGCACCGGGATGCGCCGCTACGAGCAGCGGATCGCCGAGGCCGCGCGGGTCGCGGCCGGGCGCTGGGCCGCGTACGCCCGTACCGGGGAGGTCTTCGACCTCGGAGAGGAGATGCGGCGCTTCGCCCTCGACACCATCTGGCGCTCCCTGACCGGCCACCCGCTGGACGCGGACACCGAGCGCGAACTGGGATCCGTCGCGGCCGTGGTGGCGGCGCTGCCGACGCTGCCCGCCGACGCCGCCGACGCCGGGGAGGCGGTGGCCGCCGACCTGGCCAGGATCGACGCCGTGGCCCACCACGCCATCGCCGCCGCCCGCCGGGGCTCCGCGGGCCCCGACGGGCCGGGGCTGCTCCACCTGCTGGTGGAGGCGTCCGCCGAGCGGCCCGAGTACACCGACCGGCTGATCCGCGACGAGCTGGTCACGCTGCTGGTCGCCGGGCACGAGACCACGGCCACCACGCTCACCTGGCTGTACCTGCTGCTCGACCGCCGTCCCGAGGCCCGCGAGTGGGCCCTCGCGGCGGGCGGCGAGGGCTCGGCGGAGCGCCGGGAGGCGATCCAGGCCCTGGTCAGCGAGACCTTGCGGCTGTACCCGTCCGCCTGGATCCTGCCCCGGCACGCCGTCGAGGACGACGTCCTGGCGGGCTACGCCGTCGAGGCGGGCACCGACGTGGTCGTCTGCCCCTACCTCGCGCACCGAGACCCGGCGCTGTGGCCCGACCCCGAGCGCTTCGACCCGCTGCGCTTCACCGCACCGGGCGGTCGGCCGTCCGTCCCGGGCGGGTACGTGCCCTTCGGCATCGGCCCCCGCGCCTGTCTCGGGCTGCAGTTCGCGCTGCGCGAGTCGACGGTGCTGCTGGAACAGCTGCTGCCGGCCCATGTGCCGACCTTCCGGTCCGTTCCGGACAAGGCCGCTTACAGCATCACGGTGCGTCCGGACGGTCCGACGCCGGCCACGCTCGCAGCCCGCGCGGACCGCGGGCGATAGTCCTGCACGGGGCGGCGCCCGGCCACGAGTGCCGCAACCGCCGGATCCCGTAGGCTCTGCGGATGGCAAAGTACTTCGACGTACACCCCGAAAACCCCCAGCCCCGCGCCATCAGCAGCATCGCCGACGGCATCCGCGCCGGAGGGCTCGTCGCCTATCCGACGGACTCCTGCTACGCGCTGGGCGCCCAGCTGGGCAACCGTGACGGTGTGGACCGGATCCGGTCCATCCGGCAGCTCGACGACCGCCACCACTTCACCCTGGTGTGCGAGAACTTCGCGCAGCTCGGCCAGTTCGTCATCATCGACAACGACGTCTTCCGCGCGATCAAGGCGTCCACCCCCGGCAGCTACACCTTCATCCTCCCGGCGACGAAGGAGGTGCCGCGCCAGCTCCAGCACCCGAAGAAGAAGACGGTCGGCGTGCGCATCCCCGACCACGTCGTGGTCCAGGCGCTGCTGGCGGAGCTCGGCGAGCCGATGCTGTCGAGCACGCTGCTCCTGCCCGACGAGGCGGAGCCGATGACGCAGGGCTGGGAGATCAAGGACCGGCTCGACCACGTCGTCGACATGGTGGTCGACTCGGGCGAGTGCGGGACGCTGCCGACGACGGTCATCGACTTCTCCAGCGGCGAGGCCGAGATCGTCCGGCGGGGCGCCGGGGACACCGCCCGCTTCGAGTAACGGCGGCCGACGGGCGGGCGGCGGCGCAGGACGGGCCTGCTCTCCGCCCGCCGACTGCGCGGCCGCGGGACGTACGGCCGGCTGGCCGTACCCCCCGGCCGCAGAACGTACGGCCGCCGGGGGGTACGGCGTGTCAGGTGGGCGGATACAGGACGGGCTTGAGGCCGTAGTCGAGCTCGGAGCCGTCCACGAGGAGTGCTTCCACCGTTCGGGTGCGGGGATCGATGTCGGCCACCATCCCGTCACCCGAGTAGCGGGGGTAGCCGGAGGCGCCGTTCTGACCGGTCGGTGCGACGACGGCCGACCGGACGGCGTCGTCGGGCGACCCCTCCACCACGTGCTCGGGCACCAGCAGGATCTCGAAGGTCTGCGGTTCGGTACTCATGCCCCGACGCTAACCGGATCCCGCGGATCACGCCGTCCGGCACGGCGGTGCGCTACGGGCGCCGCGTGCCCTCCCCCGGCCCGGCCGCCTCGCCCACGGGCGCCGAGGGGTGGCGCAGCAGGCCGCGCGCCCAGCGTTCGTTCAGGCCCGCGAGGAAGCCGATGGCTCCCCAGAAGAACCAGGTCTTGACCAGGGCCCCGTGCGCTTCGGCGGAGAGCGGGCCGGGACCGCACAGTTCGGCGGGGGTGGCCGGCGGGGTGAGGACCGTGAGGATCCCGCCGGCGACGAGGAGGTAGAGCGCGGTGGCCAGGAACCACCCCACCACCACCCGGTACCAGCCCTCTTGGCGCAGCGACCGGCACAGCTGGACCGGATCCGCGTCCGGACCGGCCCCGCCCGTGCCGTCGCGGACGACCACACTGTCGCGGATGAGCTGCCGGGGATCGCGCAGCCGGACGATCACGCTGAAGACCGCGCCCATCGCGCCGCCCGCGAAGCACACCAGGGCTCCCGCCAGGGCCAGTCGCGGCTGGCAGCCGAGTTCCACTCCGAAGATCCGGGGCACCCACGCCCCCAGCGCGAAGACCACGACCAGGATCACCGGGCTGACCACGATCCCGCACGTCAGGCCGGTGTTCAGGCCGCGCGCCCCGGCGGTGGCCGTATCGGCCTCCAGCCGCGTTCCGGCCAGCGCGACCGCCGTCTCCAGCCGGGCCACGTCGGCCCCCTGGGCAACGGCGCGCAGGGCCCGGAGCAGGTCCTCGGTGACCGCCGCCCGCGTGCGCCGTTCGAAGGCCCGCTGCGCGGCCGTGTGCAGGCGGTCGAGGCGGAGCATCAGCTCCGGCTCGGCACACCACAGTTCCCGCAGCCGTTCCGGATCGATGCCGGGCACCTCTTCGAGTGCCCGTATCTCCCCGTCGGCCGCGCCGTCGAACCACTCGCGCGCATCGCGCAGCATCTGCTCCCCCTCTTCGCACAGCAGTTGTACCCGCCTTCGCCGCGCGAGGATAGCCGCCGGCCCGGCGGATCGGCGCCGTCAGTCCGCGGGGCCGGTCTTCCGCGCGGACCCCGTGCCCGGCGCCTCGCCGCTGGCGACCGCGCGGAAGAGCGCGTGGAGCAGGACCGCGGCGAGCGTGCCCGCCACCACCCCGCTGCCGAGGACCGTCCGGGCCCAGGTGGGGAACCCCTGGTAGAGGTCGGGAGCCACCACCGGCAGCAGTCCGGCGGTGAGGGCCAGCGCGATCACGGTGGAACCGCCGCCGGCGCCGGGCGATGTCCGCCCGAGCATGTCGACGCCCATCACCGCGATGATGCCGTAGATCACCAGGGCGGATCCGCCGACCACGGGTGCGGGGATCGCGGCGAGCAGCCGGGAGACGGGTGCCAGCAGGCCGACGGCGATGAGCAGCACTCCCGCCCCGGCGGTCACGAAGCGGCTGCGGACCCCGGTGAGCCGGCCGATGCCGATGTTCTCCGCGCTCGTGACCATCAGCGAGGTGCCGAACAGGCCGCCGAACACCGAGATCAGTGCGTCGGCCCTGGCCACCCGGGGCACATCGCGTCCGGGATCGCTCTCGCGCCCCACGGTCTCGCTGTTGAGCACGGTCTGCCCGGTGATCTCGGCGAGGGTGGTGAGGCTGAAGACGAGGAGGGGCAGCGCGGCGAGCACGTCGAACTGCGGTGCACCGTACGGGAGGAGGTGCGGGAGGGTCAGGCCCCCGCCGGCTCCGCCCACGGGAGCGAGGTGGCCGAGGCCGGTGGTGAGCGCGATGAGGGTGCCCGCGCCCATCCCGAGGAGCACGGCGGTCTGCCGCCAGATCCCGCGCAGCACCATGAGGAAGAGCACGGTGCAGCCGATGGTGGCGCCGGCCAGCACCACCGCCGAGGGTGCGGCGTACCCGGGGCTCCCGGGGCGGCCGGTGACCAGCTGGGCGGCGACGCGGATCATGGCGATCCCGATGAGCAGCACGGTGACGCCCATGACCACGGGCGGGAAGAGCCGTACGACCTTGGCGTAGAAGGGCAGGACGGCGAAGAGCAGCGCCGCGGCGAGGAGCACCGAGCCGGTCGCGGTCGCGGGGCCGTGGTCCTTGGCTATCTGGAGGAAGAGCGCGGTGGCCGCCCCGCCGGGGAGCATGACGAACGGCAGCCGGGCCCCGAACCGCCAGATCCCGAGGGACTGGAGCAGTGTGCCGGCGCCGCAGAGCACCAGGGTGGCGCTGAGCAGGGAGGCGGTACCGGCGGCGGTGAGGCCGAGGGCCTGGCCGGTCAGGAACGTGGTGGAGACGGGCGCGGCCACCATGGCCAGCACGTGCTGTGCGGACAGCGGGGCCAGCCGGCGCAGCGGCAGCCGCTCGTCCACCGGGCTGACCGGGCCCGCCGCTGCGCGCAACGCGCGGGCGGTGCTCATCGGGCGGCCTCTCCGTCCAGCCAGGGCAGCTCTTCGGCGGTGTACCGGTAGGAGCGGAAGACGGCGTTGGGTTCGGACGGGAACAGGCCGCGGACCTCGGACTCCTGGTAGGCGCCGAAGTGGGGGACGACGTACTCCCAGCAGAGGTAGCCCTCCGGGGTCACCTCGAAGAGGCGGCCGGACGGGGAGTCGGTGACGAGGGTGTTGCCGCCGGCGAGGCGCTGGGCGCTGCCCATGAACGGGGCGAAGAAGGCCTCGCGGGCCGGGTCGTGGTACTCCCAGACGACCTTGCCGGAGGAGCACTCGATCTCGATGACGCGGGAGTAGGGGACGTCCGATCCGGGGCGGAAGACGCCGTTGTCGAACACCAGCACCCGGCCGTCGGCGAGTTCGGTGGGGGCGTGCTGCTGCGAGACGGTTCCGGGCTCGGTGCGCCAGAGGATCTCGCCGGTCTCCCGGCTGATGACGACCACGGCGGAGACGCTGCGCAGGCTGGCGAGGACGTTCCCGTCGGCGAGCGGTACGACGCTGTTGATGAGGGGCCAGTGCTCGCGCGCGTAGTCGGGGTGCAGGGCGTATTCGGCCCGGTCGAGGTGTTCGGCCGCGCTCCACGACCAGCGTACGGAGCCGTCGGCGTCGACCTCGGTGATGGTGTCGGCCCACACCGTGCCGCCGGCCGCCTCCGAGCCGGGCACTCCGCCGAGCACGCCCGCCGCGTCCGCGCCCCGCAGCGGTTCGAGCGCGGTGTAGAGGACGCGGCCGCCGCCGAGGTGGTGGGCGTCGTGGTGCTGGAGGGGATCGCGGTGTTCGCGCAGGACGGTGCCGTCCGGGGCGGCTTCGAGCATCACGCCGCCGCGGTACTTGTGCCACATCGGGAAGAGGGCCTCCTCGCCGGGGAGCACGCCGCTGTAGGCCAGGTTCCCGTTGTCGAGGATCCGGGCGTGCCGGCCGGGGCGGTAGGGCAGGTGCCACTCGTGGACCACTTCGCCGTGGATGTCGATCAGGTAGACCTCGCCGGTGCCGGTGAGCGGGGCGAAGAGGGTGTACCCGCCTTCCGAGGCGGCGGGGTCGAGGGCGATGAGACCGGTGCCGCGGCGGCGGCGGAAGTTCTGGTCGACCGGGGGCATGCTGTCCTCCTGCGGAGCGTGAAACTTTATTTGATGCGAGCAATCTCCTTTGAAGTTAGCTGCGCATTGTTGCGGCGCTGTGAAGGGCGTGCGAAGCCCGCGGCCGGGTGCGGGAAGATGATCGTCAGAGGCGGAGAACGACGAGCGGGGTGCGGGGTGGGCGGCCAAGTGGAAGACGAGACGTCCGAGCGGAGGATCGGTGCGGGCATCCGCAGACGGCGCAGGGCGCTGGACCTCACCCTCGCCGAGGTGGCCGCGCGCAGCGGGCTGTCCTCGCCCTTCCTGAGCCAGATCGAGAACGACCGGGCCCGCCCCAGCATGCGTTCGCTCCAGCGGGTGGCCGACGCCCTGGACACCACGGCCGTGCAGTTGCTGGCCGCCGGGGAGACCCCGCGCCGGGTGGACATCGTGCGGGCCGACGCCGATCCGGGGCTGGACGCGGGACTCGATTCCGGGTTCGGCGCCGGGGCGGGTTCCGGGCCGGATCCGACGGCCCGGGTCCGTCCGCTCGTACGCGGCCAGCACCAGATGCACGCGCTGGAGTTCACCGGGGACCACGACGCCGAGCGCGCGTTCCGGCACCGCAACGACGAGTTGATGTACGTCGCCGACGGCTCGGCCGAGGTGGAGGCGGACGGGCGGACCCACCGCCTGGGCCGCGGCGACACCCTGTACCTCACCGGCGGCGTGGAGCACCGCTGGCGGGCGCTGGAGGCGGGCACGCGGGTACTGCTCGTCGCCGTCGCCGACCACGTCGAGGCCGTCGTGGACCCCCGGGGCTGACCGGAGGCCGCCCGTACGCGCACGGGACCGCGGACGGTGAGCGCGTACGGGGACCGCGGACGGTCAGTTCCTACGGGGACCGCGGACGGTCAGCGCGTACGGGTGGCGCGCAAGGACTGGTGGACGGTCCAGGCCACCGAGACCAGCGGAACCGCCACCACGGCCCCCACGATCCCGGCGGCGATGGCTCCCGCGACCACGGACAGGGCCACCACCATGGGGTGCAGCTGTACCGCCCGGCTCATGACGAGCGGGTGCAGCAAGTGGCCCTCGATCTGGCCGATGACCACGATGAGCGCGACCACGAGGCCCGCCACGAGCGGCCCTTTGGCGGCGAGGGCGACGACGGCGGCAATGCCGAGGGCCACCGGGGAGCCGATGAGCGGGACGAACGCGGCGACGAACTCCAGCAGGGCGAGCGGCACGGCCAGCGGGACGCCGAGGAGGTAGAGCGCGATGCCCACGAGGACGGCGTTCGTCGCGGCCACGATCACGATGCCGTGGGAGTAGCCCGTGAAGGTCCGCCACGCGGCCCGCCCGGCCGCGGCCACCCGGTCCCGTGCGCCTTCCGGCAGTTGCCCGCAGAACCAGTTCCACTGCCGGTCGCCCGAGTGGATGAAGAAGACCGAGCAGAACAGTGCCAGGGCCACCACGGTGAACACCGCCACGACCCTCCCGGCCCCGCTCAGGGCCGTGCTCAGCAAGGTGGAGCGGTGGGTGGAGAAGTAGGTGCCGATCTTCGACTGGACATCGTTCAGGGCGTGCGGGTCGAGCCGGAAGGGCGGGCCCTCCAGCCAGTTCTGGATCCGGGCCAGCCCGGCCCTGAACTCGCGCACCAGCGTGGGCCACTCCCCCGCGACGGCCTCTCCGACCAGCGCGAGGGCGCCGAGCACCACGATCAGGCTGCCGATCAGCGCGCAGGCCACGGCGAGGCCGCGGGGCATCACCCGGGCCAGCAGACCGGCCGGCGGGCGCAGCATGGCCGCGGCGACCAGGCCGAGGAAGAGGGCCAGCGCGATCTCGTGGAACCGGCCCAGGACGGCGAAGACCGCGTACGCCGCCGCTCCGACGACCAGCAGCCGCCAGGCGTATCCGGCCGCGGTCCGCAGCACCGGGGCCACCGGGGCCGCCACCCGTGCGGCCACGGCCGCCTCGTGCGCCGGGGTACCGTCCCGCCCGGTCGGGTCTTCGCCGCGGGGGCGGCCGCCGGGCCCGAGCCGCCGGGCGGGCCGCGTCACGAGTCGCCTGGTCATGTGCGGCCGCACCTCCGGGGTGTGTTGGTCCCCTCGGGCTATCACCCCGGCGGCGGCCTCCCCGTGCGCCGCGCAGCGCGTTCGCCCGAAGGCCTCATCCGCGCTGGGCCGAAGGAGCAGGCGCGGGCGTTGCCCCTCCTTCGGGGAGTTCGCTGGTCACAGGGGGTTTCCCGGTCCCGGCCGCCGACGGGCGACGGGAAACCCGTCGACCCCGGTGCCCGCCGGGGACAGGCTCGAGGTGTCAGCACGGAGCAAGACCCGAGGGGACACCATGCGCAAGATGATCCGCGGCGCCGCCGCGTTCGCCACCGCCGCGGCCGCCGTCGTCGCACTGAGCGGAGCCGCCGGCGCGTCCGGCGCCCAGCCGGCCGACACGTGGGCCGGATGCCCGGACGGGGCGGTCTGCATCTACCCGCAGAACCAGAACCCCGCCGTCAGCCCGAGCCACGTCTTCTACAGCTACGGGGCCCACAACCTCACCAACCAGTACGGCAACCACTGGGTCCTGAACAACCAGTACGGGGGCGCCACCGCACGCCTGTGCGCCGGCTCCAACGGGGTCAACTGCGGCAACCCCATCGCCCAGGGCACCGGGGTCTACGCCGACCTCGGACCGATCAACTCGATCACCCTCAACCGCTAGCGGCTGACGGGCGGCCGACACGCCCGTTCACCACTCGCAAGGACGTTCCGGAGTCCGGCCCGCGGCCGGGCTCCGGAACGTAGCTGTTCCACGCCACACCGCACGAATGGCCGGTCGGCCCTCCGACCCCCGCGCTAGCCTGGGCACCTGCCTCTCACAGCCTGGGCGCACATTGCCATGGGGGACGTCTTGGGGGATCCGGAGCGCGCGAGCGGGACCGCGGCGGCCTTTCCCGCCCAGTTGCGAAGGCTGCGCGTGCAGCGCGGCCTGTCGCTGGGCGACCTGGCCCGTCAGACGCACTACAGCAAGGGCTATCTCAGCAAGATCGAGACCGGTGCGAAGCCGGTCACCCTGGATGTGGCCCGCAGCTGCGACCGGGCCCTCGGGGCCGAGGGCGAACTGCTGCGGCTGGTACCGGAGAGCGAGGATTGCGGCACCCCGGCCGGCCCCCGCACCGGGCCGGCCGGCCGATCCGGCCCTCCTGGCCCTCTCGGCACTCCCTCTACTCCCGGCACTCCCGGCACTCCCGGCCCTCCGGCCGCTCCCGGTCCGCCCCGGCAGCGTGCTCCGCAGTCGGACGGCGCCTGCCCCTACCGCGGTCTGTCGGCGTTCACCCCGCAGGACGCCCAGTGGTTCTTCGGCCGGGAGCGCGCCACCGCCGCCCTCGTCGAGCGGGTCCACGACCGGCTCGGGCACGGCCCGTTGCTCCTCGTCGCCCGATCGGGCGCGGGCAAGTCCTCCCTGCTCAGCGCGGGTCTGGTACCGGCCCTGCGGCGCGGCGGCTTCCCGGTGGCGGGGGCCGACGGCTGGCCGGCCGTCCGGTTCACCCCCACCGCGCACCCGCTGCGGGAACTGCTCGAAGCCACCGTCAAGGCGGTGGGGGGCGATCTCGGCGTCACCCCGGCGCAGTTGAGCTCCCACCCGGAACTGCTGCTCGAATCCGTCCACCGGCTGACGCACGGCGCCGGCCTCCTCCCGGGAGCGCAGCGGCGGCAGCTCCCGACCGTGCGGCCGGTGTTGCTGGTCGACCAGTTCGAGGAGCTGTTCACCCTCTGCTCCGACGAGGAGGAGCGCCGCGCCTTCGTACGGGTGCTCCTCGCCCTGGCCACCGCGCCGCCCGGCCGCGGATATGACCCCGCCGTCGTCGTGCTCGGTGTGCGGGCCGACTTCTCCGGGGAGTGCCTGGACCTGCCGGAGCTGGCAGCCGTGTTCAGCGACGGGCTGTTCGTGCTGCCCCCGATGTCCGTGGCGGAGCTGCGGGAGTCGATCACGCGTCCGGCGGAGCTCGCCGGGCTCGTACTGGAACCGGGGCTGGTCCCGCTGCTGCTGCGGGACGCGGGCGTACGGGACCCGGCTGCGGGAGACCCTGGTGCGGGAGACCCCGTGGCGCGCCCCGGCGGCGGTCCCCCTCCCGAGGCATGGCCGGGGGAGGCGCCCTCCAGCGCCCTGCCCCTGATGTCGCACGCGCTGATGGCCACCTGGCAGCGGCGCGAGGGATCGACGCTCACCGTCGCGGGATACGAGTACGCCGGCGGCATCCAGGGCGCCGTCGCGCGCAGCGCCGAGCAGGTGTTCGCCCGCCTGTACCCGGCCGAGCAGCGGATGGTGCGCCGGCTCCTCGTCCGGCTGGTACACCTCGCCGACGGTACGGGGCCGACCCGGCGCCGGATGAGCCGGACCGCCCTGCTGGAGGGGCAGGCGGACACCGCGCGGGCCGCCGCCGCCCTCGACGCCTTCGTCCGGGCCCGGCTGATCAGCGCGGACAGCGAGACCGTGGAGATCACCCACGAGGCCCTGCTGCACGCCTGGCCCCGGCTGCGCGGCTGGATCCACGCCGACCGGGCCGGACTGCTGGTGCACCAGCAACTGGCCCAGGCCGCCGACGAATGGGTGCGCGAGGCCCGCGACCCGTCGGTGCTCTACCGCGGCAGCCGCCTCGCCACCGCCCGCGCCTGGGCCGACGAGCTGGACGGCCGCAGTCGACTGGGCCCCCGGGAGGCGGCCTTCCTCGACGCGAGCCGGGCCGCCGAGGAGGCCCGCCGGCGTCAGGACCGGCTCCGGGTCCGGCTGCACCAGCGGATGCTGGCCACGCTCGTCGTCCTGCTCCTGCTCGCGCTGACCGCAGGCGCGGTGGCCTACCAGCAGCGCGCGGGGGCCCTCGGCCAGGAGCGGACCGCCCGGTCCCAGGCGCTGGCCGCCCGGTCGCTGTCACTGGCGGCCGGACAGCCCGAGGCCTCCATGCTGCTCGCCGAGGAGGCCTACCGGGCCAAAGCGACGCCCGAGGCGCGCGGCGCCCTGCTCAGCACCCAGTCGCAGCCCTTCCTGGCGCGGCTCGGCGGGCACGGCGGGCCGGTCAACGCGGTGGCCTTCGCACCGGACGGCCGGCTGCTGGCGACGGCCGGCTCCGACGGGAAGGTGCTGCTGCGGCGGGTGGCCGACCGGAGCACGGTCGCCGCCTTCACCGCGCCCGGCCGGGTGCGCACGGTCGCTTTCAGCCCCGACGGGCGGACCCTGGCGGCCGGTTCCACCGACGGCCCGGTCCGGCTCTGGCCGGTCGGAGCGGGTGGCGGCGCCGTGTCCGTGCTGCCTGCGAGTACGGCGGGCGCCCGGGCGGTGGCCTTCGCCCCCGACGGGGACACCCTCGCCATCGCAGCCGCCGACGGGACCATCCAGTTGCGGGACCCGGACGGGGAACACGGCGAGCACGCCGTCCTGACCGGGCACACCGCACGGGTCAACGCCCTGGCCTACGCCCCGGACGGCCGGAGCCTCGTATCGGCCGGCGCCGACGGGACCGTACGCCTGTGGGACACCCGGCGGGCCGAGCCGGCCGGCGTGCTGGAGGGGCACACCGGGGAAGTGCTGGGCGCGGCCTTCGCCCCGGACGGCCGTACGGTCGCCACCGGCGGGGTCGACCGTACGGTGCGGCTGTGGGACGTGGGCGGGCGGCGCGCGGCCGCGACGCTGGCCGGGCACAGCGACGACGTCAACTCCGTGGCCTACACGCCGGACGGCACCACCGTCATCAGCGGGGGCGGCGACGGCACCACCCGGCTGTGGGACGTCCGGAGCGGCCGGCTCACGGCGACGCTCGCCGGGCACACCGACTACGTGCTCGCGGTCTCCGTGGATCCGGCGGGATCGGTGCTCGCCACGGCCGCGTTCGACCAGTCCGTGGTGCTCTGGGACCTGCGGGGGCCGGTGCTGACGGCGCGCCCGTTCACCGAGGTGTGGCACGCCACGTACAGCCCCGACGGGAAACTCCTCGCCACGGCCGACGCCGATCACACGGTGCTGGTCTGGGACGTGGCCGGACGGCGGGTTCTGGCCACTTTCTCGGGGCACGCCGAGACGGTGTTCTCGGTGGCCTTCGCCCCCGACGGCCGCACCCTCGCCTCGGCCGGAGCCGACGGCACCGTACGGCTCTGGGACACCGCGCACCTCCGGGACACCGCCACGCGCGCTCCGCTCGCCACCCTCACGGGACACACCGGGACCGTGTTCTCGGTGGCCTTCGCCCCCGACGGCCGCACCCTCGCCTCGGCCGGAGCCGACGGCACCGTACGGCTGTGGGACACCGCCACGCGCAGTCCGCTCGCCACCCTCATCGGGCACACCGACTTCGCCAACGACGTCGTCTTCAGCCCCGACGGGCGGACCCTGGCCAGCGCCGGGGACGATCTGACCGTACGGCTGTGGGACGTGGCCGGGCGCCGCCCGCTCGCCGCGCTCAGCGGGCACGCGGGTGCGGTCCGGGCCGTCGCCTTCGGCCCGGACGGGCGGACCCTGGCGAGCAGCGGCAACGACGGCACCGTACGGCTGTGGGACGCGGAGCAGCGGCGCGTCACCGCGGTGCTGACCGGGCACACCGGCTCGGCGCGGGGCATCGCCTTCTCCCCCGACGGGCGGACCCTGGCGAGCAGCGGCAACGACCGTACGGTGCGGCTGTGGGACGTCCCCGGACACCGGCTCCGGGCCATGCTGTCGGGCCACACCAACGCCGTGTGGGGGGTCGTCTTCTCCCCCGACGGCCGCACCCTGGCGAGCAGCAGCAACGACGGCACCGTACGGCTGTGGAACCCGGATCCCGGCGCCCGGCTGGCGGACATCTGCCGGACGGTGGGCCGGCTCGGACCGCGCGAGCGGCAGGCCTTGGTTCCCGGTCTGCCGGTGCGCGGCTGCCGACCCCGCGGGGAGCGATGAGGGGTGGTGACGGGGTGCGGCCGCCTGCCCCCGCATCTGTCGAGGGGGCGTCTGACAGGGTGTGCCACATGGAGTCGTCGAGGGCAGTGGAAGCGCTGTGGGAGCGGGTCCAGGCCCAAAGGGTGTTCCGTGCCGCGTCGTTCTGGACCGTCCGTGACGGACTGATCGTCCGTGGGCGCGAGTACTGGACGAGTCTTGGCGCCGACCCTCGACCGGAGTGGCGGGTTCCCTTCGTCGAGCCCATGTAGGCGGGCCTACACCACAGCCAAAGGTGCGGACTTGAGCATGGGGCGGCTGACCGGATCACCCTGCGCGCACGGAGGACCCCGGGGCCTCGATCGCTCCCAAGGGCGCAGGCCGCCATGAGGGTTTCCCTCGGGGTTTCCCGTTGCCCGTTCGGGTGGTGCCACGTCCGGCCCTCGACGGGGCACGGCGGCGGCCGACAGGCTGGTCACGGGTGCGGAACCGACGGCCAAGTGCCGGGCGGACTGCCGTGCTTCACCACCACCGTGCCGTGTGAAACGAGGTCTCCCATCGTGCTGCGCCGAACAGGTCTCATCGGAACGCTCCTCGCGCTCCTGGCCGTGCTCCTCTCCACCCCCGCCGCCCCGGCGGCCGCCGACAGCGGTTGCCGGGTCCTGGCCCCCGGGGCCTCGGCGGCGGCCGAGCGTGCCGTCGCCGCCGCCTGCGAGGAGGTGGGAAAGGGGGTCTGGTACACCTGGGGCGGTGGTCACGGCCCGACGCCCGGTGCCACGTACGGGCAGGTGGACCCCACCGATCCGGCGAGCGAGCACGATCCCGAACGGCTCGGCTTCGACTGTTCGGGACTCGTCCGCCACGCCTATGCGCGGGCCACCGGCTCGGACCCGCTCGACGGGGTGGCCAGTGCGCAGTACTACACGCACCGCGCGGCCGCGCGCTTCACCGCCGCCCAGGGGCTCGCGCCGCTGCTCCCCGGTGACCTGCTGGTGTGGGGGACCTCCCGGGACCTGCACCACATCGCCCTCTACCTCGGGGCGGGCAAGATGGCGGAGGCCCGGCAGTCGGGTACCAAGCTGATGGTCAGCGAGGTCACCGACGCCCGGCTGTCGAACGGCTATTACGGGGCCGTCCGCGTGGACACCGGCCCGGTCACCGGACACGTGTTCCAGACCTGGGGCGCCGGCGTCTGGACCAAGGAGCGCCCGGCCACGGCTGCCGCGCGCGTCTACGCCTTCCCCGGGCCGACGACGATCCGAGTGGAATGCCAGAAGCACGCGGAGTCGGTGACCTCGGACGGCTACACCAATGACGCCTGGTCCTATCTTCCGGACTACCGGGCGTGGGTGACGAACATTTACGTCCGCGGTGCGGCTTGGCTGGAAAACGTTCCCACCTGCCGATGATCATCCGTAAAGTCTGGAACAGCCCGCAAACCCCCCACCCCGGCCGATTCGGCCCCATCGAGGAGCAACGTGCGTCCGTCCCCCTCCCTGTCCACCGTCCCGCCGCTCTCCCGCTCACGGCGCCTGGCCGTCGGCGCGGCCCTGCTCGCCGTCGTGGCCGGCGGTACGCTGCCCGCCACCGCCGCCCACGCGGCGCCCGCGTCCGGCTCCGTCGTCGAGGCTCCCGTCCAGCCGGCCGCGGCGCCCGATCTGGAGGCGCTGACACAGGCGTTGCGCAATACGACGGCGGCCGGAGCTCCCGGCGCGATGGCCCGCTTCACCGGTCCGGACGGCGTCCGGTCCCGGGTGGAGGGCGTACGGGACCGGAGCTCGGGCGCGGCGATGGACACGCGGGCCCGCTTCCGCATCGGCAGCGTCACCAAGACGTTCTCCTCGGTCGTCCTCCTCCAACTGGTGGACGAGGGGCGGATCGAGCTGGACCGGCCGGTCAACTCCTACCTTCCGGGCCTGCTGCCCGACGACCGGATCACGGTGCGCCACCTGCTCACCCACCGGAGCGGCCTGGCGGACTACACGAACGCGATGTTCGAGCACACGGTGCCCGGCTTCGAGGCCGTCCGGAACAAGGTGTTCACCTACAAGGAGCTCGTCGGCCTCTCGCTCGCCGAGCCGAGGACCACCGAGCCCGGGGTCGCGTACAAGTACTCGAACACCAACTTCGTCGTGGTGGGGATGCTCATCGAGAAGGCCACCGGAAGGCCGGTGGCCAAGGAGTACGAGCGCCGCATCATCAAGCCCCTCAAGCTGAAGAACACCTCCTACGTGCACCCCAACACGGCCATCAAGGGGCTGCACGCCAACGGCTACCTCCACCCGGACGAGGCCGGTGCCCCGCTGGTCGACTCCACCGAACAGACCGTCTCCTGGGCGCAGTCGGCGGGCGCGATGATCTCCAGCGCGGCCGACCTCAGCACCTTCATGTCCTCCCTGCTCGGCGGGAAGCTGCTGCGCCCGGGCACGCTGGACGCCATGCTCACCGTGACCCCGACCGACGCCACCAACACCCGGTTCTACGGGCTGGGGCTGCGCCGCTACGACCTCTCGTGCGGTGCGCAGGTCTACGGGCACACGGGCACGGTGCAGGGCTTCTACACCTACGCGTTCACCACCCGCGACGGCAAGAGCTCCCTCTCCGCCATGGCGAACACCTCCAACCGGGGTCAGGCCAACACCGCCCTCGGCGGCACGCTGGAGGCCGCCTTCTGCGGTAAGGCACCGGCCGCGGTCGCCGGTCCGGCCACCGCGCGCGGTTTCGCGTTCGCCCCGGCCGCGGCGGAGGCGGACCTCCCGGAGAACCGCTGACGGTGATTCCCGGACATCGGGCGGCTCCCGCCCCTTGGCCTGGGGGCGGGAGCCGGGAAAGCTGAACTCCGCATTCCCACACGGGCGTTGCCCGTGTGACCGATGAGGAGGACACGATGCCCGACGCACCGTCCGTGAAACGTTCCCGCAGGGGGCCGGGCCGGCGGGCCCGCAGGATGCTCGCCGTCTCGGCGGGGGCCGCGACGCTGGTCCTCGCCGTACCGGGGGTCGCGTACGCGGCTCCGCCCCCGGCCCTGCCCGCCAACGCGGACGGGCTGGAGCAGACCTTCCAGCCGGCGTACGACTACGACCGCGACGGCTGCTACTCCAGCCCCGCCATCGGTCCGGACGGCACCCTCAACGGGGGCCTGAAGATGGGCGGCGACGTCAACGGCAACTGCCGCGACCTCTCCGACCTGAACAACACCAACGGCTACTCCCGCGCGAAGTGCAACAACGGCTGGTGCGCCGTCATGTACGCGCTCTACTTCGAGAAGGACCAGGTCTCGCTCGGCCCCGGCAGCGCCGGGCACCGGCACGACTGGGAGCACGTCGTGGTGTGGATCCAGAACGACCAGGTCGGCTACGTCTCCACCTCGGAGCACGGGAACTTCAAGGTGCACGCCGCCTCGCAGATCCGTTTCGACGGCACGCACCCGAAGATCGTCTACCACAAGGACGGCTGGAGCACGCACTGCTTCCGCGCCGCGAACTCCAACGACGAGCCGCCGGAGAACCACAAGGGGACCTGGCAGTACCCCACGCTGGTCGGCTGGAACGGCTACCCCGCCGGGCTGCGCGACAAGCTGAGCCAGGCCGATTTCGGCAGTGCCCTGCTCGGAATCAAGGACGGCCAGTTCAACGGCCACCTGGCCAAGGCCAAACCGGCCGGGATCCCCTTCGACCCCAACGCGTGACGGCCGCCTGACCCGGGCGCGCACCGCCGGGTGGACCCGGGGGCGGGTGCCGGAAGGGCTCCGGATAGGGTCATGTCCGGAATGCGCCGCCCCGCCACCCGGGGAGGCGCGAGGTCGGTCGGCCGTCGATCACGGCATGCCCGCACCGCGCGGCCCGGCCGCCCCCGTGCGGGCGCGCCACGCGCACCGCCGCCGTGACGCCGCCCCGTCCGCCCCGTACCGCCCCTGCCCGGCCGACGGCCGCCCTGCCCGGAAACCTGCCGCCATGAGTACCGCGCTCCACCCCGCTCCGTCCCCCGACGCCTCCGGCTCCCCCGGGATCGAAGCCTCGGGGGGACCCCGCCGCCGGAAGATCGGCGGCCGGGCCCCGGCCCGGCCCACGGCCGCCGCCGCGATCCACAGCATCAGCGCCGCCACCGTGGTCCTGCTGTGGCTCGTGGCGATCGGAGCCATGATCCACGAGCCGATCCTCATACCCCCGCTGGCCGCCAGCGCCGCCCTCGTGCACAGTGCGCCCACGCTGCCGCTGGCGCAGCCGCGCGGGGTGGTCATCGGCCACATGGTGGGGGCGGCCGTCGGCTACGGCGTGCTGGCCGTGGCCGGCAGCAGCGCTTGGGGGGCCGCCGTGGCCGCCGGTGTCACGCTGGCGCTGGTCATGGCCGCGCGCACCCCGCATTCACCCGCCTGCGCCACCGCCGTGGTGGTCGTGCTGCAGACCCCGGCGGCGGCCCGGTTCGTCCCGCTGCTGTTCGGATCGACCGTCCTGATCGTCCTGACCGGGTACGCCGCCTCCCGCGTGCGCCGCAAGGCGCCGAGGTACCCCGCGTACTGGTGGTGACCGTGCGTCACCGCGCGGGTGGTTCGAGATGCGCTCCGGGTGTACTGCTGGTTCGCTGAAGTCCGCCCGGCGTCCCCCCACAGCGCCCAGGAGTGATCATGAGTGCAGGCGAATCCCACGGCCGGTCCCGGCAGCTGCGCGACAAGGCGCAGGAACTCGACGAGGCCGCCACCCGCTCGACCGACCCCGACGAGAGCCGCCGGCTGCGGGACAAGGCGCGCCGCCTGCGCGAGCAGAGCGAGCAGGAGCGCGTCATCGACGACCCGGGCATGGACCTGCGGTAGGGCCGCCGGGTCCCGGCAAGGGTCCTACGGGGCCACGGCCGCCGCGGGGGCCTCGTCGAGCTCCCACGCGTGGCGCTTGAACTCGCGGACGAAGTCGGCGTGGTCCTCCCACTGGCGGGCGATGCCGCGCAGCACGTCCCAGTGGTGCTCCACCGCCTGGTCGATGACCCGGCGGACCGCCGGCTCGGCCGTCTCCCGCTGCTCGATGAGCCCCTTGGCCACCGAGGCCTCCAGTGCGGCGTTGCGCAGGGCGCGCAGGGCGCGGGAGGTGTCGTCCATCCCGAAGCCGTTCTCGCTGCCCGTCTCCTCGGCGAAGAGCGGGGTGAGCCGCGCCTCGATGAAGGCGGTGATCCGCTCGAAGTGGCGTACGTCCATCGGGGGCTCCATCTCGGGTCGCTGCGCTGTCCGGCGCGAACCGGGCCGCACCGGCGATCATTATCCCGCAGCCGGGCACCCGCTCCGCTCCGGGGGGCGGGCACTAATCTGGCCCGCATGGACGAGCTGGACGAGCTGGACGGCGTGGCAGTCATCGCGTTCGCCGATGCCCGGGCCTTCGAGGGCTGGCTGGCCGGACACCACGCCCGGCACGAGGGCGTGTGGGTCAAGCTGGCGAAGAAGGCCTCCGGGATCCCTTCCGTGTCCGCGGACGAGCTGGTCGACATCGGGCTGTGCTACGGCTGGATCTCCGGGCAGCGCCGCTCCCTGGACGAGCGGTACTACCTGCAGAAGTACGTGCCGCGCCGGCCCCGGAGCCTGTGGTCGCAGGTCAATGTCGACAAGGTGACCGAGCTGACGGCCCTGGGCCGCATGCGCGAACCGGGCCTCGCCGAGGTGCGCAAGGCGCAGGAGGACGGCCGCTGGTCGGGGGCCTACGCCTCCCAGCGGACGGCGGAGGTGCCGCCCGACCTGACGGCGGCCCTGGCTCAGGACCCGGTGGCCCGGGCGGCCTTCGAGGCCCTGGACCGGACCGGGCGCTACCTCGTCGCACTGCCCCTCCTCCAGGCCCTCACCGCGGAGACCCGCCGGGCCCGCCTGGAGCTGGCCGTACGCCTCCTGGCGCGCGGCGCCGCCGGCTGAACCCGGGCCGGGCCCGGCCCGGCCGCCGGGGCTACCAGCGGAGCGGCAGGCGGCTCACCCCGTGCATCAGGCTGCCCGGCAGCCAGGCCGGCGGGCCGGCCTCCGGGTCCTCGGCCAGGTCGGGGAAGCGTTCGAGCAGGGAGCGGATGGCGATGCGGCCCTCCATCCGCGCCAGCGGAGCTCCGATGCAGAAGTGGAGCCCGTGACCGAAGGCCAGGTGCCCCTGCGGGGCGCGGCCGATGTCGAACACCGCGGGGTCCGCGAAGCGCGCCGGGTCGCGGTCGGCGCCGGCCAGGGAGACCAGCACGGTGGCCCCGGCCGGGATGGTGGTGCCGCCCAGGTCCAGGGCTTCGCGGGCGTAGCGGTACGTGGTGTGCTGCACGGGGCCGTCGTAGCGGAGCATCTCCTCGACCGCCCCGTCGAGCAGTCCGTCCAAGTCACTGCGCAGTGCGGCCAGTTGTTCCGGGTGGGCGAGCAGGGCCCGTACGCCGTTGGAGATGAGGTTGACGGTGGTCTCGTGGCCCGCGACCAGCAGCAGGAAGGCCATTCCGATGACCTCGTTCGAGGACAGCGAGTCGCCGTCCTCGTCGCTGGTCCGGATCAGCGCGCTGAGCAGGTCCTCGCCGGGTTCCTTGGCCTTGGCCTCGATGAGCTCCGCGAGGTAGATCCCCAGCTCCCGGTGCGCGGTGCTGTTCGAGTCGCCCGAGGTGGGGGCGACGATCTCGTTGGACCAGTACCGGAACCGGGCCCGGTCCAAGTCGGGGACGCCGAGGAGCTCGCAGATCACGGTCATCGGGAGCGGGAAGGCCAGGGAGTCGATCAGGTCGCCGCCGCGCTGCGGCCCGGCGGCCATCGCGTCGAGCAGCTCGTCGGTGATCTCCTGGACGCGCGCCCGCATGCCCTCCATCCGGCGCGCGGTGAACTCCCGTGCGACCAGGCGCCGCAGCCGGGTGTGGTGGGGCGGGTCGGATTCCAGCATGTTGGAGTTCACGGCATTGAGCTGGGCGTCCGGGAAGTTGCCCGAGGCGCGCCAGTCCTTGGACAGGGCCGGGTGGTTGAGGGCGCGGCGCGCTTCCTCGTGCCCGACGATCATCCAGCTCGGCTCGGCCTCGTCGGGGGCGAGGACGATCCGGTGGACGGGCCCCGCCGCACGCATCCTCTCGTAGAACGCATACGGGTCGGCATCGAACTCTTCCGCGCTGGCACTGATGTCCACTACTGGCATCGGACCACGGTACGCCCCCAGTTGGGGACGGGTGAGGGCGGTTTCCGGACACCCCGGGACAAGAGCCCGATCACGGTAGTCTGCGGCCTTCCATACGAAAGAGGGGGACGGCCATGACGACCGCATGCGAGGTAGTCCGGACGACGGTTGACGTCGTCACTCGGGACGGCACCGCCGATGCCTATCTGGCCCGGCCCGACGGCGAAGGCACGTACCCCGGGGTACTGCTGTACGTGAACGCCCTGGGGATCCGCCCGCACATCAAGTCGGTGGCGGACCGGATCGCGGCGGCCGGCTACGTCGTCCTGATGCCCAACCTCTTCTACCGCCACGGGCGCGCACCGGTGTTCGAGCTTCCGGAGTTCGTGGACTTCGTCCGGCAGCCCGAGCTCTTCGACCGGGTCGGCCCGGTCCTGGACTCGCTGACCGCCGAGCTGGCGATGCGCGATGCCGAGGCCTATCTGGAGCGGCTCGCGGGCCTCCCGGAGGTCGCCGCCGGGCCCGTGGCGATCACGGGGTACTGCCTGGGCGCCCGGCTGGCCCTGCTCACGGCGGGCACGTACCCGCAGCGGGTGGCGGCCGCGGCCGGTTTCCACGGCGGGTTCCTGGCCACGGACGCGGCGGACAGTCCGCACCTGGTGGCGCACCGGGTCACCGCCGAGCTGTACTTCGGCCACGCGGACCAGGATCCGACGCTGCCGGCCGAGGAGGTCGACCGGCTGGACAAGGCCCTCTCCGCGGCGGGCGTCCGTCACCGGGCGGAGGTCTACGAGGGCGCCGCGCACGGCTACACCCTGGCCGACACGAGCTCCTACGACGTGGCCTCGGACGAGCGGCACTGGTCCGCGCTGTTCGCGCTGCTGGACCGGACGTTCTGAGCGCCGCGGGCCCGGCGTGCTGCCGGGCCCGCGGTGCCACGGGCTGTGGTGCTACGAGCTGTGGTGCGATGTGGCTGCGGCGCTACGCGGCCGCGGTCACCGGCACTGGCCGGACCGGGGTCCGACGACGGTGGTACCGGTGACGCGCGGCGCCGGTTCGTTGGCCTCGCAGCGCAGCGGTCCGAAGACCTGGGCGCCCGAGAGCTCGACGCCTCCGGTGTTGGCTGCCAGGGTGACCGGACCGGTGAACGCGTTGCCGGAGCAGACCGGGGCCGCGCCCGCGTCCCCGGCGGAGCCGATCACCACGGAACCGCTGGTGTTCCGTACGCCGACCGGGCCGGTCAGCGTGGATCCGCAGAGGGACACGGCCAGCGCCCCGTCGGCGGAGAACGGACCGGTGACGCGGCCGTCCGACACGGACAGCGCGCCGCCGGGCCGGACGGTGAGCGGACCGCTCTGGCTTCCGCCGGAGGCGATGCAGAGCGATTCCCCGGCCGCCACGGTCAGCGGCCCCCCGTGGTCGGTCGTGATGCAGGGCCGGCTGAATCCGACGGTGATCTCGGCCGGTTCACCGGTGGAGCTGCCCGTGTGGTCGGCGTCCGGGGCGTACGTGGCGCTGATCCGGTGGGTGCCGGGGCGCAGGGCGCTCGTGGTGAAGCGGGCCTGTCCCCCGTCGAGTGCGACGGTGGCGAGCGGGGTCGTCCCCTCCGAGAAGGTGACGCTGCCGCCCGGGGCGGCGGCCTGGTTCTCGGAGCCCGTCACGGTCGCGGTCAGGGCGACGGCATGCCCGAACAGCGGTGTGGTGGTGTCCGTGGTGAGGGTGGTCGACGTCCCGTAGCGGAAGGAGACGACGGCCTTGCCGTCGCCGTGCTGGACGCCCGACTGCAGGGAGGCCTCGGAGACACCGAGCTCGGCCCCGGCCGCGTAGCCGCTGCCGCCACCGCCGCCCGCTCCGTAGAGGTTGCCGGGGTTGCCGCCGCCGGAGCCGCCGCCACCGCCGCGCCAGCCGCCGCCACCGCCTCCGCCGCCGTTGCCGCCGCGGCCGCCGTTGCCCCCGGTGCCGCCGGAGCCGGGGTTGGGCTGGCCGGTGTGCTGGTCGATGTCGCTCGCGTTGCCTCCCCCTGCGCCGATCGGGTTGGTACGGGTGCCGGTGCCGTGCTGGGTCTGGGTTCCGCCGGTGCCCCCGGCGCCGGATCCCTCGGGGCCGCCGCCCTCGCCGCCGTTCTCCCCGGCGGGCCCGCCGCCGTGGCCGCCGCGCAGCAGCGGGCCGCCGTTGCCGGCGCCGCCTCCGCCGCCGGCGACCAGGATCCGGCCGGCCGGGCCGAAGTCGCCGGTGCGCAGGTCGGAGGCGCCGCCGCCGGAGCCGCCGCCACCGTGGGCGCCGCCACCGCCGGTGCCGTGGCCGAAGCCGCCGGGCCGGGCGTACTCACCGCGCCGGGAGGTGCCGGAGCTGCCGACGCCTCCCCGGGTGAGCTGGATCGTCTGGCCGGCGGTGACGGCCAGGTTCGCGCGGGTCAGGCCGCCGAGGCCACCGGGTGCTCCCTCGTTCGGGGGGTTCGGGGTGACGAATCCGGCCGCGCTGCCGCCCTCGGCTCCGTAGAGGTCGACGGTGAGGAGGCTGACCCCGGCGGGCACGGTGAAGACGTCCGTGCCCGCGGTGGCGTACGTACAGGTGGGCGGCGCGCTGGTGAAGACGCCCGCCGGGCCGCAGGGGCCGGACGACGCGTCCGCCGGGTCGGCGGCCGCGGTGAGGGGTACCACCAGGGCGGCGAGGAGTGCGGCCGCTCCGAGGACGAGTGCGGTCCGGGAGGCGGGGAGGGAGTGGGATCTGATGCGGGTCATGGTCCTGATCGGTGTGGTGGTGATGGGGCGGGGGTCCCTCATGCCGCTCAGACGCCGTCGTCGGCGCACAGCGCCCAGGCTTCGGTGTAGGTGTTGGGGGAGCTTCCGCCGCCGGTGTGGGTGTAGGCCGTCCAGTAGGCGGCCGTGGTGGTCCCGTCGCCGACCAGGGTGCCGCCGGAGGTGCTGGGGTAGCTGCCGTTGAGGTGGTCGCCCGGCGAGCCCGGTCCGGTGAAGGCGGTGGTCGTCACGCTGCCGCCGCTGATGGCCGCTCCACCGCTGATCAGCTTGCCGTCGTCGCCGCCGCAGCCGACCGTCGCGGTCTGGCCCGACGTGGCCGCGGTCGGGCCGCTGACCTCGCTGTAGCGGACCTTGACCGTGGCGCCGCTGATGTCGATGTTGTTGCCGCTGCAGATCGCGTAGGCGTACGTCGTGTTGCCGGTGCCGCCGCCTCCGCCGTTCCAGCCGACCGCGGTCCAGGAGTCGGGGTTCGTCTCGCCGTCGGCCGCCGCCTTCTGGCCGTAGGCGTGCCCGGCGTCGTTGAAGGTGGGGAAGGACGCGATCGGCTTCAGGCTGCCGACGTCGGCCGGGGTGATCCGGGCGCCGCCGCCGAGGAGGCGGGTGTTGGCCGGGCAGGTGGCGGTGACGAGGCCCACCGTGGAGGACGCGGTGGGGCCGGCGACCTTGTTCATCACCACCTGGGTGTGGTTGATGAGGTTACTGGTGAAGCACATGGCGTAAGGGGTGCTGGAGAACGAGGCGTTGACCGCTCCCCCGCTGCCGCCGATGCCGAGCCAGTGCGTCACGTCGGTGCCGACGACGCCGGTGGAGCCGGTGTACTCGGTGCTGCCGTCGGGGCTGGGCGAAGTGCCGTTCACCTTGTTGCCGTTGGAGGACGTCCCGGTGCCGATGGCCTGGTTGATCCCGCCACCGGATATGAGCCCCGAGGAGCAGTCCGCGTGGGTGGAGATCTCGGAGAAGGCCGATGCGGGCCCGGAGGTGGCCCCCGGAGTCTTCACCGTCACACCGACGGTGTTGGCGTAGGCCGATCCCGGCACCAGAAGGGCCAGCAGGGTGCCGATGACCAGTGACTTTCCTGCGACGGCGCGCCGCAGAACTGTCTTTGGCATGTATTTTTCTCCCTCATCCAGAGTCGCGCATGCGGACTGTAACAGTCCTTTTGGCGAGCATCTACAGTGGGAACGAGCTGTCTCACCTAGCAGATAAGGGGTTTATCCAGACCGACCCCTCCGCCTGCACCTTTCAGTTCTTCTGAAGGGAATGATCGAAAACAATCGATGGACCTGAGCAATCCCGGTGGGCGAGAGTCGAGGCATCCCCCCAAGCCCCAACTCCCTTTCTCCACAACGGAAAGCAGGCTTCCGCGCATGCAGCTCCCGACCACCGACTCCTCGACCACCGACTTCGCCGCCGCGCCCTACGTGTCGGGCGACCCGTACGCCGACTACCGGGGCGGCACCTTCGAGTTCTCCCACCTGACCGACCTCGCCGACCGGCGGCTCGGCGCGGGGGTCATCGCCACCAACGACGAGTTCTTCGCCGAGCGGGAGAACCTCCTGCTCCGCACCCCGGCCGTCTTCGACGTGCACGACTACGGCAACAAGGGCAAGGTGATGGACGGTTGGGAGACCCGGCGGCGGCGCGGGGCGGGCGCGGACGAGCCGTTCCCGACGGACTCCGATCACGACTGGGCGCTGATCCGCCTCGGCTCCCCCGGTGTCATCCGCGGGATCGTCGTCGACACCGCACACTTCCGCGGCAACCACCCGCAGCAGGTCAGCGTGTGGGCGGCCGCCTTCGAAGGGACGCCCTCGACCGCCGAGCTCCTCGAACGGGCGGACGCCTGGGAGGAGATCGTGCCCCGCACTCCGGTGCGCGGCCACGCCGCGAACGGGTTCACGGTCGCGTCCGGGCGCCGCTGGACGCACCTGCGGATCAACCAGCACCCCGACGGCGGCATCGCGCGGCTGCGGGTGCACGGTGAGGTCCTGCCCGATCCGGAGTGGCTGGCCCTGCTCGGCACGGTGGACGTGGCCTGCGTGGTCAACGGCGGGGTCGTGGAGGAGGCCTCGGACGGCTTCTACTCCTCCCCCGGGAACACGATCATGCCCGGGCTGTCGCAGAAGCAGGACGACGGCTGGGAGACGCGCCGGCGCCGCGACAAGGGGAACGACTGGATCGCGTACCGGCTGGCCGGGCAGTGCGAGATCCGAGCGGTGGAGGTGGACACCGCGAACTTGAAGGGAAACGCGGCCGGCTGGGTGTCGCTGTCCGTCAAGGACGGCGCGGACGGCGCATGGACGCAGGTCATCCCGCGCACCCGGCTGGAGCCCGACAGCCCGCACCGGCTCCCCCTCGCCGCGCCGGTCCTGGCCACGCACGCCCGGATCGACGTCTACCCGGACGGGGGATTCGCCCGCCTGCGCCTGCACGGCCGCCTCACCGACGCAGGAGCGGCCGCCCTCACGGCCCGCGCGGCGCGGGCGGCAGGGACGGCAGGGACGGCAGGGACGGCAGGGGCGGCGCCGACGGAGCTCTGACGGCAGAGGGCGGCGGCCCCGGGATACCACCCGGAGCCGCCGCCCTCGATCACCGGACTACTCGACGACGAGCTCGACGGGGATGTTGCCGCGCGTGGCACGGGAGTAGGGGCAGACCTCGTGCGCCTGCTTGACCAGCAGGGTGCCGGTCTCGCCCATCAGGTTCTCGGGGAGCTCCACGCGCAGGACGACGGCCAGCCCGAAGCCCGCGCCGTCCTTGCCGATGGAGACCTCCGAGGTCACCGAGATCTCACTGGTGTCGACCTTGGCCTGGCGGCCGACCAGCCCGAGGGCGCTGGCGAAGCAGGCGGCATACCCGGCCGCGAAGAGCTGCTCGGGGTTGGTGCCCAGACCGTTGCCGCCGAGGGCCGGCGGCATGGCCAGCGCCAGGTCGATCTGACCGTCGGAGCTGACGGCGCGGCCTTCGCGGCCGTTGGCGGTGGCGACAGCGGTGTAGATCGCGTCCATCTCGGGGGTTCCTCTCAAGGGGCGGAGGCGGGGCCGTCGACCGACGACCTCGCTCCATCAATATGGCACACAATTCAGTTGTGCACAATTTAGTTGCCGACACGACACCCCGGGTACACTGGCCCCCATGACCGAGCAACCGACCGACGCCCTCCCCGACCAGGACTTCCTGCGCCTCGACGGCCAGATCTGCTTCGCCCTCGGCGCCGCGAACCGCGCCTTCGGCGGGCTCTACCGCGTCGTCCTGAAGGACCTCGGGCTCACCTACCCCCAGTACCTGGTGATGCTGGTGCTGTGGGAGCACGGCGAGATGCCGGTCAAACAGCTCGGGCAGCACCTGCGGCTCGACTCGGGCACGCTCTCCCCCCTCCTCAAGCGGCTGGAAGCGGCGGGCCTGCTCGTGCGCGAGCGCAGCGCCGCCGACGAACGGTCCGTGCACGTACGCCCCACCGAGGCCGGTACGGCCCTGCGCGCCCGGGCCGTCGAGGTGCCGCGGCGCATCGCGGTCGCGACCGGCTTCGAGCTCGGCGAGATCAGGGAGCTTCAGGACCGCCTGCGGCGGCTCACCGCCGCCCTGGACGCGGCGGTTCCGCCGGAGTAGGCCGTACGGCCCGCTCGGCGGATGATCCGTCCGGGCGCCACAGGGGGTGCTCGCGCCGGGCCCAGTCGGCGGCCACCGAGCCCGTGCGCATGCCGCGCCGGGCCTCCGGATCGCCGAGGGCCATCACGACGTGGCCCACGACGGCCACGGTCATCGCGAGGGCCAGCCAGTCGTGGACGAAGGTGGCCCCGGTCCGCCAGGGCAGCGGCGTCAGCCCGGTGAACCACATCAGCAGACCGGTGCCGAGCATCACGAGGGCGGCACCGGCGCTCCAGCTCGCGTAGAGCTTCTGCCCGGCGTTGAACTTGCCCGCCGGGCGCGCACCGGGCCGGTGGTCGCGGCGCAGGGCGGAGCGCAGCCAGGTGCGGTCGTGCGGGCCGAAGCGGTTCAACCGGCGCAGGTCCCCGCGGAAGGCCCGGGAGCCGAGCCCCAGCAGGGCGGGGGCCGGGATCAGCAGTCCGGACCACTCGTGGACGGTCACCACGAGGTGGCGGCGGCCGACGAGTTCGGCGAGGGGCGGCAGGTAGAGGCAGGCGGCGGTCGCCAGACACACCCCGGTCAGGAGGGCGGTGGCCAGGTGGACCAGTCGTGCGGCGGGGCCGAACCGGCCGACGCGGGCGGGATGTTCGGCTCCGGGATCCGCGGCCGCTCCGGCCGGGAGTTCAGACGGTCGGGGCATCGTCGCGTCCGTTCGACTTGCCGACCCAGGCGTCGACGTCGTAGCCGAGTTCCTCCCAGTAGCCGGGCTGCACGTCCCGGGTGAGGGTGATGCCCGACAGCCATTTCGCCGACTTGTAGAAGTACATGGGAGCCGCGTAGAGGCGGGCCGGACCCCCGTGGGCGTGGCTGAGGGGCTTGTCCTGCATCTTCAGGGCGACCATGACGTCCTCGCGGCGGGCCTGCGGGAGCGTGAGGCTCTCGGTGTAGGTGCCGTCGAAGCAGGTGAAACGGATCGCGCGGGCCTCGGGACGGACCCCGGCGGCGTCCAGGAGCCGGAAGAGCGGGATGCCCTCGAAGGGGGTCGCGGGGACGCGCCAGCCCGTCACGCACTGGACGTCGCGGACGATCCGGGTCTGCGGCAGGGCCCGTAGTGCGTCGAGGGTGTACGCGGCCGGGCGCTCGACCAGGCCGTCGACGGTCAGCCGGTAGTCGGCCGGGCCGCGTTCGGGGACCGAGGAGGCGACCGAGTAGTACCGGAACCCACCGCCACCCGGCAGCAGTCCGGTGAGCCCGGTGGGGTCCTTGCTCGCGGCCGCGCCCAGTACGGCGTCGAACCCCGACTGGAGCTTCGGCGCGAGGGCCAGCCCGAGGGCGCCGAGCCCCACCATGCCGAGGAGAACCCGCCGGCCCACGGGGGCACCGAGGCCGTCGGGGTCGGGAGCGGGGTCGGGGCCGGTTTGCTGATCTGCTGTGCTCACGTGCCGATTCGACCACCTGCACCGCCCCGGCGGCCAGGGTCCGGGCCCGCCCGTCAGACTTCCGTAAGACGCGCCCGCACGCCCAAGCCCGCACAGCCGTACGGCCGGTCCCGCGCCAGGCGGGACCGGCCGTACCGCGGGGGGACCCGACTAGGCCCCGCTCGCCTTGAGCATGTCCTCGCGCTCGACGAGCTTCACGCGCTCGCGGCCCTGCGGCTCGCCCAGCGCCTTCTCGGCGGCGTCGAGCTTGTACCAGCCCTCCCACGTCGTGAAGCGGACCTCCTTCTGCGCGAGGAAGGTCTCCACCGCCTCCGGCTCGGGAGCGGCCGGCGTCAGCAGGCGGCCGTCCGCGTGGTCGGCGAGCAGGTTCGCGACCGTCTCGTTGGCGTCGCCCTTGGTGTGGCCGATCAGGCCGATGGGCCCGCGGCGGATCCAGCCGGTGACGTACGTGGACGCCAGGTGCGCGCCGGCTTCGATGACGCGGCCGCCCTCGTCCGGAACCGTGCCGGAGTCGACGTCCCACGGCAGCTTGGGCAGCTCGTCGGAGAGGTAGCCGACGGCGCGGTAGACGGACTGGACGTCCCAGTCGGTGAACGTGCCGGTGCCCTTGACATTGCCGGTGCCGTCGAGCTCGGTGCGCTCGGTGCGCAGGCCCACGACCTTGCCGTCCTCGCCGAGGATCTCGGTGGGCGACTCGAAGAAGTGCAGGAAGAGCTTGTGCGGGCGCTCGCCTATGTCGCGGATCGCCCAGTTCTCCAGGGTCTTGGCGACCATGTCCGCCTGCTTGTTGGAGCGGCGGGTGGTGATCGAACCCTCGTCGTAGTCGATGTCCTCGGGGTTGACGATGACCTCGATGTTCGGCGAGTGGTCCAGCTCGCGCAGCTCCATGGGGCTGAACTTGGCCTGCGCGGGGCCGCGGCGGCCGAAGACGTGGACTTCGAGGGCCTTGTTGGCCTTGAGGCCGTCGTAGACGTTCGCCGGGATCTCGGTCGGCAGCAGCTCGTCGGCGGTCTTGGCGAGGATCCGGGCCACGTCGAGGGCCACGTTGCCGACGCCGAGGACGGCGACCTTCTCGGCCTCCAGCGGCCAGGTGCGCGGCACGTCGGGGTGGCCGTCGTACCAGGAGACGAAGTCGGCGGCGCCGTAGGAGCCGTCGAGGTCGACGCCCGGGATGGTGAGCGCGCGGTCCGCGGTGGCGCCGGTGGAGAAGATCACGGCGTCGTAGAAGGAGCGCAGCTCGTCGAGGCCGATGTCGTTCGGGTAGTCGACGTTGCCGAAGAGACGGACCTGCGGCTTGTCGAGCACCTGGTGCAGGGCGGTGATGATGCCCTTGATGCGGGGGTGGTCGGGAGCGACGCCGTAGCGGATCAGGCCGAAGGGGGCCGGCATCCGCTCGAAGATGTCGATGGACACACCCGGCTCGGAGGCCGCCTCGGACTTCAGCAGGGCGTCGGCGGCGTAGATGCCGGCGGGGCCGGCACCGACGATTGCTACCCGCAGGGGGCGAGGCATGGCTGGGTTCCCTTCGAACGACGAAAGACTCGATCAAGGGAACCCTAAGCTAAGGGCAGCCTAACCCGGCACCCACCCCTGGGTTATGCCCCCATAACCCGGCCTTATGACTTCCCCAAGCTCTGCTTGGAGTCGGCGTGGGCCTCGCGGGCCGTGAGCTGCCCCTGGACGAAAGCGTCCGTATCGGGCGAGTACGGACCACCGTGGTCGAAGAGCAACTCCGTGATGCGCCGCCATTCCGCGACGGCGGCACGGGTCGCGGCGTCGGCGCCCTCCAGGTCGCCCGAGGCCTCCACGGCGGCGGCCTCGGCGGCTTCGAGCGCCTCCTGGGTCTGGTGGTGGGTCAGGCCGGTGGCCTGCTCCCGCACCCGGGCGCGGGCCGCGCGCTCCGCGTCGGAGGGGATGTGCGGTTCGTTGGCGGCGTCGTCGGTCACGGCGGTTCTGCCTCTGCTTCCTGATTCGGGGATCGTGGTGAACGGGCCTTGCGGGCGGAGCCCGCCCGGGGTCACCAGGTGTCGGTGACGGTCACGGGGAACTCCCCGCGCGTACGAACCGTGACGTTGCCCGCATCCGTGCCCCCGTACACCTCGTGCCGCCAGGCCGCGAAGACCCGTACCACCCTGCGGGCGTCGTCGCCGCGGCCCTTGCCCACCGAGCGGGTGGTGAAGGTCACCTCCGCGACGCCCCTCCCGCGCTCCTTGCGGACGAGCACCTCGCCCATGCCGTCCGCGGGAATGAACGTGTCCTCGTCCGTGCGGTGCCGCGCGTAATAGGCGACGAAGTCCCGCTTCATGTCGAACCACCCGGCCGCGCCGCACGGACCCGCGCCATTGGTGGCGCGGCCGGGTCCGGAGCTGCCGTCGGTGGGCGGGTCGGGCGCGCCGGAGTCCTGATCCGTGGGCGGACCGGCAGGGCCGCCCGTCTCCTGATCGGTCGGAGGGCCGGCGTAACCGCCCGTCTCCTCGTCCGTGGGCGGGCCGGCGTAGGCGCCCGTCTCCTCATCGGTCGGGGGACCGGCATATCCGCCCGTCTCCTCATCGGTCGGGGGACCGGCGTAACCGCCCGTCTCCTCGTCCGTCGGCGGGTCCGCGTATCCGCCCGTCCGCTCCTCCGTCGGGACGTCGGGCGCGGCAGTGGCGCCGCCCGCGCCCGCGTCCGTACCCGTCGTCCCGTACAGATCGCAGCGCTCCGGGCCGGGAGCCGCCACGGGAGCGGCGGGCCCGGCCGCCTCCCCGGCCCGTACGGTGCCGCAGGCCGCGAGTCCGGCGCACAGGAGTACCGCCAGCCCTGCCAGGGCCGTCCGTCCGGTCCGGGATACCTCAGTCGTCGTCATGTCTTCTCCCCCTCCGCCCGTGTAGAGGGCTCCGCGCGGGGCCCGGTTCCCTCGGGGCCGCCGTTCCCGCAGATCCGGGGAGCTGGTATCGCTGTGCCGCATGACGAACCCTCCGGCTCCCCCGATCCCCCTCGCGGCGCGGCCCGTCCTCTTCCTCGACGTGGACGGACCCCTCATCCCCTTCGGGTCCGCGCGGAGCTACCCGGCCTACGAGTCCCCCGGCGCGCCGGCCGGGGCCGACGGGCACCCCCTCCTCTCCCGGCTCGATCCCGCCCTCGGGCCGCGACTCGCCGCTCTGCCGTGCGAGCTCGTCTGGGCCACGACCTGGATGGACGACGCCAACGCCTGCGTCGCCCCTCGGCTCGGGCTGCCGGACCTGCCGGTGGCGGACTGGCCCGAACCCTCGGCCGGGGACCTCCGGAGCGGCACCCACTGGAAGACCGCCGGCCTCGTCGCGTGGGCCGCGGGCCGGGCGTTCGCTTGGGTCGACGACGAGATCGGCGACGCGGACCGCCGTTGGGTGTCCGCCCACCACCCCGGCCCGGCCCTCCTCCACCGCGTCGACCCCCAAGTCGGCCTTGGCGAGCGCGACTTCGCCGCCCTCGACATCTGGCTGCGCGCCCACACCTCCTGAGCACGGGCGGCGGCCTCCGCCCCTCCCCTGAACCGGCCGCCCATCGCCGACCGCCGCGACACGTCACCGGGCGCACTCCCGGAGAGCGTTCGCCGCACGCCGGGCCAACATGCCTGGCATCGACGCCCGTCCGGCATGGGTAGTCTTCCCGGGACACAGAGTGCGGCGGGTTCGGGGTGGGGTCATGGAGCGTCAGATGCGTGTGCCCGGTGCGGTACTGGCGGCCGTGCTGCTGCTGGCCGCCGCCGGCTGTTCCGGGGCGGGCGGCGGGACCGGGGCGGGTCCCGGCGACGACCCGAAGCCGGGCGGCGCCACACCCCCCACGTCATCCGCTCCCGCCGACGGGAAGCCCCCCTCCGGCGACGTCCTTCCCGGCATGGTCGGCGCCTCGGTGGCCCGTACCCAGCTGGCCGCGCTGAAGGTGGCCGCGCCGGGAACCATGTCCGGCTACAGCCGGGACAAGTTCACGCACTGGGCGGAGCAGGGCGACAAGTGCGACACCCGTGAGGTCATCCTCCAGCGGGACGGCGCGAACGTCACCCGCGACTCCGAGTGCAAGGCCGTGTCCGGCACCTGGACGAGCCTGTACGACGGGGTCGTGGTCACCGAGGCCAAGAAGATCGACATCGACCACATGGTGCCCCTCGCCGAAGGCTGGCGCTCCGGTGCGGCCGGCTGGGACGCCGCGAAGCGCAAGGCCTTCGCGAACGATCTGACGCGCCCTCAACTGCTGGCGGTGACCGCCTCCTCGAACCGATCCAAGGGCGACCAGAGCCCCGATCTGTGGCAGCCGCCGTCGAAGGCGTCCTGGTGCCAGTACGGGCGGGCCTGGACGACGGTCAAGTCCACGTACGGCCTGACCGTCACCGAGCCCGAGAAGAAGATGCTCTCCACCATGCTGGACACGTGCGCGGGCTGACGCCGCTCACCCGACCGTTCACCTCGCGACCGTTCACCCCAGGACCGCGATGCCCAGGGGACGCGACCCCGCCGCGAGCCGTCGGCTGTCCCCGCTGTCGAGGTCCACGACCGTGATGCCGTTCCAGTAGCCGTCGCGGGTGAAGCCCCCGGTGACGTAGGCCGTCCGCCCGTCCCGGGACACGGCCACGTCCTCGTGCGGCCCGTCCAGCGGGTACACCCGCTCCGAGCCGTCCGGGGAGCGGACCGTGAGGGAGGGCCCCTTGCCCTCGCCCGGTTCCACCGCCCCCGTCCCGACCACCAGCAGCCGGCCGTCCGCCGTGACCGCGGCCCCGTGCTGGTGCGTGTCGGCGGTCATCTCCTCCACCGTGGTGCGGCCCGTCTTCGGATCCACCACCGCGAGCCGCTCGCCCTCGAAGGGGAGCAGCAGCATCCCGTCCGCCGGCCGTACGACGGCGTAGTGCGGCTTCAGCCAGGAACCGAGCCCGCCCTCCGTCCCGTACGGGGCGACCTCGATGCGGCGCGGCGGCGCCGATCCGGCAGGGCCGCCGGATCCGACCGGCACGACGGTGACGTCGAAGGAGTCGTGGCCGGTGACGTACACCTGTGAGCCGTCGGGCGAGACGTCCACGTCGAAGGGCCGCCGCCCCACCGGGACCACTGCCGTGACCGCGCTCTTCGCCGTGTCGACGACCTCCAGCACGCCGGTGGTCCCGGGCACGTTGACCCCGACGTACGCGTGCGCGCCGTCAGGCGAGAGCGCGATGCCCATGCCGCCGCCCCGGTACTCGCCGTCGGTCACGGGCCCGGTGCCGGTGGTGCGGTACGGGATCAGGGCCAGCCGGGTCCGCGTCCGCGTGTCCACGACGGCGACCCCCTCGGCCGTGGCCACCCAGGCCCGGCCGTCCGCGCCGACCGCCAGGCCGTACGGGGCCCTGCCGACCGGCACCGAGCCGACCGCGCCGCGCCGCGGGTCCACGAAGGTGACGGTGTCGGCCCCGAAGTCGGCGACCAGGAGGGTGCCGCCCGGAGTGGTCGCGGCCGTCGGAAGCGGGGAGGCCGCGGGGGCGGCGGCCGGAGGCGCCCCGGGGGTGGAGCAGGCCCCCAGCAGCAGGGCTGCGGCGAGGGCCGCGAGGGCGGTACGGGTTCCCCGTACGCGGCGGCGCGGGTGCGGGCGGTCGTGCTGCGGCATGGGCGTGGCCCCTCTCGGTTCCGGGGGCGGGGCCGGTGGTGCGCCCGCTCCCCCGTACCCATCCTCACCTCGCGGGGCCGCCTCGCCGCTCGGCCCGGCGGCCGACAGCGGGGTCGGCCGATCGGTCGATGCGGGGACGCGCCCGGCAGGGGCGGATCAGCCCTCGTACTCCGTCAGGTCGATCCCGTGGAGGTTGAGGAGCGCGTGGGTCTCCGGGTGGTTGATGTCCTTCTCCGCGGTCATGCCCAGCTTGCGGATCACGTTCTCGGACTCGTCGTTGCCCGCCCGGTTGATGGCGACGACCCGGTCGAGACCCCGCTCCTGCAGGGCGAACTCCAGGGTGGCGTGCGCGGCCTCGGAGCCGTAGCCCTGACCCCAGAAGGATCGGCCGAGCCGCCAGGTGATCTCGGCCGCGGGCAGGACCTCGGGCAGCCACCACGGCATGGAGAGGCCGACGGCTCCGATCAGCTCGCCGGAGGCCAGCAGCTCCACGGCGAAGATCCCGAAGCCCTCCTCGTCCCACTCGTCCTCCCACCGCTCGATGGTCTCGGCGGTCTCCTCCATGTCGAGGGTCTCGCCGTCGCCGATCCAGCGCATCACCTCGGGGTCGGCGAGGATCTCCGACAGGGGGACGAGGTCGTCCTCGGACCAGCGGCGGAGGAGGAGGCGGGGGGTGCGGATCTCGGTCATGCCTCCCATCCTGCCGAACGCGCCGGACATCGCGTAATCGGGTCCCCCGCCGGGCCACCGGCGGGCCCCGCTAGGCCTCCGGAACCGCCTGACCTGCCACCGGATCCCCCACCGGACCTCCCACCGGGACGGTGATCGCGTCGAGCTGCGCCCGCAGGTGGACGTGCGAGTCGACCGGCTCGTGCATGATCCGTCCCAGCGGCGCCGGGAGGGATTCCACCCGGGTGTGCGGATCGCACTCGTAGAAGTAGACGAGCGAGAGCAGCTCCTCGGCGGGCGCGTCGGAGGGCGGCGGCAGCACCCGGTGACGGCCGGCCCGCCACCGGTCGCCCGTCCAGCGCGCCATCAGGTCCCCGATGTTCACGGTGAGCGCGGCCGGATCGTACGGAGCGTCCTGCCAGCCCTCGGCGTCGGTGTGGATCTGGAGGCCGCCCGCGCCCTGCTGGCGGTCCAGGACGGTGACGGTGCCGAAGTCGGTGTGGGCGCCGATGCGGAACTGGCCCGGCAGCGGCGGCCCGACGATCTCGGTGCCGGGGTACCAGTTGACGTTGAACCCCCAGGTGGGGTGGCCGGTGTGGCGGGTGAAATGGTCCGCTCCCAGGCCCAGGGCGCCGGCCAGCAGCTCCAGCAACTCGTCGGAGAGGGCCCGCATCGCGGCCAGGTACTCCGCCACCAGCGGTCGCAGTGCGGGCACTTCGGCCGGCCACGCGTTCGACCGGAACCACTCGGCGTCCACCGAGGCGTTCCCGGTCGGCTCCTCCGCCGCCCAGGACCAGGATTCCTTGAGGTCCGGCGGCGAGGCCGCGCCCTCCGCGTAGCTGTTGGCCTCGGCGCCCGGGCCGAGCCAGCCGCGGCCGCCGACCGCGACGGCGTACGGGGCCTTGGCGGCGGCCGGGAGCCGGAAGAAGGTCCGCGCCGCCTCCCGGATCCGCCCCGGCAGCTGCGGATCCACTCCGTGCCCGGTCACCAGCAGGAACCCGGCCACTTGGAGCGCCTCATCGACGCGGGAGGCCACCTGCCGGCGCGCCTCGGGCCCGCCGGAGCGCCACGGGCCGAGATCGATCACGGGGACCTGCGAACTCACCACGGGGGGACCTGCTTTCCGGCTCGGGGCGCCCGTCCACGGCCCGGGGCGTCTCTCGGGCAGCACTAGGCCGGGCTCAGGGTGTACCGGACCGTGCCTTCCCCGGAGCCCGCCTCCGTGAAACCGGCCCGTCGCAGCACGCCCCGCGAGGGGGCGTTGGTGTCGTCCGCCTCGGCCGCCAGCAGGGTGCAGCCCGGCTGCGCGAAGGCCCAGCCGGAGAGCGCCTTCGCCGCCTCGGTGGCGTAGCCGTTGCCGCGCGCCGACGGGACGAGGTCGTAGCCCAGCTCGGCGCGGCCGTCGGCGTCCGGGGCGGCGTGGAAGCCCATCCCTCCGATCGCCCGCCGGTCGCCGGCCCGGATGATGGCGTACGGGCCCCAGCCCGGCCGGTACGTCCCTTCCTCGCGCGCCTCGGCCGTCCGGCCGGCGGCGTACCGCGTGCCCTCGCCGGGTCCGTCCTCGGCCCAGACGAAGCCTCCGGTGCCGCCCGCGTGCAGGTCGGCCGCCACGTTCGGGCTGATCTCACAGAGCAGTACGCGCTCGGCCCGGACGGGTTCGAAGTACCAGCGCCAGATCGTCTGCCGGGACCGGCCGGGCAGTTCGCCCCGGCCGGTGGCCCACAGCAGGGTGCGCCAGGAGTCGTCGGCGTCCCCGTGCGGGAGGTGCGGGAAAAGGCGGTCCAGGACCAGGGCGGGCAGCTCGGGGCCGGGCCGCCAGTCGTGCACGCCGAGGCCGCCGAGCACGTCGTGGGTGTGCAGCAGCGTCTCGATGACGCCCATCGCGGCGAAGCCGCCGGCGTCGGCCATTCCCGCCGGATGCCACGCGCGGACCTCCGGTCCGGCGAGGGGCACGACGGCGGACAGGAAGCGGCCGGAGGCGGTGATCATGTCGAGCACCCCGGCCGGGGTGGTTCCCTCGTCCGCCCGGACCTCCAGGGGGACCCACGTGTCGGTGGCGCGCACCGCGAGCTGCGCGGCGTAGGAGACCAGGTCCTCGGCCACGTGCACCGCGGTGTCGTAGCAGCTCCAGTCCAGCCCGGCGGCCGGGGTGCCCCAGTCGCGGTGCGCCACCGCACCCAGTGCTTCGGTGGCGAGCGACACCGCCAGCTCGATGTCGGCGGCGGTCGCGGGGGAACCCTTGTAGATCATCATCCGGCAAACCCTAGTGCTGTGGCCGGAAAGGGGATATCCGCGCCCCGGTGGCGCGCCTGCGCGGCCGCGCCGTGGCCGGGACGCTACTGCTTGTGCTCGGACGGCGCGCTGACCGCGCCCCGGTGAAGGGCGGAGCAAAACGGTGGAGATTTCGACGAGGGACGTCTTCGGGGCGCCGTGCTGGGTGAGCCTGATGGCCCGGGACCTGGGCGCCGCGCAGCGGTTCTACGGTGAGGTCGCGGGCTGGCGGTTCCGGCCCGCACGGCTCGGCGAGGCCTTCACCGTGGCCGAGCTGGACGGGATGCCGGTGGCCGGGATCGGGGCGCTGGCCGGGGATCTGGCGGTGGCCGTGGCCTGGACCCCGTACTTCGCGGTCGACGACGCCGACGTGGCGGTGGACCGGATCCGCGAGCGCAGCGGCACGATCGCCGTCGGCCCGGTCTCCTTCGAGTCGGGGGGCCGCGGGGCGCTGGTCGCGGACCGGGACGGGGCGGTGTTCGGGATCTGGGAGGGCCAGGTCTCCTCGGGCTGGCGGGTCGGGACGGGACAGGCTCCGGCCTGGCTGGAGCTGCGCACCCGGGACGCCTTCGAGTCGGCGATCTTCTACGGGGAGGTCCTGGAGTGGGCCACCGGCCGAGCCGGCTGCTGCGAGGTGGCGTACGAGGAGGACCGCGTCGTGCTGCGCCAGGACGGGGAGCCGGTGGCGCGCCTCGACAGCGGTCCGGTGGAGCCGGGCTCCTACAGTCCGTACACCCGGCCGCGCTGGCACGTGCACTTCCGGGTGCCCGCGCTGGAGCCGGCGGTGGCGGCGGCGGTCGCGCTGGGCGGCCGCACGGTGTCCGAGCCCGGGTCGAGCGAGACGGAGCGGTGGGTGGCGCTGCGCGATCCGGACGGGGCGCTGTTCACCCTCACCGCGTCCCGTACGGACGGCGGGGCCGACGGGGGCTGACGGGGGGGTGCCCCTATGGGTTTGGTCAAGCTGATGGGGCGGGTTGGGGTTCGTAGAAGGTGCCGTCTCGGAGCATCGCGAAGAGGACGTCGGCTCGTCGTCTGGCGAGGCAGAGGAGGGCTTGGGTGTGGTGTTTGCCCTGGCTGATCTTCTTGTCGTAGTAGGCCCGGGAGACCGGGTCGGCCAAGGCGGCGAACGCGGAGAGGAAGAAGGCCCGTTTGAGCTGCTTGTTTCCTCTCCGGGACGGTTGTTCGCCGCGGATCGAGGACCCTGAACTGCGGGTCGCCGGGGCGAGCCCGGCATAGGCGGCGAGGTGGGCGGCGGACGGGAAGCTGGATCCGTCGCCGACGTCGATGAGGATGCGGGCTCCGGTCCTGACGCCGATCCCCGGCATGGACGTCAGGACCTTGGAAAGAGGGTGGTTCTGCAGCAGTTCCTCGATCCGGGCGGCGATGAGTTTGCGCTGGTCAAGCACCGCTTGGAGCGAGCCGGCGAGGCTCGGGACGATCAGTGCGGCCGCGTCCGTGCCGGGCACGACGACGGTCTGTTCGTTCAGGGCGGTGAAGATGTCCTCGATCAGCCGCTCTGCCATCCGCGGTGCCTTCGGGCGTATCAAGGTCACGAGCCGGCGGCGTCCGGCCTTGCGGATCTGTGCCGGGGAACCGAACTGGTCGAGGAGCCTGAGCACGGCCGGGTGCTGGATGCGCGGGCCCAGGATCCGTTCCAGAGACGGGTGGATCTGCGTGAGCAGGCCCCGCAGCCGGTTGCTGATCCGGGTTGCCTCACCGGCCAGATCGTCGTCGAATCCGACGATCATCTCCAGCTCGGCGATGGTCTCGTCCTCGAGGTCCACCGAACGGAGCGTGTGAGGCATGACGCGGGCCGCGTCCGCGATGACGAACGCGTCGCGGGCATCGGTCTTGGCCTCGCCGGGATAGAGATCGGCGATCCGCCTCATCGTCAGTCCGGGCAGATAGGCGACCGGGCAGCCCATGTCCCTTGCGACCGCGAGCGGCAGGGCTCCGATGGAGGCCGGCTGGTCGACCACGACGAGCACGGTCCCGTGCTTGGCCTGCAGTTTCCCGAAAACCTCGCGGAGCTTGGGTTCGCTGTTGGGCAGCCGTTTGTCGAAGGCCTTCTTCCCGGCCGGCGTGACGGCGGTGGCGTGGTGTTCGCCCTTGCCGACGTCCAGGCCGAGGAAGGCGCCGATGCCGCTGATGTCGATCACACGCGTCCTCCGGTCGTCCTCTTCGCCCGGCCGTCCCACGGCACCGATCGCCACATCCACATTACGAAGAGCCTCCCGACCTGCGAAGAAGTCGGTGGTCATGCCCCTAATCAGCGGTCTGTCGATGCCTCCGGAGCCGGTGACACCACCCCCCAAGACATGAGATCGACAGGGGGAGAAAGTCATGCCAACTCCGGAGGCCGGGCGCCCCGTTGCGGGGCAAGCAAAACGGTAATGGGGGGACGGACAGATCTGCCGGGCCTGCCGGATCCACCGGGCCTGCCGGATCTACGGGGCCTGCGGCGTCCGGCGGGTCCGGGTCCAGTCGACGAGCTCGTCCTCGGACCAGGTGTTGACGACCCGGTCGGCGCTCACCCCGCATTCCAGGGCGCGTTCGCAGCCGAGCGTCTGCCAGTCGAGCTGTCCCGGGGCGTGCGCGTCGGTGTCGATCGCGAAGAGGGTGCCCGCGGCCACGGCGAGCCGCAGCAGCCGGCGCGGCGGGTCGAGCCGCTCGGGCCGGCTGTTGATCTCCACGGCGGCGCCCGACTCGGCGCAGGCCGCGAAGACGGCCTCGGCGTCGAACTCCGACTCCGGCCGGGTCTTGCCCGTCACCAGCCGCCCGGTGCAGTGGCCGAGGACGTCGAGGTGCGGGTTGCGCACGGCGGCGACCATCCGCCGGGTCATGGCGCGGGCGTCCATCCGGAGCTTGGAGTGGACGGAGCCGACCACCAGGTCCACCTCGGCCAGGAGTTCCGGTTCCTGGTCCAGCGACCCGTCGTCGAGGATGTCGCACTCGATGCCGGTGAGCAGTCGGAACGGGGCCCAGGTCGCGTTGAGTTCGGCGACCGTGCGCAGTTGCTCCCGCAGCCGCTCCGGGGAGAGTCCCCGGGCCACGGTCAGACGGGGCGAGTGGTCGGTGAGCACCGCCCAGTCGTGCCCGAGGGCGGCCGCGGCCCGGGCCATCGCCTCGATGGTGCTGCCGCCGTCCGACCAGTCGGAGTGCAGGTGGCAGTCGCCGCGCAGGGCGGCGCGCAGCGCGAGGGCTTCGGGGCTGGGCGGTGGGCCCACGGGGTGGGCCGCGGCCTTCTCCTCCAGCCCCTGCAAGTACGCGGGGGTCGTTCCGCCGAGGGCTTCGCGGACGACCTGGGCGGTCTTCGGGCCGATGCCCTTGACGGCTTCGAGGGTGCCCGCTCCGACCCGTTCGGCGAGCTCGCCCTCACCCATCCGGCCGATGGCGGCGGCCGCCGTGCGGAAGGCCTGGACCCGGTAGGTCGGCTCCTGGGCGCGTTCCAGCAGGAAGGCGATCCTGTCCAGCGCGGCCACCGGGTCCATCGCGTGTCCCTCCACGAAGCGGCGAAACGACGGAGAGGGGGCCGGGTCGCTGACCCGCGCCCCCTCTCCGCCCGGGTCAGGCGCCGTCGGCCGGGTCGGCCGCCGGACGGTACTGCAGGGCCAGTCCGGCGAGTACGGCGCCAGCCGCCGCGCTCAGCACCGCCGTGATGCCGGCCCACTCCAGGGAGCCGCCGACCGCGCCGCCGAGCGGGTCGAATCCGGCGACGCCGCCGGCCACGTGGAGCCCGGCCACACCGAGCGCGACCACCGCGCCGGCCCGCCACGCGCCGGCCGTGTCCCGTACCGCCAGCAGGGCGCCGGCGGTCAGGCAGAGCAGGGTGACGGCCAGGGCGAGCAGCCCGCCGGGGTCGCCGGAGCCGAGGGCCGCCAGATCACCGGGGACGTGCAGCGCACCGCAGAGCAGCAGTGCGAACGCCACCGGCCAGCGCAGTATGTGGCGCAGCGCGCCCTTGCCCGGCCGTGCCGCGCCCCGGGCCGGGGTCTGCGACGGGCCCCGGGCCGGTGCCTGGGCCTGGGGCTGCGGTGCGGGCGGGCGGACCGGGGTCCGTTCCCGCTCCGCCGGCTCGGGGCGGGACTGCGGGGGCTGTTCACCGGTGCCGAGGATGCTGACGAGCAGGGCCACGTCCTCGATGGGCCGGCCGAGGGCGGCGGCCCGCAGCGTGATGTCGGTTTCGACCCGCTCGTGCGGGGGCTCGCCCAGCAGGGTCACCATCTCGCGGACCTCGTGGACGGGCCGGGCCACGGCGGCCGCGCGCAGCGCGGCGTGCCCGGGGTTGGGGACCTGCCCGGATTCCTTGAGGAGGTTCACCAGGTCGGTGACCTCCCGGACCGGACGGCCGGTGGCGGCGGTCTCCAGCACGGTGCGGGCGGTCGCCCCCGCGGGCCGCGGTCCGGGGTCCGGGCCGGGTGCGGCGCCTGCCCCGTGACCGGCCTGGGCCTCGGGAGCGGTCCCGGACCGGGGGCCGGACTGGGCGCCGGACTGGGGAAGCGACTGGGGACCGGACTCGGGCTCCGGCTCGGGGCCGAAGTCGAGGCCGTCCGTGCCGGGGGCCGGCGGCCGGACGTCCGTGGGGTCGGGGAGCCGGCGCGGTTCTTCGTACTCCGTCGCGGCGAGCGTGATCGGGTCATTCATGGAAAGCTCCGTTCGCCGACGCGCGGGTCTACACATCGCGCGCCGGTCATCGTGCGTCATGGGAAGCGCACGCTTTGTTACATTCAGCGGCACCCGGCCGCGCTGCGCCATTCGGGGCGGGCAAACGGGGGTCCCCCGCGGTGCCGCGGGCCCTGCCGGCGCCCGCCGTGGGCATGGTGGGGGCATGAAGGGTACGGAGGTACTGGCCGACGCGTTCGGCCGGATCCGGGGCGTGGTGCACGAGGCCGTCGAGGGGCTGGAGCCCGGACAGCTCGATGCGCGGATCGACCCCGGCGCGAACTCGATCACCTGGCTCGTCTGGCACCTGACCAGGATCCAGGACGACCACGTGGCCGACGCGGCCGGCTGGGAACAGGTCTGGGACGCGCAGGGCTGGGAAGAGCGGTTCGGGCTGGCCCTGCCCCCCGGCTCGACCGGCTACGGGCACACCGCCCGCGAGGCGGGCGCCGTCCGGGTCGGCTCGGGGGAGCTCCTGCTGGGGTACTTCGACGCCGTCCACGCGCAGACGGAGCGGTTCCTGCGGGGGCTGTCCGCCGCCGACCTGGACCGGGTGGTCGACGAACGGTGGGATCCGCCGGTGACCCTCGGGGTGCGGCTGGTCAGCGTGATCGGCGACGACCTCCAGCACGCGGGGCAGGCGGCCTTCGTCCGGGGCGTGCTGACGAGGGGCCGCTGATGGTGTCCGCGGGAGCCCTGCTGCTGGCCCTCCTCCTCGCGGCCGCCGCCCCCGCTGCCACGCCCCCAACCGCCCCCTTCCCCTCCCCCTCCCCCGGCCCCGAAGCCGCAACCGGGGCCCGCGCCTGGGCCCGGGCCGGCTCCGCGCCGCTCGACCGAGCCCGGGCCGACGGGACCGGCCACCGCTCGGGTGCGGGTGTCGACGCCGGTACAGACGCCGACGCCGGCTCAGGAAGCGGCACCGGCACCGGCACCGCCGAACGGCCCGTCGTCGACACCGACCGGGGAGCGGTGCGCGGGCGGAAGGCCGCCGGGTACCTCACCTTCGAGGGCATCCCGTACGCCGCCCCGCCGACCGGGCCGCTGCGCTGGCGGCTCCCGGAGCCCGCCGCGCGCTGGACGAACGTACGGGACGCCGGTGCGCCCGGGGCCCGTTGCGTGCAGCTGCCCGCGGTGGGACCGGGCGGCCCGAGCGGCTCGGAGGACTGCCTGTTCCTCAACGTGACGGCTCCGGAGCCGGCGGCCCGGGACACCTCCGGCCGGCCCGTCATGGTCTGGTTCCACGGCGGCGGGTTCATGAACGGCGCCGGGGACCTGTACCGGCCGGGCCGGCTGGCTTCGGCGGGCGGGGCCGTGGTCGTCACGGTCAACTACCGGCTCGGGATCTTCGGGCTCTTCGGGCATCCCGCGCTCCACGGCGCCCCCGACTTCGCGCTCGCCGACCAGCAGGCCGCCCTGCGCTGGGTGCGGGCCAACGCCGCCCGCTTCGGCGGCGATCCCGGCAACGTCACCGTCTTCGGCGAGTCCGCCGGCGCCCTGAGCGTCTGCATGCACCTCGCTTCCCCGGCCTCGGCCGGTCTGTTCCACCGGGCGATCGTGCAGAGCGGCTCCTGCTCGCTCACCGTCCCGGCACACTCGTGGCTCCCCGCGCTGCCCGCCTACGAGCCGTTCGTGCCGGAGCCGCGCACCGTGGCCGAGGGGGTCGCCGCGGCGGCCCGGCTCGGCTGCGGCCGGCCGGCGGACGAGGAGGTACTGCGGTGCCTGCGCGGCCTCGCCCCCGAGGCCCTGGCCACACCCGAGCTCATGCTGCGCTTCTCCGCGGTGTCCCACGGCACCCCGCTGCTCCCCACCGAGCCCCGACGGGCCCTGGAACGCGGGGAGTTCCACCGGGTCCCGGTGATGCAGGGCTCGACCCGCGACGAGATGCGGATCTTCCTCGGGCAGACCCTGACCGCCTACCCGGTCGCCGATCCGCGGGCCTACCGGTCCCGGCTGCGCGCCGCGTTCGGGGCGCGGGCCGGGCTCGTCGAGGCCGCCTATCCGGTGACGGCCCATCCGACTCCCGCGCTGGCCTTCGCCGCCGTGCTGACGGACGCCTCCTTCGTCTGCCCGCAGCTGCGGGACAGCCGTGCGCTGGCGCGGCACGTGCCGACGTACGACTACGGGTTCGACGACCGGAGCGCACCTGACTTCGCCTCACTGCCGCCGGTGCCGGGCTTCCCCCTCGGGGCCTCTCACGGGTCCGAGCTGCCGTACCTCTTCGACAGCGGGCTCCCGCTGAGCTCCGCACAGCGGATGCTCGCGGAGCGGATGCTCGGCTACTGGACCCTGTTCGCGGCGACCGGCGATCCGAACGCCCCCGGGACGGGGCCCTGGTGGCCGCGCTCCCCCGCCGTGCTGTCCCTGGCGCCGGGGCCCTCGGGCGCGATCCGCCCGGTGGACGCGGCGGCCCGGCACCACTGCGGGCTGTGGGACTCCGCAGGACAGACTGTCGCTCTCGAAAGGGCGGGCTCGTGACCGGTTTGACGGACATCCTCCAGACGTACGTGGACGACGGGACCCTGCCGGGGGCGGTGGCCCTGGTGGACCGGGGCGACGGCGAGGAGCCCGAAGTGGCCGCCGTGGGCGGCGCGGACGCCGGGGGCGGGGCCCCGATGGTCCGCGACTCGATCTTCCGCATCGCCTCGCTCACCAAACCGGTCACGGCGGCGGCGGTCATGATGCTGGTGGAGGACGGCCGGTTCGCGCTGACCGACGCGGTCGCGCCCTGGCTGCCGGAGATCGCCCGACCGATGGTCGTACGGACGCCCGCGAGCCCGGTCGACGACGTGGTCCCGGCGAAGCGGCCGGTGACGGTGGCCGACCTGATGACCTTCCGCGCGGGGTGGGGCTTCCCCTCCGACTTCTCGCTCCCGGCGGTCGCACCGCTCTTCGGCGAGCTGCGCCAGGGCCCGCCCGGGCCGCAGGAGGTCCCGGGGCCGGACGAGTGGATGGCCGCGCTGGGCCGGATCCCGATGCTGCACCAGCCGGGCGAGGCCTGGCTGTACAACACCTGTTCGGACGTGCTGGGCGTGCTGATCGCCCGGGTGGCGGGGTGCTCGCTGCCGGAGTTCCTGGCGGAGCGGATCTTCGAGCCGCTGGACATGCCCGACACCGGGTTCACCGTGCCGGCCGGGCAGTCGGGCCGGTTCACGCACTCCTACCGGGCCGGCCCGGACGGGGGCCTCGACCTCGTGGACGGCCCCGACGGGCAGTGGAGCACCGCGCCCGCCTTCCCGTCCGGTGCGGGCGGCCTGGTCTCCACGGCCGACGACTACCACCGCTTCGCCCGGATGCTGCTCGACGGGGGCGGCCCGCTGCTCTCGGCCGATTCGGTGCGGCGGATGACCACCGACTGGCTGACCCCGGACCAGCGGGCCGGGGCCGCGCTGTTCCTGGAGGGCCAGGGCTGGGGGTTCGGCGGGTCGGTCGACGTTGTGCCGGCCGACCCGTGGAACGTACCCGGCCGCTACGGCTGGATCGGCGGCACCGGCACCGCCGCCCACATCGTGCCCGCGACGGGGGCCGTCACCATCCTGCTGACGCAGCGGGAACTGACCGGCCCGTCGCCCTTGCCGGAGCCGATGCGCGCGGTGTGGGCGTACGCGGCCGCCTAGGAGGCCGGTGCGCCCACACTCCCTGTTCCCCCTCAGTGGTTCTCGGTCGGCCTCAGGTCGCGCGGGATCAGCGTCCAGGTGGTCGCCGCGGCGGCGATCGCGAGGACACCGGCCATCAGGAACGCCGAGGTGATCGCGAGGGTGTAGGCCTGCGAGGCGGCGTCGAGCAGGGTCCGGCCGACGCCGCCGCCGAGCTGTTCGGCGGTGTGGGCGGCCTCGCCCACGGAGTCCCGTACGGCGGCCAGGGTGGTGGAGTCCAGGTCCAGTGCCGGGAGGTTGCCCCGGTAGAGCGTGGCGGCGGTGGAGCCGAGGATGGCGACGCCCATGGCCGAGCCGAGTTCGTAGCAGGTCTCCTCGATGGCGGCGGCGCTGGAGACCTGGTCGGCCGGCGCCGCGGAGATGAGGGTGACCGAGGCGACGGTGGTCGCGATGCCCGTGCCCACGCCCATGATGGTCAGCGCGACGGCGAAGGCGGGGTAGCCGAGGCCGGTGAACTGCTGGAGGGTCCAGGGCAGGGCCATGCCCGCGGCGAGGACCACCAGGCCGCCGCCGAGCACGTGGCGGATCGCGAAGCGCTGCATGAGGGTCGGGGCGACCATCGAGGCGCAGATCAGCGCGAGCGGGGCCGGGAGCAGGCGCAGGCCCGCCTCCAGCGGGGTGTACCCCTGGCCGTACTGGAACCACTGGGTGACCAGGAACAGGATCGCGCCCATGCCCACCATGGGCAGGAAGATCGCGGTGGCGGCCACGCTGAAGGCGGGCTTGGTGAAGAGCCGGACCTGGAGCAGCGGGTTGTCCACGCGGAGCTGGCGGCGGACGAACAGGGTCAGCGCGACGGCGGCGAGGACCAGCAGGGCCCAGGGCAGCGGGTCGGCGACGCCGCTCTTGCCGAGCTGCTTGATGCCGCCCGCGAGGGCGAGCATGCCGACGATCGACTGGCCGACGCCGGTCCAGTCCCACTTGCCGGTGGAGCGCGGGGAGCGGGATTCGGGGAGGTAGCGCAGGCCGGCCGCGACGATCACGGCGGTGACGGGCAGGTTGAGGAGGAAGGCGGAGTGCCAGCCGTAGTCCTGGACGAGCAGACCGCCGACGACGGGGCCGAAGGCCATGCCGCCGCCGAACACGGCGGCCCAGACGGCGAGGGCGAAGGCGCGCTCCTTGGCGTCGGTGAAGACGCTGCGCAGGATCGACAGGGTGGAGGGCATGATCGCGGCGCCGCCGACGCCGAGGAGGGCGCGGGCCGCGATGACGTGCCAGGCCTCGGTGGAGAAGACGGCTATGAGCGAGGCGAGGGCGAAGATGCCGAAGCCCGCCATGAGCAGCCGCTTGCGGCCCCAGCGGTCGCCGAGGGCGCCCGCGGTGACCAGCAGCCCGGAGAGGGCGAGTGCGTAGATGTCGATGATCCACAACTGCTGTACGGCGCCCGGCTGGAGGTCGCCGACGAGCGAGGGGAAGGCCACGTTGAGGATCGTGGTGTCCATCGAGATGAGCAGGAGACTGCCGGAGAGGATCGTGAGCACGATCCAGCGGCGCGGGTCCTGCGTGGGGGTGTGCATGGGGGTTCCGTTCACGGTTGTTTCACGGTCGTACGCGGGAGGTTCGGGGGGCGCGGGTCACGCGGCCGGGGACGGCCGGGTTCCGCTGAGGAAGGAGGCGAGGACGAGCCGGCCGATGTCGCGGCGGGCGAGGTGGCCGTCGCGGACGCCCTCGGCGGCGGCGTCGAGGAGCCCCCAGAGCGAGTACCAGATCCAGTACGCGGGGAGGTCGACGCGGAGCCGGCCGAGGCGCTGGCCGAGCGCGAGGAAGGCGAGGGCCCGCTGGTCCTGGCGCTGGATCCCGGCCCGGAACTCGGGGTCGGCGAGCACGGTGGCATCGCGCGAGGTGAACCCGTACAGGTGCGCGGCGGGCAGCAACCCGGTGACGAGCAGCTCCAGCGCGGCGTCGAACTCCGCTCCGTCGGCGTCGGCGGCCAGGTCGGCGGGGGCGAGGCACCCGTCGACCACGTCGATGGCCCGGACGGCGACGGCCTTGAGGAGCGCCTCGCGGGTGGCGTAGCGCCGGCTGAGCGTGGCGCGGCTGGTCCCGATGCCTGCGGCGATGTGCGCCATGGAGGCACTGTGATCGCCGGCGAGCACGCGTGCGGCGCCGTCCAGCAGCTCTTCTTCGTTCATCAGGCGATCCTCCTTCGTATCAAACGATACAAATTTGTCTCACATGATGCAAGTCTGTTGCGCGACAGGCGTACGCCGCGGCCTTTGGCATGATCGGAGAGCCGATCTCGATCCACCCGTACGCCGTCTGATCCCGGGCGGATCCGCCAGTACGCTGTTCGGGTGACGACGGACGAGAAGCAGGGCTCCGAGCAGGCCCTCGCGGCGGCGGCGAAGTACGAGAAGTGGAAGGAGAACGGCGTGCTGCTGCGCGCGTTCTTCTACATCGCCGGCACGCACCTCTTCGCCGGGTTCGTCTGGCTGCTGTTCCTGCTGGGCGAGCACGCCGAGAAGTAGACGCCCGCCCGCACATCCCTCCGGGGGGTCAGCCCTGTTCTTCCGTTCCCGTGCGGGCGCGGGCGCCCGAGCGGGTGCGGCCCGTGGTCTGGGCGCGTTCCGGGTGGCGGCGTACGTACTCGCGCTCCAGCTCCGCCATCCGCCGGGTGTGCGTGACCAGCGCGTCCTCCGATCCGTGCAGCAGGGTCTCGTGACGCGTGCGGTGGATGGCTTCGAGCTCCTTCATCAGGCGGCCCTCTTCCAGCCCGCCCGCCGACGGCCCGGCCTCGCGGGCTTCGCGCTCCGCCATGGCAGGTCACCTCTCCCTCGGCCGGGCCGGGCCTCTCGCCCGGCCGTGCTCATCCCATCATCACCGAGGGGAAGAGATAGACACTGTCTACCGAACGGTGCTAGACACTGCCCATGGATCAGGACAGCGGGCTGCGCGAGCGGCTCATCGACGTCGGTGTGGAGCTCGTGACGAGCGAAGGGACCGCCGCGCTCGGGCTGCGCGAGATCGCCCGCCGCGCCGGGGTGTCCCACGGGGCTCCCCGGCGGTACTTCGCCACCCACCACGCCCTGCTGTCCGCCATCGCCCGGCGCGGGTTCGAGGAACTCGACTCCCGCATCCCCGCCGCGATGGCGGGCCCGGGGGCGGACGACCCGCGCGGGCAGGTGCGGGCGCTGGGGCGGGCGTACGTCGGCTACGCGCTGGAGCACCGCGGCATGTTCGAGCTGATGTTCCGCCACGACCTGCTGGACGGCAGCGGGCAGGACGGGCCGCCGCAGGCCCGGCTCCGGGACTCCACGCTGCCGCTGTTCGAGCTGCTCGTCTCCCTGGTCGCCCGGTGCGGAACCGCCGAAGCCCCCCGCATCACCGCCGCCGCGTACTGGGCCAATCTGCACGGCGTGGCGCAGCTGTGGGCCTGGGGCCGTCTGCCGCTCGTCCTCGACGGCGATCCGGAGGCCTCCGTCGACCGGGTGGTCGACGCCGCCCTGGACGCCCACCTGCCGGTGCGCCGCCCGTGAGGCCCGGCTCGCGCTCTGCGTCAGCGCCGCCTGCGCGATGCTCGTCGCCCGACCTTGGCGCGAGGCTGGGTCTGCTGAGCCTGGCCGCCTTCCTGGTCCTCGCCGGCCGGCTGGGCGACCGGTACGGGCACACCCGGCTGCTGTTCACCGGCGTCCTCGGCCTCGCGGCGGCGCCGGGGACCGGGGCTTCGGTCACGGCGCTGACCGCACCGGCCGCCGCAGGGCTGCTGCCCGCATCACGACTGCCGTCGTCACGGCTCCCCTCGTCACGGCTGCCCGCATCACGACTGCCGTCGTCAGGGCTGCCCGGGGACGGTCGCGCGGGCCACGCAGCTGCGGGCCACCTCGTCGGCGAAGGCGCGGGCGAGCGGGGAGAGGGCGGACCAGCGCCGGACGGCCCAGCCGACGGCGAGCGGCGGCAGCGCGGGGACCGGCACGAGGCGCAGCGGTCCGTCTGATCCGGGGACCTGCCAGCCGGGCAGCGCCGGTACGACGGCGTGGCCGAGGCCCAGTTCGGCGAGGAGGAGGGCGGTGTCCCAGTCGGCGGCGCTGGTGTCGGAGCTGATCCGGATGCCCGCTTCGGCGAGGGCGGCGTCGAGCTGGGCGCGGGAGGTGGAGTTCTCCGGCAGCCGGATGTGGCGGACGGCGCCGAGGTCGGCCGGCTCCAGCCGGGAGCGGGCGGCCAGGGGGTCGTCGGCGCGGACCGCCAGAACCCAGGGCAGCCGCATGACGGGGCGCTGTTCGATGCCCCGCACGGGGCCGCCGATGGTGATCCACGCGAGGTCGAGGTCCTCGGCGGAGAGGGCTTCGAAGCAGCTACGGCTGGAGTTCTCGGTCTGGAACTCCAGGCTGGCCCGGGGGTGGCCGCGCCGGAAGGCGACGATCGCCTCGGCCATGAAGTGCCGCACGGTGGTGGCCCCGGTGGTGACGCGGACCGAGCCGCCGTCGCCCCGTACCAGGTCGTCGAGCCGGCGCAGGGCTCCGTCGAGCCCGGCGATGCCGTCGGCGGCGGCCGCCCGGAGGATCAGACCGGCCCCGGTGGGCGACACCCCGCGCGGATGGCGCTCCAGGAGCGCGGTGCCGGTCTCCTTCTCCAGACGGCGGATGTGCTGGCTGACGGCGGACTGGGTGCGGCCGAGGTCGCGGGCGACGGCACTGAGGCTGCCGGCCCGGCAGACGGCGACGAAGACGCGGAGATCATCGAGGGTCACAACCCCCAAGATATCCCTGGGGGGTTAAGAGAAATCCGGAGGATTGACTTGGATGTCCGGCTGTCCGACGATCAGTTCACGGCCCAGGGCGGCAACCCGGCCCCGCCATCGCGAGGGCGGAACCGGGTGCCGACCCGCCGCCACGAGGGCGCGCATCGAGTCGTGCTCAACGTGCGGGATGCGCCTTCACGGCACGGTCCGGCCCGATAGCCGGCCTTACGCGACGCGAGTACGAGTGCAACTGACCCATCCGGACGGGGAGTTCATCGAGCCGTACCTGCCGATCGGCCGACCGGCCGTGGACGCGGGGTCTCACCCCGCGGGTTCCGCGTCGGTGTCGTCGGTGCCGACCGGGCCGCGGGGAAGCATCCGGTCCAGCCACTTCGGCAGCCACCAGTTGGCCCGGCCGAGGAGCGTCATGGTCGCCGGTACCAGCACCATGCGAACGACCGTGGCGTCGATGAAGATCGCGGTGGCCAGGCCGAGTCCGAACATTTTGATGGAGGGGTCGTCGGCGACGGCGAAGGACAGGAAGACCGCCACCATGATGAGGGCGGCCGAGGTGATGATCCGGGCGGTGCCCGAGACGCCCTCGACGATCGCCGTGCCGTTGTCGCCGGTGCGCAGGTACTCCTCGCGTACGCGGGAGAGGAGGAACACCTCGTAGTCCATCGACAGGCCGAACAGGATGGCGAAGAGGAACATCGGGATGAACGACACGATCGGAACCGTCGCTTCCAGCCCGATGAGTGCGCCTCCCCAGCCCCACTGGAAGACCGCGACCATGATGCCGTAGGCCGCGCCGATGCTCAGCAGATTCAGCAGTACCGCCTTGAGCGGTACGAGTATCGAGCGGAAGACCAGCATCAGCAGCAGGAACGACACCGCCAGCACGGTGGCGACGAACACCGGCAGGCGTTGGCTGGTGCGTCGGCCCACATCGGACAGGCTCGCGGTGGCGCCGCCGACGTGGGCCCTGGCCGGGCCGGGCCCGATCGCCGTGGGCAGCACGTCGGCGCGCAGCCGGGCCGTGGTGTCGGCCGTGGCCTCGTCCTGAGGGCTGGTGGTCGGGAACACCACGAGGGTCGCGATGCCGGTGGCCCGATCGATGTGCGTCGGCGCGACGGATGCGATGCCCGGATCCGCCGCGACCGCCCCGACGAGTCGGTCCAGCACTCCCGGATCACCGGTGGGGTCCACGGCGATGACGAGGGGGCCGTTGGTGCCCGGGCCGAATCCCTCGGCGACGAGGTCGTAGGCGCGGCGCTCGGTACGGCTGTGGGGCAGTGAGCCGTCGTCGGGCAGGCCGACGCGCAGGCCGAGCACGGGCAGCGTCGCGGTCAGCAGCAGCGCCGCGGCGCCGATCGCGTACGGCACCGGGTGCCGGCTGACGTGCCCGATCCAGCGCCGCCAACCGGCGGCGGGAGCGGCGCCCGCCACCGCGTCCCGCTGCCGTGCGAACCGGCCCGGCTTCCCGGTCCGCAGAGCCCGGCCGATCCGGCCGGCCCGGGCCAGGCGCGGGCCCGCCGCACCGAGGAAGGCCGGCAGCAGCGTCACCGACGCGAGCACCATCGTCAGGACGACGATCGAGACGGCAACCCCGCCCACCGTCATGAACGGCACGTCCGCGACCGCCAGGCCGAGGATCGATACGACGACGGTGCCGCCGGCGAAGACCACAGGCCGCCCCGCCGTTGCCACCGCGCGTCCGGCCGCCGTCTGCGGATCGAGCCCGCGCGCGAGGTACTCCCGGTGCCTCGCGAGCACGAACAGCGCGTAGTCGATGCCCACTCCGAGCCCGACCATGCTGCCCAGGACGGGGGCGAAGGTGGGGACTTCCGTCACCCCCGCCAGTACCGTCATCGTGGCGACCCCGATGGTCAGCCCGAAGACCGCCATGCCGATCGGCAGCGCGGCGGCGACCAGCGAACCGAACGCCAGGAACAGGATCGCGGCCGCGGCGAGGAGGCCGATCAGCTCGCTCGTGCCGCCGTCGGGGTCGGAGAAGGCGTAGAAGAGGTTTCCGCCCATCTCGATGCGCAGCGGCAGCTCGGGGCGCAGCCGGTCGCCGAGTTCGACGAGGGCGTCGAGGTCTTCGGCCGACAGCCGGCTCTGGTCGGGGTACTGCACCCGGACGACCGCGATCCGCCCGTCGGCCGAGACGAGGCCTCCGCGCACGGCGGTGTCCCCGCGTGCGTCGAGTGCCCCCGCCGGGTCGCTCGTGCCGAGCACGTGCGGCAGCCGCTTCACCTCGGTCTGCAGCCGCGTGAGAGCGGTGCGCGCGCTGCCGTGGTCGAAGAACGTCGCACCGCCGTCGAGGGGCGTGACGACCACTTGGGCGGTCATCCCCTCCTGCCCGGTGCCGGCCCGCTCGATCAGTTCCGCGGCCCGTTGGGAGTCCAGCCCCGGAGCGGTCATCGAGTCCGCGGTCCGCCCGCCGAAGGCGACCGCGGCGAGGACGGCGAGGGTGGCGGCGATCAGCCATGCCGTGATCACCCGCCAGGGATGGCGGGCGGCACTTGTACCCAGGCGCAACAGGGCTTTCGAGAGCATCGGGTCCTCCAACCACCTCGTCGGCCGTCCTTGTACGGCCGACGATGCCGAGGCTCGTCGCCACGGCGCTCCGCGGCATCGGCCCGCGGGCCGCGGATCCGTCGGCCCCGGGGAGGAGTGACGACCCGTCCTTTCGGCCGATGCGCGGCACGCCGCGGTCTCTAGGCTGAGAACCGTGCTCCGAGACGACCTGCGAACCCTGTGGACCGAACCCCGGCCGCCCGACGCGCCCGCCCGGGTGCGGCGGGACTGGGCGCTGCTCACCGCGGGCCTTGCCGGTGTGGCGCTGGAGGCCACCCTGCGCGAGAACGTCGTGTGGCGGCCGGTGGCGGTGGTGCTCGCCGTATGGCTGTGCCTGCTGCCCCTGTGGCGCCGGACCCGCCCGCTGGCGGTGGTGACGCTGGCGTTCGGCTCGGTGGTCCTGCTTCCGGTGGCCTCGCTCGTTGCCGCACCGCAGGAGTCCGTCGGCCTGTACACCGGCACGGTCGTGCTCGTGCTGGTGTACGCGCTGCCCCGGTGGGGATCGGGACGGGAGATCGTGCTGGGCGGTGCGGTGATCATCGCGGTCGGCGCGCTGTGTGTCGTCACGGACGCGACCCCGGTGGTCGAAAAGGTCGTGGGCTTCGTCTTCCTGCTGCTGCCCGGCGTGGTCGGGGCTGCCGTGCGGTTCCGTGTGACCGCTCAGGAGCGGCAGTTGGAGCAGGTGCGCTCCCGCGAGCGCGAGCAGCTCGCCCGGGAACTGCACGACACGGTGGCCCACCACGTGTCGGCCATGGTGATCATCGCTCAGGCGGGCCGAGTGCTCGCGGGTACCGACCCGTCCGCCGCCGTCGAGGCGCTGGACGGGGTCGAGGAGGAAGGGGCGCGCACGCTGGAGGAAATGCGCGCCATGGTCGCCGCGCTGCGCCACCGCGGGGTCGGCGCCGAGCTGGCGCCGCCTGCGGGTGTCGCGGATCTGGAGCGCCTGGTGCGCACCCCGGGTGGTCGCCTCAGGATCGACCTGGGGCTCGCCGGCGAGCTGGACGCACTGCCCCCGGCCGTGGACGCGGCCGTCTACCGGATCGTGCAGGAGTCGGTGACCAACGCGATGCGCCATGCGGTCGACGCGACCGAGGTCGTCGTCCGGGTCGCCGCGGAACGGCACATGGTGCGGGTGAGCGTGCGCGACAACGGCCGGCGCACCGGCCGGGGTCGCGACGGATACGGACTTACCGGATTGCGCGAGCGCGCGACGCTGCTCGGCGGCACACTACGAGCCGGCCCGGGTACCGACCGGGGCTGGCACGTCGACGCCGAACTGCCGAGAGCGAGGAGCGAGAGCGGTGTCCATTCGCGTCCTCGTCGCTGACGACCAGACGATCATCCGCACCGGGTTGCGGATCATGCTGAACGCCCAGCCCGGCATCGAGGTGGTCGGCGAGGCCGCCGACGGGCGGGAGGCGGTACGTCTGGCCCGCGAACTGCGCCCCGACGTCTGCCTGTTCGACATCCGCATGCCCGTACTCGACGGGCTCGAGGCCACCCGGCTGGTCGCCGGCCCGGGCGTCGCCGACCCGCTGGCCGTGGTCGTCATCACCACGTTCGACCTCGACGAGTACGTCTACGGCGCGCTGCGTGCCGGCGCCCGCGGATTCCTCCTCAAGGACACGGGACCGGACCTCTTGGCCCAGGCCGTACGGTCGGCGGCCGGCGGTGAGGCGCTCATTGCGCCCAGCGTCACCGTCCGTCTGCTCGAGGCATTCGCGGACCTGCCCGCCGGCCGGCCCGTGACCCAGCCGGTCTCCCCCGTCACCGCCCGCGAGGAGCAGGTGCTCCTCGCCGTCGCTCGCGGGCTGACCAACACCGAGATCGCCGATGCACTGCACATCAGCCTCAGCACGGTGAAGACGCACCTGGCCAGCCTGATGGCCAAACTCGGCGCCCGCAACCGGGTCGAGATCGCGATGTGGGCCTACGAAACGCGCCGCATCCTCCCCGGAACCTGAACCGGCTGCCGCGCCATGTCCCATGAGTCCCAAGAAGAGGGCTAGGGGACCACGGGGTCGCCGGTCAGCTTGGTCATCACGGCGTCGCGCAGGACCTGGTACTCCGTGCGCAGGCGGCGCCATTCGCTCTCCGGCGGGCGGGGGACGACCATGCCCTCGGTGATCTTCTCCTCCGGGCCGAACTGCTCGCGGGTGAGGTCGATTTCGATGCCCATGCCCAGGCGGTTCCACCAGTGGTAGTCCACGCGCTCGCCGTCGACGAGGACCTCGCCGCGGATCAGTTCGCCGCCCAGCAGGTCGTTGAGGAGCATGGCGGTCACACCGCACTGGTCACGGGCCGGGTTCTCCCGGGTCCACCGGTCGCGGTACTCGGGTGTGCACGTCTGCTCGCTCCAACTGCTGCGGACGGCACGATCGATGTCGGTCAGAAGGAAAGGCGTCATGCCGCTCATCCTCGCAACCGGCACTGACAGAGATCCATACCTCGGCCGACCGTCCGGTCGGGTCAGTCGCGTTCCTGTCAGTCCGGGCGCCGATCGGTCGCGTTTGTGCCAGTCCCGCGCCGGTTCGGCCGCGAGGAGTTCGCCGAGCGGGCATGAGCACCTTCCTGAAAGGTCCGAGGGGTCGCGGCCCCCACTGCCGTGCCCCGGCACGCCGGAGCCCGGCCCGGCTGGGTGCCGGGCCGGGCTCTGTGGGGGGTGTCAGGCGGCTCTCATCGCGATGCCGGGAACCTCACGGGGCGCATACCCTCGGGGTCGCGAGGGCCCGGGCCCACGGGCTCACGGGGTGAAGGTCCAGCGCTGGGCCGCGGTCGTCGCGCACGCGACCCGGGTGAGCTTGGTGCCGTTGGCCGTGGCGGAGCCGGCCGGGGTCAGACACTGGCCGGAGTTGCGCAGGCTGCCGTCCGGGCCGGTCTGCCAGCTCTGGCCCGCGCTGCCGTTGCAGGTCTGGATCGCGACGGCGGTGGGGGTGGCCGCGTCCAGGCAGACTCCGCCGAGGCCGGTGAGCCGGCCGTCGCCCTGCAGGGTCCAGCGCTGGTTGGGGCCGCCGTGGCAGCTGTAGAGGGTGGGCTGGGTGCCGGGGGTGGTGGCGCTGCCCGGGAGGTCGATGCAGGTGGCCGATGCCCCGTTGACCAGGGTGGCGGCCGCGGGCAGCGGGGTCGGGCGACCGGTGAGGGTGATCTCGGCGGCGCTGCTCCAGGGACCGCGGCCGCCCGCCTCGGTCAGTGCCTTGAGGCGGAGGTAGCGGCCCGCTTTGGCGGACAGGGAGACCGGCTTGAGGGCCGCCGTGTCGGCGAAGGTGCCGGTGGCCACCGGGGAACCCCAGTCGGTGGTGGTGTCCGAGACGTACACCTCGTAGCCGCCGATCCGGCCGTTGACCCCGCCGTCCTGGCGGGGCAGGTAGCCGAGGCCGTCGGCCGTGTAGCGGGCGCCGAGGTCGATCTGGATCTCGTGCGGGAGCGGCGCGGGTGCGGAACCGGACCAGGCGGTGTGCCAGATGGTCCCGGTGTTCCCGTCGAAGGCGTTGCGGGCCGCGCCGTTCTCGCCGCCGGTCTCCTGGCTGTCGGCGGAGACCAGGGTCCAGGCCGTCTGCGGGACGGGGCTGGAGGTGACCGGGATGGGGTCGGCGGCCGGGACGGAGGTGCCGGTGGCCGAGACGCCGAACGCGCCCGACTTCGTACCCGTCTTGGTCCACAGGATGCCGCCGCGGTCGGCGGCGTCGAAGAACCAGCCGGTCGCGGCCGCGTCGTAGGCGGCCTTGCCGCTCAGCCGGGTGAGGGCCGCGCCGTCCACGGTGACCGCGGTGGGGGCGGTGGCCACGTGGAGGCTGAACTCGTAGCCCCGCGAGGCCGGTTTGCCGGTGTAGCTGCCGGCCGGGGCCGAGACGGACACGTTGACCGTGCCGGAGCCGGAGGCCGGGGCGGTGACGTCGACCTGCTGGCGGGCGAAGGCTCCGCTCTGGTGGGCGCGGGTGATCCCGTCGTCCTCGTAGAGGCTGAAGGAGGTGGCGCCGCGCGGGTGGATGTCGTAGGTGAGGGTGGAGACGGGCTTCTCCCCCGTGTAGTTCATCTGCGGCCACATCGGGACGATGGCGCCGCCCTTGACGAACAGGGGCAGGGTGTCGAGGGGTGCCTGGTAGCCGTTGAGCCAGCCCGGTCCGGCGTAGGTCTTGCCCGTCCAGTAGTCCGTCCACGTGCCGGCCGGGAGGTAGATGCCGTCCCGTACGGAGGTGTCGGAGACCACGGGCGCGACGAGGAAGGAATCGCCGGCCATGAACTGGCCGCTGGTCAGGTTGCCGCGCGCCACCGGGTCCTCGGGGTACTCCAGGACCATCGCGCGGGTGCTCGGGACGCCGGTCTCGTGCGCGGTCCGGCTCATCGTGTACAGGTACGGCATCAGCCGCATCTTCAGCTGGAGGTACTTGCGGTTGATCGAGAGGTACGGCTCCGCGAACCGCCAGGGCTGCTTGTCCTGGTACCCGGCGGTCGGACCGGTCGCGCCCCAGCCGGACATGGTCATGAAGGCCGGGGTGAACGCCTTCCACTGGAGGTCGCGGGCGTACGTCTTGGGGCTGCCGGCGAAGATGCCGTCGACGTCGCCGGTGGCGTAGTTGAGGCCGGAGAGGCCCGCGCCGGTGATGGCGGGGACGTGCCAGCGCATGTCGTCCCAGGTGCCGTTGGTGTCACCGGTCCAGACGACGGCGTTGCGCTGGGTGCCGGCCCAGCCGTCGACGGTCCAGACGTAGCGCCGGGCGTCGGAGTTCTTCTCGATGCCGTCGACGGCCTGCTGGACACCGGCGAAGGCCGTCTTGTAACCGCCGCCGATCCAGGCGACGTCGGTCTTCACTCCCCGCGAACCGGCCGCCCCCACTTCCTCGTTGATGTTGCCGAGGCCCGTCGAGGTCCACAGTCCGGTCTGGAAGCCCTTGGCCTTCAGGGCGTCGACCGTGGACTTCAGTGGCGCGGTGTAGCCGCAGCCGTAGCCGTCGTTGGGCAGGAACCAGCCCGAGGGCATGTCGGCGGCGCGGGCGTCCGTGGCGTAGCCGACGACGTCCGGGGTGGTCTGGTGGCGGAGCCGGTTGTGATCGCCCTGGTAGGCCGGGTTGGAGGCGTTGAAGCAGTCGGCGTTGCCGAGTTCGAAGCCCCACGCCGGAGCCATGAAGGGCTTGCCGCTGACGTCGGTGTAGGCGTCCAGGACGGTCTTGAGGGAATTGCCGGTGAAGTACCAGGCGTCGAAGCGCTTCTCGTCATGGGTGAGCGTGGTGGGAGCGTTGAAACCGTACGAGCCCGGGGCCCAGGTATTGCGCATCACGCCGTAGTTGTTGGTCGACACGTAGAAGGGCGCGGGGCTGGCGTTGTTGTTCTCGCGCCACTTGTTGTCGACCGCGATGGGGACGGTCTTGCCGCGCAGCGCCCATTCGCCCAGGCGCAGGCCCGTTCCGTAGAACTGCTCGTCCGCCGCGCGCGCGAGGTACTGGGTGGTCTGGCTGCTGGTCCAGGAGGTGGGCTGCATCTCCTGCCAGACGAGGGTGGAGTTGTCGGCCCGGTAGACGGAGAACTGCAGCGGGGTCTTGTTGACCCGGATGGACAGGGAACCGGTGGTGATCTTGTAATACGTGCCCGCGTCGGTCCAGGCGGCGCTCACGGGGCCGAAATCGGTGGTGGGGGCGAGGTCGGTACCGGCCGGATCGCTGGTGAAGGTGCCGTCGGGCGAGAGCCAGAGCCGGAAGATGTCGGCGCGGGCGACGACCACCCGGGCCTTGGCTCCGCCGGAGGTTGCGATCGTGAAGGTGTTCCCCGACTGGGTGACGCCGGTGGCGTTGCCCGCCGTGGCCGGGGCCGGCGCCTCGGCGGCCGCCGAGGCCGGTGAGGAGAGGGGGCCGGCCATGGCCAGACCGGCCACGGCGAGGACCGCGGCGAGCAGCGCGGCGGCCGGGGCGCGTCGCCGCCGTGGGCTTCTGCGGATGCTGATGAGTCTCATGGGGCGGCTCCTCGTGCGGTCCGGACTGCGGACACACCTTTTGGCATGCACCGGGCAACATAGCGGTCCGGAGGCCCCATTTGAAGGAAGATGCTCGCAATGGCTGGTCAACGAGCATCTTTGAGCATGCGGAGGCGCGGTGATCCCTCACTCGGATGGCCCACCCGCCCTGCGCGACGCGCCCCGCGCCCCGACCCTGAGACGAACCACGGACGATTCTGGAGGGCCCGGCACTCATGGCACAGGCGCAACAGCCCGCATCGCTCCGTCAGCTCCTCCTCGCCCCCGGGACCCTGCGACTGCTCGTCCTCTCGGCGCTCATCGGCATCCCGGTCTCGCTGTTCGCCTTCGGTTTCGTCAGCCTCGAACACGAGCTCCAGCACTGGGTCTGGCACACCGCACCCGACCTGCTCGGCTACTCGCGCGCCCCCTGGTGGTGGGGCCTGCCGACGCTCGCCCTCGCCGGACTGCTGGCCGCGCCGATCATCACGCGGATGGCCGGCGCGGGCGGACACGTCCCCGCCTACGGCTTCGGCGGTCCGCCGACCATGCCGCGCGAGACCCTGAGCGTGGTCCTGGCCGCGCTGGCCTGCCTGCCCCTCGGCGTGATGCTGGGACCCGAGGCGCCCCTGATGGCCATGGGCAGCGGCCTCGCCCTGCTCAGCATCCGCGCCGCCAAGCGTGCCGCGGAGCCCGAGCTGGCCACGGTGCTGGGCATGGCCGGATCCACCGCCGCCATCAGCACCATCTTCGGCAGTCCGCTGATCCCGGTGGTGATGGTGCTGGAGGGCGCCGCCCTCGTGGCCGGAGGCGCCCGCATCCTCGTACTGATCCTGCCCGCCCTGGTCGCCAGCGGGGTCGGCGCCCTGGTCTTCACCGGCTTCGGGCACTGGACCGGCCTCGGCATCGGCGCGCTGACCCTCCCCCAGGAACCGGCCGCGGGCCTGCCCGACGCGGGCGACTTCCTGTGGGGCATCCCGATGGCCGCCCTGATCGGCGTCGTGGTCGCCCTGGGCAAGTCCGGGGGCCTGCGCGTGCACGCCTGGACGGGGACCTCCGCGCGGCGGATCGTCCTGTGCGCGGTGGCCGTAGGCGTCTGCGTCACCGGCTACGCGCTGATCACCGGGCGCTCCCCCGAGGAGGTGGCCCTGTCCGGCCAGGCAACCGTCGGCATGCTGGCCGCCGAGCCCTCGTCCTGGGCGGTGGGCGCGCTGATCGCCCTCTCGGCCTTCAAACTGATCGGCTGGAGCATCGCCCTGGGCAGCCTCCGGGGTGGTCCCATCTTCCCGTCCATCATGATCGGGGCATCGATCGGCGTCGCCTTCGGCAGCCTGCCCGGATTCGGCATGGGTCCCGCCCTGGCGGCCGGCATCTGCGCGGCCGGGGTGGCCGGTACCCGGCTCCCGGTGACCGGCGTGGTCCTGGCCGCCGCCCTGCTGGGCAAGGAGGCACCCACCCTGATGCCGCTGCTGGTGCTCTCGGCGGTGACGGCCCTGCTGGCCTCGGCCCTGATCGACCGCCAGCGCCCCGCCGACCCGGCCCACCTCCAGCCCGCTTCCACGGACGCCTGAGCCCTTCGGCACCTGAGCCCGCCGAGCCCCGAGCCCGCCTACGCCCGAGCCCGAAGACGTACCGGCGGGCTCAGGCCGGGCCGACGGGCAGGGCACCACCCCTCCGGCCCGGTGGCGATCCACGTCTTCGAGGCCTTCGGCCGGCAGGTGTACGCGCTGGACGTGCCCGCGAGCAGCTGGTTCACCGCGACGTCCGCGCTGGTGCACTACGTCCTCGGCGCCGCCGGCCAGAACGCCGCGAACCTCGTGCGCGCCCGGCCTCGGCCCGGAGGCCGACCGCGGCGCCCACCTCGACACCATGGCGCAGGCCTGGAAACGACTCGGCCCCGAGGAGTGCCCCTTCACCCGGGCGCTCGCGGACCAGGGGCTCGACCACGACGACCGCGTGCAGTTCCTCGCCGGCGTCGACCTCATCGTCACGGGCATGACGGCCCGCCCGCCCGCCGCGTAGCGGATGACCCCGCCTTTGCCCTTTTCATAGGCTTTGGTGGCGAACCGTTCCTTTCGTTGTGCACTCTCACTCCCCGGCAGCCGCACCGGCCGCCTCCGTACAGGGCTCAGGAGTCACGCACGATGAAGCACGGCAAACGCCGGGAGGCGCAGCACCGCCACGGCCGGGACCGGGGACCGGGCGGCGGCCGGCCGCGGCGGCGCTGGATCGGCGAGGCCGTCGCGCTGGCGGCCGTGGCGGGCGTGATCGCCGGGGCGGTCGGCTACTTCGACCCGTTCGACGACACCGGCGACATCGTGCACCTCGACGAGCCCCGCACCACGGCCCGGGGAGACTCCGGTGGCACGTCCGGGGACCCGCTGACCCTGATGCCCACCGGCCCGGCGCCCGAGCTGAAGGTGTCGGGCACCATCCCGGAGGACGGCAGCAAGGTGATGGTGACCACCCTCGCCGGGAAGAAGTCCCACTTCACGGGCAAGGTCTGGCTCTGGGTGCCGCCGCAGTACCACGACCCGAAGTACGCGCGCAGCGGCTTCCCCGTGATGATCGCGCTGCCCGGCGGGCCCGGCTTCGACGAGAACTACTGGAGCGGGAGCAATCTCAAGCTGGAGGCCGACATCTCCAAGTGGTCCGAGGAGGGCGCCAGCCTCCCCTTCATCCTCGCCATGCCCGTCCTGAACCCAGCGTCCGACAAGGACGGCCTGTACTGGGACGGCAGCGACATCCCCGGCCAGCCGAAGATGGGCACCTGGCTCACCGAGGACGTTCCCGACCTGGTCCGCGCGACGTTCCGTACGATCAAGTCCCGCGACGGCTGGGCCTTCATGGGCAGCTCCTCCGGCGGGTTCGCCGGGCTCAAGGCGGTACTGCAGAAGCCCGACCGGTTCCGGGCGGTGATCGCCGGCGGGCCCGACATCGTCCCCGACTCCCGGCTGTGGGACGGCCACCCCGAGGAGAAGGCGCAGAACAGTCCGCCCCAGCTCGCGCAGAAGCTGATCGACCGGGGCGGACCCGAGGTGGACCTCGCCTTCCAGGTCGGCACCAAGGGCAGCGACGTCCAGAACCGGCCGCCGATCGAGAAGTTCATCAAGGACTACGGCAAGGGGCCCGTGAAGACGATGTTCCACGTCGACGAGGGCGGCGGCCACGACGCCTACACCTACGTCCCCGGCATGTACGACGGCGGGCTCATCCAGTGGGTCAGCAAGCTCATGCGAGGGCCCGTCCCCAGCCCGTGACGGGCAGCGGGCTCACGGCCAGGACCGGCGCCGCCGGCGAGCCGTGCCGGTGCCCGCAGGGATCGAAGACCAGAACCACCGGCTGCCCCGGACGCTGACGCCAGGAGATGCGTTCCGGGGCTTCCTCGCAGACCGGGCAGCACGGCAGCGGGCCCGGCTGAGGCGCCGGGCTCAACGTGCCCGTCGAACTCGACGTCCCCGTCGAACTCAGCGGGCGCGGCTCCGGCCGGTACCCGGGGGCGGCCGCGAGCTGCGTGGAGTGCTGATCGCTCATGGAGACTCCCTGGTCGTGCGGTTGGGCTGATCGCACTGTGCCATGGAGGACCCCCTGTCCGCACGGGTGAATCCTCCAGGATTCCAGTGAGGTTCCGGCAGGTCAGGGGTGTGCGCCCCGGGCTCCTGGCGCCCCTCCCCGCGGACTTGGCGCTCAGCGCGGCCCCTCGGCGACCTCCACCACGCCCGATTCGTACGCGGCGATGACCGCTTGGGCCCGGTCGCGGACGCCCAGCTTGCCGAAGATGCCGGTGATGTGGTTCTTGACCGTGGAGACGCTGATGTCCAGGTCTGCGGCGATCTCCGCGTTGTCGAGTCCGGTGGCCAGCAGCCGCCAGATCTCCCGCTCCCTCGGTGTGAGTCCGGCCGGAACTCCGGCCGTCTGGCGGGCGGGCCTCGCGGGGGCCCGTACGTACGTGGAGATCAGCCGGGTCAGCAGGCGCGGCGCCACCGCGGCCTCACCGGTGTGGACGGTGCGGATCGCGGCCGTCAGCTCCTCCGGGGAGACGTCCTTGGGCAGGAACCCGTAGGCTCCGGCGCGCAGGGCGGCGACCACGTACTCGTCCATGTCGAAGGTGCTCAGCGCCAGGACCCGGCACTCCGGCAGCCGTGCGGACAGTTCCCCGGTGGCCTCGACCCCGTCCAGGACCGGCATCCGGATGTCCATGACGACCACGTCGGGTCGCAGCCGCTCCGCGAGGGCGACCGCCTCGGCACCGTCCCCGGCCTCGCCGACGACCTCGAAGTCCGGATCGGGGGCCAGGATCAGGGCCAGGCCCCGGCGGACGAGCGGCTGGTCGTCGGCAATGAGCACACGGATCATCCGCGTTCTTCCTCTCCCTCTCCCCCGGGCGCATCCGGACCGTGCGGCACCGGCATGCGCGCCGCCACCCGGAATCCGCCGCCGTCGAGGGCGGCCGCCTCCAGGGTGCCGCCCTGCAGGGCGACCCGTTCGCGCATTCCGATCAGACCGTATCCGGAAACCGGGGCCGCCCGCGAAGGCTCCGCCCGCTCCCCCGCCCCGTCGTCGCGGACCTCCACCGTCACCGCGTCCGGACGATACGTCAGCCGTACGTGGGCCCGGGCCCGCCGCCCGGCGTGCTTGCGGGTGTTGGTCAGCGCCTCCTGCACGATGCGGAACACCGTCAGGCCGAGGGCCGGCGGCAGCGGGCGGACCGGCCCCTCCACGGTGAAGCCGGTGTCCAGGCCGCCGAGCCTGGCTTCGGCGATGATCCGGTCCAGGTCGGCGGTACCGGGCTGCGGGGCCGGCGGGGTGCGTTCCGGCTCCTCCCCCGCCCGGAGCACGTCGAGCAGCTGTCGCATCTCGCGCAGCGCCATCCGCCCGGACCCCTCCAGGGTGACCAGGGCCTCGCGGGCCGTCTCGGGGTCGTGCGCGAGGTTGGCCCGTGCCCCGCCGGACATCAGCTGCATGGTGGTGATGTGGTGGGCCACGATGTCGTGCAGTTCGCGGGCGATGCGGCGGCGCTCCTCGGCCACCGCGCGTTCGGCCAGCAGGATGCGCCTGGCCTCGGTCTCCTGCTGCCAGCGGCGCGTCAGCAGCGCGGCGGCGACGACGAGGACGACGGCGACCGTGTTGCCGAGCAGGCCCATGAACCCGCTCGTCCCGCCGTAGCCACCGCTGCCGATCACCGTCAGCGGCACGGCCGCCAGGGCGGCCGCCGCCGTGACGGCCGGGCCGCGCACGCGGGCCACGGAGAAGAGCGCGACGGTCACTCCCGCGGAGAAGTGCGGGCCCTGTGACGTGATCAGGTTCAGTGCCACGCCGAGGGCGAGGACGGCGCCGAGCACGGCTACCGGCCTGACCCGCCGGGCCAGCAGGCAGGGCGCGGTCAGGACCACCAGGGCGAGGGCGGACGCCGTGAGGGGCCGGCCGTTCTCGGCCGCGCCGAACGAATAGCCAACCAGGTCCACGACAACGGCGGCGATGGCGACGAGCGCGTCGTTGCGGGTCCAGTTCAGGGCCCGGATCCCGTTCGAGATCCGGGCGCCGCTCAAGGCCCGGGCGCCCTTCGGGCTCGGGTCCGGGTCCTCGCACCGGACCGGGTTCTCGGTCCGGGCGCCGTTCGCGCCCTGAACGGGCGCGCTCCCGCCCGCCCCGTCGTCCGTTCTGATCATCGGCATGCTCCATCTTCCCATCGGGCGACCCCCGGACCGCGGGTCCCGAGGAGGAGTGCGGACCAGGACCGGAGTCCTGGTCGGGGGCCCGCACCGGCCCCTGGTCCCGGGTGCGAGCTCCTCCCGGGACCTGACGTTTCGGGGTGCGGCCGGTGATGAGCTGGTGAGCAGGCCGGGGACCCCCGGCCGCCGCCCCGTTACGGAGGACTCCTTGATCCGCGCCCTGACCGCCTTCGCCACCCGAAGTCCATGGAAGGTCATAGCCCTCTGGGCGGTACTGGGCATCGCCCTGACGATCTTCGGCCAGGCGCTGGTCTTCCGCGCCACGCAGACGAGCACCGGCGAGTTCCTTCCGGCCTCCTACGATTCGGCGGCCGCGCTGAAGGTCGCCGAGGAACACTTCGGGGTCGAGCCCGATGCCAACCCGCTGACCGTGCTGGTGGCCCGTGACGACGGTGCGCCGCTGACCGACGCCGACGAGCGGCGGATCGACGCCGAGGCGGCGGAGTTGGCCCAGCAGCGGATCGTCATGCCGCGGCCCGAGGACACCCCGCCCTTCCTGGTGCAGGACCGTTCCCAGCAGCCCCGGATCAGCCCGGCGATGACGGCCCCGGACCGGAGCTTCCGGCTGCTGTCGGTCGAGTTGACCGGCAATCCCATGGACCCCGGGATGCAGGACCTGTACCGGGCGTTCCGGGACCACACCCGGGCCGGGTTCGCGGAGGCGGGCCTGCGGACCGGGTTCACCGCCGGGCTCGCGGACACCGTGGACACCGCCGACGCGGAGGAGACCCGGTCGAAGATCGTGGGCGCCGTGATGCTCGCGGTGATCGTACTGCTGCACGTGCTGGTGTTCCGCAGCGTTCTGGCGGCGTTGCTGCCGCTGATCGCCGTCAGCATCATCGGCGGAGCCGCGGCCGGTGTCGTGGTCGGCACCGCACTGCTGACCGGGATCGAACTCGACGGATCCACGCCCCAGTTGATCAGTGTGGTGCTGGTGGGCATCGGCATCGACTACTTCCTCTTCCTGCTCTTCCGCTTCCGCGAGCAGTTGCGGCGCCACCCGGAGCAGTCGGGCCGGGCAGCGGCGGCCGAGGTCGCCGGCCGGGTCGGTACGGCCATCACCTGTGCGGCGCTGACCATCGTCGCCGCGTTCTCCACCCTCGCGGTGGCCACCTTCGGTCAGTTCCGGGTGCTGGGCCCGGCCATCGCCGTGTCGGTCCTGGTGATGCTGCTCGGCAGCCTGACCCTGATGCCGGCCATCCTCGCGGTCGCCGGCCGCAGGATGTTCTGGCCCTCGCGGGCGCTGAAGCGGGAGCCCCGCGCGGGCGTGGCCGCGCGAACGGGTGGGCTGGTGGCACGGCGGCCGCTGACCCTGGTGCTCGCCTCGGTGGCCCTGCTGGGGGCGCTGGCCGCGGGCATGGCCGGGATGCGGATGGACTACGGGCAGAGCCGCGCGGGCGTTGAGCGTACGGCCTCGGCGGCGACGGCGGCGGAGATCGCCCGCGCGCTGCCCGCCGGGGTATCGGATCCGGCGAGCGTGTTCGTGACCGCCTCCGGCGGGGGCACGCTGACGGCCGAGCGCCTCGGCGGACTCTCCCGCGCGCTGGCTTCGGTCGGCGGGGTGGGCCAGGTGGCACCGACGGTGCTGAGCGAGGACCGCCGGGCGGCCCGCATCGACCTGTTCCCGACCGCCGATCCGCACGGGCAGGAGGCCCGCGACCTGGTCGCCGGACCGGTTCGGGAGGCGGTGGCCGCGCACCGGCCGGACGGAACCGAGGCCCATGTCGGTGGTACGGCGGCGATCTTCTCCGACATCGCGTCCGCCGTGGACAAGGACCTGAAGGTGGTCTTCCCGGTGGCGGCGGCGCTGATCGCGCTGATCCTGTTCCTGCTGCTGCGGAGCCTGCTCGCGCCGGTGGTCCTGATGCTCTCGGTGGGCCTGGGCTTCGCGGCGACGCTGGGTGCCTCGACGCTGGTGTTCCAGCACGCGGCGGGTCGGCCGGGCGTGGACTTCTCGCTGCCGCTGGTGCTGTTCCTGTTCGTGGTCGCGCTGGGCACCGACTACAACATCCTGATCACGGACCGGATCAGGGAGGAGATGGACCGGCCCGGTCCGGCCCGTGCGGCCGTGGCCCGGGCGGTGCGCCACACGGCGCCCGCCATCGCGACCGCGGGCCTGGTGCTGGCGTTGTCCTTCGGGAGCCTGGCCGCGAGTCAGGGCTCGGCGACCCAGCAGATCGGCTTCGCCACGGGGCTCGGGATCCTGCTCTCCGCGTTCGTGCTGTCGATCGTGCTGGTGCCGGCCCTGGCCGCGCTCATGGGCCGGTCCCTGTGGTGGCCGCTCCGGCAGCGCCCGGGCGCCGGGGAGTCGGTGGCGGGCGGCGGCGGGCACCGTGAGCCCGAGCGGGTCACGGCCCGCTGAGCCTCCGGCCCGGCGGTGCGGGGGCGGGTGCGCGAAGCTCCGTAGAACGGAGTTCGCGCACCCGCCCCCGTACGCTCAGGCCAGTGTGTCGACCTCGGGGTGTTCGGCCAGCCAGGCGCGGACGGCCTGCTGTTCCTTGCCCTTGCCGGATTCCTGGATCTTGGCCTCCAGGCCGGTGAGCTGGGCCTCCGTCAGCTTGAAGGAGCTCAGCCACTGGGCGACCTTCGGCTCGTCGGCCGCGAAGTCCTTGCGGGCGACGTTGTGGATGCCGTCACCCTTGCCCCAGGCCTCCTGGGGGTCGGCGAGCTTGGTCAGCTCGTAGGAGGCGTACGCCCAGTGCGGCGACCAGAGCACGACCGCGACGGGCTCCTTCTTCTCGTAGGCCCGCTTGAGTTCGGCGAGCATGCCCGGGGTCGATCCGTCGACGACCTTGTACTCGCCGTCGAGCCCGTACTGGGGCAGCACCTTGTCCTTGAGGAGGCCCATCGCGCCGGCGCTGGGCTCGATGCCGATGATCCGGCCCTTGAACTCCCCCGCCTTGCCCTTCAGGTCGGCGAGGGTCTTGACGTCCTTCATGTACGAGGGGACGGCCAGCTCGATGGAGGTCGGCCCGTACCAGGAGCCGAGGTCGTCGAGCTTGTTGCCGTACTTCTTCCAGTACTCGGCCTGCGTCGAAGGGAGCCAGGCGTCGGTCTGGAAGTCGACCTGGCCGCCCGCGAGCCCGGTGAAGAGCGCGCCGAGTTCCAGCTGCTTGGCCTCGACCTGGTACCCGCGGCGCTCCAGGAGCTCCTTCCAGAGGAAGGTGGAGGCGATGCCCTCGTCCCACGGGATGTAGCCGATGCTGAGCTTGCGGCCCTTGCCGATGTTCGCGACGCCGGCCCCGCCGACCGCGTTGACCTGCGACTTCCCGGAGTCTCCGAAGATTCCGAGGCCGCCCGCGACCAGGGACAGCACCACGGCCGAGGCCACGGCGAAGACGGGCTGGGGGCGGTGGCTCCACACCTTGGCGGTGCCGGTGGCGGCGGAGCGGGCCTTCGCGAGGGCGCGGCGGCCGAGCGGGGAAACCTGGCGGCCCAGGGCCCCGGTCATCCGGTCCAGGTACATGGCGAGGATGACGATGGAGATGCCGGCCTCGAAGCCGAGGCCGATGTCCACGCTGCCGATGGCCCGGTAGACGGCGCCGCCGAGGCCGCCGCCGCCGACCATGCCGGCGATGACCACCATGGACAGGCCGAGCATGATCACCTGGTTGATGCCCGCCATGATGGTGGGCAGCGCCAGCGGAAGCTGGACCCGTACGAGGGTGTCGCGCGGGGTGGTGCCGAAGGCCTCGGCGGCTTCGACGAGTTCGGCGTCGACCTGGCGGATGCCGAGCTCGGTCATCCGCACGCCGGGCGCCAGCGAGAAGATGATGGTGGCGATGATGCCGGGCACCACGCCCACCCCGAAGAAGATGATGCCGGGGATGAGGTAGACCATCGCCGGCATGGTCTGCATGAAGTCCAGGACGGGCTTCAGCGTGGTGCTGACCTTGTCGGAGCGCGAGGCCCAGATGCCCAGCGGGATCGCGAAGAGCAGGGTGACCAGGGTCGCGACCACGACCAGCGCGAGCGTGGACATGGCCTCGGGCCACAGGGCCACGGAGTCGACCAGGGCGAAGCCGGCGAAGGCGAGCAGGGCGGCGAGCAGACCGCGCAGCCACCAGGCGGCGACGGCGAGGATGCCGGCCAGCAGCAGGGGGTTCGGCGCGGACAGGACGGCTTCGATGCCGTCGTAGAGCCCGGTGACGAGCGCGGCGATGGCGTCGAACAGCCAGGACAGGTGGCTCTGGAGGAAGTCGACACCGCTGTCGACCCAGGATCCGAGGTTCAGGCGGGGCATCACGCAGCCACCTCCGCGCAGTCCAGGGGGGCGCGCTTCTCGTCGCCGATGAAGGCGACGAGGCGGCCCTGCGGGACGGAGCCGACGACGGTGCCGTCCTCGGCGGTGACGCAGACGTCGTGCGGGACCCGGGCGCTGACGGCGCACACGTCGGCGAGCGGGGTGCCGGCGGAGACGGTGGGGCAGCCGCAGTCCGGCCGGCCTCCGGGGTCCCCGGTCATGACGGCGTCGGCCGTCAGCACCCGCGAGCGGTCCACGTCCTGGATGAAGGAGGCGACGTAGTCGTCGGCGGGGCGGGTGAGGATGTCCTCGGCCGTGCCCTGCTGGACGATGCGGCCGTCGCGCATGACGGCGATGGAGTCGCCGAGCCGCATGGCCTCGTTGAGGTCGTGGGTGATGAAGACGATGGTCTTGCCGAGGCTCTTCTGGAGTTCGAGCAGCTGGTCCTGCATGTCGCGGCGGATCAGCGGGTCGAGCGCGCTGAAGGACTCGTCCATCAGCAGCAGGTCGGCGTCGGTGGCCAGGGCGCGGGCGAGGCCCACGCGCTGCTGCATGCCGCCGGACAGCTCGTCGGGCCAGGACTTCTCCCAACCGCCGAGCCCGCAGAGGGTCAGCGCTTCGCCGGCCCGCCGTTCGCGCTCGGCCCGGGGGACGCCCTGGACCTCCAGGCCGTATCCGGCGTTCTCCAGCACGTTGCGGTGCGGGAACAGCGCGAAGTGCTGGAAGACCATGCTGATCTTGGTGGAGCGTACGCGGCGCAGTTCGGCCGGCGAGAGGGCCGTGAGGTCCTCGCCGTCGATCAGGATGCGTCCCGCGGTGGGCTCCAGCAGACCGTTGAGCATGCGCAGCAAGGTGGACTTGCCCGAGCCCGACAGACCCATCACGACGAAGATCTGGCCGGGCTCGACGCGGAACGAGGCGTCGATCACCGCCGCCGTCGTTCCCTCGGCGCGCAGCTCGTCGCGGTCGGTCTCGCCGCTTTCGAGCGCGCGGACCGCCTTCGCGACGGCCGCGCCGTTGTCGGGTCCTCTACCGAACACCTTGTACACGTGCTCGGCTGTGAGCGTGGACACATACACCCCAAGGGTCGTACCGGAGACGGCCCACCGGCGTGTGTGCGGCCGGCGGGCCGTGGAGCGGGACGGGATCCGCCCGTCACCCGCGCCCCGGCCGCTGTCGGCCGGCGGACGGGTCCGCTCCAGCAGCGCTACTGCCCCCACTTAACCTCTGCAAACGGTGAAGTGAGTCATGTCACTTACACTGCGTCGCCGGCCGTACCCGTGGCCGCACCCGTGCACGTGGATTCCGCTTGCTCCGGCGATCCGGCTTCGGGCAGCTCCGGGTCGGCGAGCATCGAGGCCCGCAGATGCGCGAGCACCCGGGTCAGGAGACGCGAGACCTGCATCTGCGAGATGCCGAGGGCTGCGCCGATCTGGGCCTGGGTGAGCTCCTCGCCGAAGCGCATGGCCAGCATGCGGCGCTCGCGGTCGCTGAGGCGTTCCAGCAGCGGCGCCAGGGTCTGGATGTCCTCGACGCGCTCCAGCGCCGGCTCCTCGGCCCCCATCGTCTCGGCGAGGCTGTGGCCCTCGGTGCGGCCGTCGGCGTAGTCGGAGCCCGGGGCGTCGAGGGAGCCGCTGGTGTGGCCGTTGGCGGCGACGAGCCCCTCGATGACCTCTTCGTCGGTGAGGGAGAGGTGCGCGGCGAGGTCGGCGACCGTCGGCGGCCGGTCGAGGAGCGCGGTCAGGTCCTCCTTCGCCTTGGCCAGGTCGATGCGCAGTTCCTGGAGCCGGCGCGGGACGCGGACCGCCCAACTGGTGTCGCGGAAGTGCCGCTTGACCTCCCCGGTGATGTACGGCATGGCGAGGGAGGCGAACTCCACCTCGCGGGCCGGGTCGAACCGGTCGATGGCCTTGATCAGGCCTATGGTGCCGACCTGGAGGAGGTCCTCCAGGTCGCCTCCGTCTCCGCGGCCGCGGAAGGGGCGGATGGCGAACCGGACGAGCGAGCAGTTCATCTCGATGAGGGTCTCGCGGACGTACCGGTACTCGGCGGTGCCCTCGTCGAGCTCGTGGAGCCGGCGGAAGAAGAGCCGCGTCAGCTCGCGCGCGTCCGCGGGGGCCACCTCGCGGGGCTCCTCGATCCGGGGCGGGAGCACGGTGCCCGCGGGCTCTCTGCCGACGGCCGGGCTCGGGGCTCTGCCGGAGCCGGGGCCCGGGGCGGGACCGGCGAGCCGGCCGGCGCAGGGGCCGGGGCGGGTACCGGTGCGGGGGCCGGGAACGGAGCCGGAAAGGGATCCGGTCCGGGGGCCGGGAAGGGGGCCGGCGGTATGGGAGAACGGGTTGGGCATCGGCACGGGGTCGCTCCTTGGGCTGGTCGGCTTGCGGCGCATGACCTTGATGGGCGTTCACCCTAGCCGGTTCCGGATCCGTTCCCCAGTTCCCTTCCTCCTAGATCAACCAGCCGGATCCCTGCCGCATTTGCGGCAGGGATCCGTTCCGGTCGCACATCGTCCGTCCGGCCGCAGTTCCCTCGGCCGTCCGGTCAATTCCCGGCGGCGGCGCGCCCGGTGGCGGAGGGGGAAGCGACCCCGGGGACGGCTGAGGAGGCGGCTCCCGAGGTGGTGCGCAGGGCCCGGATCAAGGCCTCGACGCCGGCCTCGGCCTTGGAGCGCGGGCAGCCCACGTTGAGGCGTACGAAGCCCGCGCCCTCGGGGCCGTAGGCGGTTCCGGGCATGATCGCCACCTTCTCGGTATGAATCAGCTCACGTTGGAGCACCTCGTCGGGAACTCCGAGGGGCCGGAGATCGATCCAGGCGAGGTAGCCGGCCCGGGGCGGATGCCAGTCCAGCTCGGGGAAGGCCTCGGCGAGGCGGTCTCCGACCATGCGCAGGTTGTCCGCCACGTAGGCGTTGAGTGCGTCGAGCCACGGTCCGCCCTCGCGGTAGGCGGCGATGTGCCCGGCGATGGAGAGGACCGCCGGGGAGGACAGTCCGTCGGCGTCCTTGAGGAGGGTGAGATAGCGCTCACAGGACTCCGCATCGCCGAAGATGCCGTAACTGCCGGTCAGCGCCGGGATGTTGAAGGACTTCGAGGCGGAGGTCACGATGGCCCAGCGGCTGCCGGGGCGGCCGTGCAGTGCCCAGGGGCGGTGCGGGGTGTGCGCGAGGTCGGAGTGGATCTCGTCGCTGATCACCGCGACCCCGTGGCGCTCGCACAGCTCGGCCGTCCGCTCCAGCTCGGCCCCGCTCCACACGTGGCCGGTCGGATTGTGCGGGGAGCAGAGCAGCAGCACGGTGGTGTCGGGGCGGGCCAACTCCCTTTCCAGGGCGTCCCAGTCGTGGAGCGGGACCCCGCGCATGTCCCGGTCGCGGGCGGCGAGGAGACGGGGGAAGGCGTCGTAGGCCGGGGTGTGGACCACGACCCCGTCGCCGGGCGAGGACCAGAGGTCCAGGATCCGGCCGACCTGGTAGAGGACGGCGGGGGCGTAGGCGATGCGGTCCTGCTCGACGGGGGTGTCGTAGCGGGTCGCGTACCAGTGCCGGACGGCGGAGAGGAAGTCCTCGTGGCGCCAGCGGGAGTAGCCGAGGACCCCGTGCTCCAGGCGGCCGCGCAGGGCGGCGAGGACCTCGGGGGCGGTCTCGAAGTCCATGTCGGAGATCGTGAAGGGGAGCAGGCCGGCGGCGCCGAAGCGGTCCTCGACGTAGTCCCACTGGGTGCACCAGGTGCCGTGCCGGTCGACCGGCACGTCGAAGTCGCAGATTTCGTGGAAGCCGTGGAGGCCCTGGAGGCCGTCGGAGTCTGGGTGGGTCATGGTTCAGCCGACCGGGGTGAGCTTGGCGATGGCGTCCTTCACGGACTGGACCTGGGGGCCGATGATGACCTGCACGTTGTGCTCGTCGAGCCGGACCACGGCGATGGCTCCGAGCTTCTTCAGCCGGGCGTCGTCCAGCAGCGCGGCGTCGCCGACGGTCATGCGCAGGCGGGTGATGCAGTTGTCGAGGGCGTGGATGTTGGCCGGGCCGCCGAGGGCTTCGAGGAGGGCGACCGGGTCGTACTTGCCGGCGACCAGCTCGGCCTTGGGGGCATCGGCATCGGCCCCGGTGTCCACCGCCCCGGTGTCCGCGAGTTCGGGGCCGGTGGGCTCGTCGTCGCGTCCGGGGGTCTTCAGGTTGAACTTGGTGATCGCCCAGCGGAAGAGGAAGTAGTAGACGGCGAACCAGATCGCGGCGATCACCGGGACCAGGTACCACTTGGTGGTCGTGCCCTGGAGGACTCCGAAGACCAGCAGGTCGATGACGTTGCCGTCGGTGTTGCCGATGTACACGCCGAGGACGGCGGCGACCAGGAAGCCGAGTCCCACCAGGACCGCGTGGATCAGGTACAGCCACGGGGCGATGAAGAGGAAGAGGAATTCGAGGGGCTCGGTGACCCCGCCGACCACGCAGGCCACGACACCGGAGATGAGCAGCGCCTTGATCTCCGGGCGCATCGTGCGCTTCGCGCAGTGGTACATGGCCAGCGCGGCGCCCGGCAGACCACCGAGGTACGCCGCCATCTTGCCCTGGGAGAGGAACTGCGTCGCGGTGTGCGCCGCGCCCGAGGGGGTGGTGCAGGAGAGCTGCGCGTAGAAGAGGTTCAGGGCGCCGCTGACGTTCTCCCCGCAGACCGTCCCGGCGCCGCCGGCGTCGGTGAAGCGGAACAGCGCGACGAGGATGTGGTGCAGGCCGATCGGGCGGAGCAGCACCTCGCCCATGCCGAAGAAGAACGGGCCGAAGACTCCGGCGTGCGCGATGCCCGTGCCGACGGAGGCGATCCAGCTTCCGAGGGTGGGCCAGACGAGCGGGACGAGGAGTCCGACGATGCTCATGGCCAGGGCGGAGACGATCGGGACGAAGCGCAGGCCGCCGAAGAAGGCGAGCGCGTCGGGCATCTGCTTGGTCCGGTAGCGCTTGTGCAGCAGGGCCACGATGACACCGACGGCGACCGCGCCGAGCAGTCCGGTGTCGATGGACTTCACGCCGAGCACGTCGGCGATGCCGTAGTGCGCGATCTCGCCCTTGTCCTCGAAGTCCACGCCGCGCGTGGTGAGGAAGAAGTTGACGGCGAGGTTCATCGAGGCGAATCCGACGAATCCGGAGAAGGCGGCGACGCCCTTGTCCTCACGCGCCAGGCCCAGCGGAATCGCCATCGCGAAGAGGACCGGAAGGAATTTGAAGGCCACCAGTCCGGTGTTGGACATCCAGGTGAAGGCCAGCTGGAGGGGTTCGTTGTCCAGGAAGGAGAGGTTCTGCAGGACGGCCGGGCTGGAGAGCGAGGAGCCGACGCCGAGCATGATGCCGCAGAAAGCCAGGAGCGCTACGGGCAGCATGAAGGTCTTGCCCAGGCCCTGGAGGAATTCCCAGAGCGCTGCCTTCGTCTTCTTCATGGTGGATCTTTCGTCCGGAATCGGAGGGGGTCAAGGGGGTCGCACATAAAGATTCCGTTCTGTGAACGTCTGGCACTAAGAGGAGAAGGGCCCCTATCCGTAAGGCCTGATTGCTCCCGCGCGGGCCCGGCGCGGGCCTCTTGTGCGGAGCTTGTGAAGGCAGCACTCTGAGCGGACGACTCAGGGGGGTCACATTTAATGATCATGCGATCACGCTTATTGCGGCGCTACGGAGCCGCGCTCGCACTCGCCTCGGCGCTCGCGCTCGGGTTGGACACCGGGGCCTCGGCCGCGGCCCCGCCGGAGGGGGAGGTCCTGTACGCCGGAGCTCCCGGAGCCGTCGCCGACAGCTACCTCGTCCTGCTGGACCCGGCGCGCGCCGGCTCCCGTACGGACCGGGGCCGGGCCGTGGTCGAGCGGTCCGGCGGCACGGTCGGCCGGACGTACGACTCGGCGGTCAACGGGTTCTCCGTCAAGATGACGCAGAAGCAGGCGCGGCGGCTCGCCGCCGATCCGGCGGTGACGGCGGTCGCGCAGAACCGGAAGCTGCGGCTGGACACCACCCAGCCGAGCCCGCCGTCCTGGGGCCTGGACCGGATCGACCAGCGCAGGCTGCCGCTGAACAACTCCTACACCTACGCGACTTCGGCCGGCGCGGGCGTCACCGCCTACGTCATCGACACCGGGGTCAACATCAGCCACCAGGACTTCGGCGGGCGCGCCCGGTACGGGTACGACGCGATCGACAACGACTTCGAGGCCGACGACCTGCACGGGCACGGTACGCACGTGGCCGGAACGGTCGGGGGCACCACCTTCGGCGTGGCCAAGAAGGCGAACATCGTGGCCGTCCGGGTCCTCGACTGGAACGGCGAAGGCACCACGGAGCAGGTGGTCGCGGGCATCGACTGGGTCACCCGCAACGCCGTGAAGCCGGCCGTCGCGAACATGAGCCTGGGCGGGGACCCGGACACCGTGCTGGACGCGGCGGTCAGGGGCTCCATCGCCTCGGGCATCACCTACGCGGTGGCCGCCGGCAACCAGTCCAAGGACGCCTCCACGCATTCGCCGGCCAGGGTTTCCCAGGCGCTGACCGTCGGGGCGACGAGCGTCCACGACGCACGCTCCTCGTACTCCAACTACGGTCCGCTGGTGGACCTCTTCGCTCCCGGGGACTCCATCACCTCGGCGGCCTACTGGAGCGAGGACACGAGCACCGTGATGTCGGGCACCTCGATGGCCAGCCCGCACGTGGCGGGCGCGGCGGCGCTCTACCTGTCCACCCACCGCACCTCCACCCCGGCCCAGGTGATGAGCTACCTGAAGGCCGCCGCCACCACCTGGGCGGTCCTCGGCGCCGGGACGGGCTCCCCGAACCGCTCCCTCTACGTGGGCGGCGTACCGAACAAGGTGCCCGGCAAGCGGTTCGCCAACGGCACGAACTACGCCGTCGCGGACCTCGGGACCATCAATTCCCCGATCACGGTCAGCGGCGTCACGGGCAAGGCTCCGGCCCAGCTGGACGTGGAGGTGTACGTCAAGCACCCGGACTCCGGGACCTTGAAGATCGACCTGATCGCACCCGACGGGACGGTGTACCCCATCAAGGACGAGTACACGGACTGGGGCGAGAGCAACCTCGTCGGGCTGTACACGGTGAACGCCTCCTCGGAGACGGCCAACGGGGTCTGGAAGATGCGCGTGTTCGACGCCTTCGCCGGACACACCGGGTACCTGGACGCGTGGGCGCTGCGCTTCTGAACGGCCTGGCGGCGGCGCGCTCCGGGGGCTGAGGCCCCCGGAGCGCGCCGCCGTTCGCACGGGCCGGGTCAGCCGTTGGGGACGGTGTCCACGAAGGCCGTTCCCGCGGTCCGGTAGCCGCCGACCTTGGCGGCCACCTGGGCCGGGGTGAGGACCTGGTCCTTGACGTGCAGGACGTAGTCCACCTTCTGGTCGTAGGCGCGCGCGGTGGATCCCGGCTGTCCGTTGAGGTCGATCAGCCACTGGTTGAAGTTGATCGACATGCCCCGCTCGGGCAGGTACTTGGCGTCGTGGACGCCGAAGACCTGGCCGTCGACGTAGTAGGTGATGGCGTTGTTGTCGATGGTGAGCACCAGGTCGTGCCAGCCCGCGTAGCTCGTCCGGGCCTCGGAGTGCTGGTTGACGGCCACCCACGGGTCGGCCTGGTACGTCTCCCACGACGTGGTGTAGAGGATGTTCGCGGGCTCGCCCCAGCCGCCGTTGGGCAGGTACTCGAAGTCGTACTCCGAGTAGTCGTCGGCCAACGGGGCCTTGAGGTCGTTGATGGGGAAGAAGGTCTGCACGAGGTGGTCCCCGTCCGGGCCGTACTTCGGGGCGTCGGAGAACTTCACCCGCGCCGCGTACGTGCCGTTCTTGAACTTCATCGTCTTGGTGAGGATCTCGGTGTGCTTGGTGCTCTCGCCGGTGCCGGCCGTCGAGGTCTCCAGGTTCATGATGGTGTTGCCGCCCTCGGCGGCGAAGGTGACGTTCTCCGGTGCCCAGGTGGCGCCCGGGACGCCGGGGCCGCCGGCGTTGGAACGCACGCTCCAGCCGTGGGCCCCTATCGCCGGGTCGGTGGAGGAGGTGTACGTGAAATCGTCGAAGAGGGTGGCTCCGGCCGGTCCCGGGTCGGTCGGGGTCGGCGTGGGGCCCGTCGGCGTCGGGGTCGGGTCCGTCGGAGTCGGCGTCGGGTCGGGGACGTTGCCTCCGGGCGCGGTGCCCCAGACGGTGCCGGTGCCCAGCTTGGCGGTCACCTTGTCCCAGTCTCCGTACGCGGTGCGGGACGCGTCGAAGGAGTAGTCGTCGGACTGGCGCAGCGTCTGCCAGTCGGCGCGGTGGAAGCGCAGCTGCATGTCGCCGGTGTCGGCGCCCGGGGCGAGGCTGCCGGCGCCGCCGGTGAAGGCGATCTCCAGGTAACGGTCGGCGGTGGCCGTCGGGGTGGCCATGGTGTGGAAGGTGCCGGTGATGTTGGCGCAGCCCTTGACCGCCCAGGAACAGGCGAACCGGTACTGGGTGCTGGGGCTGTCCGCCTTGAAGTAGTAGCGGAAGCTGACCTGGCTCAGGGAGACGGTGCCGGAGCCGTTGTTGACCACCTTGAACCAGGGCTCCGCCTGGTCGGCGGTGGCCCCGGTCGCGCTGGTGCGGTACTGGACCTTGACGGAGTCGGCCGCCGCGTTGGCGGGCAGGGCCGTCAGGGCGGCCGAGCCGAGACCGGCGGTCAGGGCGATGGCCAGGGCCAGGGCCGTACGGCGCTTGCGCAGGGGGGTGCTGCTCGGGGTGTGGCGCGGGGCACGGGTCGGGGTGCTCATGCTGCGTTCCTCTCGGGGTGGGGGGAGGGAAGGGATCGGCCGCGCACGCCGAGGGCGGCGAGCCGGGTCTGGTGGTGGCCTTGGCGGCGCAGGAAGTCCGGCCAGTCGCGGTGCGCCGACCACGCGGTGTCGGCGAGGGCGCACAGCCGGGGGAAGGCCAGGTATTCGAGCTCGGCGGGGGTGCGCGCGTACTCGGTCCACAGCTGCGCCTGGGTGCCGAGGACGCGGCGCGCGGCCTCGGGCTCCCAGTGCGCGGGGGCGGGGTCGTTGTCGTAGACGCCGCGCAGGTCGAGCACGCCGCCGTCCTGGCCGCGCGGTTCGCCGGGGTCGGCGGACTGCGGGTAGTCGAGGTAGGTGGAGCGGTAGGGGGTCATGATCACGTCGTGGCCGCGCAGGGCGGCGGCCCGTCCGTGCTCCGCGTCGAGCCAGGCCAGGGCCGTGAAGGAGGCGGGCAGTTCGGTGCCGGTCCCGGTCCAGCCGAGCGGGCGGCGGCCGAGCCGGGCCAGGTGCGCGGCGACCTCGCCGAGGAACCAGCCGTGGAGCGCTCCGGGGCCGGCCAGGCCCTCGGCGGCGACCCGGGCGCGGGCGGCCGGGGAGCGTTCCCATTCCACGCGGGGGCATTCGTCACCGCCGAGGTGGACGTAGGGCCCGGGGAACACGTCCGCGACCTCGTCCAGCACGCCCCGGCAGAAGTCGAGCACGGCGTCGTGGACCCCGAAGACGTTCTCGCAGACCCCCCAGCGGGTCCACGTGTCCAGCCGGACGCCGGGCCGGTTGCCGAGTTCGGGGTAGGCGGCGAGGGCGGCGCGGGCGTGGCCGGGCATCTCGATCTCGGGTACCACGCTGACCCCGCGCCGGGCCGCGTAGGCGACGAGCCCGGCCAGTTCCGCGCGGGTGTAGGAGCCCTCGTGCGGGATCCCGTCGCCCTCGGTCTGGGCGCGGCGGCCGCCGGTCGCGGTGAGCCGGGGGTAGGCCTCGACCGGCATCCGCCAGCCCTGATCGTCGGTGAGGTGCAGGTGCAGGACGTTGAGCTTGTGCAGCGCGAGCAGGTCCACGAAGCGGCGTACGTAGGCCACGGGCTGGAAGTGACGGGCCACGTCCAGCAGGGCTCCGCGCCAGGCGAACCGCGGCCGGTCGGTGATCCGTACACAGGGCACCGACCAGCCGGCGGCGGGCGTACGGGGCTGCGCGCCCTCGGCGGCCAGCGCCTCGGGCGGCAGCAGCTGGCGCAGGGTCTGCACCCCGTGGAGCAGCCCCTCGGGGCGGGCGGCGCGCAGCAGGACGGAGTCGGGGCGGACGGTGAGGGCGTACCCCTCGGGGCCGAGGGACTCCTCCCCGGCGGGCGTGTCCCCGGGGGTCAGGAGCAGGGTGATCCGCCCGTCGGGGTCCGGGGCCAGCGGCAACCCGGTGGTGGGGGCGAGCAGTTCGCGCAGCAGGCCGGCCGCCGCCTCGGCGCCGGGTCCGGCGCGCAGTCCGGTGTTCCGGTCCAGGGTGAAGCGGCCCGGCAGGGCGGTGACCGAGTCGGGGCGCGGGACGAGCCCGAGGTCGGGGCGGAGGGAAGCGGCGGCGGCAGCGGCGGTCACGGTCTCGGAGATTCCTCACCTGGTCGTTCCGTCAACTCATCTACCGAGGCGTGGAGTTGACCAACTGACCAATTGGTTAGCTGAGTGGCTAGAAGGTGACACGACCCGAGTGCGCCGTCAACCCCGCACGGCCCGAATAATTTCGACGGACTCCTCGCGCCCCCGCCTCATCGAGTGGTTAGATGCACATGACCAGTTGGACAGGTGAGCAGAGAGAAGAGGGGGCGGGCCATGACGAAGGACGCAACCGACTCGCAAGGATCCGTACTCAAGCGCGAACGGGTCCGTGAGCACCTGCTGGGGCTCATCGACATCCGGCGGCCCGGCGACGCCATCCCCTCCGAACGCACCCTGTGCGCCACCCTGGAGGTCTCCCGCCCCACCCTGCGCGCGGCGGTGGACGAGCTCGTGGCCACGGGGCTGCTCGTGCGCGAGCACGGGCGCGGGATGTTCGTCGCCCCCGCCAAGATCACGCAGGAACTGGCCGCCGACGAGGCGGCCTTCGCGATGCGGCAGGCGTCCGGCCACTGGTCCAGCCGGGTCCTGGAGCACTCCACCGTCCAGGCGGGCGCCCGGATCGGCCGCCGGCTGCGCATCTCCCCCGGTGCGAGCCTGCTCTACATCGCCCGGCTGCGGCTGGTGGACGGCGCCCCGATGGCCATCGAGCACCTGCACATTCCGGCCGACCTGGTACCGGCCCTGACCCCGGCGGAGCTAGAGGCCGGGGACCTCTACGAGCACCTGCGCGACCACCACGGCGTGTACGTGCACGAGGCGCAGCAGTCCATCGAGCCGACGGTGGTGAACGAGGGGGAGGCGGGACTGCTGGACGTCCCGCTGCTCTCCCCCGCCCTGCTCATCGAGCGGCTGACCACCGACTCCACCGGCCGGCCCGTGGAGTACGTGCACTCCGTGTACCGCGGCGACCGCTACCGGATCGTCTCGCGCCTGGCCCTCGGGGTGTCCCCGGGAGCCGGCCGGCCGGGCGGCCACCACCCGGGGATCCCGCCGGGCGACCTCGGCCGCCGGGCGGTCATCACCTCCACCACCACCGGGGACGTCCACACCAGCACGTGACGGTCCCGCACGGGTCGGTACCACACGTGACGGTCCCGGACGGGTCGCTCCCGCACGGGCCGGCACCACACGTGACGGTCCCGCACGGGCCGCTCCCGCACGGGCCGGTCCTCCAACGGTCGGTCAGACGCGGACGAAGACCGCCTTGAGGTCGTGGGCCTTGTCCATCGTGACGTTGACCTGGGCCGAGGTGATCGCGTAGCGCTGCCCGTCGAGCTCCCACGCGGCGATCCGGTACCCGCGCGGCGGGGTGGCCGTCACCTTGATCGAGGTCCCCGGCCGGTACGGGCCCCAGGTGTCGGGGCGCAGTCCCTCGCCCAGGGTCAGGGCGTGGCGCTGGCGCGGCTGCGCGGGGGCGCGGTAGCCGGCGATGACCGGAGCGGTGATCCGCGCGACGGCCGCGTTGTTGTTGTAGGCGTCGCCGAGCGGCTGGCCGTCCCAGGTGTTCTCGGTGTTCGAGTACTGGTTGACGGCCGTGCAGGGACCGCCGCAGGCCGAGGAGTAGGCCATCAGCGTGTGGTGGCGGCGATCGGGCGTGATGTAGCCGGTGCTGTAGGGAGTGGTCAGGTAGGGCCGGTAGTCCTCGCCGCCCATCTGCTCGTCCAGGGTGGCCCGGTCGTGCCACAGCCCGAGGTTGTGGCCCACCTCGTGGCCGAAGTTGTACCAGAGCGCCACGGTCCGGTAGTCGACGACCGAGTACGCCTGGTCGTCGGTCTTCTCGCTCGGCGGCTGCGGGAGGTTGCCCTGTCCGCTGCTCGTTCCGTTCGGGACCTCGATCATCAGGGAGACCAGGTCCGCGCCGTACTTCTCGCGCAGCGCGGCGGCCGGGGCGCCCAGCCGGGGCTCCCTCGGGTTGGAGATCAGGCCGTGGACGACCGGCGCGGTCTCCTGGTCCGCCGGCGCGTAGTAGTTCGCCTTGTAGGTGGCCACGATGTCCACGCTCGCCTTGATGTTGCTGTCGGCGAAGGCGTGGTTGATGCTCGTCTCGGCGAAGGCGATCCGCGCGAGCATCGCCTCCTCTCCGCCCATGCCCCACTCGGCGCGGGGGGTGTAGCCGACCACCATGTCGATGACGACCGGCCCGGCGGACGCGGCGCGGGTCATCAGCTGCCTGCGGGCCTCCGCGATGACCGCGGGGTCGGGGTTCTCGTACTGCGGGTCCGCGTCGTCCTGCGCGGGCTTGACGTGGAGGCCGGGGTCCTCCTCCGTGATCAGCAGCCGGCCCGGTTCGTTGCGGGGCTGCGCGATGCGGTAGGCCCGCTCGCCCAGGTCGAAGAGGGCGTCCACGCCGACGGCGTCCGGTGCGGCTCCGGGGTCGCAGACTCCGGTGGTCGACAGCACCACCCGGCGGTGCACTCCGGGCCCGACCGGGTGCCCGTCGACCTTGACGACCTCACCGCTCCACTTGACGGCTCCCCCCGCCGGGTCGCGCTCGACACCGGACTCCACGACCTCGATGGAGGTGTCGGAGAACGGCCTGAAGGTGTGTCGGCGCGGGGTGCCGAAGGGCTGGTCCGTGCACAGCCAGCGGTAGTCGGCCAGGTCGAGGTCGATGGTGCGGCTGCGCAGCACGTGGCCTGGCGGCGGGGGCTCGGCCGCCGGGTGCGCGGGCGCGGCGGCCAGGGCGGGCGGCAGGCCGAGGGCGGTGGCGGAGAGGGCGGCGAGCAAGCCGGTGGCCAGGCCGAGACGAGAGATGATCATGCGCGTACGAACGCACCTCCACACCGGCCCGGTCCACGCCGACACCCGCTCCCGCGACCGCGTCACCCGGCCACCCCGCCCCGGCTCACCCCGACGGGCCCGGTGGGCACCGGTCGGGCCCTACGTGACGCGGAAGCCGATGGCGGCCGGCGACCGGTCGAAGGTCAGCCGGTCCCAGGTGGGGAAGACGAGATCGGTGACGGCGAGCAGCCGGCCGGCGGCGTCGTGCAGGGTGCGGCGTACGGAGAGCCCGCCGGGGGGCGCGGCCTGCGGCGAGTTGGTCCGGGTCATGGTGATGGTCTCGGCGACCCGGCCGGCCCGCGCGGCCCCCTCCAGCCAGTGGTGCAGGGGCCCCAGGTCCTCGTCCCGGACGCCCGCCACCAAGCGGTCCCGGTAGCGGGCCAGTTCGGGGGTCCGGACGACGGTGCGGGGACAGAGGTACGTCACCGCGTGCCGCCGGGTCTGGCCCGTCGGGCCGCTCTCGCGGTGGTGGTGGACCAGGGTCTGCTCCCCGCCCCGCATGCCGAGCTGCTCGGCGAGCGCCGGAGCCAGGGTGACGAGGGTGAGCCACGCCTGGTCGGTGACCCCGGCGGGCGTCGTCTCCGGCGGGGCCGCCGGGACCGCCGGCGCGGGGGCGAAGACCGGGGTCGGGTCCGGGGCCGGGTCCGGGACCGGGACCGGGACCGGAGCCTGGGCCGGAGCCCGGGCCGGTTGGCCGGCCGGGACCGCCGGGCGGGTGCCGCGCCGGCCGGTGACGACGAGGCCGTCCTGCCTCAGGTGCTGGAGGGCGGCCCGGATGGTCTGCCGGTTGACCTCGTAGCGTGCGGCGAGGCTGCGCTCGGAGGGCAGCCGGGCGCCGGGGGTGAGTGCGGTGAGGTCGAGCTCGCGCCGCAACGCTGCGGCGATCCGCTGGTACTTGGGCATGGCGGCCGGGCCGCCGCCCCGCGAAGGGGAGGGCATGGCTTCTCCTCTGACGGGAGGTCAAGGACTGCGCGGTCTGCTCGACCAACGTAGCATTGGTCTATACCTGTCGGTGAGAGGGGATCCGTTATCCGGACCCTGTTTGGCCGGAACCGCACGCTCCCTCAGGGCCGCAGCGGGTTGGGAAGCGGCAGGTAGCGGGAGTCGGCGCCGTCGGCGCGGGTCCAGCGCAGCAGCAGGTTGGTCTTGGCCGGGAGACTCGGGGCGGCCAGCAGGGCGGCGATCTCGGGAAGGTCGTGGGCGGCGCCGAAGCGCCGGAACTCCGCGCGGGCGGCGGGCCACAGGTCCCCGGCCGCCTCCGGGTGGCTCTGCGCGAGCGCGCCCGCGACCTCGGTCAGGTGGTTGACCACCAGGCAGTAGACGAGGCGCTGCCAGGCGGCCTCCCGGTCCAGGTCCGGGAGGAGCTTCACGCCCTCGGCGTCCCGGAAGAGGGCCTGCGCGGGCACGCCCTGGGCGTCGACGGCGACCAGGGTGTTCTGGAGGTGCGCTTCCAGGACCACGCCGTGCCGGGCGAAGAGGTGCAGCACGGGAGGCACCACCTGGCGCAGGTACGCCCGCCACCACCCGGCAGGGTCGGCCGTTGCCGCCAGCGGGCTGCCCGGATACCCCTCCGCCAGCGCGGCCGCGAGCAGGGGTGTGACGCCGGGCTCCGCGTGCGCGGCCAGCCCGTCGCGGACCAGTACGGCGAGCTCCTCGAAGGCGAAGGAGGCCGTCCGGTACCCCCGGTCGGGCAGCCAGGCCGCACTCGACCCGGACCGGCGCAGTTCCGCGAAGCCCGCCTCGACCGCCGCGTCCGTGCGGCGCAGTTTCAGCAGGTCGTGCCGCCACAGCCTGCGCACGTCGTTGGTGATCCGCACGTCGAGGCTGAACTTCACGAACAGATCGCCGGCGGCGGCGCCCGCCGTGCCCGCGGCGTCTGCGCCACGGCCACTACCGCTGCCGCTGCCGCTGCCGGGAACGTACAGGGTCCGGATCGAGGCGGTCGGCCAGACCGGCACCCGCCCGGCGCCCAGCGACAGCAGTCTCCCGTCCGCGAGGGCCTCGCGGACCGCGGGCCGGCCCGCGACCAGGTCGAGCTGCCAGGGGTGGGCGGGCAGCAGCCGGTAGCCGGCCGGGGCGCGCGGCCCTCCCAGCGCCTCCGCGAGCGAGTCGACCGCGGCGGCCGCGGCCGGTCCGCCCTCCTCGGCGACCTGGTCCTCGCGCACGCCCAGGAAGGCCAGCGGGAAACGGGCGTACGCCTCGGGGGCGTACGGCAGCCAGCCGTTGGCCGGACCGCCGCCCCGGGCCTTGGGGGCCGGGTGATGGGGGTGTCCCATGACCAGGGACTGTTCGGACCGGACGTACGGGTCCGCCGGCGGCGGCGTGGCCGCGCGGGCGGCCAGCAGCGCGGCGATGGTCTCGCGGCTGTCGGCGATCTCGACCGGGAGCTCGTCGTTGGACACGCCGGTGTACTGGCGCAGTTCGTCGGAGACGAGTTTGACCAGCTCGGTATGGGTGAGCGGATGCCAGCCGGCCCCGGTCTCCAGCTCGGGCCGCTCGGGCCTGCGTCCCGCACGCACCCGCAGCGACCGCCCGCTGCCCGACAGCCGGTACGCGCACCAGCCGTCCCCCTCGGAACCCCCCGGCCCGGCGAGCGGGACCGGCTCTGCGGCCTCCCGCAGGAGGCAGTTCAGGAGCGGGGCCGCCGCATAGGCGTCGGCGGCGGCGTTGTCGGTGGCGTTGAGGTCCACGGATTCCATTCGGTACGTCCAGAGCGCCGGAAGTGCGCGGGGGCGTACGACCGGCCGTGATCTTCAGTATCCGCGATGATGAAGTGATCATCACGTCATCCGAGAGGACCGGGGCCCTGGATCCCAGCATGCACCTCCCCGCCACCGCGGCCGAAGAGGCCGTCGCCGCCGAGCTCGCCGCGCTGTCCGAAACCGGTCCCGCGGGACCGGGCCGACCCGCGGGTCCGGGCAGACTCGCCGGACCGGGCGGACCCGCCGGACCGCATGGACCCGCCGGCACGTACCCCGGCAGCCTCGGGTCCGCCTACGCCGCCGCGCTCCCCGGCGCGCGGGCCGCCGTACTGACCCGGCTGTGGCGGGCGTTCGCCTTCGAGCCGCTGCCGTGGATCACCCGCCGGGAGCGGGGTTCCGGTTCGCTCGCGCTCCGGCTCGCCTCCGGCTCCCGGCTGGAGGGCCCCCTTCCCGACCCGTACGCGACGACCTTCTCCGCGGCCCGCGCCTCCGCGCCGCCCGTGGCCGAGCTGCTGCTCGACGGCCGCCCCTACCGGCGGGCCGCCGCGCTGGTGGCGGCGCTCGGGCTGCCGTACGGGGAGGAGTTCGCCGCCGAGCTCGACGAGAGCACGGCCTCCCTCGCCCTGTCCCGGGCCGGCCAGCCGACCGGCCCGGACGACGCCGCGGACCTCGCCGCCTGGGAGTGGGAGCAGCGGGTGGTGGACGGCCATCCGTACCACCCCAACTGCCGCTCCCGCCCCGGTTTCACGGTGGCCGAGCAGCTCGCCTACGGACCCGAGCACCGGCCGGTGGTCACCCTCGGGCTGGCCGTCGTACGGGCCGCGGAGTGCCGGGTGACCGGCGATTGGCCCGACCGGTGGCGGGAGGCCGGGCGGATCCTCGTACCGGTCCACCCCTGGCAGGCGGAGCACGTGGTCAAACAGGGGGCAGCTCAGGAAAGCGGGCACGAGCTGCGGCCCGGGCCCGCCGCGCACCCGCTGATGGCCCTGCGCACCCTCTCTCCCGCCGACGGCGGACCTCACGTCAAGACCGCGCTCAGCACCCGCCTCACCTCCTCCGTGCGGGACATCTCCGTCTACTCCATCGAGACGGCCGCCGCCGTATCCGGCTTCGCCCAGAGCCTGTCCGAGCGGCTCGACGGCCGCCTGCACATCACCCGCACCCTGGGCGCCGTCACCGCCGGCACCCCGGACCTGGCCGCCGTGCTCCGCGAGCCGCCCGAGGCGTACGCGGACCGGGGCGCGGGCGAGCGCGTCCTGCCCGTGGCCGCCCTGGCGCTGACCCCGTACGTGCGCTCCGACACCTGGCGGGCCGGTTTCGCCCGCCTCGCGCTGTCCGTCTGCCTGCGGGTCCTGGATCTCGGGGTGGCCCTGGAGGCCCACGGCCAGAACCTGCTGGTCGTGCTGTCCGCCGAGGGCGCCCCGCTGCGGCTCGTGTACCGCGACCTCGCCGACATCCGGATCAGCCCGGCCCGCCTCGCCCGCCACGGCCTGCCGGCGCCACCTCTGTCGGGCCGGCTGATCACCGATGACGTGACCCTGTTGCGCCGCAAGCTCTTCGGTTCGCTGGTGGCGGGGGCGCTCGGCTCCACGGCCGGTTCGGCCGCCGCGCTCGCCGCGGACCTGGCGGCGGCCGCGCCCGGCCTGCCCGCCACGGCCGACACCCGGGCGCTGCTGACCGGACCGCTGCCGACCAAGGCGCTGACCCTGATGCGGCTGAGCCCGGGGGTGCCTGGCGATCAGTGGGCCGAGCTGGACAATCCGCTGACCGGGGGCTGAGTTCGGGGCTCCGGCGGGCTACTGTCCGGGGGCATGGCATCGACTTCGCACCTGAACTCCGTCCGGTCGTCCTACGACGCCGTCGCCGCCGACTACGCCGCGCTGCTGACCGGAGAGCTGGAGGGCAAACCGCTGGACCGGGCGATGCTGGCCGCCTTCGCGGAGTGCGTGCGCGGGGACGGGCCCGGCGCCGGCCGGGCGGTCGCGGACCTGGGCTGCGGACCGGGCCGGGTGACGGCGCACCTCGACGGCCTGGGGGTACGGGCCTTCGGGGTAGACCTGTCCCCCGCGATGGTGGCGGTGGCCCGCCGGACGTATCCGGGGCTGCGCTTCGAGGTCGGCTCGATGGCCGCGCTGGACATCGCCGACGGGGTGCTGGGCGGGGTGCTGGCCTGGTACTCCACCGTGCACACCCCGCCCTCCGGGCTCCCCGCGCTGTTCGCCGAGTTCGCCCGGGTCCTGGCCCCCGGGCGGGTACCTGCTGATCGCGTTCAAGGCGGGCGACCGGCAGCTCCGGCTGGAACACGCCTACGGGCATCCCGTGGACCTCGACGTGTACTGGACACCGCCCGAGCTGATCAGCGGGCTGCTGGCCGGGGCGGGCCTGACCGAGACAGCCCGCCTGATCCGGGAACCGGACGCCACGGAGAAGTCCCCGCAGGGCTTCCTGCTGGCCCGCCGGGCGGGCTGACCGCGGGGCGGGGGCCCGGACGGAGGCCCGGACGGAGGTCGAGCCGAAGACCCGTACGGAAGCTCGAACGGAAACCCGTACGGAAACCCGGCCGAAGCCACCCGCAGCCGCCCCGGCATGGGCCGTTCGGGGGGCAAGCCCGCCCCCATGGGCCCGCCTTCGCCCCGAACGGGCAAGGCGGTGGCAGGAAGGAGGGATGAGCCTCCACCGCCGCCAGGTCCTCGCGGGAGCCGCCACGGGCGTCCTCGCCTCGATCGGCGCGGCGGCCCCTACGACGGCCCGCACGACGGCCCGCACGACGCCCCGTACGACGACCCGCCGCGCGGACCCGGACTACGGGGCGCTGGCCCGGGCCCTCGACGGCCGGGTGGTGACGGCCGGCGACGGGGACTACGACGAGGCACGGCAGCTGTTCCAGCCCCGCTACGACACGGTCCGGCCGGGCGCCGTGGCCTACCCCGCGCACCCGGGGGACGTGGCCGCCTGTCTGGACTTCGCCCGGCGCTCGGCCGTCCCCGTGGTGCCGCGCGGCGGCGGCCACGGCTACGCGGGCTGGTCCACCCGCGAGGCCGGACTCGTCATCGACACGTCCGCCATGGCGGACGTGGCCGCGGAGTCCGGGACCGGGGTCCGGGTCGGTGCGGGCGCCCGCCTCGGGGAGGTGAACTCCGTCCTCGCCGCGCGGGGCCTGGCCGTCCCGACGGGGCTGTGCCCTTCCGTCGGCATCGCCGGTCTCACCCTCGGCGGCGGGCTCGGCCTCTCCTCCCGCTCCTGGGGCGCCACCTCCGACCGGCTCACGGGGGTGAGCCTCGTGACCCCCGACGGGACGCTCCGCGAAGTCGCCGCCGACCGCGAGCCCGACCTGTTCTGGGCCCTGCGCGGCGGTGGGGGCGGCAACTTCGGGGTGGTCACCGGCTTCCGCTTCCGCACCCACCCGGTCTCCGACTGCGCCTTCGCGGAACTGCGCTGGTCGGCCGCAGACTCCCCCGCCGTCCTGCGCGGGTGGCAGCGCTGGCTGGAGGCGCTGCCCGATCCGTTCTGGAGCCAGGTGGAGTTCACCGTGGACGGCGGCCCGGTGGGCGCCCCGGCGCTGCGGGTGCTCTGCCTGGACGGCGGACGCGCGGAGCTGGAACGGCAGCTGACCCGGCTGTCCGACCTGGTGGGCGCCCCGCCCCGGGACTCGTGGAGCGTCGTACGCGGCTACGCGGACACCGTCCGGGCGATGGCCGGCTGCCTGGACCGGAGCCCCGCCGAATGCCGCCTGCCGGGCACCCTCCCGGGACACGATCCGCGGGGGCGGCTCGGCCGTGCCTCCTACGCCGCCCGGTCCGACTTCTGGGCCCCGGACGGGCTGACCGAAGCGGCCGCCTCGGCGGTACTGGCCGCCCTGCGGCGCTACGCCGGGAGCGTGCCGCGCGGCGGGTTCGGCGTGGTGCAGTTCGACGGGGTCTGCGGCGGAGCCCTCAACCGGATCCCGGCGCGGGCCACCGCCTTCGCGCACCGCACGGCCGGGTTCCTCGCCCAGTACCTCATCTACTGGCCCGGCCCGGCCACGGCCGCCGACATCGGCCGCCACCAGGGCTGGCTCGACGGGCTCTGGCAGGACCTGCGGCCCTGGGCGGGCGGAGCCGCGTACCAGAACTACGCCGATCCGAGACTGACCGGCTGGCGCGAGGCCTACTACGGGCCGAACCTGGCCCGCCTCGAAGAGGTCCGCCGCCGCTACGACCCGGACCGGCTGCTGCGCTTCCCCCAAGCCGTATAGCCCCAGCTCCCAGCCCCTCGCTCTCCCTGCCCATCCCCGAAGAAGGAGACGGACATGCGACGTACGTTGACGGTGGCGGCGGCCACGGCCGCCCTGCTGCTGCCCGGCGGGCCCCTGCCCGAGGCCGAGGCCGGCACCGCCCCGGCGCAGGCCGCGGCGCAGGCCCCGGCCAAGGCCCCCGCCACCGAGCGGTGGTCGGCCCGGGAGGCCGAGTCGTTCTGGACTCCCGACCGGATGGCGTCCGCGGTCCCCATCAGCCGGGGCGGCGCCCCGGCCGCGGTGGACGGGACCGGCCGGGACTTCGACGGCATCCCGGTCGTCGGCCGGATGTTCGTCATGAAGGGCGGCGGCGCGTACTTCTGCACCGCGAGCGTGGTCGCCTCCCCCGGCCGCGACATGGTGCTCAGCGCGGCGCACTGCCTGCTCGGTACGGACGCCCGGCAGGTGGCGTTCGTACCGCAGTACACGGCCCAGAACCCCCAGCCGTACGGGATGTTCCCGGTCCTGCGCGACGCGGCCGGCCGCTCCAAGGTGTGGATCGACCCGCGCTACCGGCAGCTCGGCGCCGACAAGGGCGCCGCCCTCGACGTGGCCTTCGCCCAGGTCGGCCCGGACGCCGACGGCTACCCCGTGGAGGACGTGGTCGGCGGGAACCGGCTGGTCACCGGCGCCCCGTACGCGCACAAGCAGGTCTCGCTGATCGGCTATCCGGCCTCCGCCGCCCGGCCCCGGCTGTGCGTGAACCGGACGACGAAGTTCACCAGCACCGATCCGGGGATCCCCGGATCGTTCCTGCGGATCGACTGCACCGGCTACCCGGGCGGCACCAGCGGCGGCCCGTTCCTGACCGGCTTCGACGAGCGGACCGAGACCGGCGACGTGGTCGGGGTGATCGGCGGCTGGAAGACGGGCGGGGACACCCCCGACACCTCCTACAGCTCCTACTTCGGCGCCGACATCAGGAAGTTGTACGAGAAGGCTCTCGCCGGGGCGCGGGTGGCGTGAGCACCCGCACCCAGCGGGTGCGGCGCGGGTTGCCCACCGTCCTCGGCGTCGCCGGCAGCCCCTCCGCGCTCAGCGGTTCGGCGGGCGCGAGGCCGAACTGCCGGCGCAGGTCCGCGAGGGCGGTGTGCACGGGCCCGAGGATGACCTCGGCCCGCGGATGGGCGTGCGCGAGGGCGTGCGCGACCGTCTCGATGGCCTCGGCGGCGTCCTCGGCGGCGCCCCGGCTCCACCCTCCGGGGGCGGTCCGCCCCCAGGGCGCGAGGGTGTCGTAGAGGTGGCAGGCGGCATCGGCCACGGCGTCGGCCTGTTCACCGACGCCGGGCGCCGCGATCGTCGGGAGCTCCATACCCGCTCAACGAGCGGAGCCCGCCCGGGGAACGAAGGCGGCCCGGACGGCCCGGGTCACGGGGAGAGCGCCTGCAGCCAGAGCGGCAGCAGCAGGAGGCAGACCAGGGAACTCTTGATCACGACGGCGGCTGAGAGGTCGACGCCCACGTCGTAGCGCTGGGCGAAGATGAACAGGTTCTGGGGCGTCGGCATCGCGGCGATCAGCACGAGGTACGTGAGCCACTCGCCCCGGACCCCGAACAGCGCCCCGCACACCGCCCACGCCAGCAGCGGGAAGACCACGCACTTGAAGCCGATGAGCGCCAGCTCCTCGCGGGTGGTCCCCCGGACGTCGAGGCCGATGCCGCCGAGGTGCAGTCCGAGGGCGAAGAGGGCCACCGGGGAGGCGCTGTCGCCGACGAAGGCGGCCCCGTCCAGGACCACCTCCGGGACGTGCACGGAGAGCAGGTTGAGCAGGATCCCCGCGTTGCAGGCGAGGACCAGCGGGGTGACGAGCGAGGCGCTGACGGCGCGTCCCAGGCGCCGGGCGGGGCCGCCGCCGGAGCCGGGGCCGGTGCGGCCCAGTTCCATGATGGCGATGACGACGAGCGACAGCACGCAGACCTGGAAGAGCAGCACCGGGAAGATCGGCGCCGCCGTGCCGAAGAAGGTGATGAACACGGGGACGGCGAAGTAGGCGGTGTTGACCTGGACCCCGGCCATCACGCGCAGCGCCACGGCCCGGGGGTCGCGCAGTCCGGCTGCCGCCGAGACGGCGGCCACCGCCGCGACCGCGAGGGCGGCGGCGGCCGCGTAGCCGCCGATGGCCCGCCAGTCGAAGAGGGCGGAGAGGTCCGCCGCGTAGATGTTGCCGAACAGGTAGCACGGGACCGCGAAGAGGAACGCGTAGTCGGCGAAGGCCTTGGAGGCCTCGGCGGGGACCACCTTGCGCCGCGCGAGGAACACGCCGACGCCGAAGGCCAGCGCCACCGGGATCAGTTTCTCCAGCGCGGCCGCCCCGCCCATGCGTACCCGCTCCCCGCCGTTCAGTGATCTTCCGAGCCGGGCGCAGTCTATGCCGAGCCGGTGCGGCGCCTTGAGCGGGCTTGACCCTGACGTGCGGGTCAGGGTTTAGCTTCGGCGCACCCACCCGCCCCGGCCAGGCGGCGGCCGTCCGCGCCGTCGCCGGCCGCGCCGCTTCGAGGAGCCTCCATGGCCACGGCCGCCCTGCCCCGTACCGCACGCGAGATCCGGCTCGCCGACCGCCGCGAAGGGCCGCCCGAGGGGCCGCGCCTCGCCGTCGTCGAGGTACCGGTGCCGGTGCCAGGTCCGGGCCGGGTGCTCGTCCGCAACCGCCACTTCCTGGTGTTCCCCGGGCTGCTCACCCTGATCGGCGGCGCGGCCGAGGGGCTGCCGCTGCCCCCGCTGCGCACCGGCGACACGCTGTTCGGGCCGGCCGTCGGCGAGGTGGTGGCCGCCCCGGCCGGCAGCCCGCTGCGCCCGGGCACGCTCGTCTCGCACCTGCTCGGCTGGCGGGAGTACGCCTTGGTGGACGCCGCCGACTGCACCCCGCTGGACGACACCCTGCCCGATCCGGTGGCGTACCTCGCCCAGGGCTCGGCCCCGTACGGCGCGCTGACCCGGCTCACCGGGGTCCGGCCCGGGGACACCGTTCTGGTCACCGGAGCGGCCGGCGCGGTCGGGACCCTCGCCGGCCAGACGGCGCGGCTGCTGGGCGCGGGCCGGGTGATCTGCACCACCGGCTCCCCGGAGAAGGCCGACCGGCTGGTCGCGGAGCTCGGCTACGACGCGGTCCTGCTGCGGGGCGCCGGGCGGCCCTTCGCGGAGCAGCTCGCCGGGGCGGCGCCCGGGGGGATCGACGTACTCGTGGACACGGTGGGCGGTGAGCAGTTGTCCGCCGCCCTCGGCGCCGCCCGGCAGGGCGCCCGCTTCGCACTGGTCGGCGCGCTCTCCGGCCAGTTGGCGCCGGGTCGGTCCGGGGGCGAGGCCCCGGTGGAGGTCGACTCGTTCCGCCTGGTCGTCAGGGGCGTCTCGGTGCGCGGGTACCTCGGTACGGAGCATCCTGACGTGGAGGAAGAGTGGACCGCCCGCTTCGGGGCCTGGCTGCGCTCCGGGGAGATCCGTTTCCCGCACGTGCGGATCCCGGGCATCGATCGCGCCCCGCAGGCGTTGGGGGAGTTGACCGGGGGACGGCACTTCGGCGCCGTGGTGGTGGAATTGCCGGAGTAGTCCGGCCGCGCGGGCGGTGCGGTGCGGTGCCGGGCCTCGCGGCGGGGCGGGGCGTGGCGTGGCGTGCGGTACGACTGTGCCGCGTGGCGTGGGGAACACGGAGGTGGCGCGGGATGCGGATCGGTGACGCGGCGGCGGCAGCGGGGACCACGCCCCGGGCGCTGCGGTTCTACGAGCAGCGCGGACTCCTCGCCCCGCAGGGCCGCAGCCCCTCCGGGCAGCGGGAGTACGGGCCCGGGGACGTGGACAGGATCCGGATCATCCGGGATCTGCTGGCTCACGGATTCACCGTCGAGGACCTGTGCGGCGTGGCCGACCGGCTCCACCTGCTCGCGGCCGATCCGCCGCCGAGCTGCGGCTCCGGCGGCGGGGTCGTCGGGCACCGGCTCTCCGTGCTCGACGCGGAGATCGAGCGACTCACGCGCTTGCGCGAGGCCCTCGCCCGGCGGGCAGGGTTCGACGGCTCCGCCGACGCCCCGGAGGCGGAGCCGGACCCGGCAACCGTGCCGGTACCGCGTCCTGTGGCGGTCCAGTCCCCGGATCCGCTTCCGGACCCGGGCGGCCGGTGAGTTCCGGCCGGGGGCCCGGCCGGCCTCGGACGCATACGCTGGGCCGATCATGAGCGAGCGCGCCCGATCCCGATTCCGATCCCTCTTCCGAGCCCGACCCGGATCCCGGTCCCCGTCGGTATCGCCGCATGGATCCCTGTCCGGGTCCCCATCTGGGTCCCCATCCGGGTCTCCGTCCGAACCGCGGCCCGGGTCCCCGTCCGAACCCCGGCCCGGATCCCCGTCCGAACCCCAGCCCGGATCCCCGTCCGAACCCCAGCCCGGATCCCCGTCCGAACCCCAGCCCGGATCCCCGTCCGAACCCCAGCCCGGATCCCCGTCCGAACCCCAGCCCGGATCCCCGTCCGAACCCCAGCCCGGATCCCCGTCCGAACCCCAGCCCGGATCCCCGTCCGAACCCCAGCCCGGATCCCCGTCCGAACCCCAGCCCGGATCCCCGTCCGAACCCCAGCCCGGATCCCCGTCCGAACCCCAGCCCGGATCCCCGTCCGAACCCCAGCCCGGATCCCCGTCCGAACCCCAGCCCGGATCCCCGTCCGAACCCCAGCCCGGATCCCCGTCCGAACCCCAGCCCGGATCCCCGTCCGAACCCCAGCCCGGATCCCCGTCCGAACCCCAGCCCGAGTCCCCGTCCGGACCGCCGCCCCGGTCCGCGCCGGTCGGCCCGGGCACCGCCCCCGCCCCGCGAGGGCCCCGCGCGCCCGGGCGGTTCGCGGTGGCGCTGCGCACCCCCGCGCGGGCCGCCGAACCGCTGCTCGCGCAGGCGCCCGAGGCCTGGCAGCGGCTGTTGCCGTACGCCGTGACCGCCGTGTGCGTGATGACGCTGCTGCCGGTGACGATCGCGGTGCTGACCAACGACTACAAGGCGGGCGGCGGCTGGGCCGGGGCGCTGGGCGTGGCCCAGACCCTGCCGCTGCTGCTCGCCGTGACCCGGCCGCTGCCCGCGTGGGGGATGGTGCTGGTCGCGGACGTCATCGGGGCCGCCGTACTGACCCAGGCCGACCGGGTGGCCGGGCACGCCTGGCCCTGGACGCCGATGGCGATCATCGGCTACCTGGTGCTGATGGCCTGCCTGGGACTGCGCGAGTCCATCCGGACCCTGGTCGGGGTGTGGCTGGCGACCGGCGTGGCCGGGGCGCTGCTGAGCGCCTTCGGGCCGGACGGCGTGACCAACACCGTCGCCCTGCTGTTCGTACTGGCCGGGGTGGTCCTCGCGCTGACGGGAGCGCTGCGCGGGCTCGGCGACGCGCGCCAGAAGATCGCCGAGCAGGAGAGCATCAGCGAAGCCGAGCGGTCCCGGCGCACCTTGCTGGAGGAACGGGCCCGGATCGCGCGGGAGTTGCACGACGTGGTGGCCCACCACATGTCGGTGATCACGGTCCAGGCGGATTCGGCGCCGTACCGGCTGCCCGGCATGGCGGAGCCGGTGCGGGAGGAGTTCGCGGCGATCGCGTCGAGCGCGCGCGAATCGCTGGGCGAGATGCGGCGGCTGCTGACGGTGCTGCGCGGGGACGAGGCGAACGGCGCCGACCGGACCCCGCAGCCGGGCCTCGGCCGGTTGCAGCAGCTGGTGGAGGCGACCGTACGGGCCGGGCAGCCGGTGGAGTTGGCACTGGCCGCGGGCGCGGCCGGGGCGGCGCCGCCGGCCGTGGACCTGTCGGCGTACCGGATCGTCCAGGAGGCGCTGGCCAATGTGGTGCGGCACGCGCCGGGCGCCGCGACGCGGGTCTCGGTGACCTTCGACGAGGAGGAGCTCCTGGTGCTGGTGGTCAACGGCCCGGCGCGGGACGCGGTGGTGGCGGTGGAGACTTCGGGCACCGGGCACGGGCTGGTGGGGATGCGGGAGCGCGTACGGTTGACGGGCGGGACGCTGGACATCGGTCCGCTGCCCGACGGCGGCTTCCGGGTCGCCGCCCGCATGCCCATCAACACCGCTCCCGAGGAACCAAGTTGACCATCCGCGTGATCATCGTCGACGACCAGGCCATGGTGCGGGCGGGTTTCGCCGCGCTGTTGTCGGCGCAGGCCGACATCGACGTCGTGGGTGAGGCGCCCGACGGACGCCAGGGGATCCAGGTCTCCCGCACCGTCCACCCCGACGTGGTGCTGATGGACGTGCGGATGCCGGAGATGGACGGGCTCAGTGCCGCGCGCGAGCTCCTCGATCCCCCGCCGGGGGTGGTGCACCGGCCGAAGGTGCTGATGCTGACCACCTTCGACATCGACGACTACGTGTACGAGGCCCTGCGCGCGGGGGCCTCCGGCTTCCTGCTGAAGGACGCCCCGCCGGCCGATCTGATCGCGGCGGTACGGGTGGTCGCCTCGGGCGAGGCGCTGCTGGCTCCGTCGGTGACGCGGCGGCTGATCGCGGACTTCGTCGAGCGGCGCCCCGCGCCGCGCCGGGACCCGGCGCTGCGGCTGAACGGGCTGACCCCGCGGGAGACCGAGGTGCTGGAACTGATCGCGCGCGGGCTGTCCAACCAGGAGATCGCCGGTCATCTGGTGGTCGCGGAGCAGACGGTCAAGACCCACATCGGGCGGGTGCTGGGCAAGCTGGACCTCCGGGACCGGGCCCAGGCCGTGATCTTCGCCTACGAGGCGGGGCTGGTGCGTCCGGGCGACGGCGGCTGATCCCCCCGCTTCCCCTCCCCCTGTTCTCTCCTCCACCCCCTACCGGGGTATGACATCCGACTTGGCTCCACGGTGCGACGCCCGGTCAGGCACCTCCTTCTTACCTTCCTCCTCGTCACGAGGAGAGGAGAAGGGGCATGGGCCGCTTCGCAAGGACACTGGTCACGGCAGCACTGGCGGCGGCCGTGGTCGCGGGCACCGCGGGATGGGCCTCGGCGGACGCCCAGACCGCGGTCACCGGCCCGCCGCCGGGCACCGCCGCCTGGCGGGCCGACGCGGTGTCCGGGCGGCCGCTGCCGGACCCGGCGCGGGCGACGCCGTCGGAGGTCGCACGGTTCTTCGCCGGGCTGGAGGAGACCCGGGCGCAGGGCCTCGTACGCTCCCACCCGCTGGTGGTGGGCAATCTGGACGGGGCTCCGCTCCCTCTCAGGTACGAGGCCAACCGGCTGGCCGTGCTGGCGACCGGCGAGCCCCGCTTCGCTTCGCTGGCCGCGCCCGGCCGGCAGATCCTGGCCTTCGACCCGCGCGGGCGGGGCACCGTCGCCGAGGTCTTCGGGGACCTGCGGCGAGCCGAGCACGTCTCGGTGATCGTGCCGGGCTCGGACAACGACGCCACCACCTACGACCGCCCGCGGGCCGCCCACACCGGCCCGGCGGGCATGGCCCGCGCCCTGAGGTCCGCGACCGGGCCGGGCGTCGCCGTCATCGCCTGGACCGGCTACACCACGCCCGTCGGGATGGGCCTGGACACGGCCCGGGGGCGGCTGGCGCAGGCGGGCACGGTCCGCCTCGCCCGGTTCACCGAGGGGCTCGGCGCGGTCGGCGCACCCGACCCGGTGCTCTTCTGCCACAGCTACGGCTCGGTGGTCTGCGGGCTGGCGGCCCGGCACGCGGACGCCACCGACATCGTCGCCTTCGGCTCCCCCGGAATGCGCGCCGACAGCGTCGCCGACCTGCACACCGAAGCCCGCGTATGGGCGGCGCGCGGGCCCTCCGACTGGATCTCCGACGTGCCCAACGTGGAGTTCGCCGGGCTCGGCCACGGTGCCGATCCCACCTCGGCGGCCTTCGGCGCCCGCCCCGTCGACGCCGCCGACGTGACGGGCCACACCGGCTACTTCACCCCCGGCACCCGGTCCCTGAAGGCCTTCGCCTCCATCGCGACGGGAGCGGCCCGATGAGCACGCCGTCCCTCCTCACCAAGGCGCGGGCGGCCGCCGGCCGGATCGACGCGAAGACCCCCGCCCACCGGGACCGGGCGATCGACGGGCTGCGCGCGCTGGCCCTGCTGGCCGTGCCGACCGGGCACTGGCTGCTCGGCGGTTTCACCCTCGACCCCGAAGGCGGCCTGCACAACGCCAGCCCCCTCTCCGCCTTCGGCGGCCTGGCCCCGGCCAGTTGGGTGCTGCAGATGCTCGGCGTCTTCTTCCTCGTCGGCGGCTACGCCTCGGCGCTCTCCTTCCGGCGTCACACCGGATCGGCCGGGGCCTGGCTCAAGGGCCGGATCGCCCGGCTGGGGCGGCCGGTGCTCGGGGTCACGGCGGTGTGGGCGCTGGCCGCGCCCGTGCTGTACGCGGCCGGGGTGCCCGAGGCCACCCTGCGGACCGGGGCGAAGCTGGTGATCCAGCCGCTGTGGTTCGTGGGGGTGTACGCGGTGGTGACCGCGCTGACCCCGTACTGCGTGCGCGCCGCGCACCGGCTCGGAGGCTGGGCGGCGGCCCCGCTGCTCGCCTCGGTCGCCGTCGTGGACTTCCTGCGCTACGGGCCCTTCGCGGACTCGGTGCCCGGGTGGGTGGCGCTGGTGAACATCCTGCCGGGCTGGCTGTTCGCGTACCAGCTCGGCGTGGACTGGGGCGAGGGCCGGATCGGGCGGCGCGGAGGCCGGCTCCTGCTGGTGGGCGGTGGCGCGCTGTTCGCGGCCCTGCTGATGCTCTTCCACTACCCGGCGTCGATGGTCGGCGTGCCGGGCGAGGCCCGGACCAACTCGCATCCGCCGTCGCTGCTGGTACTGGCCCTGGCCGCGGCCCAGTCGGGAGCCGCGATCCTGCTGCGGGACCGGCTGGCCCGGCTGCTGGCCCGGCCGCTGCTGTGGGCGCCGGTGGTCGTGATCAACCTGTGCGCGATGACGATCCTGTGCTGGCACCAGACGGCGATGCTGGCGGCCGCCGTACCCGGCTCGTTCGCGGGCGGCCTGGCCGGGCTGACGACGGCGCCGGACAGTGTCGGGTGGATCGTGGCGCGGCTCGCGTGGATGCCGGTGTTCGCGGTGCTGCTGGTGGGCATCGCCCGGTACGCCCGCCGCTTCGAGCAGCCGTGGACACGGGCCTCGGCGACGCGACGGACCGTCGCGGGCCTGCTGGCGGCCGGATTCGCGGTGTTCGCCCTGGGACTGGCGTAGGCCGTCTCTTCCGGATCTTGTTCACCGTCGCAGCTGACCGCGACTGAACGGGCGGACGGCCGGAGCACCCGTATGAAACGAGAGCGCCGCTCCCCGAGGGGAGCGGCGCTCTCGTGCGTTCTCGTGCGCTCTCGGCGAGCCGTCAGGCGATGGAGGCGGCGACGATAGCGGCGACCGCGAGGTTGCAGGATGCCGTCACCCACACGGCGGGGTGCGGCTCGGGGTCGACCACGATGGCGCCGAGCTTGCCCGGGGTCACCAGGTCCAGCACCAGGAAGGCCACGGCCATCAGGATCAGGCCGAGGAGTCCGAAGGCCGCCGTGGAGAGCAGGCCCTTGCCGAAGCTGTCGTACGTGGTCCAGATCGAGGTGAAGACGATGCCGCCGATGCCGAGCAGCGCCGAGGAGAGCATCACGGAGGCGTTCCGGTTGCGCTCTTCCCAGATCTGCTTCGGCAGTTTGCCGGGGGTCAGCACGTCCACCAGGACGATGCCGAGGATGAGCAGCACCAGGCCGACGCCGCCGAATGCGGTGGTGCGGCCAAGTCCGTTGATGATGTCGCTCATTGGGAAGCCGTCTCCGGGGTGGGGTAGGAAGTACGTCGCGTGCCTGTCGTCGCGGTGGCCGAATCTATCGCACGGCACCGCACCCGACCATGGGGAGGTCAGGAAATGGCAGAGCTCAGGGCGGCGCGGCCCGCCGAGGCCGGAGCGCTGACGGAGCTGGTCCTGCGCTCCAAGGCGCACTGGGGGTACGGCGCGGAGTTCCTTGCCGCGTGCGCGCCGGAGTTGCGGATCGGGGCCGGAGACGTGGTGCGGCGGCGGATCGTGGTCGCCCAGGGGGCGGCCGGGGCCCGGTCCGGCGGCGGCCCGGCCGCCGTGCTCGGGCTCGCTTCCCTGGACGGGGAGCCGCCGCTCGGGCGGCTGGGGCTGCTCTTCGTCGAACCGGCCGCCATCGGCTCGGGCGTGGGCCGCCTGCTGTACCGGGACGTGCTGCGGCGCGCCGCCGGGCTCGGCTTCCGCCGGCTGCTGATCGACGCCGATCCGCATGCCACGGGGTTCTACCGGGCGATGGGCGCGGTGGCCTCGGGTCCGGAACCGGAACCGGAACCGGGGCCGGAGCCGGACGCGGGGCCGGATGCCACCGGCGGGCTGGTGCGGTTCGAGGTGGCGCCCGTGCCCCTGGCCGACTGGGCCCGTGCCTGGACGGGCGGCCGGGCGGCCGTGCACGTGGGCAATGTCGCCGAGTACAACGCGCAGTTCGCGGACGCCTCCCTGGACCGGGAGCAGCACGCCGCCCACCACTACGCCTGCCTCGCCGCCTTCTACAGCCCGCGGCCGGCCGCGCTGGTGCTGCCGCGCCCGGTGCCGCCGGGATGGATCTCCTTGCTCGGGCGCCAACTGGACTGGCCCGCCGGGGTGGAGGTGTACGACGGGCTCGCGGAGCGGGATCCGGGCCTCTCGGACGCCGTACGGTCCCGGCCGGCGCTGGCCGCACGGCTGACCGGGACAGCGGCCGAGGCCGGGGCCGACACCGGGGTCGGAGCCGAGGCCGGTGCGCCCCTCGTACCGTGGGGCCTGACCGCCCCCTTCGCACGGCTGGCCCGGCGCCCGTGGCGACCGGACGAGCTGCGGTACGAGTCGAAGTCGGCGGCTCACGGCCTGTTCGGCCGGATCCTCGCGGAGGGCGGGCACCCCGCGATCACACTGCCCGCGCAGTGGCGGGCGGACACCCGGCGGACGGCGGTCCGGCTGCTGGCGTCCCGGACCAAGGCGGGCGAGAGCACCGTTCTGAAATCGGAGCACGGCGTCGGCGGCTCGGGCACCACGGTGATGACCCCCGGGCGGGTCCGCGCGGCCGGCGGCGCCCGGGCGGTGGTGCGGGCGCTGCCGCGCGGACCGCTGCTGGTGGAGGAGTACGTACGCGGTCCGGCGGATCCGGCCGAGCCGCGCGACCTCACGTACGACGGGTTCGTGGACCCGCGGGGCCGCGTGCACGAGGTCGGCGGGGCGGTCATGGACGTGGCGGACGGCGGGTACCGCGGGGCGACGGTGGGTCCGGGGGTGCTCCCCGGGTGGGCGGAGGAACCGCTGCTCGGCTTCGGCCGCGCAGTGGGCCGGGAGCTGTCGGCCGCCGGCTACCGGGGCTGGTTCGACGTGGACTTCGTCGCCGACGGCGCGGGACGGCTCGCCCCGACGGAGACGAACCTGCGCCTGACCGGGCCGTCCGTCGCCTTCGTGGTGGCGGCCCGGCTCGACGAACTGCGGGGCGCGGGGCACTTCGTACGGATCGCGGACCGGGTGGAGCTGGGTGCCCGGCTGCCGGAGGCGGCCTTCGGCGAACTGTGCGAGCGGCTGTCCCGCCGGTGCGCCGGGATGGGCGCGGTGTTCCTCCCCGCCATCCCCACCGGCGCCTTCGAACCGGCGCCCTGGATGGGCGCCCTGGTGGCCGCGACCGGCAGGGAGCTGCTGGACGCGGCCGAACGGCTGGTGCGGGCGGAGGCCCTGTCCGTCGGAGCGATGTTCGGGGAGCCGGCCGGGGCCCGGCCGGCCGGGACTCAGCCGGCCGGATCGGTGGCCCGGGCCCCGTCCCGGTCCGCTCCCTGAGCCGGAACCGAAGCCGAAGCCGACGCTGAAGTCGATGCCGACGCCGACGCCGACGCCGACGCCGACGCCGACGACGCCGGGTCCGGTTCCACGTCGAAGACACTGAGCGGCGGACGTGAGGCGTAGACCGCCACGATCCCGGCGGCGATCATCAGCGGGATGTTGAAGGCGTAGACGAGCGCGGCCTGTTGGGGCCAGTCCTGCTTGGCCGCGAGCCGGTAGAAGTTGTCCTGCGGCCACCACGCGGCCAGCAGGTAGACGATCGCCAGATGGGCGGCCGCGGTGATGCGCGGGCCGCGGCGCCCGTGGCGGCGCATCCGGGACCGGCCGGCGAACAGGAACCACACACCGGCCGCGAACGCCCAGCACTCGAACATGTAGAGGAGGAAGAAGAGCGTCGCGTACGGGTTCGGAACACCGGTGAGGTCCGTGGAACCGGGCCAGAGGATCAAGGTCAGGATCATGGTGAAGCCCGCCACCAGGACCAGCCCGACCGCGATGAAGAAGATGAGGCCGATCCATCCGGCGATGTTGGGCCCCTCGAACCCGCGCACGTACCTGCCGCCGTACTTGCTCCCGCCTCCGCCCGGCTCGTCCCCCGCCGATCCCGGCGGCATCGGGAGCGCGGCCCGCTGCTCGCGGCCGGCCCTGTCCCGGGGAATCCGGGGCAGCCGGAACACGGCACTCGGCATCATGGCCCCCGGAAGCCTGCCCGCCAGGTGCCGGCGCAGTTCCCCGCCGTCGGGGAGGTCGGAGCCAGGGGGCCAGGTGTCGTCCTCCGCGGCCGGGGCGAGGAAGGCGACGAGCATCGGCCGCGCGTTCACCCCCGTACCGGCGCCCTCGACCTCGGCCAGGAGCGCGGCGCCGACCGCCTCGTGGCTGCGGATGGCGGACTCGACGGGATGCGGGTCGAGGACTTTGCCGTCCGCGGTGAGCCGGTCGCGGATCCGGCCCCGGAACTCCAGCAGGCCGTCGGGGCGCAGCACTCCGAGGTCGCCGGTCGGGACCGGTTCGCCGCCGCCGGGCACGGTGAGGTGGATCTCCCCGTCGCGTACGTCCAGTACGCAGCCGGGGAAGGCGGCGCCGATCAGCGAGAGTTCCTCGGCGCCGTCCAAGGGGCCGGCGAGCTGCGGGAGTTCGAAGCGGGCGCCGACACCCGCCGCTTCGGTGGGCCCGTAGACGTTGAGCAGCCGGGCCCCGGGCCGCAGCCGGGCGAGCAGGGCGGCCTGCTCGTCGAGGTAGAGGCGGTCGCCGGTGACCGTGACCATGCGCAGTGACCGCAGCCCTTCGTCGGGGCGGCGCAGGGTCCGCGACAGGGACGCCTCCCGGTCGCGGACGAGGAGCTGGGTGGCGGTGCCGGGGTCGGTGTGCAGGACGGTGACCCGCTCGGCGTCGACGGCGCGGCGCAGCGATTCGGGTGTCCAGCGCGGGTCTTCGGGCAGGACGAGGGTGCCGCCCTCGCACAGGGCCCGCGGCCATCCGGCGGCGAAGCCGGTGAGGTCCGGGGCGGCGGTGATCAGGTGCCGGTCCTCGGGAACGGGCCCCACCACCCGGGCCCACCCCTCGTGGGCGGCGAGGAGCCGGTCGTGGGAGAGGGGGACGGCCCGCCGGTCCGCGCCTCCGGTGAAGAGCACGGCGGCCGTGTTCCCTCGGGGAGTCCGGTCCGGCGGATCGGTGGACAGCCCGCTCGTGGCCGCCGCCTGCTGGGCGTCGAGGCGGATCACCCGCAGGTCGCCGCCGTCGTCGAGGCGGGCCCGGTCGGCGGAGTCGGCGAGCAGGACGGAGGGGCGGGCGGCGGCGAGCTGGCGCTGTCCGGTGCGCGGGTTCTCCACGTCGACGACGGTGTAGGCGGCGCCGGCCTTGAGGATGCCGAGGAGCAGGACGAGGAGTTCGGCCCGCGGGGTGGAACCCACGGCGACGACGGCGTGCTCGGGCAGTCCCGAGCCGATCAGGTGGTGGGCCACCTGGTTGGCCCGTGCGTCGAGTTGTCCGTAGGTGAGACTGCCGGCGCCCGCGGCGAGGGCCTGGGCTCCCGGGGTGTCGCGTACCCAGCGTTCGAAGCGGGAGAGAACGGTGTCGCCGGTGTGCGGGCCGGAGTGCGTGAAGGGCTCTGATCCCTGCGTCATGGACCGATTCTGGCACCGGGCACCGACAGGCACGAGGGCCTCGGAAATCCCTCGTACGAACGATGGTTGATCCACTATCGTCCTGCGCTGGTACGCGGCCGGAGCCGGCCGGTACCGGTGGACAGGTTTCAAGTGGTCGGAGGCAGCAGCATGGCCAAGGAATTCCAGGTGACGTACGACTGTGCCGATCCGGGCGCGCAGGCGGTGTTCTGGGCGCAGGCTCTGGGCTATCGCGTCCAGTCGCCGGAGGGGTCCGCCGACTGGGCGGCCATCTCGGATCCGGACGGCAAGGGGCCGCGGCTCTACTTCCAGCGGGTCCCGGAGGCCAAGACGGAGGCGAAGAACCGCCTGCACCTGGACGTGCGGTCGGCGCCCGGCCTCAAGGGGGACGAGCGGATGGCCGTGCTGGAGGTGGAGGCCGCGAGGCTGGAGGAGCTCGGCGCGAAGCGGCTGTACCGGCTGGAGTCCGACGAGGAGAACGAAGGGATCATCGTGATGGCCGATCCCGAGGAGAACATCTTCTGCCTCGACTGACCTGTCGAACAGGGTTCCTGGTCACCCCGGGGGCATCTGCCCCTTGACCTCAAGTTTGGTTGAGGTCCTACGGTTCGTCTCATGGATATGGAAGTCACCGCCTGGACCTCGCTCCACAGCGCGATCAACGCCCAGCAGGACCGGCGCCCGCTCTCGCGGGCCGGCCTGCGCCGGATCGCCGCCTTCGCCCGCCCGCACCGGCGCGGGCTGACGTACTTCCTGCTGCTCAGCGTGGTGACCGCGCTGCTGGCGGTGGCCACCCCGGTGCTCGCGAGCCGCGTGGTCACCACGATCGTCGAGGGCCGCGAAGGCGGTACGGTCACCCGCCTCGCCCTGCTGATCGCGCTGATCGCGGTCGCGGAGGCGGGGCTGGGGCTGGTCCTGCGCCGGCTGTCGTCCACCCTCGGCGAGGGGCTGATCCTGGATCTGCGGACGGCGGTCTTCGACCACGTGCAGCGGATGCCGGTGGCGTTCTTCACCCGGACCCGGACCGGTGCGCTGGTCAGCCGGCTCAACAACGACGTGATCGGCGCGCAGCGGGCCTTCAGCAACACCCTGTCGGGGGTGGTGTCGAACACCGTGACGCTGCTGCTGACCCTGACCGTGATGCTGGGCATCTCCTGGCAGATCACGCTGCTGGCCCTCGTGCTCCTGCCGGTGTTCGTGCTGCCCGCCCGCCGGATGGGGGTGCGGATGGCGGCGCTGCAGCGTGAGGCGTCGGCGCTCAACGCCTCGATGGGCACGCAGATGACCGAGCGCTTCTCGGCGCCGGGCGCCACGCTCGTCAAGCTGTTCGGGCGGCCCGACGAGGAGTCGGCGGAGTTCGCGGCGCGCGCCGCCCGGGTGCGTGACATCGGGATCCGCACGGCGATGGCCCAGTCGGCCTTCATCACCGCGCTCACCCTGGTCTCCGCGCTGGCCCTGGCGCTCGTGTACGGGCTCGGCGGCCACTACGCGCTCGCCGGCACGCTGGACGCGGGCTCGGTGGTGGCCCTGGCCCTCCTCCTGACCCGGCTGTACGCGCCGCTGACCGCGCTCGCCGGGGCGCGGGTCGAGGTGATGAGCGCGATGGTCAGCTTCGAGCGGGTCTTCGAGATCCTCGACCTGAAGCCGCTGATCTCCCAGAAGCCGGACGCCCGCCGGGTGCCGGAGGGGCCGGTGGCCGTGGAGTTCGACAAGGTCTCCTTCGGCTACCCCTCCCCCGACAAGGTGTCCCTCGCCTCCCTGGAGGAGGTCGCGACCCTCGACGCGCGGGGCGGCACCGAGGTGCTGCACGAGGTGTCCTTCCGCGCCGAGCCCGGGCAGATGATCGCCCTGGTGGGTTCCTCGGGCGCCGGGAAGTCGACCATCGCGCAGTTGCTGCCCCGGCTCTACGACACCGACTCGGGTGCGGTCCGCCTCGGCGGGGTCGACGTACGGGACCTCACCGCGGACTCGATCCGCGAGACGCTGGGCATGGTCACGCAGGACGGCCACCTCTTCCACGAGTCGGTACGGGCCAACCTGCTGCTGGCCCGCCCGGAGGCCGGGGAGGACGAGATCTGGGAGGCCCTGCGCCGCTCCCGGCTGGACGGGCTCGTGGCCTCGCTCCCGGACGGGCTGGACACGGTCGTCGGCGAGCGCGGCTACCGGCTCTCGGGCGGGGAGCGCCAGCGGCTGACCATCGCCCGGCTGCTGCTGGCCGGCCAGCGGGTGGTGATCCTCGACGAGGCCACGGCCCATCTGGACTCCACCTCGGAGGCGGCGGTCCAGGAGGCCCTGGCCGAGGCCCTGTCGGGCCGGACCGCCGTGGTGATCGCACACCGGCTGTCGACGGTGCAGGCGGCCGACCTGATCCTGGTGGTGGAGGACGGCCGGATCGTGGAACGCGGCACCCACGCCGAGCTGCTGGCGGTGGGCGGACGGTACGAGGAGCTGTACCGCACCCAGTTCGCGGCGGCCGGCCCGGACGGGGACACCCCGGCGGCGGATGCCCTCCCGGACGGCGCGGCGGCGGTCTCCGGCGGGTGACGGCCAACGGGGCGGCCGGGGGCGGTATGGGTCCGCTGTGGTGGCCGAACCCCTCGTTCACGGGACGCACTGCGAACACGTCGGAACCACCGGCAGGTGATCGACGGGATTCTTCACCTCGAGCACGCCCGAGCCGTGGCCACCCGATGCGACGAGCGCGGCTACGGCTTCCTCGGCACTGTCACCGCAGAACGCCGCCTGGAGCGGAGACTCCAGGCGGCGGCGATGCGCCCCACCGTTGGCGAGCAGGCCGAGTCCGCGAGGGCGGGTTCAGATCTGGCGGTCGTCGCGATGGCGCCCAAGGGCCCGGCCGAAACGCTCGGAGATGCCCGGCATAAGGCTTTCGCCGTCAGCTGGTCGCTCCAGGCCGAAGACGTAGCCAGGGAAGTCCAGGCCCTTTTGCACGGCCCAGATCGCCTCGTGGTCCTGCGGCGGAAGAATCCGCGCCGGGTCGCCCACGGCCACCCAGCCGATCGGCACCATCGAGTCGGCGGGCAGCACCGTGCGCAGGTGCACGATGCCGTTGATGCGCACCTCTGAGCGCGTCCCGATCCGCGCGCCGTTGAACACCCTGCTGCCGGTTGCCAGAAACACCTCGTCCGCAACCGAGCATCCGGTCAGGTACGAGCCCGGGCCGACCAGGACCTGCCTGCCCAGGCTCAGCGGGTCGCGGCGTGTCCCGCGCAGGACCGCGTTCTCCATCACGATGCAGCCCTCGCCGAGTTCCACCGGGCCGCCTTCGGCGGTGAGCACGGCGCCGAACAGCACCCGGCACCCTGCTCCGACCCGCACGTCCCCGCACAGGGTCGCGGTCGGCGCGACATAGGCCGTGGGATGCACGGTCGGCGAGAAGCCCTCGTGATCGATCAACATGCCCGCGATCATGCCGCAGCCCGGGCCGGCTCCGCGCGCAATTCCACCTGCCGAGATTGCAGACCCCCTGCGCCTGGCTGCTGGGAAAGGAAGGGCGCGTGTGGAGGGAATGGGGGCCGCGTCGCCGGGCGGCCCCTTCACCGATCCTTCGCTTCGAATGCCTGGGCGACGGCCAGGCTGTCCTCGTAGACGTGGTGCCGGGTGACAAGGCCGTCCACGACGGTGAGATGCAGAGCGAACCGCGCCGTGTAGGCACGTCCGGTGGGCCGGGCGGTCTGGCGGATCTCACCCAGCACGACCGCGTCGCTTCCGTCGACAAGGATGCGCTCGACCTCGGTCGCCACACGCTCCGGCACGTGGTGCTCGGCGAGTTCGCGGTAGTGGGCCACGGCGTCAGCACGGGTGGACCGGTGACGGATCCACGGCGTGGCAGTACGGCCGTGCTCGGCCTCCGGCCAGTCGAGCTTCCAATCACCCTGCTCGGCATACAGTTCGGCGATGCGCTCGGGGTCGCCCTCGCCAATTCTGCGCAGCAACTCCTCAACCACGGGGCGCGTGTTGGCAGGTGTGGCTAGGGACATGGCGGACCTCTCCGTCCTGGCCCGCGTCCTGCGACGCGGAGAGATCACCAACCCTGTCAGCATGGGCACGCCGAGACGATTACCTCAGAGGTAAGGGTCCCGGGCCGGAGCACTGGTCGGCCGTCATCATCTGCCTGCACCGGATCACCGGATCGCCGGATCACCGGGGCACCGGGGCACCGGGGCGCCGCTCGGAGTCAGCCGAGAACGTCGCCGGGGGCGAGTCCCGACTCTCCGAGCCAGGTGAAGGTGAGCCCCTCTTCTTCGGCGACGGCGGCGAGCTGCCCCTTGAGACATACGAAGGCGAGCTGGAGGGCTTGGACGGCGTCGATCCCGTGGATCATCCAGACCCTGGATTCTCCGAGCCCGTCGAGCCGGCACGGGCAGACCCAGTCGCCGGCCGGATCGCTGTCACGGCGCGGTGCCCAGAGCCTGACGGCCACGGGGAAGGAGCTCCCGTCCTTGCGGTCGGCGACGACGTCGCGGTGTGCGATGACCTCGCCGAGCTGGATGTCCACCACAGATCCCCCAGTCATTTCGCCCATCGGGTCAAACCATGCTATCGACCGTCAAGTCCGCACCCACTCGTCACCGCGACCACCAGGCGTGCGGCGAGGGGGCAGGGGGACCGACCGGGGTTCCGCTCCGCTCAGCGCGTGCGCTCCTCCGCACCAGTGAGACGGGCGTAGACGACGACGTTGGCCGGGTAGCCGGTCTCCTTCGCGTACGTGCCGCCGCACGTGATGAGGCGCAGTTCGGGGCGGCCCGTGGCTCCGTACACCTGTTGGTCCGGGAAGCCCTTGCGGTCGTGGACCTCGACCGCGTAGACGGTGAACACCGCGGTCGTCCCATCCCGGCGTTCCACTTCTACGCGCTCGCCCTTCTTCATGGCTCCCAGCCGGTAGAAGACGGCAGGGCCCTGCTTGTTGTCGACGTGTCCGGCGATCAGGGCCGTGCCGTCGGATCCGGGGGATGCGCCGTCCGCGTACCAGCCGGCGAGGTTCTTGTCGTCGGGCGGGGGCGCTTGGAGGCTGCGGTCGCTCTCCAGGCCCAGCCCCGCCAGTGGGGCGTCGATGCGCAGCGAGGGTATGCGAACGCGTTCGGGCACGGCCGGGGCCATGGCCTGCGGCCGGGCACTCGCCGTGGGCGCGGGGTCATGCCTGCGGTCGTCGCGCAGCTCTCCGAGGAGGCGGCGTTGAGCACCGAGGAGGCCTTGGCTCTCCGAGGGTTGGGGTGGCGGCTGAGCCGAGTCGTCGGTGGTGATCAGCCAGATCCCCACACCTGCCGCCAGTGCGGTCAGGGATCCGAGCGTCCGGTTGCCCCAACGACGTCCATCCGGCACGTGTGCCCCCCTGCTCCGTGTGCTGTCGATCGATGCTGCGCGGCAGTGCCGGATCCGGGCTCGGGACTCCGGATCCGGCACCACCACACGTGTGCGGCCTGAGCCGCGGACAGGTCAGGCCCGGCCGGATGCCGTCCGGCGGCGTGCCATCCCCTGGACGCGGCCACGGAGCCACCCCCGTGTCAGGCAGGAACCGCGCCTCGGCATCAGCACACGGCCGCCGCACGTACGGCGCATCCCGGAGCACCGTCACCCGTTCGGCGTGTCGTGGACACGGCGAGACGCCGGCATCAACAACCTTGCAGGTGAAGCGATATGTCCAGGCCTGCGATCAAGACCTCGGAAGGTTCGACCGAATGGATGACGGATCTCACCGCCCAACCCGTAGACCAACCCCCTGCGCACGGTGCGGCCGGACTGGCCGTTCATCAGCCCCTTCCGGTCCAGGTCCAGGTCCAGGCCCATCGGCGGCTGCACGGGCCGAGCTCCGTGGAGCAGGGCCCGTACACAGGACGGGGCGGGTCGACGACGGAGCCCCTTCGGGGCGCCGATGTCCCTCTCCCGGGCCTCCTTGGAGGCCGAGCGGATGCGTGCCGGCGGTCAACAACTGCATCCCTGGGGCCCTTTCCAGCAGGCGTCGCAGCCACACACGAGATTCGGCGTCCAGATGGTCGGTGCCGTCGAGAACGAGCAGCATGTCGTGCCCCGCGAGCCACGGAATGGGATCCCCCGTTCCGAACGGCAGAAAGGGCATCCCCTCGACGGAGCCGAGAGCCGTCCACAACTCCGCGAGGCCGCAGGGGCGTTCGATGCCCATCACGGCCACGCCGTCGCTGAAGTTGGAGGCCAGGCGCTCGGCGACTGCCCGCACCAGGCGCGCCCCCGCCCCCTCCGGCCTCGCCACCTCCACGACTCTGGCTCGGCGTACGGCGACGAGCAGCTCGGCCAGCCCTCCCCGGTCTTCCGGTGACCGCCCTGGAGACGGTTCCACTCCCACACGTGCGTGAGTCACGCTTCCCCCCGATATCTACACAATGCTTCGAGCGCGAATGGTCAGGTTCACGCCAATGCAGTGATTATGCGCCACATGGGATCAAGGTCCGTACCTACTCCCAATTCCGGAGAAAGCCCCAATGAACGCGCAGCCGGCATACCGGCACGAGGAACGGCACCCCGCGGACGGCGATTGAGGACCGCTGACCCTGGAGATCCGACCCCGGCGCGATGGGGTCGGATGTTCGGTTTAGGTAGGTCTTAAGGCGGTCGTAAGCCAGCCGGAAGGGCTCCGTTCCCCCGTGGAGCGCTCACTACGTTCGGCGTTCCAGGGAGTCGCATCACGCGGCGCCGACCCCAGGGGACAGGAATCGGCGCCGCTCCTCCCCCGGCTTCCAGCACGTGTGCCACCCGTTCAGGAGATCCGCCAGTGTCCGTTCGCCGTTCAGCCGCCCGTATCGCCACGCTCAGTCTCACGCCGCTCGGCATCGCCGTGTACGCCGCCCTCCCGGCGGCCGCGCACGGCTCGATGACCGACCCGGTCAGCCGGGTCGCCGCCTGCTACGCGGAAGGACCGGAGAATCCGAGTTCGGCGGCATGCAAGGCCGCCGTTGCGGCCAGCGGCAAGCAGGCGTTCTACGACTGGAACGCGGTCAACATCCCCGACGCGGGCGGCCGCAGCAGCCAGATCATCCCCGACGGACGGCTCTGCTCCGCCGGCAACCCCACCTTCAAGGGCCTGGACCTGCCCCGCGGGGACTGGCCCGCCAGCTCGATGACCTCGGGGCAGCGCACCTTCCGCTACAAGGGGACCGCCCCGCATGCCGGCGGCTTCCAGCTCTACATCACCAAGGACGGTTACGACCCCACCAAACCGCTGAAGTGGTCCGACCTCGAAGACGAGCCGTTCGCGAGCGTCAACAGCCCCCAGATGCAGGGCCAGGACTACGTCTTCACCGGTACCGTGCCCCAGCGCACCGGACGCCACCTCATCTACGCGATCTGGCAGCGCTCCGACAGCCCCGAAGCCTTCTACAGCTGCTCCGACGTCGTCTTCGGCGCCGACAACGGCGGCAGCACCACGGGTGGGGCGTCCACCGGAGGGTCCTCCACGGGCGGGAGCGGCACCGGCGGCTCGGGCAGCACCTCGGGATCAGGGTCCACCGGTTCCACGGGGTCCACCGGCGGCACACCGAGCGCCAAGCCCTCGAAGCCGGGCAAGCCCAGCAAGCCGGGCCGCCCCGGGCGCGGCCGCTGGGACCGGATCGGCACGCCCGACTGCCCCTACGCCAAGGCCCCCACCGACACGCAGATCACCCAGGGCGCGCGCATGTCCTCCGTGGAGCACGCGGGCCACGGCGACGACGACCCCGGCACCAACGCCGCGTCCTCCACCCACGGCATCAGGCCCAACGGCGGCTCCGCTCCCCTCGACGGCGAGAACCTCGCCGAAACGGGCGGCAGCAGCACCACCCCTCTCATCGCCCTCACCGGCACCGTCGTCCTCGCCCTCGGCGTCACCTCCAGGATCTTGATCGCCCGACGCCGCCGCACCCGCTGACCGCGACACCGTCCGCCAGGGCCCCCTGGCCGGAGGGAAAGGGACGCGGCCGGGACTGCCCGGAGGGGGCCTCTCCGCCGCTCCCCCGGTGGTGCGTTGGGGTTCCGGTGGCGGGATCGGGCTCCGCACCCGTGGAGACTGTCCTGCAGGGACGCCTGAGGGATCACCGAAGAGGGAGTACGCCATGAGCACCGTCGCGCTGCTGGGGACCGGAATCATGGGGACGGGGATGGCACGGAACCTGCTGCGGTCCGGGCAGGAGGTCCGGGTCTGGAACCGGACCCGGGAGAAGGCGGCCGCGCTGGCCGCCGACGGTGCGGTCGTCGCCGACAGCCCGGCCGATGCGGTGGCCGGGGCGGACGTGGTGATCACCATGCTGGCCGACGGCGCGGCGGTGGCCCGGGCCATGGCCGCCGCCGTGGAGGGGTTGAGCGCCGGTCAGGTGTGGGCGCAGATGGGCACGGTCGGCCTGGCCGACATCGATGAACTGGCCGCCTTCGCCGGCGAACACGGGATGGTCTTCGTGGACGCCCCGGTGCAGGGCACCCGCCAGCCCGCCGAGGACGGGACCCTGGTGGTGCTGGTCGGCGGCCCGGCCGACCCGCGGCTGGACCCGGTCTTCGCCGCCGTCGGGAGCAGCGTGCTGCGGGTCGGGGAGGAGCCCGGGTCCGCGACCCGGCTGAAGCTGGCCACCGTCGGGTACGCGATCACCGTGACGGCCGCGGTCGGCGAGGCCCTGGCGCTGGCCGAGGGGCTGGGGGTGGACCCGGACCTGTTCGCGCGGGTCGTGACCGGCGGCCCGATGGACAGCCCGTACCTCCAGACCAAGATGCGGGCCGTACTGGACCGGGACTTCACGCCGAGTTTCACGGTGCGCGGCGCCGAGAAGGACACCGGTCTGATCGCCGACGCGGCGGAGTCGGCCGGGGTGTCGGTGGACCTGGCCGTCGCCGCGCGGGCCCGTTTCCACCGCGCCGACGCCCTGGGCCACGGCGACGAGGACATGGCGGCCGGCTACTTCGCGGGCTTCCCCGACCAGCCCTGAGCGACGGCCCCGCCCCGGCGTGCGGGGCTCAGCCCTCGTACGGGTGGGGGCGGGTCCGCAGGGTGTGGCCGTGCCGCAGGCCCTCGCGGAAGGCCGCCTCGTACGCCTGGTCGCCGAGCTCCCCGCGTGCCGTGCGCTCGAACTCCTCGCGTACGGAGGCCAGTTCGGGTGTCCCGCGCTGCGGGTGGCCGACGGCCTGCCAGAAGGCTTGGCCCGTGCCGTACGCGCGGGCCGCGCCGGCCCCGTCTCCGGTCGCGGCGCGGGCCGCCGCGAGCAGATCGAGGCCGAGCGCCGTGCCGAAGCTGTCGCCCAGCTCCCGCTTGCTCTCCAGCATGGCGCGGGCGTGTACGGCGGACTCGGCGGGGCGGCCCTCGAAGAGGCAGATCAGGGCCAGTTGGTAGTCGGCGTAGGCCCGGGTCCAGTGTTCGCCCCGCTCGGCGCAGCCGGCGCGCAGCAGTTCGGCCTCTTCCCGGGCGTCGGTGAACAGGCCCGTTCCGGTGAGCGCGAAGACCCGTACGAGGTGGCAGCGGATCCGGGGCCCCGAGTCGAACGGCGTGCCGGGGAAGGCTTCGAGGGCGTTGTCGGAGACGATCCGCGCGGCCAGCGGCCGTCCGGCCAGCAGGTGACTCAGGCCCAGCAGGTACGCGGCGTCCAGCGCCGGGCCCGCATCCCCCTCCGGGCCCTCGTCGAGCCCCGCGGCCAGGGCCTCGCAGCCGATGGCGATCCGGTGGGCCTGCTCCTGTTCGCCCTGGAGCAGCAGGGTCACCCCGAGGGCCCACAGGGCGCGCACCCGGGTCCGCGGGTGCACTTCCTCGGGCCGTGCGGCGGCCAGCGCCCGCTCCAGGTAGCCGCGGGCGGCGTGCAGGTGGCCGCAGCAGGCCCAGTAGAAGCCGGCCCGGGCGGCCAGGTCCAGGGCCCGTTCGGGGGCGGTGGCCAGGTGGTGTTCGAGGGCCGCGCACAGGTCTTTGTGCACCGCCTCGACCCTGCGGTATCCGATCCGCTGGGCGGGCCCGAGCCAGTCCCGCTCGGCGGTGCGCACGAGCTCGGTGAAGTACGCGGCGTGCGCCTCCCGGAGCGCCTCGCGCTCCCCGGCCTCGTCGCGCCACATGGCCCCGTACTCCCGGATCGTGTCCAGCATCCGGTACGAGCCGTCCGCGCCTCGGCGTACGACGGACTTGGCGACCAGCGCGTCGAGCAGCGGCGGGATGTCCGTCTCGGTGAGCGGGGCGGCGCGGCAGACGGCGCGTGCGGCCTCCAGGTCGAAGGAGCCGCCGAAGACGGACAGCCTCAGCCACAGGAGCCGTTCGCGCGGCGTGCACCACTCATGGCTCCAGCCGATGGCGGTGCGCAGCGCGCGGTGGCGCGGCGGCCGGACGGGCGCGGGTGCGGCCAGCGGGCCGATCCTGCGGGCGAGCCGCTCGGCCAGCTCCTCGATGGTGTGGTCGGTCAACTGCGCGGCGGCCAGTTCCAGCGCGAGGGGTACCCCTTCGAGGCGGGCGCACACGGAGCGGGCGGCCTCGAGCCGGGCCTCGGTCCAGGGCGGCGCCTGCCCGGGGGCGGCGGTGGCGGCCCGCCGGGTGAACAGGGATAGGGCTTCCTCGGGGCCCGACGGGTCCGCGGCGTGCGGCAACGGGCCGATGTCCAGCACGTGTTCGTCCGCCAGTCCGAGCGGCTGCCTGCTGGTGAGCAGCAGGACGAGGTGCGGGGCGGCGTCGAGCAACTCCCGTACGAGGCCCCGTACGGCGGTCACCAGATGCTCGCAGCAGTCCAGTACGAGGAGCAGCCGGCGCCCGCCGATCCATTGCCGCACCGCTGCGGCCGGGGTACGGGCGGTGTGGTCGGCGAGGTCCAGGGCGTCGGCCACGGTGGCCACGAGCAGTCGCTCGTCGGGCAGCGGGGAGAGGTCGGCCCAGTGGACCCCGTCGGGGAAGGGGCCCGGCTGGGCGCCGGCCACCGCCGGGCGGCAATCCCCTACCGGGTCGGCGGCGCCCACTGGACCGACGGCGTCCAGTGGGCGCATGGCATCCGCCGGACTGGCGGCGTCCGTTGGACGGGCGGCTTCCGCCGAGCCAGCGGCCTCCAGTGGACCAGCGGCGTCCGGTGGACCAGCAGTGTCGGCCGGACCAGCGGCCTCCGGTGGACCAGCGGCGTCTGCCAGGCCGGCAGGCCCTGGCCCTGGCACGCCGGCCCGGCCGGGGCCGCTCACCCCCGCAGCCCCCGCGAGGTCAACCGCGCGGCGGGCCAGGCGGGTCTTGCCGACGCCGCCCGGTCCGGTCAGGGTGATCAGCCGCCGCTCGCGCAAAGCCCTTTCGAGCAGGGCCAGTTCTGCGGTCCGCCCCACGAAGGAGGCGGAGTCCCCGGCCTCGTACCCGTCGCCATGTCCCAGCACCCGACCAGTGTGGCGTACGGGGCGGGTGCCACGGGTGCGGTCGCTCTCGGCCGGGGTCCCGGCTCAGGGTGCCCGCGGCACGGGGCGTCACCGCTCCGGGCTGCGGATGCGCGGGCGCCCGGGGGGCGTCGCAGGTGACGGCGCGCCCGTTGGTGCCGCAGTGGGTGTGGTGGAGCTTCCCCGTCTTGGTGATGGCCTTGATCTTCACGTCGTTGCCCTGGACGGCCAGGGCGACGGTGCAGACGCCGACGGGGTGGCCGGTGACCGGTGCCCCCGTGAGGTCGGTCCGGTCGAAGTCGCCCCACCGGCCCGCCGATTCGCGGGCCGGACCTGCCCGCGGCCGACGGCCGGCGCTCATCTCACGTGCAGCCCGAAGCCCGTGCGGCCCGCGGGCTCCAGGCCCTCTTTCAGGTGCAGCGAGGGGATCTCGTACTCGCCGAAGTTCTGCCGCCGGAAGGCGATGGGCTCGGTCGACTCCAGGGTGAGCAGCCGCTCCACCCAGGCCTTCGCGACGTCCGCGTAGTCCTCGCCGGACATCCGGTCCGTGCTGTACAGCACGAACGGCGGCAGCGCCTCGATCCCCGGGTAGTAGAGGATCCCGTGGTGGATCGGGAACAGCAGGTCGTCGATGGGGCCGTTGATACCGCGAGCGGCATAGTGCGACTCCGGGCCGCCGACGGTCACCGACAGCAGGGCCCTGCGGCCCGCGAGGGTGCCTTCGCCGAAGCGCTCCCCGTACTGGGTGGCGCTGTGTTCGCCGACTCCGTACGCGAAGCGATAGGTGAACACCCGGTCCACCCAGCCCTTGAGGATCGCGGGCATCGTGTACCACCACAGCGGGAACTGGAAGATGACCGTGTCGGCCCACAGCAGCTTCTCCTGCTCGGCGAGCACGTCCGGGGTGAGCTCCCCGGCCTCGAAGGCCCGGCCCGAGTCCAGGGCGACCTTCAGCGGACTCGATGCGTGGCGGCCGTAGTCCGCGGCGTCCACGACGGCCTTCCAGCCCATCGCGTACAGATCGCTCACCCGCACCTCGTGGCCGGCGCCCTCCAAGGTGGAGACCGCCAGGTCCTTCAGCGAGCTGTTGAGCGACTTCGGCTCGGGGTGGGCGTAGACGATCAGCGTCTTCACGGGAACTCCTCCGGATCGGATGCCTCGATCCTGGGCCCCGCGGCGCCCGGTGTTCAGGGGCGCGCCTTCCATCGGACCGGACTTCCTGGTACCGGCAGGGCCACCTTGGCGGGCGCCGTCGCGGCCATACTGGACCCATGGACGATCTTGCGGGCTTCCTGCGGACCCGGCGCGCACGGGTCAATCCGGCGGCCGTCGGCATCCCCACCGACAGCCGCCGCCGGGTCGAGGGGCTGCGCCGCGAAGAGGTCGCGCACCTGTCCGGTGTCAGCGTCGACTACTACGTGCGCCTGGAGCAGGGCCGTGCGACCCAGCCCTCCGAGCAGGTCCTCGACGCGCTCGCCCGGGTCCTCGGCCTCGACGAGACCGAGCGCGGGCACCTCTACCGGCTCTCCCGGCAGCGCCGCCGCCGCGCGAAGGCGCCGGGCGGGCGGATCCGCCCGGAGGTGCTGCGCGTCCTCGACCTCGTCGCCGGCGCACCCGCGCTGATCATGGACCACCGGCTCGACGCGCTGGCCGGGAACCGCCTCGCCGAGCTCCTCTTCGGCCGGCCGATGCCGGGCCTGAACACCGCCCGGCACATCTTCCTGGAGGAGGCCGAGCGCGGCCTCTACGCGGACTGGGAGCAGTGCACCCTCGACGTGGTCGGGCACCTGCGCCTGGCCGCGGGCCAGTACCCCGAGGACCCCAAACTGGCTTCGCTCATAGGCGAACTGGCGATGGGCAGCGAGCGGTTCCGCCGGCTGTGGGCCCGTGCGGACGTGCGCGCCCGCACCCACGGCCGCAAGGCGTTCCGCCACCCGCTGGTCGGACTGCTGGAACTGCACCAGGAGAACTTCGCGCTGCCGGGCGAATCCGGCATGGAACTGCTGGTCCTGTCCGCGGCCCCCGGCAGCCCCGCCGAAGACGGCCTCCGGCTGCTCGCGGGCCTGGGCGCGGACAGCACCGACGCCCGCCCCCCGGCGAACGTCCCGGTACGGGACTGACCGGGAGGCACTGCTGGAGAGCGACTACGAGGGGACCAGCTCGCTGGAGCGCTTCGCGGCGCGGCCCACCTGGTGGACCCGGTTCTTCGGCACGGTCGGGTGATCCGACCTCCCGGCGGGTCCCTTCGGGGAGATCCGAGACGGACGGACTAGGGAGCGAGTACGTCCAGTTCCTCCAGCGCGCCCACCGCGATCTGCCGCGTCAGCGCCTCCGCGGCGGCCGCGTCGCCCTCCCGTACGGCCTCGGCGACCCGGACGTGCAGGGTGACGGCGGCCGGGTCCGGGTCGTGGAACATCACCGCGTGCCGGGTGCGCCCGGTCAGGACCTCGGCGACGACGTCGCCGAGCCGCGCGAACATCTCGTTGCCGGAGGCGTTGAGCACGATCCGGTGGAAGGCGATGTCGTGGTGGAGGTATCCGTCGAGCTGGTGGCCGCGTGAGGTGCGGACCATGCCCAGGGCAGCCTCGGTGAGCTCGGCGCACTGCTCGGGGGTGGCCCGCAGCGCCGCGAGTCCGGCCGCGACCGGTTCGATGGCCGAGCGCAGCACGGTGAGCGAGCGCAACTGGCGGGGGCGGTCCGCGCCGGCGAGGCGCCAGCGGATGACGCGCGGGTCGTAGACGTTCCACTCCTCCGTGGGGCGGACGGTGACGCCGACCCGGCGGCGGGACTCGACCAGCTGCATCGACTCCAGCACGCGGACCACTTCGCGGACCACGGTCCGGGAGGCTTCGAAGCGTTCGGCGATCTCGTCGGTGCGCAGCACGCTGCCGGGTGGGTGCTCCCCCGCCGTGATCGCCAGGCCGATCGTGTCCAGTACGCGGGAGTGGAGCCCTTGGCCGCCCGGCCCGCCCGCTCCGCCCGGTCCGCCCGGCCCTTCAGTGGTCATGGCGTAAGCGTACGGTGACCACCGAATGGACAAAAGATGTGATGTTTTACCGATGACCCCTTGAATAAGTACTACGTAATGGGCTTCAGTGGAGCCCAGGTCCTCCGGGCCGGTGTCAACGAGGACAAGGACGACGAAAACGAGGTGCGCAATGACGCGCGTCATTGTGGTGATGGGTGTGGCCGGGACGGGAAAGACGACCGTGGGCCGGCTGCTCGCCGACGCGCTCGCCCTCCCCTACGCGGAGGGCGACGCCTTCCACCCGGCGGCCAACGTCGCCAAGATGTCCGCCGGCACCCCCCTGGACGACGCGGACCGCCGGCCCTGGCTGGACGCGATCGGCGAATGGATGCGCAACCGGGCCGGGATCGGCGGCGGGGTCGTCTCCGCCTCCTCCCTCAAGCGGGCCTACCGCGACCGGCTGCGGGCCATCGCGCCGGACACCGTCTTCGTCCACCTCACCGGCGAACGGCCGCTGATCGAGGAGCGCATGGCCGCGCGCAAGGGGCACTTCATGCCCACCACGCTGCTGGATTCGCAGTTCGCCACGCTGGAGCCGCTCCAGCCGGACGAACTCGGCGTCCTCGTCGACGTGTCCGGAGCCCCGGAGGAGATCACCGCGCGGGCGCTCGCCGCCCTGCGCCGCCTCCCGGCGCCGGTCGCGTAACCAGCGGTCGCACGACCACCGGTCGCATAGCCACCGGTCGCGCGACCACCCGGTCCCCCACTCCGTCCCGGCACGTCCCGCCCCCGCCCTACCCCGTCATGCCCTGCCCCAGAACCAGAACGAAGGAACCGTCAACGTGACCAGTCTCAGCGCCGAGACTCTCGCAGCGGCCGCCACCGAGCCGATCACCTCGGCCGGCAACACCCAGCTGGGGATCGCCGTCCTCGCGGGCATAGCCGTCATCGTCCTGCTCATCACCCGCCTCAAGCTGCACGCCTTCCTGGCGCTGACGCTCGGTTCGCTCGCCCTCGGGGTGTTCGCCGGCGCTCCCCTGGCCAAGACCGTCTCCAGCTTCACGGCCGGGCTCGGCGCCACCGTCGCGGGGGTCGGCGTACTGATCGCGCTCGGCGCCATCCTCGGGAAGCTGCTCGCCGACTCGGGCGGCGCGGACGAGATCGTGGACACCATCCTGGCGCGCGCCAAGGGCCGGGCCATGCCCTGGGCGATGGTGCTGATCGCCTCGGTGATCGGCCTCCCCCTCTTCTTCGAGGTCGGCATCGTGCTGCTGATCCCGGTGGTCCTGCTGGTGGCCAAGCGGGGCAACTACTCGCTCATGCGGATCGGCATCCCCGCGCTGGCCGGGCTGTCCGTGATGCACGGGCTGATCCCGCCGCACCCCGGTCCGCTGGTCGCCATCGACGCGCTCCACGCCAACCTGGGGCTCACCCTCGCGCTCGGCGTGCTCGTCGCCATCCCGACCGTCGTCATCGCGGGCCCGGTGTTCTCCCGGTACGCGGCCCGGTGGGTGGACATCCCGGCGCCCGACCACATGGTCCCGCAGCGGCCCTCGGAGGAGCTCGAACACCGCCCGAGCTTCGGGGCGACGGTCTTCACGGTGCTGCTGCCGGTGGCCCTGATGCTGATGAAGGCCCTGGTCGACATCGTGGTCAACGATCCGGCCAACGCGGTCCAGCGGGTCACCGACGTGGCGGGCTCCCCGCTGATCGCGCTGCTCGCGGCGGTGCTCGTGGGCATGTTCACCCTCGGCCGGGCGGCCGGGTTCACCAAGGCGCGGCTGTCCGTGACGGTGGAGAAGTCGCTGGCCCCGATCGCGGGCATCCTGCTGATCGTGGGTGCGGGCGGCGGCTTCAAGGCGACGCTGATCGACGTGGGCGTCGGCCAGATGATCATGGACCTGTCCGAGCACTGGGCGATACCGACCCTGCTGCTGGCCTGGCTCATCGCCGTGGCCATCCGCCTGGCGACGGGCTCGGCGACGGTCGCCACCATCTCCGCGGCCGGACTGGTGGCCCCGCTCGCGGCGGGCATGTCGTCCACGGAGACGGCCCTGCTGGTCCTCGCCATCGGAGCGGGGTCCCTGTTCTTCAGCCACGTCAACGACGCCGGGTTCTGGCTCGTGAAGGAGTACTTCGGCATGACGGTCGGCCAGACCCTCAAAACCTGGTCGGTGATGGAGACGATCATCTCGGTGGTCGGCCTGGGCTTCGTCCTGCTGCTGTCCCTGGTCCTCTGACACCAAGCCGCCCGCTCCCCGGCCGGCTTGCGGTCAGCCCGTCCGCCGGTGCCTGCCCCGCGTCCCCTCCCGGGACCCGGGGCGGGCCAGTTGGGCCGCCGCCAGCTCGAAGCCGCCGGCCGCGGTGGCGCAGCGGTCGGCCAGCGAGGCCACCTCGGCGCGGAAGGCGTCGCCTCCCGGGCCCTGCCAGCGCAGGTCTCCGGCGGCGATGCGGAGCCGTTCGGCGTGCGAACGCAGGGCGGCCGAGTGGGCGCGCAGGCCCTCGGCCGGGGCCGGACGGGTCTCGGCCCGGGGCGCGGGCCCGGCGGTGTCCGTCACTGGGTCCGCCCCGGGACGTAGACGTCGGGATGTCCCGGCAGCCGTACGAGGTGGCTTCCGGTGACCCGGCCGCCGAAGCCCGCGAGGACCGCCGCCGGACCCGGCTCGGGGCCGGAACCCACCCAGGTGACCCGGTACACGGTGGTGAACTCCCGGCTCGCGGCCAGCCGTCCGGCCGTCCGGGCGCCCGGACCGTGGCCGAGCAGGGCGAGTTCGGTCCCGGAGGGCACCAGGCGGCGTACGGTCGCGGCCACGTCCCGGACGTGCGCGGCCGGCTCCTCGTACGGGGCGTCGTTGCGGCCGGACTCCGTTGGCGGTCCGGCGAGTTGGAGCACGCACCGCTCCACCCCGTCCGCGCCGACGACCTGCTGGAGCAGGACCGCGCCCGCGGCTTCACCGATCCGGTCGGCGTTGCCCCGGTACCCGGCCGGGGTGCCGGTGGTGTCCAGCTCGGCGAGGAGGCGGCTGCCCGGCTCGGAGCAGGCGGGGCCCCGGTCGAAGAAGGCCCGCAGGGCGGCGCCGATCCCCAGGAGCGGCTCCGCGGCCACGGGCCTGCCGGTGGCCACCTGCCAGCCGGCGTGATCGTTGAACGGGTTGTCGTCGGTCAGCGCGTTCCAGGCCAGGACGTCGGCGAAGGAGGGGCTGAGCAGGGCGAAGGCGGGACCCTCGCCGCGTCGGTGCACGAGTTCGCGGAACGCCCGGACGGCGTCCGCCTGCCGGCCCTCCTCCGCCGCGAGGAACACCTCGGCGGCGGCCGGGTCCACCGACCGCGCCGGGTTACGGGCGCTCTCGGCCCGGATCCGGCCCCTGAGGCCGCACACCGCGAGGCTGACGGCAAGGCTCTCCCGGCCGGTGAGGACCCCGGCGAGCCACCCGGCCCGCGCCACGCCCCGGCCCCGGGCGGCCCACCCGAGTCCGTCCGGGTCGGTGAGGGCGCGCAGCAGCGTACGCCAGGCCGCGCGGCGGCGACTGCCGAGACCCAGTGCGGTGACCGGCAGCCGGGAGCCGAGGGCCAGCCGGGAGGCGTAGCGGGAGGCTTCGCCGACGGCGTCGGCCGCCTCGGCCAGTTCCCGGCACAGGGCGCCCAGTTGATCGGCGTCCGGGTCGGTGGGCGCGGAGGTCGCGGAGGTGCCGGGGGTCGCGGCGTCGGACATGGATTCCTCGTCGGGTCGGATGAGCGTCGGGCAGGACGGGGCGGGACGAACAGGTCGGTCGGCCATCGGGCGGGCGAGGAGGCGGGCAGGCGGGCCGGGTGGGCCCGATGCCGTGGCGCCGCCCGGGTGCGGGCGAGGCCGGTGCCGCGGTCAGCGGCGGGTCAGGCGCAGGCGGATGCCCTGCGGGTCCAGGGCCGCGGGGAGCGGGCCGTGGGGGTCGAGCACGGGCCGGACGGGCCGGACCCGGTGTCCGCGCAGCACCTCCGCGCAGAGCGCCGCGGTGACCAGCAGCCCCAGCTGTTCGCCGGGGCACCGGCCGCCGGCATGGCTGAACGGGGCCATCCGGACGTCCCGGTCCGCTTCGCGGGAAGCCCACCGGCCCGGTACGAAGACGTGCGCGGCGGGCACGTGCTCGGGGTCGCGCTGGTGGAACAGCACGGGCAGCACCACACAGGTCCCGGCGGGATGCCGCACGCCCCGCCATTCGGTTTCGGCCCGGGTGATCCGTATCAGGTCGGGCACGGCCGGATAGAGGCGCAGCGATTCCCGGACGCAGGCGCGCAGCCGGGGCAGCGCGCCCTGCGCGGAGCCCTGTGTCCATCCGGCGGCGCGGGCCTCGGCGGCGACGGCGTCCTGTTCGGCCGGGTGCGCGCCGAGCAGCAGCAGGGTGCGCAGCAGGACGCCGGGGACGAGGTCGAAGGCGGCCAGCCACTGGCGGACCTGCCCGACCGGGTCCGCCGGTGGCAGGCCCGCCCCGGGCCGGTCCGGCCCGCCGAGGGGGTCCGCGTGGCGGCGGGCCCGCCCGATGAGGGTGTGCGGCTCCGCGAGGTCGGCGTACGCGGCGATCCGCGCGCCGGCCCTGTCGTGGGAACGCCCGAGCCTGCGGCCGAGTTCCGCGTCCTCGGCGGCCGCGTCGCCGAGGACGATGCGCCGGGCCGCGCGGGCCACGGAGTGGCGTACGCGGGCGAGTTCGAGGGAACCCCCCGCCGTCAGGCGCCGGGCCTCGTCGGTGAGGACCGAGAGGAACGCCCCGCACGAGGGGTGCATGGTCAGCCCCGCGGCGAGCACCGACTCGTCGACCGCCCGCCGCCCGGCGCGCGACCCGGCGTGGGCGCAGCTGCCGTCCGCCTCCGCGGCGGGCTGGACGGGGGAGCCGACGGGTTCGGCGTAGAACTGCCGGATGTCCTGCGGATCGAGGATGAGCAGGACGGTGCCGGTCAGCCCCCGTACGAGCACGGGCGCCCCGCCGTGCCGCTCGCGCAGGGCCCGCAGGGTGGCGGCGGACCAGCGCGGCCGGCCGGGCCCCGCGTGCCCGCGCACCGCACGGGGCCGGACGCTCACGAAGCCCCGTACCAGGGCGGGCAGCGCGTGCGCGGCGGCGAACCGGGCGCTCTCGCCGCGCCCCGCACCGGCCGTCATGCGGGGGCCTGGGCGGCCGGGGCCGGCGGCGTGCGCGCCCCGCGGGCGGTCTCGTGGGCCGTACGCATCCGTGTACCTCCACGCAGCCTGGACTCGACGTTCGGTGACCTCGCGCTCACCGTACGTCGACCGTCCCGGGTCCGCGCCCCGAGGACCACGAGGGGGGTACGCAGGGGCCACGGGCGGGCTAGGGGCGCCTCCGGGCGGGCTACGGGCGGGGCGGGGATCCCGGTTCGAGGTCGGCATCGGGGTCGAGTTCGAGATCGACGAGCAGTGCCGCGACCTCCGGACCGGCGGCGAGGTAGTCCGTGAAGGTCGCGTTGTTCAGGGCCCGCGGGGAGCGTCCGAGGCGGACCAGGCCGATGGCGGCGGCCGGCGCCAGGCCACCCTCGACGAGGCACTGGGCGACGACCAGGCCGGAGCGGTTGTAACCGGAATGGCAGCGCACCAGGACCCGCCGTCCGGAGTCGAGTGCGACACGGGCGGCGCGGGCGAGGTGGAGGACGGTACGCAGCTGCGCGCCCGTGAGCGGGCGTCCGGCATCTCGTGCACCAGGTGTTCCACGCGCGGGTCGGGGCCGTGGCCCGGGCGGCTGAAGAGGCTGACGACGAGGTCGAACTCGGCTCCGACGACGACCGGCCGCAGCTCTCCGGCCGGGTCGGTCCAGTAGTGGCCGCCCATCCACAGGCCGGGGGTGATCTCGTCCCAGGGACTCTGCGGACCGGGCATGTCACGGTCCTTCCGGCGGGTCTTCTTCATCGGACTCCGAAGATACAACCACCTTGTGCCGTCCGTGACTTCAGGCGAAGGCCGCTTCCCGGAAGGCCGTACGGAGCGGGGCCGACGGGGTGGTGGGGAGGAGGACCGCCCAGCGGCGCCCGCCCGGGGAGAGCCACAGGGCCGGGCCTTCGCCGTGGGACCAGGACCCGTGTGCGGCGGGGTGCCAGAGGAGGCCCCGGGCGGGTAGCAGTTCGCCGGTGCGGATGCGGAGCGACTGCGCCGTCCAGGCCCGGCTGACGGGGCCGCCCGCCGGGGCGAGGAGGTGACTCAGGAACCGGCCGAGGTCGGCGACGGGCGCACGCAGGGTCCCGTCGGCGGTGAAGCCCGTCCGGGTCATGCCGAGCGGCGCCCAGACCCGCGCGGCGGCGACCCCGGCGAGGGGGCCGCCGCACAGCCGCTCGGCGAGCGCGAAGAGGGCGGGCGACACCCCGGAGCCGTGGGTGAGCAGGTGGTGCGCGGTGGTTCCGGCGGGCAGGCCGTCGCCCGCCCCGTAGGCGGTCAGCGGGGTGTGCAGGGCCAGCTCCCCCGCGTCCACGAGCATCCCGATGACGGGCCACACGGCGAGCACGCCCGCCAGAGCGCCGACATCGGGGGCGGTGTCGGGGTCCCCGGCCTCCACCACCGCGTCCGGACCGTCCGCGCCGCCGACGGCCCAGCCGGCCCCGGGGTCCGCGTCCCGTACGAGGGCCGCGATCCGGTCGACGCCGCCGGCCGGAGCCTGCTGCGTGACCGGCTCGTGCTGCTCGGCCTGCCCGGTCTGACCGGCCCGCCCGGTCTGATCGGCCCGCCCGGTCTGATCGGCCTGTCCGGCCCGGTCGCTCTGGAGCGTCATGGTCAGCCACGGTACGGCGCCCGCCGCACCCGTCCCGCGCGTCGCGCGGTCCGGCCGCGGCGGGCCACCCGAATGCCCCGCGGCCCGCCCGGCACCGCCGGCCCGGGAATGTGGGGCCCCGGCCCGTGCGGGCCGCAGGGGCCCGGATCCGTACGCCCGGTCCCGTACGCCGCCCCCCGCCGCCGGCTGCGACCCGTACGCCGGTTCAGGCCCCGCCCACTGCGCCCACCGCGTCCGCCCCCTCCGCCGGCGGCTCCGCCCGGATGCCCGTGACGACCACGGTGATCAGGCAGAACGCGATGAGGATCTCCGCCCAGAGGAAGGCGAGGTAGTCGAGCAGACAGCCGATCGGCGGTGTGCCCGGGGCGGTGTTGCGAAAGGCGGCCAGCGCGAACAGGGTGGCGGCCATCCAGCCGAGGGCGGGCCAGGTGAGCCCCTTGCGGCGGGTGACGAGGTACCAGCCGCCGATCAGGACGGACACGGCGAGCGCCCACATCGCGATCATCATGAAGACCGCGAACACGAGCACGCTGTTGGAGCGGGCCACCCCGATGTCGAGGACGGCCGCGCCGTCGGCCGCCGTCGAGGCCTCCACCGTGGACGAGAAGAGCACGTCGTTGTTGGAGAACAGGACCCGCACCGGAACCTTCTCGTGGCCCAGTACGGCCGCGAACTCCACGTCCGCCCCGTAGGCGTCGAAGGGGTAGTCCGTGATGGAGCCGCCCGTCATGGCCACCGGCACGTCCAGGGTGGAGATGCGCTGGTGGGCCTTGAAGGACAGGTCGCCGCGGGTGGCCGTCGAGGTCTGGAGGGTGAGGTCGTCGGCGGGTGCGATCCCGCCGGCCTCGGCCAGCGCCCCGCGGGGCGTGACCAGGACCCGCAGCACCAGCTCGCGCCCGGCGGCGTCGACGCGCTGGATGGTCGCCTCCACGTCCACCCGGTCGGGATCGGCCCGGCCCGCGGTGTGGACGGTGTCCTGGGCCTGGCGTTCGCCGAACTGCAGCCAGGCCCCCACGCCGACCGCCGCCACGATCGCGAGCAGGAGCAGACCCGGGAGCAGCGGGAAGCGGCGCCCGGACGGACGGCGTCGCACAGCGCTCACGCGGCGGGCTTGCCGGGCTGGTCGTGGGTCGAGCAGTGGATGCCACCGCCGCCCGAGGCGATCGTGTCGATCACGACGGGGACGATGTCCCGCTTGGGGAAGTGTTCCTGCAGGATGCCGCGGGCCCGGTCGTCGGCCTGGCGGTCCCCGAACTTCGGCATGAAGACGGAGTCGTTGGCGATGTAGAAGTTGGCGTAGGTCGACACGAAGTCGTCGCCCTCTCCCGTGATCTTGTCCAGGTCGGGCTGCGGCAGGTCGATGATCTCGAACTTCCGGCCGCGGGCGTCCGTCGCCTTCGAGAGGACCGACTTCGCCTGGTCGGCGGAGCGGGACCAGGAGTCCTTCGGGGTGTTCGGGTGGGCGCGGTCCAGCAGGACGACACCGGGCGCGGCGAACCGTACGAGGCTGTCCACGTGGGCGTCGGTGATGTCCTCGCCGCGCACGCCGGCCAGCCAGACCACCGTCTCGACGCCCAGGGTCTGCTTGAGCTCGGCCTCGATCGTGTCCCGGCTCTTGCCGCGGTTGCGGTTGTCGTTGACGATCGAGCTCTCGGTGATCAGCAGGGTGCCCTCGCCGTCGGTCTCGAAGGAGCCGCCCTCGGCCACCAGCGGAGCCTGGACCCGGGGGATCCCGTACTTCTGGAGCAGGAGGCGGCCGACCTGGCCGTCGTTCTTGTGCTCCTGCTTGTTGCCCCAGCCGTTGAAGTTGAAGTCGACGCCGATGACCTTGCCCTGCTCCTCGACGAACACCGGGACGGTGTCGCGGGCCCACAGGTCGTCCACGGCCAGCGGGATCACCTCGACCTCGGAGCCGCAGGCCTTCTGCGCCGCGGCCACCTGCTCGGGCCGGGCCATCATGACGACCGCCTCGTACTTCCCGACGGCCCGGGCGATCCGGGCGATGTCCTCGCGCACATAGCGCAGGTCCTCCATCCAGACCGCGTCCAGCGCGGGCCAGGCCATGAAGGTCCGGGTGTGGCTCTCCCACTCGGCGCCGAGCCGGCGCTCGGCACCGGCCGGGGAGGCCTGGGGGGTGCCCGCGGGGGCGTTGGAGCGCGGGGCGCTCGGCGAAGGGCCGCAGGCGGTGGCCCCGAAGGCGAGTGCGCCGAGCCCGGCGAAGGTGCGGAGGGCGGTCCGGCGTGTGGGGGGCAGGTGGGACACGGGGAACTCCGATCGAGGACTGGCGGGACGACTGCGTCCGGCCAGGACGGGCGCGGGAGGCACGGCACGGGCCGACCGCCCCGGGCCCCTGAGACAAGGGTGCGCCCTCCGTCCGCGAAGGGCCGTGACGCGGGGCGGGTGGTGCGGGCACGTGTCGCCCACTCTGGCACTGACTGAAAATTCAGTCAATTCATGGCACGATGCGCGCAGGGCCCCTGCCGCATCGCGGCGCATCTCGCATCGCTTCGTTGAAAGAGCCACCGCATGAGCCACCCCATGTCCGAGCAGCACTCCGGCGCACAGCCGGCCCGTACGGCACTGTCCGCGGACGATCCGCAGGAGATCGGCGGCTACGCCCTGCACGCCCGGCTCGGCTCCGGCGGCATGGGCGTGGTCTACCTGGCCCATACGCCCGGCGGCCGCCCCATCGCGCTCAAGGCCGTCCGCAGGGAGCTCGCCTCCGATCCCGAGTTCCGCCGGCGGTTCGCCCAGGAGGTGGCCAGCGCCCGCCGGATCCACGGGCTGTTCACCGCCCAGGTGATCGATTCCGGGGTCGAGGACCCCACGCCGTGGCTCGCCACCGCGTACGTGCCCGGTCCCTCGCTGCACGAGGTCGTACGGCGGCACGGGCCGCTGCCGGTGCACACGGTCCTGCTGCTCCTGGCGGGCATAGCCGAGGCGCTCCAGGCCATCCACGGGGCGGGCGTGGTCCACCGCGACCTGAAGCCGGCCAACGTGCTGCTCGCGGGGGACGGCCCCAAGGTGATCGACTTCGGGATCGCGCGCGCGGCCGACGCCGCCGCGCTCACCGGTACGGGGCTGCGGATCGGCACGGCGGCGTTCATGGCGCCCGAGCAGGCGCTCGGCCATCCGGCGACCCCGGCGACCGACGTCTTCGCGCTCGGGACCCTGGCCGCGTACGTCGCGTGCGGGATCGCGCCCTTCGGGAACGGGCCGGAGTCCAGCGCCCTCTACCGGGTCGTCCACGAGCATCCCGATCTCACCCGGGTGCCGGACGAGCTGTACGCCCTCGTCTCCTGGTGCCTCGCGAAGCATCCCGAGGACCGTCCGCAGCCGGCCGAGCTGATCGCCTCGGTGCGGGCGCACCCCCTGGTGTGCGGGCGGCCGGAATTCACCGACGGCTGGCTGCCCCGGCAGGTCCGTGAGGAGCTCGGGGGCGGGGGCGACACCGTGTGGCCGTCCGCCCCGGAGCCGTTCCAGGCCACCAGGACGGCGACCGCCCGTCCGGGCCCGGCGGGCCCCACCCCGACCGCCCCCGGGCAGGCCTTCCCCGGGCCGCGCACCGATTCCGGACCCTGGCCGGGCGCACAGGCACCGGCACCCACACCCGCACAGGCACCGGTCCCCGCACTCGCACCCGCGCCCGCACCGGCCCCCGCTCCGGCACCCGCCCCCGTCCCGAGCCACGGCCGGCCGGCCCGCGGGCGCCGGCTCCCGCTGCTTGCGACCCTCATCGTGACCGGCACCCTGCTGGCCGCCGCCGGCGCCGTGTACTACCTGGACGCCCCCACGGACGGGACCCCCGTCACCGGTGGCACCCCCGTCACCACCCCCACCGCCCCCACCGCCTCCTCGCCCACGGCCACCCCCGGCCCCACCCCGCCCGACCCGGCCGCCGGCTACCTGCCCGGCTACACGAAGACCAAGCTCACCGCCCCCGACTCCGGATACGAGTTCGACCTGAAGGCCGGCAAGGTGGTGCCCGCGGAGACGGCCGCCTGGTACCTGGCGCGCGAGGGCCAGGCCCTGGTCCTCTCCGAGGAGTCGGACTCCTTCGTGTCCGACTCCGGGGAACTGACGGTGGCCGCCTGCCTGCACGGCATCGAGACCCGCCCGGCCGCCGATCTGTCCTTCGCCGCACTCGCGAAGTCCCGGCCGTTCTGCGTGCGCAGCCCGGACCGGAGCGAGATCGCGATCGTGAGACTGGTCGAGGCCCCGGCCGACGAATCCGCCACGATCCTGGTGGACCAGTACCGCCGGAGCTGACCGGCCCGTGCGGCCCCGAAACCCGGATGACGGCGGCTCGTGGATTCGGCAGGATCGCCGCATGCCCCTACTGCTCCCGCCCCGTGTCACCGCGTCCGCCGCCCGGCTCCGGGACGCGGCGCACGCGCGCGGGCTGGCCACCGTACAACTGGACGGCTTCGCCGTGCCCGACGGGCTGCGGGCCGACCATCTGCATGCCGGGCCGCGGTTCGCGGATGCCGTGGCCCCCGGGCTCGGGATCGGCCTGCTCGAGGCTCCGTCCGACTGGCTGGCGCGGCTGCCCCGGGAGTTCACCGGGCGGGAGGTCCTGCTGATGCCGATCCGCGAGGCGTACGGGCTGCGCCGGCCCGTCTTCGTGAAGTCGCCGAACGACAAGAACATCCCGGCACTCGTCTACGCCGACGGCTCCCGCCTGCCGGGGCCGGACGCGGTGGATCCGGGGACGGAGGTGCTGGTCAGCGACGTGGTCCGGTTCACGGCGGAGCATCGCGTGTTCCTGCTCGACGGGGCCGTGCACACCGCGAGCCGCTACGCCGAGGACGGCCGCCTCAGCCTCGGCCCGGCCTCGGCCGGCGCCCTCGCCTTCGCGGCCGGCCTGCCCTTCTCCACCCTCCCGTCCGCGATCGTCGTCGACGTCGGCGTCACCGACGGGCGCTGGTCGGTGATCGAAGCCAATGCCGCGTGGGCCAGCGGAACGTACGCCTGCGACCCGGGGCAGGCCCTGGACGTGGCCCTGCGTGCGGCGGCCCCGCTCCGCTCCTTCGCCGACCGCGACCGGAAGTTCCTCCGATGACCACCGGGGGCTGACGGCGAAGGGCGGGGCGCCCGGAGGCGCCCCGCCCGTTGTGCTGCCGCCAGGGTCAGCTCTTGTCCGGGCGGTCCGTCACGCGCAGGGAGTTCAGCAGGGGTTTGCCGAAGCCGGTGTGGGTGACGAAGCGGATGTTCAGGGTGCCGTCGGTGACCGTGACCGTATAGGTGCGGGTCAGGGCCGTGTACGTGCCCGCCTCCAGGGAGACGTCCAGTGAGGGCAGTACCTGGGTGCCCTCCGCCAGTACGTCGAAGACGCGCTTGTTCGGCTTCGTGGAAGAGAGCTCCGCGAAGCCCAGTTCCACGGTGTAGGTGCCGTTCGGGACGGCGTCGAAGCGGTATTCGTACATGCCCTCACGGGCGTTGCGGAAGAGCTTCTGGTCGGCCGTGCCCGCGATCGTACGGCTGGTGGACTGGGCCGAGCTGCTGCCCTGGTAGCCGTACGAGCCCGCCGTGTACTTGCGGTCCGGGGACCAGCCGTCGCCCAGCGAGTCCGTGCTCGCGCCCGTGGCGCCGGCGTCCAGGGCGACCTGGTAGCGCGGGACGACGAGCTTGACGGGGACGGTGAGCACCGGGGTCCGGCCGCTGGCCGAGGTGATCTTCAGGTCGGCCGTGAGGACGGTGCCCGGGGTCAGGCCCGTGGTGTCCACCGCCAGGGTGAGCGGGGCCTTGCCGCCCGTCGGGAGGTCGCCCGAGCCCGGGGTCGCCGTCAGCCAGGCCGCGTCCTCGGCGATGGTGAAGGCCGTGCCGAGACCGGGGTTGGTGAGGTCGAGGGTCCGCGTCCGCTTCTGGCCGGGCGGCAGGACGATCTCCACGGCCGGCTTCGCCGGGGTGACCTTGCCGGTGCGCAGGGACCGGGTGACCGACGTGACGTCGGCCGCCTTGACGTCCACGGTCGCCGACACCGGCTCGTACTGGGCGGCGGTCAGCGCGAGTTCCCGCGCTCCCGACGGGCTCTGGACCACGTACCCGCCGTCGGCCGCCGTGGTGGCGGAGACCGCGGTGGCGCCCGTGCCGACGGTCACGGTGGCTCCGGCGATGCCGTTGCCGTCGTTCGCGTCGAGCACCCGGCCCGCCACCACGCCGCTCTTGGTGGTGCGGAAGGAGACGGACAGGCCGTCCGTGATCACGGGCGTGTTGAAGGAGTACCGGTAGGCGTCGGTGCCCGTCGCGTTCTCCACGCCGATGGTCGCGGTGGAGCCGCCCTTGATGCCGGTGCCGCCGGTCCCCTTGTAGGCGTACCGGACGGTGCCGTCCTCGCCGATCGCCGCCGAGAAGGAGAACTTGTCGGACTGCGCCGACCAGTGCGACACCTCGCGCCACTCGATGACGTAGGTCCGGTGCGGCGCGGTGCCGGTGACCGCCGTGAAGACCCCGGACCCGCTGCCGGCGGCGCCGACGACCAGGTCGTCCCAGAAGGGGTACAGCGCCGCGTTGGGCGTGGCCGCGCTCGGGATGTCCCCGTTGATGTCACCGGTGTTGTTGCCGCCGAAGCTGACGGTGCCGTTCGTGCCGATCCAGGCCTGCCCGTACGTCTTGCCGTACAGCGGCAGCGGGAAGGGCAGGTCGACGCGCTCGGTGGTGTTGTCGCCGGTCAGCGCGAGCTGCCGGTCCCCCGGCTGGTACGGGCCGGCGCTCGAGGTGGCGCAGGCGTAGCCGTAGGTGTCGGTGCGTTCGGGGAGGTTCACCGCGACGGTGGTGTCCCCGGCGAGGGTGACCTTGGCCGTGCCGCCGGTGAGGCAGCGGGAGGAGTGGGTGGCGTTCACGTCGTACGTGCCGTGCGGCAGGGTGACCTCGAAGCGGCCCTGCGCATCGGTGGTCGCGGTCACCGGGGTGTCCGCGACGGTCACCGCGGCGCCGGCCACGGGGCCCGCGGCCGAGGAGACGGTGCCCGTGAGCTTCCCGGAGTCCGCCTGGACCAGGTCGATGTCGCCCGTGGCGGTGGCGTTCTCGGTCACCGACACGGTGGCGCTCTGCTGCCCGTACCCGAACTTCGAGGCGGTCAGCGCGTAGTCGCCCACGGACAGGGTGGTGAAGCGGTACGTACCGTCGGCCGCGGTGGTCGCCGTACGGTCGATCGGTCCGTCGGCGACGACCTTCACGCCGGCGACGGGCTGCCCGCCGGAGCGCACGGTGCCGCCGAGGGCGCCGATCGCGCCGCGCGGGGCGGCGTTGACGGCGGCGAGGACGTCGAGCTTGCCTTCGCCGAAGACGTTGTTGTCGGCGGCGGTGCCGCCGCACTGGCTGCTGTCGGTGTCCAGGGCGGTGCCGTCCAGCAGGGCCGTGGTCTGCGCGATGTCGCCTTCGAGGGCGGGCGCCGCCGACCAGAGCAGGGCCACGGCCGCGGCCGTGTGCGGCGAGGCCATGGAGGTGCCGGAGAAGGACGCGTACGCGCCGCCGGGGACGGAGGAGCGCACGTTCACGCCGGGGGCCGCGATGTTCGGCTTGAGGATTCCGCCGGGGCCCGCGCCGCGCGAGGAGAACGAGGCGATCGCGCCGTTGATGTCGAAGGCGCCGGAGCTGTAGGAGGCGGCGTAGTCGCCGGGCGAACCGCTGGTGGTGCAGCCCGGGCCGGAGTTGCCGTTGGAGAAGGCAGGGAAGATGCCGGCCGCGCGCCAGGTGTCGACGATCTCCTGGTACCAGGTGTCCCCGCCGGGGCCGCCCCAGGAGTTGTTGACGATGTGCGGGGCCAGGTCGGGCCGCGGGTTCTGGCCGTTCAGGTCGGTCGGCGCGACGATCCACTGGCCGGCCGCGAGGAGGGAGCCCTCGGAGCAGGAGGTGGTCTCACAGCCCTTGGCCGCGATCCACTTCGCTCCCGGGGCGACACCGGTCTTGTTGGCGCCGCCGTCGTCGCCGACCATGGTGCCCATCGTGTGGGTGCCGTGGTCGTTGTTGTCGCAGGGAGCCGCGGTGGGGCAGACCCCGGCCGGGTCGAACCAGTTGTGGTTGTGGTCGTAGCTGCCGTCGGCGCTCCTGCCGCGGTACTGATGGGCCACGGCCGGGTGCGTGTGGTCGACGCCGCTGTCGATGTTGGCGACGACGATGCCCTCGCCGCGCACGCCGAGCTGGTCCCAGACCTGCGGTGCCTTGATCCGGTCGATGTTCCACTCGACGGCGTCGGCCGCGGCCTGCTCCCGCTTGCCCTCCGCCGGCTTCGGCAGGTCGACCTTGTCGTCGGCGTCGATCCGGGAGACCTCGGGGCGCTGGGCCAGGGCCCCTGCGAGCTTCTCGGTGCCGACGACGCGGACCGCGTTCACGATCCAGTACGAGGTGTACTCGGCCTTCGCGCCGTCCAGGGCCTTGATCACCTCGGCCTGGCTGCGCGCGGCATGGTCCTTCTTCAGCCGCAGGACCGTTTCCGCCTTCGCCGTGCGGGTCTGCTGTCCGCCTGCGGAGGTGAGGTCGGCGGCGCTGTCGAGATAGACCCAGAAGACGGCCTTCGCGGAGCCGTCGAGCTGGGCGCGGAGAACGGGTTCGATCTTGCGCTCGGCCGCGCCCGGGGCGGGCCCGGGGTCGGGCGCGGCGGCTGCCACGCCCGCACCGAGGGGCAGCAGCAGGGCCGCGGTGAGGGCGGCGAGCCCTGTGCGCAGGGGTCGTAATCGTGAGCGGGAGGCTCGTCGGGTGTCGCTTCGTGCCACGTGTGGTCTCCTCGTACGCCGTGTGCAGGTCGTGCGGAAAGGGTGTGCGTGACGTGCGCGGGCCATGGTGCGGGTGATGTCATGCTCCGTACAAGAGTGCCTAATGAGCCGACCGCCTCCGCCGGGTGGCTGTTCCCGGCCGGGCGGGCCAGCCTGGGGGGATGACCGATCCCGCATCCCCGCCGCCCTCCCCCGGGGTGCGGCTCGGTACCGCGCAGGGCCGGTGGATCGTACTGACCACCGTGCTCGGGTCCGCCATGGCGCTGCTGGACTCGACCGTGGTCAACGTGGCCCTGCCCGCCATCGGGCGGGATCTCGGCGCCGATCTGGCGGTGCTCCAGTGGACGGTCAACGCCTACCTGCTGACCCTCGCGGGCCTGATCCTGGTCGGCGGGGCGCTCGGGGACCGGTTCGGGCGGCGCCGGATCTTCGTGCTCGGGGTGGTGTGGTTCGCGGTCGGCTCCCTGCTGTGCGGGATCGCGCCGAACGCCGGGGTGCTCATCGCCGCCCGCGCCCTGCAGGGCATCGGCGGGGCGCTGCTGACGCCCGGTTCCCTCGCGCTGATCCAGGGCTCGATCCATCCCGGCGACCGGGCCCGCGCGGTGGGCCTGTGGTCGGGTTTCGGCGGGGTGGGCGCGGCCGTGGGTCCGTTCCTGGGCGGCTGGCTGGTGGACGGGCCGGGCTGGCGCTGGGTGTTCCTGCTGAACGTGCCGGTGGCCGCGCTCTGTGTCCCGGTCGCGCTGCGGCACGTACCGGAGTCGCGGGATCCGGCGGCGCACGGGCGGTTCGACGTGGCCGGGGCCGTCCTCGGCGCGGCCTCGCTGGCGCTGCTGACCTATGCGCTCATCGAGGCCCGGTCGGGCGCCGCGCCCGTGGTGGGGGCCGCCGTGGGAGGCGTGCTGCTGGCCGGGGCCTTCGTGGTGGTCGAGCGGCGGCGGGCCGACCCGATGGTGCCTCCGGACATCTTCTCCTCGCGCCTGTTCACCGCCGTCAACCTGGTCACCCTGTGCGTGTACGCGGCCTTCGGCGGCTTCTTCTTCCTCGTGGTGCTCCAGCTCCAGGTGGTGTCCGGGTACTCCGCCCTCGGAGCCGGGGCCGCCCTGCTGCCCACCACGGCCCTGATGCTGCTGCTGTCGGCCCGCTCCGCGCAGCTCGGGGAGCGGATCGGGCCGCGGATCCCGCTCACCTTGGGGCCGCTGCTGTGCGCGGCGGGGATGCTGCTGATGCTGCGGGTGGGCCCCGGGGCCCCGTACGTGCGGGACGTGCTGCCGGCGCTGCTCGTGATGGGCCTGGGCATGGCGGCCCTGGTGGCTCCGCTGACGGCCACCGTCCTGTCCTCGGTGGACCCCGGGCGGGCGGGCCTGGCCAGCGGCATCAACAACGCGGCCGCGCGCGCCGCCGGGCTCCTCGCGGTGGCCGCGCTGCCGCTGCTGGCCGGCATGGGACCGGACGCGTACCTCTCGGCCGGGGCCTTCGACGCGGCCTTCGGGCGGGCGATGCTCTGGTGCGCGGGGATCCTGGTGGCCGGAGCCGCCGTGGCCTGGGCGACCGTACGCTCCCCCGCGCCCGGGGCGTGTCACCCGCAGTGCCGCACGAACTGCGCGGTGACCGCTCCGCCGCTCGAACCCCCGGGAGCGGCGGAGCGGTGACTTCCATCCGCCGGGCCCACCCCTACCAGGGGCTCGGCGCCGGCGGGGTGACGACCGGCGGGCGGTCGTCGCAGGTGATGGTGTTGGGCAGCTCCCAGCCCGCGAACCACGGGCCGGTCGTGCCGCCGCCGTCGTTGCCGCCGCGGTCGAGGAGGCTGAACTCCGAACCGGTGGCGGGGAAGTTGAAGGAGCCGCAGTTGTTGACGCCGACGGCCCCGACGCCCCGGGCGTCGACGTTCTCGAAGCTCGCCGAGCCGGCCACGCGGGCGCTGACCACCGAAGTACCGGTGCCGTCGACCCGGATGTCCTTGAAGTGGACGTTCTCGATGCGGACCTTGTCCTTCACCGGCCAGTCGCTGACCAGCATGATCGCGTTGTAGGTGCTGTCGAGGAAGGAGTTGCCGGTGACCTGGATGTCGGCCTGGTCGATGCTGCGGTCCAGGGCGTAGAACCAGATCGCGCCGAGCCCGATGTTCCAGTTCAGTTCGTACGTGCCGGCGCGGACGGTGGTGTTGCCGTCGAGGCGCAGGCCGCCGGTGAAGGGTTCGGCTCCGAAGCGGGAACCGACGTGCAGGGCGCTGCCCTCGCGGACCGGGTCGGCGACGAGGTTGGCGGTGACGGTGGTGTCGGCGCCGCCGTAGATGGCGATGCCGTTGGCCAGGGTGGGGCTCTGCACGGTGTTGTGGTCGAAGGTGTTGCGGGCGTTCGTGGTCTTCTCGGCCCACATCGCGAGGCCGTCGTCGCCCGTGTTGCGGACGAAGTTGTCCTGGACGAGGGAGTCGGTGACTCCGGTGTGGAAGTTCAGGCCGTCGGCGATCTGGTCGGTGATGACGTTGCGGGTGACCTTCACGTTGCTCATCGGGCCGTCGAACCAGAGGCCGACCTTGGTGTGGTGGATGTAGAGGGAGTCGATGGTGGAGTCGCTCATCGCGCCGCCGACGCCGTTGACCTGGTCGGTGTCCACCCGTTCGCGGACGTCGCCCTCGATGGCGAAGCGGGAGAGGTGGACGCCGCGACTGCCGCCGTCCGCGGCCTCCTTGCCGTAGAAGCCGACGCCCTTGCCCTTGACGGTGGTGTACCAGCTGCCGGCGCCGGTGAGGGTGACCCCGTCCACGATGATGTGGCGGTTGACCTGGTAGGTGCCCGGCGGCAGGTAGACCGGGAGCCGGTGGCGCTTGGCGAAGGCGATGGCCCGGTCGATGGCGTCGGCGGAGTCCCGCCGGCCCGTCGGGTCGGCGCCGAAGAGGAGGGCGTTGGCGGCGGTCGCCTCCACGTGCGGGGCGCCGACGCGCTGCGAGTCGAGCAGGTCGATGACCGTCCAGGCGGCGGGGCTCCCGGCCGGGACCGTGAGCCGGATCGTGTCGCCCGCCCGGTAGGTGCGGCCCAGGAGCAGGCGCTGCTCGTCGTACATGTGGGTGGGGCGGAACGGCTTGGCGATGACCGGGGCCGGGGTGGTGGCCGCCGGGACGCAGCCGCACTCGGTGATCCACCAGTCGGGGTGCAGGAGGTCTGCCTGCGGGTCGTTGCTGAAGGGGTACTGGTTGTACAGCCAGGAGTACTGCGAGGTCAGCGTCATGGAGCGGCGGTTCTTGCCGTTCACGGTGACGTCGAGCGGGGCGGTGATGCCGCCGCCGGCCGGGGCGTCGGGGAGGCTGTAGCGGACGGTGACCGCGTCGGCCGCCGCGGGCAGGGTGAACTCCACGTACTGGCCCGGCACCAGTCGGACCGCCTTGCGGCCGGAGGCTTCGGCGGGCAGCGAGTAGGCGGTGCGGTCGGGGCCGATGAGCGCGCCCGTGGTGACGGCGTTCTCCGCCTCCTGCTCGGCGAAGTCCACCCGGGCGCCGCGGCCCTCGGCCAGTGCGGGGTCGAGGGCGGCCCGGGTGACGGCCGTGGGTGCCGCGGGGTCCGCGGCGGGCCGGGCCGATGCCGGGCCCGCGCCCAGCGCGCCGAGGCCGAGGGCGGACACGGTGATCGCCGCCAGGACGGCGGCGGCACGTGCGGGGACGGCTCTTCTGCTCGCGGCGGGGCTCGCGGCTCTTCTTGGGGGCATGGCCGGGACAGTAGGACCGCAAACGCAAACACGGCAAGGGTCATGCAGGAATCTTCTTGTTTCTGTCGAGTTTTTCCACTGATCCGTGGTGTGGCAGACGCTCGCGCCGCGGCCTACCGTGGAATCGGGAGGGCCTCATGTGCTGGAGCGCGACGGCCGATCTGACGGCGGGCACGGTCATCAGCGCCGTCGGGATCGCCTGCCTGGTGCGGACCCGGCGCGCCCGGGACCTCCCCCTCGCCGCGCTCCCGCTGATCCTGGGAGCGCACCAGCTGATCGAAGCCGCCGTCTGGAACTCCGGGGGCGGCTGCGGCACGGCCACCACCGCCTGGGCGGTGATCGCCCTCCCGCTGCTGCCCGTATGGGTGCCGCTCGGGGTGCTCCTCGCCGCAGAGCCCGAGCTCAGGCCCCGGCTGCGGTGGCCGGCCGCCACCGGCGCGTACCTCTCCTCCTGCCTGGCGACCCGCCCGGTGAGCGCCGAGCTCCGCGGCCACACCCTCGGGTACGGGGTGGACGTCCCCTGGATGCCCCTGGCCCTGGCGGGCTATCTGTTCGCCACGCTCGGCGCCCTGCTCCTCTCGGGGGACCGCCGCCTGCGCCTGCTCGGCCTCCTCATGACGGCCGGGGCCCTCGTCTGCGCCGCGCTGTGGCGGCTGGAGTTCGCTTCGACCTGGTGCTCCTTCGCCGCGGCCGCCTCGACGCTGATCCTGGTCTGGACCGGCGGCCGTGCGCGTTCCCCTTCTGTACGCGCGGACGCCCGGCGGGGTGCGCAGAGCCTGTAACACCGGCCCGGACGCAGAACAGGAGCACCCGCCGAAGGTAAAAAGATTCGGGCGCCGGCCACGGGCCCACCTTGCGGTTTGTCGCTTTTCAGCCTCGGAGCCCACCGGATGCAGCCACGGCGGAGTGGCGGGGTGGGGCGAGAGTCCCGCCGCCTCGGGGCGGCGGGACTTCTCGTAACGCGTTCGACTTCTGACGTGGTGGATTCGGTCGTACACACCTCACCCGAGGGCCGCTTCCGCCGAGCGCTTCCGTCACTCCGGGAGCACCGGCCATCCACAGCGGGTCGTCGTTCCCAGCGTCCGATGGGACCTTCAACTCCCTTCCACAGGGCCCGAATCGGCACCTCGCGCGGCCGCCTCCGACGAAAGATGCCTTGACGTATCTAGTGACTTCGCAAGCGCTCGGCAGTAGAACTCGTTCTCATTCCGCCTAGAGTGAGGAAGCTCACATGAGCGACAAAGGCCTGCACAAAACGAACCAGAACGGCGTCTCGCGCCGAGGATTTCTCGGTAGAACGGGTTCCATCCTGGGCGCAATGGCCCTTGCCGGTCAGATCGCCCCGTCTCAGGCCCAGGCCGCCACGGCCGGCGCGGCCGCCGCCGGCCCCATCGACAACGGAGCGCACGTACCGGCCCTCGTGATCGGTACCGGATACGGCGGTTCCGTCGCCGCCCTGCGGCTCGCCCAGGCCGGCGTGGACGTCCACATGATCGAAATGGGCATGGCCTGGGACACCCCCGGCTCGGACGGCAAGATCTTCTGCAACACGACCACCCCGGACTACCGCGCCTACTGGCTCCGCACCAAGACCAAGGCGCCGCTGAGCAACTTCCTGGGCTTCCCCATCGACAAGGCGGTCCCGCGCTACACCGGCATCCTGGACGCCGAGGAGATGGGCGGGATCATCGTCTACCAGGGCCGCGGCGTCGGCGGCGGCTCGCTGGTCAACGGCGGTATGGCGGTCACCCCGAAGCGCGCGAACTTCGGCGCCGTCCTGCCGACGGTGAACGCGGACGAGATGTACAACACCTACTACCCGCGCGCCAACGCGGGCCTCGGGGTCAGCCTGATCGACCCGGCCTGGTTCGAAAGCGTCGACTGCTACCAGTTCTCCCGCGTCGGCCGCAAGCACGCCCAGCGCGCCGGGTTCCCCTTCGTCTTCGTCCCGGACGTGTACGACTGGGACTACATGAAGCAGGAGGCGGCCGGGACCGTCCCCAAGTCCGCCGTCGCCGGAGAGATCCTCTACGGCAACAACGCGGGCAAGAAGTCCCTCCAGCAGACCTACATCGCCCAGGCCAAGGCCACCGGCAAGGTCACCATCTCGCCCCTGCACAAGGTGACCTCGGTCTCCCCGGCCTCCGGCGGCGGGTACACGGTCGTCATCGACCAGATCAACACCACGGGCGACACCGTCGGCACGAAGACCGTCGTCGCGGACAAGGTGTTCTTCGCGGCCGGCAGCGTCGGCACCAGCAAGCTGCTCGTCCGGCTCAAGGCCACCGGCGCCCTGCCCAACCTGAACAACGAGATCGGCAAGGGCTGGGGCGACAACGGCAACGTCATGTGCGGCCGCGCCAACCACATGTGGGACGCGACCGGCAAGGTGCAGGCTTCCATCCCCTGCGGCGGCATCGACAACTGGGACGCGGGCGGCGCGTTCGCCGAGGTGGCGCCGCTGCCGACCGGCATCGAGACGTACGCCTCGTTCTACCTGTCGATCACGAAGAACCCGAACCGCGCGGAGTTCACGTACAACGCCTCCACGGGCGGGGTCGAACTGAACTGGCAGACGGCCTGGAAGGCGCCGTCCATCGCCATGGCGAAGACCATCTTCGACAAGATCAACTCGAAGGAGGGGACGATCTACCGGACCGACCTCTTCGGCACCAACAAGATCTGGGGCGACCACCTCACCTACCACCCGCTCGGCGGGGCGGTCCTGGACAAGGCCACCGACAACTACGGCCGCCTGCACGGCTACACCGGCCTGTACGTCATCGACGGCGCGCTGATCCCCGGCAACACCAGCGTCAACCCGTTCGTCACCATCACGGCGCTCGCCGAGCGCAACATCGAGAAGATCATCGCCACCGACCTCTAGGGGCGGCGGAGCGCACGAAGACCGGGGCCGTCGGATTCTCCGACGGCCCCGGACCCGTGTGCGCACCGCACGCGCTCCGCGCTCAGTGGCCCGGCAGCACGCAGACGCTGTCGAGGCCCAGCACGTGGTTGAGCCGGCCGAAGGCCAGCCAGGAGCCGATGCTCATCGTCAGCTCCACGATCTCCACCTGGCTGTAGCGGGCCGTCATCCGCTCCCAGAACTCCTCGTCCAGGCCGTGGTGGTCCAGGCAGTACCGCTCCGCGTACTCCGCCGCGAGCCGGGTGCGCTCGTCGAAGGCCTTCGTGGTGCGCCACTCGGTGACGGCCTCGGGGAACTCGTCCTCGACCTTCTCCCCGTCCCGGTCGGTGCGCCAGTCCAGGCAGAAGATGCAGCCGTTGATCTGCGCGACGCGCAGCCGTGCCGCTTCGAACTCCCGCAGCCCCAGGGTGGTGTGGGCGTAGACGGACAGCGAGAAGTTGGCGGCGGCCATTCCGATGCCGGGGACCAGATCGCCCCACACGTACTCGATGGGGTGCTGGCCTTCGGGTATGTCGATCTTCATGACAGTTTCCTTCCGAGTTTGCCGACGGCGGGGCGCAGGGGGACGTCCAGGGCGTCGTAGAGCCCCGGTTCGGCTTCCACCAGCCAGTCGATGGCTCCTACGAGGCGTCCGACCGCGGTGGCGTTGCCGCCGGCGGAGCGGTTCTCTCCCTCGTCGGTGGCCTCGATGGTGACCTCGATGTGCGGGCGGCCCTCGATGATCACCCGGTGGGCGCCGTCACCGCCGTCGGGCGGGGTCGGCCAGTCGGGGGCGCAGGAGGCGTGGATGCGGGTGACGTGCTCGATGACGATGCGGGGTTCGCCCTCGACGATCCCCTGCACCTCGAAGCGGATGGCGCCCTGGGTGCCTCCCTCGAACTCCCCCATCGTGCGCGTGGTGACGGTGGTGTCGAGGGCGCGGCGCTCCACGGTCTCGCGGATGTCGTCGAGTTCGACGCCCAGCGCCCGGGCCATCATCCGTATCTGGCCGCCCCACACCATGGTCGGGATGGAGGGCATGAGCATCATCGGCTCGTAGTCCATGGGCTGGCCCATGCCGATGAGGTAGCGGACGGAGTCCGGCTGGTCGTAGGTGGAGTAGTCGAAGATCTCCTGGCAGCGGATGACGTCGATCCGGGTGCCGAGCCCGCTGAGCAGCAGCGGGAGCACGTCGTTGCCCCATCCGGGGTCGACGCCGGAGGCGAAGAGCGAACCGCCGCCCTCCGCGACCGCGGCGGTCACCGGATCGAGGAACTCCGGCGGGGCGCTGCGGTAGTCGTAGAGCGGATAGAGGGCGGGGCTCACGACGACGGCCCCGGAGCGGATGGCCCGGGTGATGTCGGCGAGCGCGTCGTCGGGGCGGATGTCGCCGGACGCCGCGTAGACGACCGCCTGCGGGCGGGCCGCGAGGACCGCCTCGATGTCGTCGGTGGCGGCGACGCCCGTCTCGTAGTCGAGTTCGCCGAGCTCACCGGCGTCGCGGCCGACCTTTTCTGGATTGTGGACGATGACGGCGGCCAACTTCAGCGCCGGATGGGCCTCTACGGCACGGATGGCCAAACGGCCGACGTTGCCGGTACCCCAGACAACCGTGGAAATCATGCGCGGAGGGTAGCTTCAGGACCTGTAGGTTCCTAGAGCCGTGTACGGAAATTCCGGCCCGCTGTCACTGGTTTTGCGCACCCAGGACAAACAGCAAGTAAACGAAGAACGCGAACAAATGGCCTACGAACAAGTAGGCGATGAGCCGGATGATGAGACCGCGCGGGAACTTCGACTGCTGTGCTTGCGGTGCGTGCTGCGTGTCCTGCGTATCGGGCATGGCGTACGGCTCCTCGCCTATCGGTGGTGTGTGGTCGCGCCCGTGCCGGTGCCGCCGCCGAGGCACAGGCCGGCGAGGCTGCTCTGCAGCAGGGTGTGGACGAACAGCAGCTCCGCCCCGGCGGCCGAGGCCGCGCCGATCCGGTGCGCGGTGAGCGAGTCGAAGTGGGCGCTGTCCCCGGGCTCCAGCAGGTACTCGGTCTCCCCCAGGTGCAGCCGCAGCCGCCCCTGCAGCACGTAGAGCCACTCCTCCCCGGGGTGTACGCGGACCAGCTCGCCCTGGCTGCGGCCGTGCGGGACGTGCACCCGCAGCGCCTGCATCCCGCGGCCGGAGCCGCCGGCCTGCCAGTACGTCCAGCCGTCCGCCTCGCGGGCGCCCGGACCGCCTGCCCGTACGATGGGATCGGCGACGGCCGGGGTCTCCCCGAGCAGCTCCGAGACCGTCGTGCCGTACGTGCGGGCGAGTCCGAGCAGCAGCGGCAGCGAGGGCTGGCGGCGGCCGGTCTCCAGTCGGGACAGGTGCGCCGGCGAGAGCCGGGCCCGGGCGGCGGCGGCCTCCAGGGTGAGTCCGGCCCGGCGGCGCAGATCGCGCAGCTGCGGGGCCACGGTGGGCAGCTCGGCTTCGGCGGGGCCGGGGGCAGGACCGGTTGTCATGCCCCGATTGAGCCAGACTCTTACCTCCCTGGCAATCCGCCTTGCCTCTCAGGCAAAACCCTTACGCGGCGTCGTCGGGTCCGGGTGGCCCGCCGAGCACTGTCTCCACGGTGTCCGCGTCCTGGGCCCGCTTGTCGGGGCGGTGCCGCAGGACGCGCGCGAAGCGCAGGGCGACCCCGGCCGGGTAGCGGGGGGAGCGCTGCAGGCCGTCGTAGGCGATCTCCACCACCAGTTCGGGGCGCACCCGGACCGTGTGGCCGTCGTCCTCGACCGCGAGTTCGCCGAGCCGCTCGGTCTGCCAGCGCAGCATCTCGTCGGTGAGTCCCTTGAAGGTCTTGCCGAGCATGGCGTAGCCGCCGTCGGCGGTCCGGGCGCCCAGGTGCAGGTTGGACAGGAGGCCGGTGCGGCGGCCGTGGCCCCGCTCCACGGCGAGCACCACCAGGTCCAGGGTGTGCACCGGTTTCACCTTGAGCCAGTGTTTGCCGCGCCGGCCGGCCGCGTAGGTGGAGTCGAGGGCCTTGAGCATCACGCCCTCGTGCCCCCGGCGCAGGGTCCGCGTCCAGAACTCCTCCGCCTCGGCGGCCTGCCCCGCAGGGTCCTCGACCACGAGCCGGCCGACCCGCCACTCCTCCGGCACCAGGGCGGTGAGCTCCGCGTACCGCTCGCGCACCGGCAGGTCGAGGAGCACCCGGTCGCCCGCCGCCAGTACGTCGAAAAAGTAGGGGACGACCGGGAGGGTCCGCCGGGCGGCCTCGACGTCGGCGCGGGAGCCGACCCGGCTCGCCACCTCCTGGAACGGCACCGGCCGCCCGTCCGCGGCAGAGCGTCCGATGACCTCCCCGTCGAGGATGAACCGGTCCCCCGGAAAGGACCGCGCCAGTTCGGCCACCTCCGGCAGCCGGTCGGTGATCTCGTCGAGGGAGCGCGTGTACACCCGTACGTCGTCCCCCTCGCGGTGGACCTGCACCCGGATCCCGTCGAGCTTCTCCTCCACCGCACACGGCCCGAGCGCGGCCAGGGCCTCGGCCACCGACTTGGCGGTGTTCGCCAGCATCGGCTGTACGGGCTGCCCCACGCGCAGGGTGACCTCGCGCAGGGCCGCCGCCCCGTCGGCGAGCACGGCCGCCGCCACCCGGGGCAGGGAGCCGTCGAGCATGGCGGCCCGGCGGAGGGCCGCCGCGGGCACCCCTGCCGCGGCGGCCACCCCCTCCAGGGCCACGGCATCGAGCGCACCCTGGCGCACCTCCCCGCCGAGCAGGCTGCGCAGGAACCGCTGCTCGGCCTCGGTGGCCGCGCCGAGCAGACCGTCCAGGATCCGGCGGCGCTCGGCCTGGGCGCCGGCCCCGGACACGGCGGCGAACCGGGTCACGGCCTCGTCGACGGCGGTCACGGTCAGGGTCGGCTCGGCGGCGGGTTCGCTCTCCCCGGCGAGCGCGCGCCAGCCGATCCCCGGGCGGCCCTGGGGCAACCGGCCCGCGAGGTAGGACACCACCAGCGCGGCCTCCTCGGCGGGCGCGGCGGCGAACAGCTCCGCGAGCAGAGCGGTCTTCCCCGACCTGCCGGAGGTTTCGGCAACCGCCCGGGACACACGCGCAACCTCGGCCAGCAACATGCGGCCATCCTCCCGCCGCGCGGCCTGCACCGCAGCCCGGCACAGCCGGCCCCGCCGTCGCTTGAGGCGCAGGGTCCGGGGCGCAGCCCTGCTCATCCACCCCCGCCGGCGCTTGAGACGCAGGGTCCGGGGCGCAGCCCCGCTCATCCACCCCCGCCGGCGCTTGAGGCACGGGATCCGGGGCGCAGCCCCGCTCATCCACCCCCGCCGGCGCTTGAGGCGCAGGGTCCGGGGCGCAGCCCCGCTCATCCACCCCCGCCGGCGCTTGAGACGCAGGGTCCGGGGCGGAACCCTGCTCATCCAGCCCCGCCGGCGTTTGAGGCGCGGGGTCTGGGGCGGAGCCCCAGTTTCGGGAAGGGGCGGGGTGGGGAAGGAAACGCCCCCGGCCCGACCCCGCCGGGCTTTCCACCCCCCCGGTCCGTCCCGGCCCCCGGCCCCCGGCCCGGACTCCCGGTCCCGGCCACCGCACCGGCACGGCACCGGCACCGGCTCCGGCCCGCCGCGTACCGCAGGCGCGGTATGCCGACCGCCCGGCGTAGTCCTTGAGGACGTCCGCAGTTCAGCCTGCGGGAGCGCGGCCGCCGACGGCCTGGCGCTTAGGGTTCCCGTATGAAGCTCCGACTGCCCCGGCGCCGCCGAACCCGCCTGCTCGCGGGCGCGGCCGCGCTCGCCGTCGTCGCGGGGGCGGGCACCCTCACGGCCACCGCCGCGGCCGGCGACGCCCCGTCCGTGCGCCGCGAGGACAAGGTCCTCGACATGCCCGGCGCCGGGATCGACATCTCGTACTTCACCAGTGGGGACACCACGGGGGACGGTGCGGCGAAACGTCCCGCCGTGCTCCTCGCCCACGGTTTCGGCGGCAGCAAGGAGGACATGCGGCCGCAGGCCGAACGCCTCGCCCGCGACGGTTACGCCGTGCTCACCTGGTCCGCGCGCGGCTTCGGCCGCTCCGGCGGGAAGATCGGGCTGAACGATCCCGAGTACGAGGTCAAGGACGTCTCCCGGCTGATCGACTGGATCGCCGCCCGGCCCGGGGTGCGCCTGGACGCGGCCGGGGATCCGCGCGTCGGAATCGCGGGCGGCTCCTACGGCGGCGCGATCTCACTGCTCGCGGCCGGCAACGACCCGCGCGTGGACGCCATCGCCCCCTCGATCACCTACTGGAACCTCGCGGACTCCCTCTTCCCGAACGGCGTCTTCAAGAAGCTGTGGGCGGGCCTCTTCTTCACCACCGGTTCCGCGGGCGGCCTGCAGCCCGGCGCCTCCGCCCAGGGCGCCGCCCCGCAGGCGGCCCCGGCCGCGCCCGGCTGCGGACGCTTCCAGCCGGAGCTGTGCGCCATGTACGAGCGGGTCGCGGTGGCCGGCAAGCCCGACCCCGAGGCCCGCACGCTGCTGGAGCGGCGCAGTCCCTCGGCGGTCGGCGGCGCGATCAAGGTGCCGACCCTGATCACGCAGGGCCAGGACGACTCCCTCTTCCCGCTGGACCAGGCCGATGCCATGGCCCGGGCGATCGCCGCCAACGGCGCGCCCGTCTCCGTGGACTGGGCGGCCGGCGGGCACGACGGGGGCATGCGCGAAGCGGACCGCGTCGAGGGCCGGGTGCAGACCTGGTTCGACCGCTACCTCAAGGACGACGCCTCCGTGGACACCGGTCCCGCCTTCCGCGTCTCGCGCTCCGGCGGCATCGACTCCACCGACGGCCGGGTCACGCTGCGCGGAGCGAGCGGCTCCACCTATCCAGGGCTGCTGTCCGGGCCGCGCGAGTTCGCCCTGACCGGCCGGGAGCAGACCTTCGCCAACCCGGCGGGCGGGGCGCCGCCGGCGCTGTCCGCGCTGCCGGGCATCGGCGGGCAGCTCGCCGCCCTCGGAGGCGGCCTCTCGCTGGACTTCCCCGGGCAGAACGCCCGGTTCGACTCGGAGCCTCTGACCGCCGAAACCCGGATCACCGGGACCCCGACCATCACCCTAAAGGTGAGGTCTACAGCTGAGGACGGTTCGGCCGTCCTGTTCGGCAAGGTGTACGACGTCGGCCCCGACGGGCGCCAGCAGGTGCTGCCCAGTCAGCTGGTGGCCCCGGTGCGGGTGGAGGACGCCCGGCAGGACAAGACCGTCGAGCTGCGGCTGCCCGCGATCGACCACGCCGTCGAGGCCGGGCACCGGCTACGGCTCGTCGTCGCCGCCACCGACCTCGGCTACGCCTCCCCGGCCGCGCCCGCGGCCTACACCGTCTCGGCGCAGGGCCCTCTGGCCGTGCCCGTCGCGGGCGGGGTGCGCACGGCGTCCTCCGGGCTGCCCGCCTGGACCTGGTGGATGCCGCTCGGGGCCGCGCTGCTGGCCGCGGGGCTGGTGGGGATCCGCAGGACCGGCCGGGGGCCGGGCGGGATCCGGGCGGGCGCACCGCAGCCCGACCCCGCGCTGGCCGACGTACCACTGGAGATCACGGGGCTGACCAAGCGGTACGCCAAGGCGCAGGACCGCTACGCCGTACGGGACCTGTCCTTCCGGGTGGAGAAGGGCCAGGTGCTCGGCCTGCTCGGACCCAACGGTGCGGGCAAGACCACGACCCTGCGGATGCTGATGGGCCTGATCACTCCGGATGCCGGGGAGATCCGGGTCTTCGGGCACCAGGTACGGGCCGGCGCGCCCGTGCTCTCACGGGTCGGCGCCTTCGTGGAGGGTGCCGGTTTCCTGCCGCACCTGACGGGGCGCGCCAACCTGGAGCTGTACTGGCAGGCCACGGGCCGCCCCGCCGCGGACTCCCACATGGAGGAGGCCCTGGAGATCGCCGGGCTCGGCGACGCCCTGGAGCGGGCGGTCCGCACGTACTCGCAGGGCATGCGCCAGCGCCTCGCGATCGCCCAGGCCATGCTCGGCATGCCGGACCTGCTGATCCTCGACGAGCCGACCAACGGTCTGGACCCGCCGCAGATCCGCGAGATGCGCGACGTGATGATCCGGTACGCGGCCGGCGGGCGGACGGTCATCGTCTCCAGCCACCTGCTGTCGGAGGTCGAGCAGTCCTGCACGCACCTGGTGGTCATGGACCGCGGCCGGCTCGTCCAGGCGGGCGAGGTCGCCGAGATCACCGGCGGCGGGGACGTCCTGCTGGTGTCGCTGGCGCAGCCGGTGGACGAGGCGGTCGTCGGGAAGATCGCCGCCCTGGAGGGAGTGGAGTCCGTGGCGAGCGCCGAGGACGGTCTGCTCGTACGGCTGGACGGCGCGAGCGCCGCCGAGCTGATCGCCGAACTCGTACGGCTGGAGGTGCCGGTGTCCGGAGTGGGACCGCACCGGCGGCTGGAAGACGCGTTCCTCACCCTGATCGGAGGCGCGGCATGAACACCGTGACGGATGTGGACGCGAACGGGAACGGGGCGGGGAACGCGGACTCGCCCGCGAACGGCGACGTGACGCCGGACGGCATCGGCCGCGAGGTCGCCCACGGCTACCGGGCCGGCCGGACGCTGCCGCTGCGCGTGGAAGCGCTGCGGCAGTGGCGCCGGCGGCGGACGCTGGTGATGGGCGGGATCCTGGCCGCCCTGCCCTTCATCCTGATGATCGCGTTCGCGGTCGGCGGCGGCCCCGGCAGCCGCGGTGGAAACGACGGCCGGATCACCCTCATCGACACGGCGACGGCCTCGGGCGCGAACTTCGCGGCCACCTGCCTGTTCGTGTCCGCCGGGTTCCTGCTGGTGGTGCCGGTGGCGCTGTTCTGCGGGGACACGGTGGCCTCGGAGGCCAGCTGGTCCTCGCTGCGCTACCTGCTGGCCTCGCCCGTGCCCCGGGCCCGGCTGCTGTGGAGCAAGCTGGTGGTGGCCCTCGGGTTCAGCCTGGCCGCGATGGTCCTGCTGCCGCTGGTGGCGCTCGCGGCGGGTACGGCCGCCTACGGGTGGGGGCCGCTGGAACTCCCCGCGGGTGGTTCGCTGCCGGCCGGGGACACGATCGGGCGGCTCGCCATCGCCGTGGCGTTCGTCTTCGTATCGCAGTTGGTCACGGCCGGTCTGGCGTTCTGGCTGTCGACGCGCACGGACGCGCCGCTGGGCGCGGTGGGCGGGGCGGTCGGGCTGACGATCGTCGGCAACGTGCTCGACGCCGTGACGGCGCTGGGGTCCTGGCGGGAGTTCCTGCCGGCGCACTGGCAGTTCGCCTGGGCCGACGCCTTGCAGCCGCAGCTCGAATGGGGCGGGATGATCAAGGGGACGGTGGTGTCGGTGTCGTACGCGGTGGTGCTGTTCGCCCTCGCGTTCCGCGGGTTCTCCCGCAAGGACATCGTGTCCTGAGGACCGGTGGCTGAAGCCCGGGATCCGGCCCGCGGGGCCGTGCGATGACGCACGGCCCCGTTCGGCCGTCGGGGGCCAACCCGGGCGGACCCGCGTGTGCCTGCCGCCCCGGCGGCCCGTACCCCCCAAGAATCGCCTCGGTCAGGACGTACGGACGCGTCCGAACGGCACCGAGGGGTACGACCGATGGACAGAGCAGGACTTCCGCCTCGCAGGTTCGTGCTGACGGGCGGCCTCACGGCCGCCGCGGCCCTGCTCACCGGGTGCTCGGCGAAGAGCTCCCCGAAGCGGACGACGGCCGCGCCGGAGCCTCGGCCCAGCACCCCCGAGGGCGCGTACAGCCGCCTGCTGGAGGGCAACAAGCGCTGGGTGAGCGGCAGTCTCAACCACCCCGACCGGGATCCGGACCGCCGCGAGCTGGTGGCGCAGGCGCAGGATCCGTACGGCGTGATCCTGGCGTGCATCGACTCCCGGGTGCCGCCGGAGCTGCTCTTCGACACCGGGCTCGGCGACCTGTTCGTGCTGCGCACGGGCGGGCAGGCGGTCGGCCCGGTGGTGACCGGGTCGGTGGAGTTCGGGCCGATGACGGCGGGCACCCCGCTGATCCTGGTCCTCGGGCACCAGCGCTGCGGGGCCATCGACGCTTCGTACAAGGCCTTGCGGGACGGCAAGCCGCTGCCCGGCAACCTGCGGGCGATCGAGAAGGCGCTGGTGCCGGCGTACGAGCTGACGGTCAAGGATCCCGGCTCCGACCCGGTCGACACGATGATCCGCAATCAGATCAAGGTGACGGCGGACGAGCTGCGGGCCAACGCGGATCTGGCACCCCTGGTGGAGAAGGGCTCGCTGGCCGTGGTCGGCGCCTACTACTCGCTGGACACCGGTCAGGTGGAGGTGCTGACGGGGGCGCCGACGGGCGGCGCTTCCGCCAGCCCGTCGGCCAGTACGTCGGCCAGTACGTCGGCCAGCGCGTCGGCCAGCGCGTCAGCCAGTGCCTCCGGGAGCGTCTCGCCGAGCCCGTCGGAGTCGGCATCGTCCTCGGCGTCCGCCTCCGCGTCCGTCTCCGCGTCCGTCTCCGCGTCCCCGTCGGAGTCCGATTTCGGCAGTCCGTCGCCCGACGCCTCCTGAGGGCGGGACTGCGGTCAGCCGACGGCCCCCGCTACGGCGTCGACCTCCGCCAGGAGTTCGGCGTCGAGCGGCCGGTCGGCGACGGCCGCGTTGGCCCGTACCTGCTCGGCGGAGGTGGCGCCCGCGATGACGGAGGCGCAGCCGGGCTGGGCGGAGAGCCAGCCGATGGCGAGTTCCAGCACGGTGCGCCCGTGCTTGTCGGCGAGCGCCGCCAGGGCTTCCACGATGTCGAGGCGCTCGTCGGTGAGGTAGGCGTCGCGGCCTTCGAGGCGGGAGCCCGCGGGGACGGGGGCGCCGCGGCGGATCTTTCCGGTCAAGAGCCCATTGGCCAGCGGAAAGTAGGGAAGGACCCCGACTCCGTAGTGCAGGGCGGCCGGGACGAGCTCGCGCTCCGCCGACCGCTGGAGCAGCGACCATTCGTTCTGGGCCGATACGAAGGGTGCCGCGCCGGTTTCGCGGGCCACGTGGGCGGCTTCGGCGAGCTGCCAGCCGCTGAAGTTGGAGTGGCCGATGTAGCGGATCTTGCCCTCGGTGACGAGTTCGGTGAGCGCGGCGAGGGTCTCGGCCACGGGAACGGCCGGGTCGGGGCTGTGGAGTTGGTAGAGGTCGATGTGGTCGGTCTGCAGGCGGGTCAGGGACGCTTCGACGGCGCGCCGGATGTAGGCGCGGCCGGCGCGGGAGCCGGCGGCGGGTCCGTAGCCCATGTCCACGCCGTCGTAGCCGAACTTGGTGGCGAGGACGACCTGGTCCCGGCGGCCCTTGAGGGCCTCGCCGAGGTGGGTTTCGGAGCCCCCGGCGCCCCCGTAGATGTCTGCGGTGTCGAGCAGGGTGATGCCCGCGTCGAGAGCGGCGTCGACGACGGTGCGGGTGGCCCGGGCGTCGAGGCGGCCGCCGAAGTTGTTGCAGCCCAGCCCGATCGCCGAGACCTGAAGACCTGAACTGCCCAGGGGGAGATGGCGCATGTCTTTTCGTTCCTCCGCACTCGTCCGGCACATGGTCGACAGGACGGCAGTGTAGATCGCCACCGGTCTCCCCGACCGGGCGGGACGGGACGGGCCCGCGGCACGGGCGGGACGGGTGGGATGGGTGGGGCGGCTGGGACGGGTGGCCCCTGTGCTCGTCGCGTCGCTGACCGGCTGACCGGCTGACCCGATTCGATCGAATCGATCGTTTCGGCTTTCTGTGGTGGAATCGAGCGGCGCGCGCACCACGCGGACGCACCACGGACCACGGACGACGCAGACCGCAGGGGGATCCTTGAGACCACATGTCGACCAGCGCCAGGCCCAGGTGCTCTCCCTCGTCCGGGCCCGGGGCAGTGCCCGCGTCGCGGACCTCGCCAGGGAACTGGGCATCTCCCCCGTCACCCTGCGGCGGGACGTCGAGGCGATGGCGGCGCGGGGCGAGATCCGGCGGATGCACGGGGTGATCAGCCGGCTGGAGTCCGACTCGGTGGGCGCGGAGACCGGCTCCACGGGCGCGCAGGCGGTCTCCGACGCGGCCACGGCCGCGGCCGCCGCCACGGGCCGGGGCGGCGCCGGGCTGGTGATCGGGATGGTCGTGCCGACCACCGAGTACTACTTCGCCGACGTCGTGCGGGGGGCCCGCGAGGTGGTCGAGGCACGGGGCGCGCGGCTCGCCGTGGGGCTGACGCGGTATCTGGCGGGCGAGGACCGCACGCAGGCGGACCGGTTGCTGTCCACGGGGGCCGACGGCCTGCTGCTGACCCCGAACTGGGCGGCCGGGGCGGCCGGACCCGGCGAAGGGGCGTGGACGGCCGAACTGCCCGTGCCCACCGTCCTGGTGGAGCGGTGGGCCCCGCCGGGGCATCCCGCGGCTTCCCTGGACCGGGTGACCTCCGACCACGCGGACGGCGCGGCGCGGGCCGTGCGGCACCTGGCGGAACTGGGTCACAAGCGGATCGCCCTGGCCAGCCGGGAGACCCCGACGTCGGGGCGGCTGCGGACCGGCTACGCGGCGGCCGTGGCCACGCTCGGTCTGGAGCCGGCTCCGGCGTGGCCCGCGGCCGGAGCGGCGCCGCTCGCGGAGGCGGAGGCGTTCGCGCGGACCCTGGACTACTTGTGCGCGGCGGTGGCGGAGGGGGGGGTGACCGCCGCCCTGATCCACAGCGACACGGACGCGATCATGCTGATCCCGCGGCTCCAGGCGCGGGGGGTGCGGGTGCCGGAGGACCTGGCGGTGATCACGTACGACGACGAGGTGGCCGAGCTGGCCGACGTACCGCTGTCGGCGGTGGCGCCGGCCAAGCGCGAGGTGGGGGCGCGGGCGGCCGGAATGCTGCTGGACCGGCTGGAGGACCGCGGGGCGGGGCGGGAGGGGCCGCGGCAGCATCTCGACCTGCTTCCCCGGCTGACCGTCCGGCCGTAGTCCCGGGAGGATGCGGGGCCCGAGCGCTCGCCCCTCCTGCGCGTTTCGATCGAAATGCGGATTCGGTCTTGACGACATGATCGTCCGCACAAAAGGATGAGGCTCGCAACCAGCCCCGGGGCCGCCTCTTTGGGGAGCGGCGGCCCCGGGTCCCATCCGCCCACGCGGGGACCGGGTCGCTCCCGCCCGTGTACCGTTCCCGCCCGCGTACCGTTCCCGCCCCCGTGTCGTTCCCGGCGCCGCGGCCGGGGTTTGTGACCATCGGGACTTCGGATCTCACCGCAGGAGCCGTCAAGTGACCCACCCCGCCTCCGACTCCGTCCCCTCCCCCCTCGCCGCGCCCCGCAGGCCGGTCACCGTGCTCGCCATGAGCCCGGGAACCCGGGCCGCCGTCCTCGGAGAACGGATCCTTCCGGAGCTGGTCCGGGTCGCCGATGTGGACCCCGGACTGCTCGTCACCGACTTCGGCGCCGCCTCCTGCGAGGAGGCCGTGCGGCAGCGGCTGGCCGTGGCCGAGGTCCTGTTCACCGGGTGGGGCTGTCCTGTGCTGGACGCACGGGCGCTGGAGCTGATGCCGGAGCTCCGGGCGGTCGTGCACGCGGCCGGCAGCGTCAAACACCATGTGACCGAGGCTTGTTGGGATCGGGGGCTGCTGGTGTCGAGTTCCGCCGCCGTGAACGCCCTGCCGGTCGCCGAGTACACGCTCGCCGCCATCCTGTTCGCCAACAAGCGGGTACTGGACTCCGCGCACGCCTACCGGGCCGCCCGCGGCCACGTCGACCCGCTGCGGCACTATCCCGCCGTCGGCAACTACCGCCGCACCGTCGGGCTGATCGGCGCCTCCCTCATCGGCCGGCGCGTCCTGGAACTGCTGCGCCCCTTCGACCTGCGGGTGCTCGTGCACGATCCGTACGCCGATCCGGCCGAGCTCGCCGCCCTCGGCGCCGAGGCCGTCGCCCTGGACGAACTGCTCTCCCGCAGCGACGTGGTGAGCCTGCACGCTCCCGAACTGCCGGAGACCCGACGGCTGCTGGACGCGCCCCGGCTGGCCCTCATGCCGGACGGGGCCACCCTCGTCAACACCGCGCGCGGCTCGCTCGTCGACACCGCGGCGCTGACCGGGGAACTGGTCTCGGGGCGGCTGCACGCCGTGCTCGACCACACCGAGCCGGAGGTGCTGCCCGCGAGCTCCCCGCTGTACGACCTGCCCAATGTGCTGCTCACCCCGCACGTGGCCGGTTCCCTGGGCGGGGAGCTGGACAGGCTGGCGGCTTCGGCCGTCGGGGAACTGGAGCGCTACGCCTCGGGCCTCGGCTTCCGCCACGCCGTCGACCGGGACCGGCTCGGCTACTCGGCCTGACGGTCCGTCGCGCGGACCAGCCGCTCCAAGTACTCCCGGCCCGGCCCGAGCCGCTCGGGCAGTTCGCCGGCGCCGGGATACCAGCGCTTCTCGTACTCCCAGCAGAGCCAGCCCCCCGGCGGCAGGAGGGCCACCGCCTCGGCGAGGGGCAGCGCTCCCCCGCCGAGCCCGAGCGGGGTCAGCTCGTGCGCGGACGCCACGTCCTTGACCTGCGTGTACCCCAGGTGCCCGGCGAGGGTCCGGCTCGACTCGGCCGGCGACTCGCCGCCGAGCCAGGTGTGCAGTACGTCCCACAGCGCGCCCGCGCCCGGATGCGCGACCCGGTCGAGGACCCGGGCCGTGCTGGTCGCGGTGCGGTGCGAGTCGTGGGTCTCCAGCAGGATCCGGACCCCGTGCCGCTCGGCGAAGGGCGCGGCGGCCCGGAGCCTGCGGACCGCGTGCCCGTCGGCTTCGGCCGGGGGCAGGTCACCGCCGCCGGGGAAGACCCGTACGTAGGGGGCTTCGAGGTCGGCGGCGAGCCGGACCAGGGCGTGGATCTCGGCGAGGACCGGCTCGTCGGGACCGGGCGCGGCCACCCGGGCGTAGCCGGCGACTCCGAGGACGGTGACGCCGGCGGAGGTCAGCGTGCGCAGGCCGGCCGCACGGTCGCCGGCGGGGCTGTCGGGGTGCAGGGGTTCCTCGGGGTGGGCCCGCAGTTCGAGGCCCTCGTAGCCGTGCGTGGCGGCGAGGTCCGCATTGCGCTCCAGAGGGGTGCCGGGCAGGCCGAGGGTGGAGAAGGCGTACTTCACGGACGGCCCCCTCCGATGGCCGCGGGCGGTCCGGCGGCGGGCGGTCCGGCGGCGGGCGGCGGCGCGGTGGAGGCGCGCACCATCAGCTCGGCGGGCAGCGTGGTGATGCCGCCGGGGGGCAGTGCTCTGCGGCCCGTGACGAGCTGGGCCGCGAGCACCCCGGCCTCCCGCAGCGGCACCCGGACGGTGGTGAGGGCGGGGGCGGTGTCGACGCAGACGGGCAGGTCGTCGAAGCCGGCGACGGAGACGTCCTCGGGTATCCGCAGGCCGGCCTCGCGCAGGGCCGCGGCGACCCCGGTGGCGACGGTGTCGTTGGCGGCGGCCACGGCCGTGAAGGGCGCTCCGCGGCGGAGCAGTTCACGGGTGGCGTCGTATCCGGCGGAGCGCTCGAACCCGGCGTGCACGGTGAGGCTTGCGCAGTGCGCCGGCAGTGCGGGGTCGTGGTCGCGCAGGGCGTCCTGGTGTCCGGCGAGGCGCTCCCGGGTGGTGCTCAGTCCGGGCGGGCCGGCCACGTAGGCGATGTGCCGGTGGCCGAGCGCCAGCAGGTGCTCGGTGAGCCGGAAGGCGCCGCCCCGGTCGTCGAACATGACGGTGGCGACGGGGAGTCCGGCGGGCATGGGCAGCGGGGGCCGCCCGCACAGCACCACCGGGGCGCCGGTGGCCGCGATGCGGGCGAGGCGGGCTGCGAGCGCCCGGGTGTGCTCCGGCTCCTCCACGGCGCCGCCGGTCAGGACGACCCCTCCGGCCCGCTGGCCCTCCAGGAGGGCGAGGTAGTCCAGCTCGGCGGCGGGGGCCCCCTCGGTGTTGCAGACGACGGCGAGCCGCCGTGCGCCGCCCTGGCCGCCGGGGCCCAGGGCGCTCTGCAGGGATCCGGCGAGGATCCCGAAGAAGCTGTCCGCGACATCGTGCACGAGGACTCCGATGAGATCCGAGGTCGCCGCGGCGAGGGCCCTCGCGGGGCCGTTCGCGATGTAGCCGAGGTCCTCGATCGCCCGCTCCACGCGGGTCCTGGTGCCGCCCGCCACCGGGTATCCACCGTTCAGTACGCGCGAGACCGTGGCGGGCGATACGCCCGCGTGCGCCGCCACTTCGGCGAGTGTGACCGCCATCATCCCCTCCTTCCGATCCGTCCCGGGCCATCGTCTCACCCGGCGCGTGGATCTCCATACTCGCCGATGAAGAAAGCGCTTTCTATCACCCGTAAGAGTCTTGCACCGCGACCGTGCGCGGCCCTAGCCTGATCGAAGAGAAAGCGCTTTCTATGCAGCCTTCTCCGTCACGAGACACAAAGAACACGCAACAAGACGAAGGAGGGGGACACCGTGCAGCGCAAGACGATCAAGATCGCCATGAACGGCGTCACCGGGCGGATGGGATACCGCCAGCACCTGGTCCGCTCCCTGCTCGCACTGCGCGAGCAGGGCGGGCTCGACCTCGGCGACGGCACGGTGCTGTGGCCGGAGCCGGTGCTGGTCGGGCGCCGCGAGGAGGCCCTGCGGGCCATCGCGGAGCGGCACGGCCTGGAGCACGTGAGCACGGACCTGTCGGCGGTGCTGGCCGATCCCGAGGTGGAGATCTACTTCGACGCCCAGGTCACCAGCGCCCGCGAGGCGGCCGTACGGCAGGCCGTGGCGGCCGGCAAGCACGTGTACTGCGAGAAGCCCACCGCCCTCACCTTCGAGTCCTCGCTGGAGATCGCGCGCCTGGCCGACGCGGCCGGAGTCAAGCACGGGGTGGTGCAGGACAAGCTGTTCCTGCCGGGCCTGCTGAAGCTCAAGCGGCTCATCGACGGCGGCTTCTTCGGCGAGATCCTGTCCGTCCGCGGGGAGTTCGGATACTGGGTCTTCGAGGGCGACTGGCAGTCCGCCCAGCGCCCCTCGTGGAACTACCGCTCCGAGGACGGCGGCGGCATCGTCGCCGACATGTTCCCGCACTGGGAGTACCTGCTGCACGAGCTGTTCGGCCGGGTCCGCACGGTGCAGGCGCTGACGCGCACCCACATCGGCCGCCGCTGGGACGAGGACGGCAAGCCGTACGAGGCCACCGCGGACGACGCGGCGTACGGGATCTTCGAGCTGGAGGGGGGCGCCGTCGCCCAGATCAACTCCTCCTGGGCGGTCCGGGTCAACCGCGACGAGCTCGTCGAGTTCCAGGTGGACGGGACGCACGGCTCGGCGGTCGCCGGGCTGCGCGGCTGCCGGATCCAGCACCGCGCGACGACGCCGAAGCCGGTGTGGAACCCGGACCTGCCCCTGACCGAGACGTTCCGCGACCAATGGCAGGAGGTCCCGGACAACAACCCCGCCGACAACGGCTTCAAGGCCCAGTGGGAGCTGTTCCTGCGCCATGTCGTGCGGGACGAACCCTGGCAGTGGGACCTGCTGGCCGGGGCCCGCGGGGTACAGCTCGCCGACCTCGGGCTGCGCTCCTCCGCGGAGGGACGGCGGCTGGTGGTCCCGGAGGTGGCGCTGTGAGCATCCGGCTCCCCTCGGCGGACGGCGCGCTGCGCCTGCACGCGCCGGTCACCGCTCCACTGGCGCCGCTCACCTGCGGCCCGGCCCACAGCCGCACCTTCTACTCGGCCGCGCACGTGGTGGCCGACCCCCTTTCCGCCTCGGCCGAATCCGGCCCGGTGATCGACTGGGAAAGCACGCTGGCCTTCCGGCACACCTTGTGGGCGCAGGGCCTCGGAGTCGCCGAGGCCATGGACACGGCGCAGCGCGGGATGGGCCTGGACTGGCCGGCGGCGGCGGAGCTGATCCGCCGTTCGACCGCCGAGGCCCGGTCGGTGGGCGGCCGGATCGTCTGCGGCGCGGGCACCGACCAGCTGGCCGCGGACACCACGCATTCCCTGGCCGCGGTCACCGCGGCGTACGAGGAGCAGCTGGCGCTGGTCGAGGAGTGCGGGGCGACGGCCGTACTGATGGCCTCCCGGGCTCTGGCCTCGGCGGCGCGCGGCCCGGAGGACTTCTCCGAGGTGTACGGGAGGCTGCTGCGGCAGAGCTCGCGGCCGGTGGTCCTGCACTGGCTGGGGCCGATGTTCGACCCCGCGCTGGAGGGGTACTGGGGTCACGCGGACCTGGACGAGGCCACGGACGTCTTCCTGAAGATCATTTCCGAGTATCCGGAGAAGGTCGACGGCATCAAGGTCTCGCTGCTCGACGCGGCGCGCGAGGTGGACATCCGGCGGCGGCTGCCGGCGGGTGTGCGCTGCTACACGGGCGACGACTACCACTATCCGGAGCTGATCGCCGGCGACGGCGAGCTGGCCAGCGACGCCCTTCTGGGCATCTTCGATCCGATCGCCCCGATCGCGGCGCGGGCGGCCCTCGCCCTCGACCAGGGCGACACGGCCGGGTTCCGGGAGCTGCTGGATCCGACGGTGCCCCTGTCGCGGCACCTGTTCGCGCCGCCCACCCGCTACTACAAGACCGGGGTCGTGCTGCTGGCATGGCTCGCGGGACACCAGGAGCACTTCGCGATGGTGGGCGGACTGCACTCGGCCCGCTCGCTCCCCCATCTGGCCACCGCCTACGAACTGGCCGACGATCTCGGCCTGTTCCCCGACCCGGAGCTCGCCGAGGACCGGATGCGCCGGCTGCTCGCGCTGCACGGGGTGGCGTCATGAGCCCGGCAACGACGCCGTCGCCGGCCCGGTTCAGCCTGAACCAGGAGACGATCCGCCAGTGGTCGCTCCCCGAGCTGGTGGCCGGGTGTACCGCCGCCGGGGTCGGAGCGGTCGGGCTGTGGCGCGATCCCGTGCAGCGGTTCGGGGTCCGGGAGGCCGCGAAGCTGGTCGCGGACGCCGGACTGCGGGTCAGCTCGCTGTGCCGGGGCGGCTTCTTCACCGCCGCCGATCCGGTGGGGCGCGCGAGCGCCCTCGAGGACAACCGCCGCGCCGTGGAGGAGGCCGCCGAACTGGGCGCCGACGCCCTGGTCCTGGTCTCGGGAGGCCTGCCGGACGGGGACCGGGACCTGGCGGGAGCCCGGCGGCGGATCGTCGACATCCTCGGCGACCTGGTCCCGTACGCCGCCGGGCACGGGGTGCGCCTGGGGATCGAGCCGCTGCACCCGATGTACGCGGCGGACCGCTGTGTCGTCTCCACCCTCGGTCAGGCCCTGGACATCGCCGAGGAGTTCCCGGCGTCGCGGGTGGGGGTGGTCGTGGACTCCTACCACCTGTGGTGGGACGAGCGGCTGCCTTCCGAGGTGCGTCGGGCCGGTGAGGCCGGGCGGATCGTGTCCGTCCAGGTCGCCGACTGGGTGACGCCGCTCCCTGAGGGCGTGCTGTTGGGCCGGGGACAGCTGGGCGACGGCTCGATCGATCTGCGGGCCTTCCGGGAGCTGACCGACTCCGCGGGGTATTCGGGGCCGGTCGAGGTGGAGATCTTCCATCCCGGGCTGTGGGCCCGCGACGGCGAAGAAGTGCTGCGGGAGGTGATCGACCGCTACCGCGAGCACGTCGCATGAGGTGAAGGGGGGTGCGTGAACCGAAAACCACGGGGGCCACAGCTTTAAAAGCGATGCAGCTTTTCAGGCGATGCAGCGTTTCAGTCAAAGGAGACTGTGATGACAGATGTGTGGAGCCGCCGTGCCTTCCTCACGGCGGTCGGTGGCAGCGTGGTGCTGCTCGGCACCCCCGTCCTCCCGGCGACCGCCGGGACGGTGACCGCTGTGCACGCCGCCATGCGCGCGGTGTGGCAGGGCCTCGTCCTGGGGACCGTGTCCTCCCCCACGGCCGAGCCCTTCCGCACCCGGCTGACCGCGCTGGGCACGCAAGCCGGCCAGTGGCGCTCCTCGATGGCCCCGGCCACCGGCTCGCTCTGGCCCGACCAGGTCTTCACCTCCGACCCCGAGTGGATGGCGCAGAGCTACTACCGGCTGCGGAGCATGGCCGAGGCCTATGTCAGACCGGGGACGGGGCTCACCGGCGACGCCGCGCTGCGCACGGCCGTACTGACCGGGCTGGACCACCTCCACGCCCAGGTCTACAACGCCGGCCAGGCGCGGTACGGAAACTGGTGGTGCTGGCAGATCGGCGCCCCCCAGGCGCTGCTCGACACCGTCGTCCTGATGTACGGCCACTTGTCGGCGGCGCAGCTCGCCGGATACTGCGCCGCCGTGGACCACTTCGTCCCCGATTCGACGGTGGGCTCGTACTCCGGGACCAGCACCGGGGCGAACCGGGTGGACCTGTGCCGGGTGCTCGCGCTGCGCGGTGTGGTGGGCGGTGACGACGCGAAGATCGCCCTGGCCCGGGACGCGCTCACGCCGGTGTTCCCGTACGTCACCTCCGGCGACGGGCTCTACCGCGACGGCTCCTTCATCCAGCACACCTACGTCGCGTACACGGGCTCGTACGGCTCGGTCATGCTCGGCGGACTGGGCATGTTGTTCGGCCTGTTGAAGGGGACGGCGTGGGAGGTCACCGATCCCGGCGCGCAGATCGTCTTCGACGCGGTGGAGCACGCGTGGGCGCCGTTCCTCTACAACGGGCTGATGATGGACGCGGTTTCGGGGCGGGCCCCCAGCCGGGGGGTCCAGGTCGCCGATCCCCTCCAGGCACAGCTGGACGACCACACCCGCGGGCACTCCGTCCTCGCCGCGATCCTGCTCCTCGCCGAGGGCGCGTCCGCCGGCGAACGGACGCGCTGGCGCGGTCTGGTCAAGGGCTGGACGGCGCGGGACTACTACAGCCCCCCGTTGTCGGACGCCACCCAGAGCCTGTCGTCCCTGGCCCGGCTCTCCGAAGTCTCGTCGGACGCCGCGGTCACGGCCTTGCCCGAGCCGGTGGCGCACCGGCTGTTCCCCTCGATGGACCGGGCCACGCACCGCAGACCGGCCTGGGCGGCCTCCCTGTCCATGGCCTCGAAGCGGATCACGCACTACGAGACGGGCAACGGCGAGAACCTGCGCGGCTGGCACACGGGCAGTGGCATGCTCTCCTGGTGGGGCTCCACCTCCGGGAACGGCCAGTACTCGGACGCGTTCTGGCCCACGGTCAATCCGTACCGGCTGCCCGGGACCACCGCCTCCCGCAAGGCGCTGGCCGACGGAGCGGGAGGCGACTGGGGCGCGTCCCGGCCGGACGTCACCTGGGTGGGCGGCACGACCGACGGGGAGTTCGCCTCGGTGGGCCAGCACCTGAAGGGGCTGGGCAGCACCCTCACGGCCCGCAAGTCCTGGTTCTTCCTCGATGACACGGTGGTCTGCCTGGGCGCCGGGATCAGCTCCACCGACGGCGCCGCGGTCGACACGGTCATCGACAACCGGAACCTGGGCGCGACCGGCGCCCACGCCCTGACCGTGAGCGGCACGGTCCAGCCGGCCACGCTGGGCTGGACGGCCTCCTTCCCCGGGCCCGGCTGGGCGCACCTGGCGGGCTTCGGCGGCTATGTGATGTCCGGTTCGGGCACGTTCCGGGCACTGCGGGAGGCCCGTACCGGCCGGTGGAGCGATATCAACCGGAGCGCTTCCACCGCGGTCCTCACCCGGCGCTACCTCACCCTCTGGTACGACCACGGAACGAACCCGGCCGCGGGGAGCTACGTCTACCAGCTGATGCCGGGCGCCTCGGCGGCCCAGACCTCGGCCCGGTCCGCCGCCACCGGTTGGCTCACGGTGCTCTCCAACAACCCGACCGCCCAGGGGGTGACGGTGGGCTCGCTCGGCTTCACCGGGGTGAACTTCTGGCAGCCCGCGACGATCGGCGCCCTGCAGGCGAGCGCGCCGTGTTCGGTCACGGTGCGGGAGCCCGGCGACGGCACGGCCGTGGTCTGCGTCTCGGACCCGACCCGCACCCTGTCGGCACTGACCCTCGTGTGGAACCGGCCCGTCACCCAGGTGCTGTCCCAGCCGGCGAGCCTGGCCTCGGCGAGCACCGGGAGCACCCTCCGGCTCGGCTTCGGCAGCCTCACGGCCCTGGAGGGGGCGAGCCAGGTGGTGAAGGTGAAGCTGGGGTGACCTCCGGACGCTCTCCTGATCGATCTCCGGACCCCCCGCGGGGCGATCGAAGCGGAGCCCACAGGGTGACATAGCGTGACCCGCATGGATCAGGAGCACATATCCGGGGACGGCGAAGGCGCGGGCAGGCGGCGGTTCCTCGCCCTGGCGACGGGGGCGGCTGCCACCGCCGCCGGGCTGGGAGCCGTGGCCGGCTGCGCGAACGGGGACGCCGGGGAGGCGGACGGGGCGGGGCCCGGCGAGAGCCGGGATCCGTCCCGTCCCCCGGAGAAGCAGGAGGGGCCGCGCGGCTTCGACGTCCGGGCCGAGAACGCCCGCCCGGGGAACGCCGACTGGCAGGTCGCCAAGGCCGGCCCGGCCCGCGCCATCGAGGGCTTCACCGACCGGGTCAGCGTGCTGCCCGGCGAGTCCTTCGGCCTGCACGTCTCCACCACCGCGCCCCGGTTCACCGTCTCCGCCTACCGCATGGGCTGGTACGGCGGCGCCCGGGCCCGCCTGGTCTGGCGCTCCGAGGCCCTTCCCGGGGTGCGCCAGCCCGACCACACGGTGGACACCGCGACCCGTACGGTGCGCACCCGGTGGGCCCGTAGCACCACCGTCGAGACCAAGGACTGGCCCGAGGGCTGCTATCTGCTGCGCCTCGACGCGCAGGGCGGGGAGGGCCAGCGGTTCGTCCCCGTCACCGTGCGGTCCGCCGCCACGACCGGACGTACCGTCGTGGTCAACGCGGTGGCGACCTGGCAGGCGTACAACCGCTGGGGCGGATACGGCAGTTACGACGGCCCCAGCGGCGGATACGCCTCGCGCTCGCTCGCCGTGACCTTCGACCGGCCCTACGAGTACGACGACGGCGCGGGCCTCTTCCTGGTGTACGAGGCTCCGCTGCTCGCGCTCGCCGAGCGGCTCGGCATCCCCCTGGCGTACACGACCACCACCGACCTGGCCCGCGAGAAGCGGCTGCTGGAGGGTGCTTCGGCGGTCCTCTCCCTCGGCCACGACGAGTACTGGTCGCCCGAGCAGCGCGCGCACGTCACGGCGGCCCGGGACGCGGGCACCAACATCGCGATCCTGGGCGCGAACTGCTGCTACCGCCGGATCCGGCTGGAGGCCTCCGAGCTCGGGCCGGACCGTACGGTGGTCTGCTACAAGTCCTCCTACGAGCAGGATCCCGGCTTCAAGCGCGGCCACCCGGCCACCGTCGACTTCCGGTCGCCGCCCGCCGCCGACCCGGAGAGCACGCTGCTCGGCGTGATCTACGACGGCTACCCGGTGGACGCCCCGTACGTGGTGACGCACCCGGGCCACTGGCTCTTCGAGGGCACCGGCGCGAAGGCCGGCGACAGCTTCCCGCACCTGGTCGGCGTGGAGTACGACAAGGTCAACACCGGTTTCACCACCCCGCGCCCGATCGAGATCCTGGCGCACTCCCCCGTGGTCTGCGAGGGCCGCCCCAGCCACCAGGACACGGCGTATTACACGACGCCGAGCGGCGCCGCCGTCTTCGCGACGGGGACGATGCGCTGGGTGGAGGCCCTCGACGCGAAGGGCGACGGCCGCAGCGGAGCCAACCACGGCCTGGACGCCCGCTCGGGCGCCCTGACCACCCGGGTGACGGAGAACCTGCTCCGCGCCTTCGCGGCCGGCCCGGCGGGACGGACGCATCCGGCGCAGGACAACGTCA